>DATHZQ010000052.1:0-13598 GCA_035458525.1 Acidimicrobiia bacterium
CGTCACCGGGCCGGCCAGCGGGACGCTGGTGCTCAACGCCGACGGCTCATTCACCTACACGCCCGACCCGGAGTTCAGCGGGACCGACGAGTTCACCTATCAGGCCGACGACGGCAAGGACCTGTCGACGAATGTCGCCACGGTGACGATCACGATCGACCCGGTCAACGATGCGCCGACGGCAGTCGACGACAGCTACAGCATGGCGAAGGGCGGGATCCTGAACGTGTCGGAGCCGGGAGTCTTGGCCAACGACTTCGACGTCGAGGGTGACGAGTTCGCGCTGAACACGACGCCGGTCATCGGCCCGGCGACCGGCAACAGCCTGACGCTGAACGCCGACGGCTCGTTCACCTACACCCCGGACCCCTCGTTCAAAGCTAAGGACAGCTTCGTGTACGAGATCTGCGAAACGTTGACTCCAGAAAATTGCGGGCAGGCGACGGTGACCATCAGCGTTGGGGTCAACAGTGCCCCGGTGGCCGTCGACGACGCCTACGATGCCGTCCAGAACACGGATCTGGTGGTGCCGGCACCGGGGGTGCTGGTCAACGACACGGATGCCGACGGCGATCCGTTGACCGCGGTCCTGGTGACCGGGCCGGCCAACGGAACGCTGACGCTCGGCGCCGACGGTTTGTTCACCTACACGCCGACGTTCAACTTCGTCGGAGTGGACTCGTTCACCTACGTGGCGAACGACGGCGCGGTGGATTCGAACACGGCCACGGTGACTATCACGGTGAACGACGTCGTGGCGGTGGCCACCGCCACGTACCGGCAGCGGCAAGACAGGTGGCAGATCGACGGAACGGTGTCGAACGCGACGAGCAGCGTCGAGGTGTACCTCGACTACGTCGATGCCGACAACCCGGGGACCCTGCTCGGAGTCGCCAACGTCGACGACATCAGCGGAGATTGGTCGCTCAACGAACGCGGTCTCGGCATCGAGCCGCCAGAGCCGCCAACCGTCTCCACCGTGACTGCCGTGTCGTCCGGAGGCGGGGTGTCGGCTCCATTCCCGGTGACGATCATCCTCCGTTGACCGGCTGGCCGGGGTGGGTTCCGTCAGACGTAGCCCACCCCGGCCCCTAGGCTTGTCGGCTCGGGGAAGCAGTCAGCCATGGGAGGCGCGCAGAGCATGATCCAGCGAGGTGGGCATCGGTGGCTCGCGATGTTGGTCGCGCTCGCGCTGCTGCTGTCCGCCTGCACCATCGACGTCTTTACCGACGACGAGAGCGACCACTCTCACGAGCCCGGGACCGGCGAACACGACCACGGCGACGAAGAAGCCGCCGGCGTCGACCACCACGGCAACCCCATCTTCTCCGAGGACGAACGGGTGTACGAGGTGGCCACCGCCGACGGTGTTGAGGTCGAATTCACCGTCGAGAACTTCATCGGGGTCGGCGGCCGCGGCGGGGAAGTCGCTCCCCGCCTGGTGGAGGGCCAGCATGCCAACCTCCAGTTCCACGTCACCGACTCGGCCACGGAGCAACCGCTCGGGGGGTTGAACCCGGCGGTCTGGGTCGACTTTGCCGCCAACGAGGCAGAGTGCTCCGACCGGGTGCAAGGCTATCTGACGGGCATGCTCGACCGCCGAGCGGCGATCAACCTGAACAGCTACTTCATCCTCACCATGAACCAGGACAGCACCATCTCGGTCATCGATCCCATGGTGGACGTCGCCGGCATGACCAACCTGTTCTCCGTGATCATCCTCCAGGCGCCGGCCCAGGACTGGGTGATGGCACCGCAGCAGAGCCGCCTCTTCGCCACACTGCCCGACCTGGACAAGGTGGCGGTGGTCGACCTCAACGCCTTCCTGGTGGAGGACACCGTCGACCTCCCGGGCAAGCCGCAGCGCATCGCCCTCGCTCCCGACGGGGCTAGCGTCTGGGTGACGCTCGGCGACGACGGTGGCGTCGCCGTGATCGACGCCGCCACCCTGGACGTCGCGACCATCGGGACGGATGGCGCCACGGGTGCCATCGCCTTCGCCGCCGGCGGAACCCGGGCGATCGTGGGCACCGCCACCGGGGTCGTCGTCGTCGACGTCGCCGGTCGCCGGGTGGTGGGATCGGTGCCGCTGGGAGGCGCGGCGGGCGCGGTGGCGAACTCACCGGGCTCCGGCACGGTCTATGTGACCATCCCGGGAGCCGGTGCAATCGCGATCCTCGACCCGGAGCGGGGCCTCGAAACCGCTCGCCTGCCGGTCGAGGAAGGAATCACCGACATCGGAGTCTCCCCCGACGGTGCCTGGGCCGTGGCGGTCAACCCGGATGCGGAGAAGGCCTATCTCCTGCAAACGGCGCACAACCGGATCACCCACCAGGTTCCGGTCCCCGGGGTGCCCGACCGGGTGACGTTCACCGGGGCCGCCGCCTACATCCACACCAGCGGATCGCCGGCGATGACCGCCATCCCCCTCGAAGAGATCGATCCCGCCGGTGACGTCTCCGTGCTCACCATTCCTATTGGAGAGAGGCCGGCCGGCGCCGCCGGAACGACGGTCACCGCGGACGCGATCACGGCGACCCCCGATGGCGAAGCGCTGCTGATCGCCAACCCTGCCGACGATCAGGTGTACTTCTATACCGAGGGTTCGCAGGCGGCGCTCGGCGGTTTCCAGGGCCACACCCTCATCCCGCGTGCCGTGCAAGTGGTCGACCGCAGCCTCAAGGAACCCAGCCCCGGCGTCTACACCGGCAGCATCCGCATCCCGGCCGGCGGCGACTACGTGGTGGCCTTCTTGCTCGACTCGCCGCAGCTCACCCATTGCTTCAGCTTCACCGCCCGCGCCGCCGACGACGCGCCTGCCGAAACCGACACTGTGATCGCTCGGGTCGAGATGGCCCCGGAGCAAGAGCTCACCACCGGCGAGTCGAACGAGCTCGAATTCTCGGTGCGCGAATCGGTCACGGGCGACCTGATCGCTGGAGTCGAAGACGTCGTGGCGATGCTGATCCATGCGGGAGGGAGTTGGAGCTCACGAGTGCTCGCATCGGCGCAGCCCGACGGTGGATACGTGGCGGAGTTCACACCACCCGAATCGGGTACGTACACGGTCCTCTTCGCCATACCGTCCCTCGGCATGACGTTCCAGAGCATCCCGCCGATGAGCGTGCGCGTGTCGGCACCGTAGCCCAACGAAGAGACTCCGCCGCCACCTCCGCCACATGCCCCGTCACCAGAGCCATGGCTGCGAAGAAGGTGATCAGCCGTTTCATGGCGCCCCCTTTCGACATCGTCGTCTCGAGAGGCGACGCTCGCCCCACCAGACGGCGTTTCTTCAACCAGCATCCGGTACCCCACGCTCAGCCGCGAGCGCCAAAGGGACCCACTGCGGCCCGACACCAAGGAGAAGCTGCGCATGGTTCGCGGTGATGTCGACGCGTTGGCGTATCAGTCGTCGGCTGCAACCCACCTGCAACCCAACTCCAGGACACAGGAGATCACCAGATGGACAGGACGACAGGAATCTCGCCGGAATCCGGTACGGGACAGCACCGGATGGATGCAACGGCACCAGACGGCACCGCGTCTGTGTGACTACGGATCAGAAGGTTGGGGGTTCGAGTCCCTCCGGGCGTGCGATGGGACTCGTTGTGCTGCAACAGGTCTCGGCGTTTCACTTACAGACCGTTTCAGAGTTGGGGGCGGATTTCTTGGTTGCTTCTTGGTTGTCCCGGGCGTAACACTCGAAGCCAGCGGCCGATGTACGCATCGGTCCTTCTGGCGAACTGGTCATACCCACGACGCTTGACCCGGCCCTGCCGAGGTGCTCAATCTCGGCCAGCTTCCGATGGCATGTTTGTCCGTTCCGTTCGACAAGGACGTGCATCGTCCCGGCAAATTGTGCTGTGCGGACCTACCGCCCGGTCCGCACAACGGCGTAACTTGAGAAGCGAGGCGCAAGATGGGTCCACGCAGTTCTTTGGGCGATTCGCCCCGCCACTCCGAGAGCACTCTGGTTGCCGCCATCGTGGGCATCGATGGGTGCGGCAAGTCATCTACCTTCCGTGGCGCGGCGGCGCGGCTCGCACAGTCCGTCCCAATCGCCGGCCTAGGCGAGACGGTTCTCGGCGGATCCCCGAGTGAGCAGTTGGGGGAGCGCACGGATATTCCGCTGTCGCGCTCGGCGCGGGTCGTTGGGGCTGCGGCGAAAGGTCTGCGAAGACCGGGCCTGTACAAGGATCTCAAGATCCTCGAGTTCCTCGAGCGAAATCACATCCGCTCCTACCTCCTGACTCACGATGCACCCGATGCGCTCCTCACCGACGGCGACCCCCTGGTGAACATGAGCGCCTGGGCCGCGGCGCGGTACGCCAGTGAGGAGCTCGCCGACGACGATCGTCTGTTCGATGCCACGCAGTATCTGGCAGGAATGCGACGCGTGCCCGCCCGCGATGTTCGGCACTACGCACGCCGCGCCTGGCCGCTCGTGGTGCTCAACCGGCTGCATCTCACGCGGTTCGCAATTCCCGACGTCGTGTTTCTGCTCGAGATCGCCCCGGCCAAGGCACTGGCGCGGATTCGGGCCCGCGGGCGTGAGCTCCAGGCGCACGAAAACGAGGCGTTCCTCACTGAGCTGGCGGTCGGCTACGAACGCGTGTGTGCGCTGCTGGAGGCAAGGCTCCACATCCCGGTGATCCGCATCCGCGTCGACGACCTCAGCCTCGACGAAGTGACGCAAAGGGTTGCCGCTGAACTGCTCGCCATCCACCGCCAGCGTCGGATCGCGCGTGCACCCGGCCCGGCGTCGCCGGACACGATCGAGGTGGTTGCCACGACGATTTCCGGCTCATTCGAGGACCAACGCAAGGTCGAACGCATCGAACCCGAGTTCTGCGCCACTACGCAGCGTCCGGTGCGCCTGCATCAAACCCATACTCACGCAGAAGCGCGAGCCGTCGCCCACGACCTCGTCCTCGGTGGCGGGCGGATCATCGTCTCCGCCGGCGGCGCCGGCACCTTCAACGCCGTCCTGGAGGGGTGTCACATCGACGGCGCGGTTCCTCCCGACCTTCGCTTGGCCTTCCTCCGCAAAGGCTCCGCCGACCTCATCGGGAAGGCCCTGCATGTGCCCGACGACCTGAGCGCCGCTGCCGCGGCCATCGCCGAGGCAATCGACGCCGACCGCTGCGTCGAAGCAGACGTCCTCAGCGTGGAAGCCACGGAGCCGGACGCCACAGTCCAGCGCATGCACATGGTCGGCTTCGGCGGCCTGGGCGTGTTCGGAGATGTCCCCCGGTTCACGGAGACCCGAGCCGTCAAGTACTACAAGGGACTGCTCGGAACGCTGTTGGGTGACCTGGGGCCGTTCTATGTGGGCCTGGTACTGGCTGCACTGTGGTGGTGGGTACGACGGCTCTTCGCTCGCATCCCACCGCTGCGGCTGACACTCGACGGCGACCCGCTGCCCGTCCGGCAATGGGTGGCGGTCATCGTGCTCAACGGCGACCTCGGCAAGGACTTCCCGCTCGGACGCCGCCTCGATCTGGGAAGCGGCACCTTCCGCGTCGTGGCCCTGCCCTATCGCGGCGTGCGGGCGATGGTACGGCAACTTGCGGCATGTCGATCGGCCGCGGTGCTCGAAGACCCGGAAGCTGTCGGGGCGATCGTGCGCGAGATCTCCACGCTCATCGCCGATCCCATCACGGCCGGCCCAGCGGCAATGGTCAACGTTGACGGCCTGCGGCTCGTGTCGGCGGGCACGGTGCGCGTGACGGTCTCGGGTCGAGTGCGGTTGCTCGCCGCTCGGGCCGAAGACGACAGGAGGCCGGTCTCTTCTGACGAGAGCTCGCTATGGACACCCTCGTCGATCTCCTGAGGGACGCGGCCGCCCGGTACGGCAACCGGCCGGCTGTGTCTGCACACGTCGGCCTCCGCGATCGGTCGTGGAGTTACCGGCAACTCTGGGACGCGTCCGGAGCCATTGCCGGCTACTTGCGCACCGACCTCGGCCTGACTCCCGGCACGGCACTCGGGGTGTGGGCACCCAACTCCCCGCACCTCGTTGCCACCCTCTTCGGCGCGATGCGAGCACGACTCACCGTGGTGCCGATCGACCCGACGGCGACGGTCGAATTCGTCGCAAAGGTCGTCGCGGCGACACGCGCTCCGGTGCTCGTGTGCGGCGCCCGCGCGCCCGGACTCGAGTACGGAGGGCGCATTGTCGCGATCGACGATCTGCCGCTCGAGGCGGGCGAGGCTGCGTTCGGCGACGCGCCGCTGGCGTCCGATGTTGCCGAGGTGGTGTTCACGTCAGGGACGACCGGCGCCCCGAAGGGAGTGGTCCTGACTCATCGCAATATCGTCACCAACGTGCAGTCTGCGCTCGCCCTGGTGCCAACCCGTCCGCTGCGGCTCGTCTCCATCCTGCCGCTATCACACATGATGGAGCAGACCGTCGGGCTCTACGGACCGCTCGTGCTCGGTTCGTCGATCCACTACCCCGCAAGTCGCCGCGCCTCGGTGCTGCGAAAGGCCATGCAGCGCAACGCCGCCAATGCGCTCGTGCTCGTGCCCCAGGCCCTCGAGCTGATGCTCGACGGCATCGAGCGGGAGGTACGACGGCGCGGCGCCTCGACGGCATGGGACCGGGCCCACCGGCTCGCTGGGCACCTCCCCATGTGTCTCCGTCGCCGCCTCTTCCGCGAGGTGCTCGCCGCGCTCGGTGGTCGGCTCCGCTTCGTCATCTGTGGTGGAGCCCACTTGCGGGCGGAGCTCGCCGCGACGTGGGAGCGCATGGGGGTGCGCGTCATGGAGGGGTACGGAGCGACCGAGTGCTCACCCATCGTGGCGGCCAACAGCTACTGGGAACGTGCTCCGGGCACGGTCGGACATCCCATCAGAGGCGTGGAGGTCTCGCTGTCGAACGACGATGAGATCCTCGTCGCCGGCCCCAGCGTGAGCCAGGGGTATTGGGAGGACCCGACGGCCACCGGCCGCGCCTTCGATACTACGGGTCGGTACCGGACCGGGGACCTCGGGGCGTGGGACGACCGAGGGCGTCTCCGGATCACGGGCCGCCTGACGGATCGCATCGTGTTGCCAAGCGGTCTCAACGTCTACCCCATCGACATCGAGGACGAGCTGCGCAAGGAACCCGAGATCGCCGACTGCGTCGTGGTGCCGCGTCGCGGTCCCGACGGCGAGCCGCGGCTCCACGCCGTAATCATCCCGACGGCGCCCGAACCTGACCCGATCACCAGCCACGACGACGCCGTGGAGGCGGTCAAACGCGCCGGTGCCCGGCTGGCGCCACATCAGCACGTCACCGGGTGCACGGTATGGACCGCGGGCGACTTTCCACGCACCAATCTCAACAAGGTCAAGCGGTACGAGGTGATGGAGGCGCTCGCCGCCGCGAGCGACGCTCGGATCGTCGACACGGACCGTGCCCCCCGGCTCGAGGAGGATTCCACCCTGCGCCGCGTCTGCGCAGCTGTGGCCCACCTCCGCTCTCTAGACCCCACGGCCATCAACCCGGAAAGCGACCTGACTGTGGACCTTGGTCTCGACTCGCTTTGCAGGGTCGAGCTCGCCATGGTGCTGGAAGAAGAGTTCGGGGTCGACATCGAGGACGGCGATATCGCCGCGGTCGAGTCAGTCGCGGAACTGTGTGGGCTGATCGAACGCGGCGACGAGACGCCAGCGCCGGCCGTGGGAACGTGGCCGCGGCGGTGGTGGGTGCAGATCCTCCGCGACGTGGTGCAGCACCTGGTCCTCTTCCCCCTCCACGCGCTCGTCGCCCGCCCATTCGTCGTGACCGGACGCGACCATCTCGGAGACGTCGAGGGGCCCGTACTGATCGTCTCCAACCACTCCAGTCACCTCGACACGCCGTCGATACTGCGTGCGCTGCCGCATCGGTTGCGCGTCAAGACGGCCGTGGCCGCAGCCGCGGACTACTTCTACAGCTCGAGGTGGCGCAGCTCGCTGGCGACGCTGGCGCTGGGCACGTTCCCCTTCTCTCGGGAAGGTATGGTGCGCGCCAGCCTGGAGCGATGCGGCGAGCTCGTCGACGGCGGCTCGACCATCGTCATCTATCCCGAGGGCACGAGGTCGATCACCGGCACGATGGCGCCGTTCCGCAGCGGCATCGGTCTGCTGGCCGAGCAATTGGGCGTCCCCGTCGTCCCCGTCGGTATCGCGGGAACGCACGCCCTCTGGCCGAAGGGGGCGAAGCAACCGCGCCGGGGACCCGTGCACGTGCACATCGGCAACCCCATGGACATCCCTCCCGATGCAGACCGAGACGAGTTGATGATCCTGCTCGAGCAGAGTGTGTCTTCGCTGGTGAAGATGGGAGAATCCCCCCGGCTTTCGTAGGACCGCCGGGGTTCACGAGTGAACAGGCACCAGCACGGGCAGCTGGGGCACCATTGCCCAGGAGTTCAGGGGGGTGCTGCCGACGCGCAGCCGTCAGCCGGGCCCAGGGGATCGGGCCGCCGACTGCAGGCGATGTGGGTTCGTTTCACTGCCACATCGGTTGGCTGACTCCGTCGGTGACGGTCCAGGGACCGCCACTGCCGTCGAGGGCGACCACCAGGATGCGATCTTCGCTGTCACAGACCCAGGCGTAATTGCCGTCGTCGGACATCCCGAACTCCCAAAAGGAGTAGTTCCGGGGGCCTTCGACGTCAATGAGGGTTGCTTCGCCGTCGCCGCCGTCATAGACCAACGTGGTGCGACCGTCATGAGAACGCACCCGCAAGGTCGTCGGTTCTCGTGGTGGCGGCCCGTCGAAGGGGATGAACTCATCCCACTCGAGCACTTCGCCGGTGTTGGGATCGATGATCGACACGTATTCACGACCGTTGCCCGAGTGAACCCGCAGGTTGCCGTCGGCGTCCCATCCGTCGAGTCCAACCCAGTCGTTGCAGTACACCTCGCGGGACTCGCCGCTGGCGACATCGAGGACATGGACGCAGTCCTCGCCGCCGTATTCGACGTAGGCGAGGGCACCCTCGATCCTTGGCGCTCCCTCCTCGTAGAGGCTGGGAAAGGTCGGCGCGGTGGTGACTCCGAAGAGCAGCACGACCGCGACCACGACAACCGCAACGGCCCCAGCAGCGCCGAGCCAGAGTCTTCTATCGCCTGTCATAGCGCCTCCCGATGCCGGCTGAACCAGACGGCGAGGCCGACGATGGCCAGCCCACTCACGAACAGCCCCACCATGCCGCCAAAGGCCTCACCGAAGAAGTGGAACATCGCCTGGGGAACAAACCAGAAGATGCCGATGCCGCCGAGGACGATGGTGAGCCGTTCTTTCAGCATCACCCCGGCCGTGGCGAACAGCGCCGCAGTTGCCAGGCCGAGCAGAATGCCAAAGGCACCGGCCTCACCCTCGAACGCGGCCATCTGAGCGCCGTAAAGCATGCCGATCGCACCGAGCACCATGCCGGTGGTGGTCGGCCGCAGAACACCGGCCCTGGTGACGAGAATCCAGATCAATCCGAATGCCCATGCCACTAGCCCGTAGACAAACATCTCCGGATCGGGCCCGAGGTTCAGCATCGACATGATCGTGATCATCGCCGCAGCGAACAGCACAACGTGCTGAGCCACCGACTCCTGCCGGTGCAGCATCAACCCGCCCGCAACGACCCCGGCAGCGCCAATCAGCGTCCACGTCGTCGCCGCGCTGTAGCTGAGGATCGGATCGAAGACGATGTAGCAACCACCGCCGAGGGCAAGGGCGCTTCCGGCCCATAGCACTGAGGACAACCGACGAAGAGCCGGTTCGGCAGTGTCGAGCAGGGCGGCTCCTGCTGCGAACAGCAGGACGCCCAGGGCGCCAAACAAGCCGGCCTGGGCCCAGTCGGACAGATTGCCCCAGAACTCCGAGACCAAGAAGACCACTGCCCAGATGGCAAGGGCGGTCCCGACATAACCGAGAATCTCGGTGATGATCGGAATCCGGTCCTCCTCCTCGATCTCCAGCGGCTGAGGCGGAGGCTCGGGCTGCGGCACCGACCGACGCATCAGCTGCGCCTGCTCGCCGGTGATGATCCCGTCGTCAATCCAATGCTGCAACTCACGGTTGAGATCAATCATGACGACCTCCTTTCCCCACCATCGTCTCACCGCGCAGCGGCGGACGCTATGGGGGAATACCCCCACACGCATGTCCTGTTCCAGACGTGAGACTCCGGTCGAGGGGTGTGGGCGGGATACCACAAATCTCAGGCGGCGTGGTACTCACTGGAGGAAGTCGAGGCCAAGATTGGGGAGGAGTGGGGTCCTCACGACGACATGGTGCCCACGATGCAGCGGATCCTGGCCGATCTGAACGCTCGGGCAGGTGACCCCGGATAGAGCGCGACCAGGAGGTTGGTCCGCCCGCGCCCGCCGTCCGCCTTTTTGAATCGAGGTGGGCGTAGTGACTCTGCTGGGATTTCCAGATCTCCCGCCGTGTGTCCCATCACTGCAGACCCAACTGCAACCCAACTCCAGGGCACCGGACGTCACCAGATGGACGGAACGACACGAACCCGGCCAAAGTGCCGTACAGGACGGCACTGGACGGACGCATCGACACCCGATGAGTGTGGAGTCGGCGATGTCCGTGAACAGCACGCTGGCTCCACCCGAGTCTTGCACGGTGGCGGCGGCGTCGGGGTCTCGGCTTCGGGGGACGCTTGAAGGGCTGGCCCCCGGCGTCGCCCATCCCGGGGGCCGCCGCTGAGGTCGCTGCACGGTCGCGTTACCAGACCGTCTGGGCGTGTTGAGTTCTCCCGGTCGACGTATGAGTCGGTCGCCTCAATATGAGGGGTTGGGTGCAACAATCCGCCAGTTGCGGTGTCACACCTGTACGGGAACCGCATGCTCCGAATCGGAGCGGTTGCGGTCTGGGGGATCCGCTGGGGTGGCTCGAGACACCCCAGCGCCGATTCCGGTTGGCAACACCCCTTTCCTCGTCGATGGGCGTTGCCACGAGAAGGCGATCCCGGGGGCGAGGAGCCTCTCCTACCACGGGCTCCTCGTCCCCGGAACGCCTCGGCCGGATTTCGCCGACACGAATGGGTGTAGCTGAGGCTTCGCCGGCTCCAGGCCTCTAGGTGGACCAGTCCTTGAACATCGAGGCGAGTGTGGCCCATGCGACAATCGTCATCATCGACCATCGGGCGGACCCGCTGCGGGATTCTCTTTCCTGGCTGCCGCGATCAGAAGGAAATCATCGAGCACGAGAAGCCGGCGGCCGGTCGGCAGGCTCGAATTCGGCGTCTATCCCGGCCGGATCGCCTCCGCTCCCTCCAAAGCGTGCTTCCAGCGCTCAACGATCTCTCGACTCTGGAATGGAGTCCTGTCCAGCCAGGCCTCGATGTCCGCAGATGGGAACCGCTGCCGGATCGTCTCGGCGGTGGCGCGGGCCCTTCGCTCCAGACCCAGCTCCACCTGTGCGGCGGCCAGCACCAGCAGTGCCTCGAGGTTGTGGGGCTGGTATTCGACGACGGTCTCCGCAAGCGATGCAGCTTGCTCGACTCTTCCTCCGATGTAGAGAGAGCAGGCTTGAACGGTGGGATACCACGGCTTGACGATCCCTGTCAGCCGCATGGCGACGTCGAGCAGATCAACCGCCTTCTCCCACTGACCCAGGTAGCGGCGGATGCTCCCCTCCAGCCCATACGTGACATCGCATGTCGGCCTGCGAATCTCCAGCTGCGAAACCGTTTCGAGGGCCTCGCCCAGCCTCCCCTCGGACATGTAGATCGCCGCCTGCACGGCCTGGGCCATTCCGGTGGGGTCGCCGAGTTCGATGGCCGTTCGGGCCTTCTTGTTGGCGGCCATCAACGTCGTGTGGGTGTCGCGAGCCCATTCGTTGCTGGCACCGGCCCAGAGTGCGAACGCTCCGAGGACATGCCCATACGGTTGGTCTGGCTGGGCGCCCGCCACGTCATCGAATAGCTCAACCGCACGCGCCCACCCCTCCGGAGTGCCGGTGCGAAGGTGATACCACCCGAGATATACCTTCTCGATGGCTTCCGGATCCTCGAGGTCTGCGTACAAGCCGGCGGGCTCGCCCACGATCAGTTCGATCTCGATGCCCTGCGCCACTTCGTTGGCGATCTGTTCGGACAGAGCAGGCAACTCATCCACCCGCGCCGTCCACTTGTACGAGTTCACGACGTTCATCGTGGTGACATCGAACAGCGTCGCATACACACGAACTGACCCGCCGATCTCGTGAACCCCGGTTTCGAGCATGTATCGTGCGGTCGGCCGTCCCGCCAGCCTTCCCGGCTCGACCCCGGAGTCCACGACATGCAATTCCGGGACCTGGGAGAGCCGGAAGATCAGGTCGAGCCGTATCAGGTTCCCGACCGACCGCACTTGCTCGGCCACCTCCTCGGTGTGGATCGGAAGCACTGCGACGGTGGGCGCTTCGAGCAGCACCGACCTGAGACGCGGTGAGTCGGTTCCTGCCGACGGGAGGTCGGCGAACTCGTATACCTCCACCTCTTCCGGAATGTTCTTCAGCCGTTGTTGTCCGAGGGGCCGGAAGCGTAGAGCGGGCTCGTCGAGGGCCCGGTAGACGCGGCCGGAGATGCTGATACCCCCAGGTGGTGCGATCGACTGGATACGAGCAGCGATGTTCAGAGCGTCGCTCGCGTAGCTCCCCTGACTCATAGTCAACGATCCTCCATCGAGACCCATCCGGAAGCGCATCCACCGTATCTGGGGCACATCCCTGTTCTGCGTTTCGATCTCGGTCGTGATTGCGATTGCGGTGGCGACCGCAGCCTTGGCTTCGTCGAAGATCGCCATGAAGTTGTCGCCGACAAAGTTGATCAGCGTCCCTGAGCCGGCCGTGATCTGGGATTCCACCTGGTGCCGGATATCTGCGAGTCGAGCGATCGTCGCGTCAGGGTCGTCGGCCAGCAGCCTGCTGTAACCCACGACATCGGCGTTCAGGGCGACTGCCTCGAATGATTCGGATGAGGTTCCTTCCACGGCATCCTCCGCGAGTCGTGCGTCGCAACCTAGCTGGACGGCATCGATGAGGCCGTTCAGGTCGGTGGGGTCACGCGCGGCGTCTCGACCTTGTGATGCCAATCAGGCCCGCAGGGAATCGGCGCTGATGCCCCGCGGGACATCGAGACCGCCCAAGCCGACCACGGATATTCATCGCGTCTATGAGGTCGTAGAACTCGGCGCGCGGCCCAGCCTTGACGTAGCCGCTCGTCACGGCGATCGTCTTGATCCCCGCATCGCGACAGGCAGCGGCAACGTCGATGGCGTGCTCGTGGAAGACGATCGGATCGTGTGCGTGAAGGCGATCCTGCGGCAACCGTGCTGGTGCGCCGCTCGAACGAGCGCCGCCGGCGAGGCCGAGTCGGCGAGCACGTCGTCTGCCTTCGCCCTCGAGATATCCCAGTTCTGACAGAACCGGCACGCCAGGTTGCAGCCCGAAGTGCCGAACGACAGCACCGGCGTGCCCGGCGGGCCCGATCGCAGGCGGCTCATCCCTCCAGATGTGGCCCAAGGTGGCCTCATGGCTGACGGCGAGGACATTGACGGAGATCAAGACTTGCCACGAGATCCCTTGCCGCCGGCGTCGAAGTCGCGATCGCCTCGCGACTTGCGAG
>DATHZQ010000053.1:0-11808 GCA_035458525.1 Acidimicrobiia bacterium
TTCGCCTCCGGCCTGCGGAACGGGTGAACCAGCTGTGGGCGGCAACGCGGCGCAGGGCGGGGGCCACCGTCGTCGAGGTCGATGCGCTCACGGACGAGGACCGCCGTCAGGCGCTCGCAGGCGGGCTGCTGCCGGTGGCAGGACCGGGCGACGTCGAGCCGGTCGGCTGGGTCGCTTCGGCCGAGGTGGCGTTGCAGCTTGCGAAGTCGGGCGTGCCGGGTTGGCGGCTCACGGTGATGCACGGCGACGACCGTATGGACACACTGGATGCGCTGGCGAGGACGCAGGCGGCCTACTTACGCACCGGCCGAAGCCGGGTGCCGGCAGCTGCCGAGTTGACAAACCTGCCCGCGATCGCGGCCACGGTCTCCGTGTTCGTCGATTCCGTCGAGGATGCGTTGATTGCAGTTTCCCAAGGCGCCGGAGATCTGTTGCTTCGCGATTGGGACAGGGAGCGGATCGGGGCGCTGCGAGATGCGCTGGGCGACCGGGCTCTGTTGGAGAGGACGGCGGTGCCGCCCGCGATCTCCATCGACGATGCCAGGGCCGCCTTCGACAAGGAGCTGTTCACCGCATACCTGAAGCAGATCGATGCCGGTGGTGCGGCGCGGCCCCGGTATGACTGGGCGCCCGGCAAGGACATGCCGGCCCCCGTGCCGGCGCAGCGTTTCTCGGCGGCATGGGCGGATCAGTCCTGGCTCGGTACGCCTCTGCCGGACCTCGACTTGGCCCGGGTGGAGCCCGGGTTGGCGTCGGTGCTCAGCCGGTCCCTCGAAGGCGTGGCGCCGACGCGCGACGAGGTGGAACGGCTGTTTCGGGTGCGTGGACACGAGGTCGACGTCATCGCCCAGGTCGCCGACGTGCTGCGGGAGCGGGCCAATGGTGACGTGGTGACCTACGTGGTGAATCGCAACATCAACTACACCAACCAGTGCTACTTCCGCTGCGGGTTCTGTGCGTTCTCGAAGGGCCCCCGTTCGCTCAACCTGCGCGAAGACCCTTACCTCATGACGATCCCACAGGTGGTCGAACGGAGTGTGGAAGCGTGGAACCGCGGTGCCACCGAAGTGTGTCTGCAGGGAGGCATTCATCCCGAGTTCACCGGTGACTTCTACGTCGCCGTGGTCGAGTCCATCAAGGAGCATGTGCCCGGCATGCACATCCATGGGTTCACTCCGCTGGAGGTGTGGCAGGGAGCGGAAACCCTCGGCGTCACGGTGAAGGACTTCCTCACCCGGTTGCGTGACGCAGGCCTCGGCACGCTGCCCGGCACGGCGGCGGAGATCCTGGACGACAGGGTGCGGGAATATCTGTGCCCGGACAAGATCCGGACCTCACAGTGGGCCGAGGTGATGATCACCGCCCATGATCTCGGGTTGCCATCGACGTCGACGATGATGTTTGGCCACATCGACGATGCCTCATCGTGGGCCAATCACCTCGAAGTGCTGCGCCAGATCCAACGACGCACCGGAGGCATCACGGAATTCGTCCCGCTGCCGTTCGTACACATGGGGGCGCCGATCTACACGATGGGAAGGAGCCGCCCCGGCCCGACGTGGGACGAAGTGGTGCTGGTTCATGCAGTCGCCCGCATCGCCTTCGATGGCCTGATCGACAACATCCAGGCGTCGTGGGTGAAACTCGGTCTCGACGCAGGAGTGCGATTGCTCGAAGCTGGATGCAACGACCTGGGTGGAACGCTCATGGACGAGACCATCTCCCGCTCGGCCGGTGCCGCCCACGGCACCTTCGTCGGCCCGGAGGACTTCGAGGCCGCGATTTCCGGTGCCGGTCGCCACCCCTTGCAGCGCACGACGGTGTACGAGCCATTGCCCGCTTCCAGGGAGGCGTAGCCGTCCTGGATTGGTGTCGTACCGGCATGCGACGATTGTTCCATGACGTCCTATGCACAACGCAATGCAGATCGGTATGCTGAGCGCATGGCGCAATTCGTGACCCGCATCGATGACGAGTTTGCCGAGGCCGTTGACGAGCTGGTCGATGCCGGCATCGTCGAGTCCCGGTCGGCCGCAGTTCGTGAAGGTTTGGAATGGCTCGTCGATCACCACCGGCGCCGCCGCATCGGCGAAGCCATCGTGGCCGGCTACACGCGGATGCCGCAGACCGATGAAGAGGTCGGCTGGTCTGATGCGGCGACCGCTCGGATGATCGCCGAGGAGCCGTGGTGAGTCCGCGCCAGGGCGAGATCTGGTGGGCAGAGGCGGAGGGCAAGCGCCGTCCCGTGCTGGTCGTGACGCGCAGTGAGGCTGCGCTCGTGCTGGGCTGGCTGACGGTGGCCCCGTTGACCCGAAAGTCGCGAGGCATTCCCACGGAGATCCGTCTTGGAGAGGGGGAGGGGTTGCGAGAAGAGTCCGTTGCAACGTTCGACAACCTGCAGCCGATTCGGAAGGCGGTGTTGACCGAACGCGTCGGGCTCCTCACCGATGCCCGGCAGGTGATCTGCCGAGCGCTGGCGGCGCTGGCCGACTGTTGAGCGGCAGCTGGCAGCTCGCATCCGGCATGCGAATACTCTGTGCGCCGTGCAGATCAACGTCATCACGATCTTTCCCGAGTTCTTCGTCTCGCCGCTCGAGGTGAGCCTGGTCGGCAAGGCCCAGGGTGATGGGACGATCGACGTGCGGCTCATCGACCTTCGGGAGTGGGGCAAGGGCGTGCACCGCGCCGTGGATGACGCCCCATTCGGCGGTGGCGCCGGGATGGTGATGATGGTCGAGCCGCTGTTCCACGCCCTCGCTCCGTTGCAGGGCACCCGCCGCATCCTGCTGAGCGCGGCCGGGCAGCCGCTCACCCAAGCGACGCTCGACCGATGGGCGGGGCTCGAGGCCCTGACGCTGGTTTGTGGCCGTTACGAGGGCGTCGATGAGCGAGTGGCCGAGCATCTCGTCGACGAAGAGGTGTCCCTCGGCGACTACGTGCTGCTTGGCGGCGAAGTCGGGGCGCTGGCGATCATCGAGGGAGTGACTCGTCTGCTGCCAGGTGTGGTCGGCAATCCGGAATCGATCCAGACGGAGAGCTTCCGGCACGGCCTGCTCGAAGAGCCGCAGTACACCCGGCCGGCGGAGTTCCGCGGCTGGAAGGTGCCGGAAGTGCTCTTGTCCGGCGACCATGGGCGGATCGCCGACTGGCGCAACGACCAGCGGCGGCGTCGCAGCTCGGAGCGTCGGCCGGCGTCGATGCTGCGTGATTTCCCGGACCCGCCAGAAGACGTCTAGACTCGCTCCGCTTCCTCATCTTCCTTCTGGAGGAATCCCTGTGAACACGCTCGATCACATCGAGGCCGGATACCTGCGCGACGACGTGCCTGACTTTGGCCCTGGCGACACCGTCAAGGTCAACGTGCGCGTGGTCGAAGGTGGCCGCGAGCGCGTCCAGGTCTACGAAGGCGTGGTGATCGGGCGAAGTGGTGGTGGCCTGCGGGAGACCTTCACGGTTCGCAAGATCAGTTTCGGAGTCGGCGTCGAGCGCATCTTTCCGGTGCACGCACCGATCATCCAGTCGATCGAGGTCACGCGCCGCGGCGACGTGCGCCGCGCCAAGCTCTATTACCTGCGGGATCGCATCGGCAAGGCGACCCGCATCAGGGAGAAGCGGACCTGAACGATCGCCGCACCCGGCATCGGGTGCGCCTCGATCCACCAACGCTCGAAGCCGGCTGCGCTGCGCTCGCCGATCGCTCCGACGCGCTCGCTGCCCTGTACGAACGCAACGGAACGCCGCCACTGTGGCGACGCGACCCCGGGTTCCCCACGCTGGTCAAGCTCGTCCTCGAGCAGCAGGTCTCGCTGGCGTCAGGCGCCGCGGCCTATCGCCGGCTCCAGCTTCGGCTCGGCGAGGTGACGCCCGAGGCCTTTCTCGCACTGAACGACGAGGAACTGCGAGCCGCTGCCTTCAGCCGGCAGAAAGCACGCTACGTGCGCGGTATCGCCTCGGCGATCGTCGACGGAGACCTCGATCTGGCCGCGCTGGGCACCCTGGATGACGCAGATGCTGCCGCAGTCCTGACCGGCCATGTGGGCATCGGCCCGTGGACGGCATCCAACTATCTGCTCTTCGCGCTGGGCCGACCCGATGTGTGGCCGACCGGCGATCGGGCGCTGGTGGTCTCCATGGCCCGTGCCCTGGACCTCGCCGACCCTCCGAGGTATCCGGACGCAGACGAGATGGCCGGCGAATGGAGCCCGTGGCGCGCCGTTGCGGCGCGGTTGCTGTGGCATGACTACCTCGGCGGGTCGGCTTACGACCCCACTTCGTTCTCCTGACGCTGCGTTAACGTTGCGCTCGTGAGCGAATCCGACATCCGGCCGCCGATCTCCGACGAGATCCTTTTCACAGAGCCTCCGCAGACGCAGGCCGGCGAAGGGGATGGGGACGGCGACGAGCCGAGACATCACCGATCGTTCTGGCGAGAGCTGCCGGTGCTCATTCTCGTTGCGCTCGTCATCGCCGTGCTCATCAAGACGTTTGCGGTGCAGGCGTTCTGGATCCCGTCCGGCTCGATGCAGGAGACGTTGGACATCGAGGACCGTGTCCTCGTCAGCAAGCTCTCCTACCGATTCGGCGACGTGCAACGCGGCGACGTCGTGGTCTTCGACGACCCCCGGGGAGTCCAGGAGCGGGAGTCGGTGATCGAATCGATCGGCCGCAACCTCGCCGAGTCCGTGGGCTTGTCGACTCCGAAGTCCGAGTTCATCAAGCGAGTCGTCGGCATGCCGGGTGACATCGTCGAGATCGCCGGAGGCAACATCGTCATCAACGGCGAGGTGCTGAACGAACCGTACCTGCATCCCGACACCGAGATGTTCGACTTCGGGCCAGAGGTCGTGCCCCAAGGCCACTACTTCGTGATGGGGGACAATCGCAACCGCAGCCAGGACAGCCGCTCGTTCGGCCCCATATCCGAGGATGCGATCGTCGGGAAGGCCTTTGTCGTGTTGTGGCCGCCTAGCCATTGGAGCGGTTTGTAGCTGCTCGTTTCGTGTCGGTGGGACCTGGTAGTCGTGGTGACGACGGCAGCGACACGGTGTGGCGTATCATCCTCCGGCAGGCAGCTGACAGCGCCTGATCCGTAGACCTGCCGGCTTTGTCGAGGAGAGCACCCGATGGGCGAAGAAGATCTCGAGCGGTACGAGACCGACGTCGAGCTGCAGATCTACAAGGAGTACCGGGATGTGCTCCCGATGTTCCGCTACGTGATCGAGACCGAGCGCCGTTTCTATCTGGCGAACGAGGTCGAGGTCAACACCCGCCGGGCCGACGGCTCTGTCTATTTCGAGTTGGAGTTGAGCGACGCATGGGTATGGGACATGTACCGTCCCGCCCGCTTCGTGAAGCGGGTCAAGGTGATGACGTTCCGCGACGTGAACATCGAGGAGCTGGAGCCGAGCTCCGCCATCTGAGCCGGCGCTCCGTGGCACGGCTCGGAGAGGACATCGCTGCCTCGTTCCTGGTGCGGCGTGGCGCCACGATGATCACCCGCAACGTGTCCGTCGGGCGCGGCGAGATCGATCTGGTGGTTCGCCACGACGGCGATCTGGTGGCGGTGGAGGTCAAGACCATCGGGGCCGGGGCGTTCGCAGACGACCCTATCGACCGCATCGACGAGGTGAAGCTTCGTCAGGTGCGCCAGCTCGCGCAGCAACTCGAGCCGCGGCGGGCACAGCGAGTCGATTTCGTCGGTGTGCGGCTCGATGAGGCCGGTGTCTACGTCAATTGGCGGACGAATGTGGCGTGATGCCGAGCCGTCGCGTCTCACGGAACCAGCAGCCGCGGTGCCAATGGCGGCGCAAGTCTGGCGCCAACTCCGGCACGACGACGAGGTGGCCGACGCCCGGCTCGATGGTCGCTTCGCAGCCGGGGCACACGTAGCGTTTGCGGGCTTGATACGGCTGTACCTGACTCACGATGTTCTCGCCGAAGGGCATGGCTTATCCGAAGAATCCCCAGGCCACCAATGCCAGCGTCAGCAGGACGAAACCCACCACGAGCGCAATGTCGACGACGGAGGCCCGCTGCTTGCGGAACGGGTTGAATCCCATGGGCCGATGGTAGGGGCGTCGGCATGTCTCCCCGATTCGCGCCGAGTTCGCCCGGGCTGCGGCGAGTAACCTCCGGCCGATGTCCGACCTGCTCTCTGTCGAAGATCGTGATGCGGTGCGCTGGCTGACGATCTCGAGGCCGGAGCGGATGAATGCGATTCCGGCCGACGGCTGGGACGAGCTCACCGATGCGTTCCGAGCTTTCGAGGGTTCTCCGGCGAGAGTTCTCGTACTGCGCGGCGCCGGTGCCGCGTTCTCCAGTGGCGCCGATCTCGCCGAGGAGCTCGATCTCGAAACGCCGAGCGCGGCGGACAATCTGCGGCAGATGCATCGCACCGGTCAGGCCGCGGTGGCTCTGCACCGCCTGCCCAAGCCGACCATCGCCGCGGTCGACGGCGTTGCGGTGGGTGCCGCCATGAACCTCGCGCTGGGGTGCGACATCGTCGTCGCCTCGACTCGGGCACGCTTCGCAGAGATCTTCGTGCGGCGAGGCCTCGGCCTCGACTTCGGCGGGTCGTGGCTCCTGCCCCGCCTCGTCGGCTTGGCGAGAGCGCGCGAGCTCGCGCTGACGGGTCGCATGGTTCGTGCCGACGAAGCGCTGGCGATGGGGATGATCGGGAAGATGGTCGAGCCGGAGCACCTCGAAACCACTGTGGGCGAGATCGCCGCGGAGCTGGCCGCGAACGCGCCGCTGGCGACGCGTTTCATCAAGCTGGCGTTGAGCCGCTCCTCCGACTTCTCATTCGAGCAGGCGATCGAGCACGAGGATCAAGCCCAGGCGGTGCTGTTGACGTCGCGGGACTTCGCCGAAGGCGTGGCTGCGTTCAACGAGAGGCGTCCGCCCGAGTTCGAGGGCAGGTAGCTCGCACACCCGATCAGTCGTGCGTGCGGAAGAGGATGTTGGCGATCTGCCACCCGTCGGCGGATTCGACGAGCTGCAGGTAGTCGGGGTACTCGATGGACCGAACCAGGGCGGTCGCGATCGAGCCGGAGACGTGATGGATCTCGATTTGAGAGTCGGCCCCCGGCGACGCACCGCCGCCGTCTGCTGTCAGCGTCATCATGCGTTGCTTCGACACTTCCCGGAGGTCGCTCGATCCCCCCGGACTGGAGGGTTCGGGAATGCACTTCACGTGAGTGTCGTGGAGCGACCGGTCCATCCGGGCCACATGCCCTCCTACCAATCCTCGATGTAGTCACGGATCGCGGCCTCGATCGCTGATCTCGTTGCTATCGGGTCATCCACGTCTGCCTCCGTTGCCTTGCCCGAAGCCGGTTCCGGTCATTGGAGGCAGAACTCGTTGCCCTCTGGATCGTGGAGCACGATCCAGTACTCGCCTCGTTGCTCGACGGCCTCGATCACGGATGCGCCGAGTCCGACGAGACGATCTGCCGTCGTGTCGACCGCGGACTTGCGTTGCTCGAGGGGCGTCCCGTGCCCCCCACCGACGTTGACGTCGAGATGGACTCGGTTCTTCGCCGCCTTCGTCTCGGGAACCTTCTGAATGAAGATGCGCGGCCCGGTGCCGTCGGGATCGACCAGAGCGCGAGCATCGTTCCAGTTCTCTTCCGGAATCTCCATCGCCATGGCCCATTCGTCCCACGAGTCGAAGCCCTCGGGGGGCGGCTGGAGGACGTAGCCCAGCGCCTCGATCCAGAAGTCCCCGAGCGCCGCAGGGTCGTTGGCATCGAACGTGATCTGAATACCGTGTGCCATTGGCTGAGGGTAGATCCCATGCATAGGGCGATGCAGACCATGGCCACGTTGGCGGGGGCTTCGCCCAATGGGGATCCATCGTGACTTCCTGTTGGTGCGGGAGTCTGGTGGCCGAGCCGCTGGTCGGTGAGCACTGGAGTCGCCTGGAGCGTTGATTCCTGGGGTTAGATCGTGCCCCGGCCGGTTGGTGAGGGCAGCCTGTAGCGCTCATGGGGTGTCGTGTCACAGAGCACTGATCCATTAGGTCGCCGCCGGGTTCCCTTCGGCTCTGGAAGGAACAACGAAGGGAGCGACGATGATCTTCTTCGGCGACGAATGGGCGGAGGCCCACCATGACGTTCATGTGATGGATGAAGCAGGGAGCCGATTGACGAGTCGGCGATTGCCCGAGGGGCCCGACGGGATCCGGGGATTCCACGATCTGATAGCTGGCTATGCCGACGACCCTTCCGGGGTGGTTGGCGGGATCGAAACCGACCGTGGCTTGTGGGTCCAGGCGTTGGTTGTGGCTGGGTATCGGGTGTATGCCATCAACCCGGTGGCGGTGTCTCGGTATCGGGACCGTCACAACCTGGCGGGCGCCAAGTCCGATGCCGGTGATGCGAAGGTGCTGGCGGATCTGGTCCGCACCGATCGGCACAATCATCGACCGGTTGCTGGTGACAGCACACTGGTTGAGGCGGTCAAGGCGCTGGCTGCCGGGCCTTCTACGACCAACACAGAGACAAAGGTGACCTCCACCACCAAGCCCTCCGCGCCCTCGGCAACCGACTCGTCGGGATCCTCCACGGCTGCCTCAAACACGGTGCTCTCTACAACGAATACATCGCCTGGTCGCACCGCGAAACAACCCCACAAGCAGCCGCTTGACGAGATCGACCCCTGGGGTATCTAACTTGACCCTGTGAAGCGAACCGTTCTGGCAGTCGTGTTGATGGCGCTCGGCGTCGCAGCGTGCGCAAGTGCCGAGGCCGACGTGGCGACGTCCGCCGTTGCGGCGGAGGGGCCGGACACCACCACCGCCGCCGCAGCTGTGCCCGCAACGACAGCCGAGACGACGACCACCCAAGTCGCAACGACGACGGTGCCGCCCGAGACCACGACGACAACCATGGTCACGACCACGACGGAGTCACCGTACGCCCGGCCGGCCTGGCTCGGGACTCGATTGCTGCCGCTCAGGTCGGACGATTTCGGCGAAGTGCAACCGACGCCTCCTGAGATGGTCGACCGGCGCTTCGAGACGCTGGATCTGCTGCCGCCTCCCAATGGCGACACGTTCACCTCGACGCTCGGGCCGATCCCCGAGGACGTGTTGATGCGATCCAGCTGGCGGGAAGACTGCCCGGTGGGCGTCGACGATCTCGTCTACCTCACGGTCACGCACTACGGATTCGACGGCGAGTTCCATACGGGCGAGATGATCGTCAATGCCGCCGTCGGTCAGGACATCGTCGGCGTGTTCCGCGAGCTGCACGCCGCTCGTTTCCCGATCGAGCAGATGCGGGTGATCACCGCCGAGGAGATCGATGCGCACCCAACCGGCGATTGGAACGACACGACGTCCTTCGTGTGCCGTCCGGCGGTTGGATCGGGACGCTGGTCGCAGCATGCGTACGGTTTGGCCATCGACATCAATCCGTTCCACAACCCGTACCTCAAGGGCGACCTGGTGCTGCCGGAGCTGGCCTCGGCGTACCTCGATCGGTCCGAAGTCCGGCCCGGCATGATCATCTCGCGGGACGTGGTCGATCAGGCGTTCGCTTCGATCGGCTGGACCTGGGGCGGACGTTGGAACAGCCTGAAGGACTGGATGCACTTCTCCCGCAACGGCAACTGAGCGAGTTCGCTCCTTGTCACACCCGCCCCATACGTTGGGGGCATGTTTGCAGCAGTCACCTCTGTCGCCTTGGTTGGAGTCGAACCCCGGCCGGTGCGAGTCGAAGTCCACATCGGGAGCGGCGGGAAGCGTTTCTCGCTGGTCGGTCTACCCGACGCGTCCGTACGCGAAGCGAAAGAAAGGGTCCGCGCCGCCATCGCGGCGGCCGGCTACACGTTCCCGAGCCGGAATGTCATCGTCAACCTGTCGCCGGCCAATCTCCCCAAGGCCGGCCCGGCGTACGATCTTCCGATTGCGCTTGGGGTGCTCACTGCCAGTGGGCAACTCAAGGGCAAGCCACGGCCGGTGGTGGCGCTCGGCGAGCTGGCGCTCGACGGCGCAGTGCGGCGCGTGGTAGGGGACCTCGCTGCTTCGCTCGTGGCCCTGGACAGAAGCGAACCGTGCGTCCTCCCGGTCGGCACGTCGCAGAGCGCCTCGCTCGACGGGCAGGTCGACGTCGTTCCTGTCGCGACCCTGGCCGAAGCGGTTTCAGTAGTGCTGGGGAGTCCGACGCTGCATCAGCTCGAGGAGTCGGTCGAGATCGAGGCGACACCTCCTGACATGGCCGAGGTGCGCGGTCAACCGGCGGCGCGCCGCGCACTCGAGATCGCAGCTGCAGGTGGCCATCACCTCCTGATGACGGGCCCGCCCGGCGCCGGGAAGACGATGCTGGCCCGCACCCTCCCAGGCGTCTTGCCGCCGTTGTCGGCGGCGCGGCGGATGGAGGTGGCACTTGCGTGGAGTGCAGCGGGGCTCGACCGAGGCACACAGTCCGCACCACCATTTCGGGCTCCACACCATTCGGCGACGTTGCCCGCACTCGTCGGTGGCGGCAGCGGCGTGCCGGTTCCGGGAGAGGTCACCCTTGCACATCGCGGTGTGCTCTTCATGGACGAACTGGGCGAGTTTCCCGTTGCGCTGCTCGATGCGCTGCGTCAGCCGGTCGAGGACGGTGCGGTGACGGTTGCGCGCAAAGGCAGCTCGGTGCGGTTCCCCTCGCGTCTCCAGCTCGTGGCGGCCACCAACCCATGTCCTTGCGGCTACCTGGGAGATCACCTGGTCCCGTGCCGTTGCACGCCACGGGCCGTGGATCGCTACCGCCGGAGGTTCTCGGGACCGCTGCTCGATCGAATCGACCTGCGGATCCGGGTGGCGCGGCTGGACGGGGAGGATCTCGCCGGTCCGCCCGGTGAGGAGAGCGCCGCCGTGCGGGCCCGAGTCGTGGCGGCTCGCAAGCGGCAGGTGGAGCGTGGCGCGCTCAACGCCGGCCTCGAACGCAGCGAGCTCGATCGTCTGGAGTGGTCCCCGGGCGCAGTACGGCTGTTGCAGCGTTCGGTGCGGTCGCTGGCGCTCACGGCTCGAGGATGGGATCGAGTCCGGCGTGTTGCCGTCACCGTTGCGGATCTCGACGAGTCGACGGTGCTCGGCGAGGCGCACGTCGTGGAGGCCCTCGAGCTACGAGGCGAGGGATGAGGTGGTGGTCGTGACGCCCGGCGCCGGGAAGGTAGCGATCCAGGAGGATCGGGTGCTCCAGCTCGCCTATGCCGGTGTGCACCCTGATCGACTACGCGAGTTGGTCGGCGAATTCGGGTCGACGGGTGCGTATCGGCGGATCGTCGCCGGTGCGGCGAAGGTCAACGAACGAGCCAGAGTCGCAGCGACCGTGCCGGCGTCGCAGCGGAGACACGACCTGGCGGTGGCGGGCATTGACTTCGTGCCGGCGTCAACGCACGGGTACCCGGCGCCGATGGCCGACCTGCCCGACGCACCACCCGGTCTCTTCGTGCGCGGCGTTGCCGCGCCGAGCGTCCCGATGGTGGCCGTGGTCGGAACCCGCCGCTGCACCAGCTACGGGAAGCAACTTGCGTTCGAATACGGTGCGGCGATCAGCGCCGCCGGATGGGGCGTCGTGAGCGGCCTGGCGCGAGGCATCGACGGAGCTGCGCACCGTGGCGTGGTGGCGGCCCGTGGCGTCGGCGTCGCCGTGCTCGGGTCGGGCCTCGACGTGATGTATCCGGCCGAGCACGCCGACCTGGCAGGGGGCTTGGTCGCGGCCGGTGGAGGCGTCGTCTCCGAGTACCCACCCGGCACCCCTCCTGAAGGGTGGCGGTTCCCTCCCCGCAACCGCATCATCTCTGGGATGGCGCATGCGG
>DATHZQ010000054.1:0-22861 GCA_035458525.1 Acidimicrobiia bacterium
GGCAGGTACGTTGCGGGGTATGGAGTTGTTCACGGACAGTGTGTCGATCGACCGCCTGGAGCAGGTGCTGTTGCAGGGCGAGTCGCTGATCGCCCAGATCCGGGCCCGCCAAGCCGAGGCCCTGGCCCGGTTGCGGCACACCGAGGTGGTCGAACACGACGGGTCCCGCACCATGGTCGACTGGACCGCGGCCCGACTCGACGTGACCCATGACACGGCCCGGGACCTCCTCACCCTCGCCAGGGCCAGCGCCGAGCGGCCGGAGCTGCTGGAACCCTTGACCGCAGGCGAGATGACCGCCGATCGCTGTGTCGCCACCGTGAAACTGGCCGCCACCGGCGCCACTGATGACGTGTTGGAGCATTCCAAGGGCTTCGACCTCAACGGCGTCCGCCGCCTGTCAGCCCGGCATCGCCGCATGACCCGCCACGACGAACGGGACGTGTTCCTCGAACAGTTCGTCGCCATCCAACCCACCCTCGACCACTCCGCCGCCCGCTTCTGGGGACAACTCCCCGGATTCGAAGCCCGCATCTTCGAGAAGGCGCTGCGGCAACGCGCCGACCAGTTCAACGAGCTCCCCGGCCCCAAGATGCAGCAGCCGATGCGAATGGCCAACGCCCTCGTCTCCATCGCCCAAGACTCCCTGTCAGACCCCGACACCCCGCCTGGCACCGCAAGCGGCGGCGCCGATCCGCTGGTGACCGTCTTCGTCGACGGCAACCTCGCCGCACAGACATCAGGTCAAGCGGGCGCGGGAGTCGAGTTCGGACCCAAGATCGGGCCCGCGACCTTGGAACGCATCCTGTGCGAAGGCGCCGTCCAACTCATCGTCAAGACCGACACCGGACTCGTGGCATCCCACGCCACCCGTGCCATCCCACCCGCCGTACGCCGCTACGTCACCTGGCGCGACGGCCAATGCACCATTGCCGGCTGCACCAGCCACAACCGCCTCCAACCCCACCACATCACCGAACGCAGCAACGGCGGCAACCACGACGTATCGAACCTGACGACGCTCTGCTGGTATCACCACCACACCATCATCCACGGCGCCGGCTACACCATCGACCCGCAATCACCACCACAACGCAGACGCCTGCTGCCCCCTTCGGGTGCCGGGCCGCCGCGCCTCTGAGCGACCTGCAACCCGAAACCTCTCTTCCTTGCGAATCGCCCCTACGAGTCGCCGCGACCGCCACGCGTGGTCCGGTTGAGGCGTGCGTTGCGTGCAGCCGCAGCCGACTCGATGCTGCGCCAGTGGCGGCCGAGGACCGCCCCGAGACTTGAGGCGTCTCCGGTCTCCACAAGACTGCCCGACTGCAAGAGCTCCATTGCCAGCCCGACCGTCTCTGGCTCGGCGCCAGCGTGATGCTCCACGATTTCACTTGACTCGCCGGCAACCCTTGCGACGTTGTGAAGGAAGAGCGCGTTGGCGACCACTACCCACACGGATGCCGAGTGTCCCGACGAGTACGCCTCGCCGTCCACGCCCGACGACGGATCCGACGCCAGGAACCGAACCTCACCGAGGCCCGGGAACTCGATGGCGGCAGCGCACATCGCACAGGGTTCGTGCGTCGTATACAGAACACAGGCTGCTAGATCGACATCGGTGCTGATCGCGGCCAGTGCGTTGAGCTCGGCGTGCGCCAGCGGCGTCCCCCTGGAGCGGGTCATCTCCGCCCGGTGCGTCGTAGACACGGTTCCGCCGCGATGCGATGACGTGACCACCTCGAACGACTACGGCTCCCACCGGTAGACCCCTCTGTACCAGCGAGTCCCAAGCGAGCCCGAGGGACACGCGAAAGGCCGGCTCGAGCTCTCCCCAAGCGGTATCGAAGTCGTCCGGCGCCATCGCCGGAGCGTACTCGGGCCGAGCCCCACTACGCCGGGTTGGTGACCTGACCGAGGAACAGCATCTCACCCGTCGACGAGTGCTCGATCCAGAAGAGGAACGGGCGGTCGGCGGTGAAGGTGGCAGGCGGAGACGCCGACTCGAGGCTGACGATGATGGCCGTGGCGGCAGCCGCCTCGGTCCCCTCCTCGTCGAGCGCGATGAAGGTCTTGTGGAACGCATCCGACACGTAGAGCTCTCGTACGTCAGTGATCCCGGTCAGGTCTGCGCCGTTGCCGACCGGGGGCAGGAACGCCGTGACCATCCCCAGCTCTTTCAGTGCAGTCGCCAGGGCGATCTCGGCCTCGAACTCGAACGACGGCAGGGTCAGGTCGACCTCGTGTTGGAGGAACGGGACGTCGAGATCGCCGGCATCGAGCTCCGCGACCAACTCGGCCGGCGTTCCGTTCTTCGGCACCAGCACCACCATCGCGGCGTCGCCCGCATAAGGCAGACGGACGGCATCGAAGCGGTCGGTGCTTGCATATCCGGTGCGGAGGTTGGCGTGCATCATGGGGACGTCGACTTCTGAACCATCGATCAGCGTGAAACGTCCGGGTTCGGTGGCGGAGGACTCGAAGGGCTCGAACCAGTTGGCCTTGAACCAGATGGCGTTCACGAGCGACAGCCGGGTGTCGACGGTGATGGCACCGTCGGGGATCAGATCCTTGATCCGGTCCTCCGTCGCGTCCTCGACCCAGCCGTTGATCACCTGGCGTGATCCTTCGGGGTCGCCGACGTAGTCGACGAGGCGCAGGCCGGCGCCGTAGTTCTCGGCGAGGATCTGGAGATAGTCCTCGTTGAACGGATAACCACCCTGCCCCCAAGCGGAGTTTGCAGGCCGGATCGTGAACGGCTCGCGCGTATCCTCTTCCCCCATCGGCGGGGGCGGCGAAGCGAGCACGCCGTCGATGTGGTTACGCACGGCGTGAAGGGTTGCCTGGTCGACGGCGAGGTGCAGCACGTCGGCGATCTCGGTCGCAGTCGTCCCTCGCGCACCGGGATAGAGCATGGAGAGTGCGGTGGCGATCGAATACGGCGACAGCATGAAGTTCTCGTCGGCGGCGGCCACGCGGAACAGATCGATACCGAACGCTGTGTCAGCATCCACGACCGCGGCGATGTCAGCTTCCGTCACGGTTGGCGCGCTTCGGGGCACGTCGAGGCTGGCCACCTGGCCCGGAACGAAGCCTTCTGCGGAACCGTTGTCAGATTGAGACGTCACTGGCGAATCCGTGCTCGAGGTCTCGGTGCCTGCCGCATCACCGCACGCTGCAGCGACCAAAGCGATGACAGCGAGGGCGATGGCGAATCGTGTTGCGCTCATGTCGATAGGACGGTCCATGGTACGGGAACGGTTCCCAGGACGCAGGAGCCCTACCGAACCGGCACCACGCGCATCACCATGCCTTCGAAATTGGCGAGGTACAGCTCACCGTTGCCATCGAGGCCAAACGTGTTCACCTGACCAGCGTCGGTCAGATCAGACGACCAGTCTTGCTGCTCGGCAGCAACGCCGTTCTCGTGGCGGAAGCTCCGCACCCAGAGTCCACACCAGTCGGCGTAGAAGTAATGACCGTTCAACTCCGGGATCGCCGCCCCCCGGTAGACATAACCGCCGGTGATCGAGCAACCATCCTCGTGGTCGTACTCGAGCACGGGCAATGTGATGCCGGTCATGTCGCAGTCGGACGGTGAGAAGCAATGGGCGCCCTCGGTAGTGATCCATCCGAAGTTGGTTCCGCCTCCGGTGTCGAGCGAGACCACATTGACCTCTTCCCAGTTGGATTGGCCCACGTCTGCAACGTAGAGCAGCCGCTCCTCGTGGTCGATCGCAAAGCGCCACGGATTCCGCAAACCGTACGCCCACACCTCAGCGGCTCCCCCACCGTTCGCAAACGGATTGTCGGCGGGAATCGCATACGGGTCACCGCCGTCAACGTCCAGCCGGACGATCGAAGCGAACATGGAATCCGGGTTCTGGCCTTGCCCTCGGGCGTCGGCCCCGTCACCGAGCGACACGTAGAGGTAGCCGTCCGGGTCGAAGTTGATCGCACCGGCATAGTGGCGGATGTCGGTCGAGTTCTCAGGCTGTTCGAGCTCGAACAGCACCTTCTCCGAGTCCGGGTCCCCGCGGTTCGGGTCGTCCGAGACTGCGAACTCGGACAGCTGGCGTCGCCCACCCTTGTCGGTGTAGTACACGAAGAAGCGGCCATTGCTGGCGTAGTCGGGATGGAAGGCCAGGCCGAGCATTCCTTGCTCGATCCCGTTGGCGAGGACCCTGTCCGTCAGATCGAGGAAGGCGGTCCTCTCCCCTGCGGCATCGATCACGCGTATGACCCCGAACCGTTCGACGACGAACAAGCGGTCGTCGCCTGCGGGCGCCGTCACGACCGTTGGCTGCTGCAGATCGGTGGCCACGACTTCCAGCGCAAGCCCCTGCAAGCTTCCCGCCGGTGCTGCAGTCGCACCGTCTGCGGGAGCCTCCGAGCCGCCCGTCGTGGAACCTCCCGTGGCCTCATCGTCATCGACGTCGTCGCCGCCCTCGGACGCGGCCGATCCGTCATCCGGAGCGACCGTGGTTGTCGATGCAGCGTCGGCCGCAGCAATCTCCTCGGTCATGCCGAACGGTGATTCCATGGCATCGCCGCAGGCAGTCGCAAACATCGCCAAGACCGCCACGAGGACGAGCGATCGCAGACGTCGGGTGACGAAAGAGCTGGGTGTCTTCACGGGCAACATGCTCGCAAGTTCTCGAGGTTTTGTCTCATTCTGGGCGAGGTTGTGACGCTAATCCCAGCCGAGCTTGTCGGAATCTCCAAGCACCGATACGTTGACGACCGCAACGAGAGGCCGGAGCACGCGTGACCACATCGCAGGGACAGCGGTTCTTCGACAGCCGCGCCGCGTTCACGATGTTCGTGACGACCACCGACGAGAAGGTGCAGATCGCCGAGCGCATCGCCAGGGAGAGCGAGCACATCACGCCCGGTGACTGGGCCCTCCGCATCTTCGACGCCGGAATGGGCGACGCCACCGTGCTCGGGCTCCTCATGCGAAGGCTCCATCGGAGGTTCCCCCATGTGCCCTGGCGCGTGGTCGGCAAAGAGATCAGCGTGGAGGACGTGAGACATGCCCTGGGCTGGCTCCCCGACCGATTCGCCGAGCATCCCGAGCTGGTCTTCGTCATCACGAATCTGCGGTACGCCAACGCCACAAGCCTCGCATCCAGGGGCGATGTGCGGTGGCGCACCCACGCCCTCGAGGGGGATACGGCACACGACTTCGAGCTCCAAATCCGCGCCACGCATCCCACCATCGAGGACGACTGGGCCGTCAAGACCTCGGCGAAATCTGGAAATCCCGTGCCGGCTCATCCTGCGGTTCATGTCTTCTACCGTCGCGACCGCGAGTTCATCCTTCGCAACGCGATACCGCGGCCCGGCTTTGTCGACGGCGAATACGACCTCGTCATAGCGTCGCAGCCCTACCGCGCTCGCAGCTCGGCGACCCACAAGGTCAAGACGGTCATCTCGCCGCTGGCACGTGCGCTTGCTCCGGGAGGACTGATGATCGGAATCCACGCAGCCGGCAAAGACCCTGGTCTGGAGATCATTCGGGGTGTGTGGCCCGACGAAGACCCTTTCGTCACCGACCGGCACGAACTGCTCGCAGCTGCCAAGGAGCTGCTGGCTGATCGGCCCGACCTCGAGTTTCCCGAGCTCACCGATGACGAGGCAATCTTCCGATACCGGCTCAACACGATGCCTTCAGAGAACCAGGAGCACATCGGAACTTCGTCGATCCTCGCTGCATGGAACGCCGCCGGATACGTCGCCCAGATCGAGGAAACCCGTTTGGCGGAAGCCCTCGCCTCCGGGGCGTACGTGGAAGCGACAAGACGAGTGCTCGGCGCTCACGGTGGCGTCTGGTTCAACGACGAGAGCTACCTGATTCGGAGACGCCCGTGACCCTGCCACATCGATCGCCATTTCAGATTGCGATTGACGCCCACAACCCGGACATCCAGGCGCGTTTCTGGGCGGAGGCGCTCCACTACGACCTGCAGGGACCGCCGGAACCCCACACCAACTGGCGCGACTACTGGATCAGCGTCGGCGTACCTGAGTCTGAGGTCGAGGACGGTTTCGATGCGATCGTCGACCCCACGGGAAGGGGCCCTCGTGTGTGGTTTCAGCAAGTGCCAGAAGCCAAAACGGCCAAGAACCGGTTCCACCTCGACCTGCTCGTCGGCGGCGGCCGCAGCGTTCCACTGGACGAGCGCAAGGCTCGGGTCCATGCCGAGGCCGATCGCTTGGCCACTATGGGAGCAACGCTCCGCAGGGTGATGGACAACTCGGCACAGAACCACTACGCCATCGCCATGTCAGATCCCGAGGGGAACGAATTCGACATCGTGTGAGATTGCGAGGCCCCAGCGGCTCGCACTGCGTACTCGCGTCGCCCGCAACTCCGCCCGTCGATCGTCGTCTCGGGTCGACCGCGGGGGCGGACTGTGCTCGGGCTACGCCGAGCGTTCTTCCGGCATGTCGCCGGAGACCAGATCCTGCATCGGGATGAGGGTCGGGTTCACCCGGTCCCGCACCACTTCCCCGTCGATGAGGACTTGCGCGATGTCGGTGCGGGACGGCAGCTCGTACATCGTGTCGAGTAGGACCTCTTCCATGATGGCCCGAAGACCGCGAGCGCCGGTGCCACGCAGCATTGCTTGTTCCGCAATCGCCTCCAGGGCGTCGTCCGTGATCTGGAGCTCGACGCCGTCCATCTCGAAGAACTTGCAGTATTGCTTCGAGAGCGCATTGCGGGGCTCGGTGAGGACTCTCACCAACGACTCCTTGTCGAGGTCGTCGACGGTCGCGACGACGGGCAGCCGGCCGATGAACTCAGGAATCAGGCCAAAGCCGATGAGGTCCTCTGGCATCACCTTGGAAAAGAGTTCGCTGGCGCGAGCGGGATCGGCGGAACGAACTTCGGCGCCGAAGCCAACTGACTTGTTGCCGATGCGATGGCCTATGACCCCTTCGAGGCCGGCGAACGCACCACCACAGATGAACAGCATGTTCGTGGTGTCGATCTGCAAGAACTCCTGGTGGGGGTGCTTACGTCCGCCTTGGGGCGGCACCGAAGCGACCGTGCCTTCCAGGATCTTGAGCAGCGCTTGCTGCACGCCCTCGCCCGAGACGTCCCGAGTGATCGATGGGTTCTCCGCCTTGCGGGCGATCTTGTCGATCTCGTCGATGTAGATGATGCCGGTCTCGGCGCGCTTGATGTCGAAGTCCGAGGCCTGAATCAGCTTGAGCAGGATGTTCTCGACGTCCTCCCCCACGTAGCCGGCCTCGGTGAGCGCCGTGGCATCCGCGATGGCAAAGGGCACGTTGAGCCGCCGCGCCAGCGTTTGCGCCATCAGCGTCTTGCCGACGCCGGTTGGGCCGACCAGCAGGATGTTCGACTTCTGCAACTCGACATCGTCGTCGGAGCGGCTGCCGGCCTGAACCCGCTTGTAGTGGTTGTAGACGGCCACCGACAGGATGCGCTTGGCCCGCTCCTGCCCGACGACGTACGACTCGAGGAACTCGTAGATCTCGTGGGGCTTCGGCAGTTCGGTAAAGCCGACTTCCTCGATCTCCGCCAGTTCTTCTTCGATGATCTCGTTGCAGAGTTCGATGCACTCGTCGCAGATGTACACGCCAGGGCCGGCGATCAGCTTCTTCACCTGCTTCTGCGATTTGCCGCAGAAGCTGCACTTGAGAAGCTCTGTCCCTTCGTATTTCGCCACGAGTGAGTCTCCCTACCCGGCTTTGACGGATTCCAGACTACGTGCCTGAATCACCTGGTCAACGATCCCGTACACCGTGGCCTCGTCGCTGCCCATCCAGAAGTCGCGATCGGTGTCCTGCTGCACCTGCTCCAGCGGCTGGCCCGTGTGCAGGGCGAGGATCACGTTGATGTCCTCGCGAGTCTTCAGGATCTCACGCGCGTGGATCTCGATGTCCGTCGCCTGACCGCCGAGACCCGAGATGTGCGGCTGGTGCAGCATGATCCGGGAGTGTGGCAAGGCAAAGCGCTTGCCCTTGGCGCCGCCGGCGAGCAGCACTGCCGCGGCGGAGGCGGCAAGACCCATGCAATAGGTGGCGACATCCGGCTTGATGAACTGCATCGTGTCGTAGATCGCCATCAGCGCCGTGGTCGAACCGCCCGGCGAGTTGATGTAGATCGAGATGTCCTTGTCCGGGTCTTCGCCCTCGAGGTGAATCAGCTGGGCCATGATCAGGTTGCCGACCGTGTCATCGATGGGGGTGCCGAGGAAGACGATCCGCTCCTTCAGCAGCCGGCTGTAGATGTCGAACGCACGCTCCCCGCGGGGCGTCTGTTCGACAACGGTTGGTACGAGATAGCTCATTGCGGCAAATCCTTGCGGCTCGTCATGCGTCTTCGTCTGCCTCCGCGCCGGAGTCCTGGTCTCTGGCCTCACTGCTGGGCGTTTCCTCCACTTCGGGCGCCTCGTCGGTATCTCCGTCGAACTCCTCATCGTCGAGCCCGAGGTCGATCGTCAGGTCGACCGGATTGCCGTCCTCATCCACGGCTGTCGCAGACTCGAGCACCCGGTCCAGCGCCTTCCGCCTCAGGATATCACCCGCCAGCACACTGTCCTGACCGTTCGCTTCCAGCGCGGCTTTGACGTCGCCGGCGTCACGCCCGGACGAGGCGGCCATGTCGGCGATGGCAGCGTCGAGGTCCTCGTCTTCGACGGTCAAACCCGCATCTGCCGCAACCGCATCCAACAGGACCCGTGTGCTGAGCGACCGCACGGCACCACCGCGTAGGTCGTCGAGGAAGACCTGCTGGTCCATCCCCGTGATCTGCAGATACGTGGCCAGGTCGAGACCCTGCGACTGCAGACTGTGCGCCATGTTGTGCAGCGACGCTTCCATCTCGGCGTCGACCAATGCCTCGGGCAATTCGAGATCCAAGTCCTCGATCAGCGCCTCGAGGACGCCGTCGCGGTAGACGCCCTGAGTGGCGTTGAGTTTCATGGCGAGAAGACTCTTTTCGAGCTGGCCCGTGAGCTCCTCGACAGTTTCGAACTCGGAGACGTCGGACACCCATTCGTCGGTCATCTCGGGAAGCTTCTTCCCCTTGACGCCCTTGACGAGCACCTTCAACGTCACTTCTTCGCCGCCGCGTTCGCCGAACCCGGGCGGCAGGACCGCGGGACCCTCGGTGATCGCACCTGCGGACACGCCGATCAGCAGCTCGTCGAGGCCGGGGATGTACGAGCGTGAACCGACTTCGTAGAGCAGGTCGGTGGCGTTGACGTCCTCGAGCATCTGGCCGCCTGCAGAAGCAGAGAGGTTGATCATCACGAAATCTCCCTCGTCCGCCTCGCGTTCGACGTCCTCCAGCTCGGCATATTGGCTGCGCACGCGGTCGATCTGCTCGTTCAGCTCGTCTTCGGCAACGGTGGGATAATCGACCGTGATCTTGCGCTCCAAGCTGGGAGGAGCGTCAAGCGTCGGCCACAGGGTGATCTTGACCTGAACGTCCACCCCTCCTGCGTCGGCCGGCGTCACCTGTTCGATCTGCGGCGTCGTCGCGGGCTCCAAATCCGTCTCGTCGAGCGCCGAGCCGACCATCGCCGGCAGCGCCTCTTCGAGGGCCTCGTTCTGGAGCGTCTCGGCCCCGACCATCCGCTCGACGACGGGGCGGGGAGCTTTGCCCGGGCGGAAGCCCTTGATCTTGAGCTCACGGGAGAGCTTGCGGGCGGCTCTGTTCTTGGCGTCCTCGAGTTCTGCTTCCGCTACGTGCAGCGTGAGCAGGCGCTCGAATGGCCCGGCTTCGATCACATCGGTCTTCAAAGGTGCATCTCCGGTCTGGTTCATGGGTACGCAGTTGCTGCGACCCGAGACGTCAGACGTCTGCCGTCAAATTCTCGAGATCTCTCTTGTACGAATCTTCTCTCTCTGACGTCTGACTTATCGAAGCCGGCCGGCTGAGCCGCCGATCTTCGAACGAACAAAAGTGAGCGAAGATTGGGGTGGCCGACGGGATTTGAACCCGCGACCTCCTGGACCACAACCAGGCGCTCTAACCGAGCTGAGCTACGGCCACCATGTGAACCGGGAAGGTTAGCCGCACCGGCCACGCCGTGATCCTGTGCCACCAGGTGCTGGGCTAACCTCATGAACCATCCTGCGGATGTAGCTCAATGGTAGAGCCCCAGCCTTCCAAGCTGGTTATGCGGGTTCGATTCCCGTCATCCGCTCGACGCCCCGCTGCCGGCGGGGGTCCACTCGGCGCCACATTCTGGCGTGCCTCCACGCCCCCGTAGCTCAGTGGACAGAGCAGGAGCCTTCTAAGCTCTTGGTCGAGGGTTCGAATCCTTCCGGGGGCGCGGCGGACTTGCCCGGAGCAAGTCCGTGGTGGTTGCGGGAGCACGCCTTGGCTCTGCGCTCGAGCCTCTCGGTCAGCGGCCGGTTTGGTACGCCGTCAGCATCGCAGCGGCGAGGTCGCGGCGGAGCAGCGGGGTCGCCGAATCGCCGTCTCCGGTCCCCAGCGCCGACGCAAGATCTCCCGAGGTTGCAGGCGCCGTCGGGCCGTCGGGAGCAGCAGGTGGCTCTACGAGCGCAGCGGCAAGCACCGAGGCCAGCTCGCCCCGAGTCACCAATGCCTCCGGACAAAACTGATCATCGAGCGGTGGATTGCAGGGCTCCATGAGTGACACATTGGCCATCCACTGAATCGCCGCCTGATCCGGATCGGAATACGGCACATCGACATAGCCCAAGCTGCTTCCCGCAGGGACGATGTCGAGATCGGCGCAACCCGCCAGAGATGATTCGATCGCCACGCCGCGGAATCCAACGTCACCCGCTCGGGCCACGGCTTCTGCCGCCTGAGGAGCTGTCTCGACCGGTACGACACCTACCGTTCGATTGGCGGCCCAGTTCGGCACGAGATCGGATGGCGTTGCAGTCGCAGGGAGGCCGACGGACTGCATGCGTTGCACGCCCTCGGTGGCTTGCGCCGTGTTGTCCCAGGTGGCCATCACGGCCAGCCAGCAGCTCTCGGGTGCGATCGCCGAAACGTCTTCGAGCACTGCGAACATCGGGCTCGCCGTGGCGGCGTCCGGCTGCTCGGCGGCAGCGGAGGGCACGGTCGTTGGCGTTGCCTGCGCCGACTCCTCATCTCCGAAGAAGTCGCTCGTAACCAACCACAGCGCTGCGGCCACTGCCGCAAGCGCAAGGATCAGTGCGACGCCCTTCACGGTGGTCGATGGACCGACAGGGGTCTTCGAGGCCCTCGGGGTTATGGGCGTCCGCCGACCGTCGTCAGCCTCAACGGACGCCTCGACCTCGTCGGCCCTCTCGACCACAGCCGCCGCGGCGGCCTTGTCCGCACGCCTTTGTTCGGCCGCTCCGTTCTTCCGCTCCGCCTTGGCGGCGCGACGCTCGGCCCGCTGGGCCCTCGCTCGCTGTTTGGCCTCTGCTTTGGCTTCCTTCCGCTCCGCGCGGGAGGAAGTGGCATCGGGCACGTCCTCGATCTCGAGAGGGGCCGAGCGCTTGAGCGGCCGAATCGGGGCCCGTTTGCGCACCTGGCCGTCCGCCTGTTCGCCGGCTGATTCGGCCGCAACAGACTCTGCGACCAGCCCACGGTCAACGATGGGCGGCCCAGAACCGGAAGCATCGGTCGGTCTACCATTCTGGGCAAACAGCAAGCCTGCAACCTCACTGTGCGGCACCCTTTCCTCCGCCAGCAGCTCGACTTCTTGCATATCCGTCACCCGGCCGATGACGCCCTGTACCTGTTCGGCCGCCATCCGCAGGAACTCTTTGACCGCCGCATGGCTTGGTCCTTCGACGATCCACAGCTCACCATCGCCTGGATCATGTGCTTCGCAGCCAGTCTTCACCTGGAGCGCCCGAAGCGTCGTGCCGTCGATGCCGATGAGACGCTTGGCACCGCCGGGCGGCAGGATCAGCTTGCCCTTGGCGGGAAGAATCAGACGCTGGATCTCCGACATCACAGACCGGGCCGCCCGCCCGGATTCGGCCACAACGGTGACGATGTCGTCGTCGGTGACGACGGCCAGAACCTGGGGCCCTGCCCGCAACTCACGCAACGCGGCGCCACCGGGACCCTCGACCCTGGCGACGCTGCCGGCCGGCAGTCGAGCGATCATCCGCCACACATGCGCAGCCGGGGCAGGTACCACCGGCTCCGATGCTGCGCGCGGCGCCAATTCCACGACGTCGGCCATCCGATCGGACTCGACCGGCCGTTCAGCGTCGATCGGCACGACGACGGGCTCGACGACCGCCTCTGTCGCGCTTCTGCTGGGGTGCTGCACCATGAAACCGGGCAACGTTGCGGCGATCTCGGACAACTGCGGATCTCCCGCCGGTCCGATCAACGCCGCCTCGAGGTGCAAGTTGTCTTCATAGAACCAAACAACTTCGCGCTCCCAGGCGTCCGACTCATCGATCGTCAACAAGCCGACGACCGACGCGATGTCGGGGGGTGCTGGCGACAGCTCGACCCAGCCGTTCGCGATCGCAAAGACGTCGGAGTTGTTGGCGACGAACGTGCGCATCTGATCGTCTGCGGGAAGCCGCCTGCGAGCTCGCGAGCGGTCGGGGCGGAGTACGACATCGACGGGTGCGCCGACCACGGAGGCAAAGCCTTCCATCAGCCGGCCACGCTCCACATCGAGGCGATGCGAGATGCCGGTGGCAGCATCACGATGATCGAGCTCGACCGTGACGGTCCCCAATCCGCTGCCGTTGTGGATCACTTTTGCGGGCACGGGACGACGGTTGTCGATGCCGGGCATCGACTCGAGGTGACGAATCGCCTCGGGCAACAACGACACGGTGAAGAAGTCGCCCGCGGGGGGCTCGGGCAAGACACGCGCGGTGAGGCGGGCGCCTTCGACCAGGCGTTCACCGAATCCGGCGTCTGCATCGGACAGCCCGGCGCCGGGAGGCACGAAGAAGCTCCCGTAGCCGTCGTTGCGACCGAGCTCGAGGAGCGCCCCAAAGTGATCGCTCGTCACGCCACGCACCGTGACCTCGATGTCGTCCCACGTGCCGAGGTCCGGATGATCCGCCGGGTCGATCGGAGCATCCGAGGCGATCGGATCGACGACCAAGACCGCTTCGGCTTGGTCGTTCACGCGGTAGCCGACGATGCGAACGCGCAGGCTGGAAGAAACGTCGATGGGGGCTGATCCATGCGCCGGCGCCGCAAGAATGCTCGGGGTGGAGGGGGGCGTCTCCAGGGTCGTCGGCGTGGCACCCTCGGGGAATGGGAATCCCCGGTGCAGCGTGAGAATATCGGTGACCATGCGCCCGGCGGTAACGGAGCCGAGGGTGCTGATCTCGACGACGCTTCCGACGGGCCACTGGTGGCGCACCGCGGCAAGGGGATCATCGGCCACGCCGCTCTGATCGACGGAAATGATGTGTTCGAGGAGTCGGGCTTCGCGGTCCCTGCCGAGGGCGATGATCCGCTCGCCCGGTTCCATCAGCACGCCGTTGCTCGGTCGATACGGGCGGCCGGCCGAAGGATCTTCCCCGAAGGGTCGATACTCGGCGAGCCCAACGCGCTCGAAGAACGCGTCGTCAAACGCGTCGGCCAGCGCCTCGCGGACCTGAGGTGCACGATTGGGATCGACGGGTCGCCGCATCCCCAACGGGCCGGCCGCTGCCAGACTCCCGAATACTGCGCCGACGTCTGATTCGACCTGGTGCATCATCGCGTGGTTGACCCACCACATGGCGCACCAGCCATCGGGAGATTGGGCACCCTGCCACTCTGAGAAGATCCGAAGAATGAGGTCGATGTCGTCACGACATCCAAAGGCAAGCGCCCGATGGCTTCTGGTGGCTTGCATCCGCCACGCGGCCGGCCACGACTCCTCGATGCGCAGAATGCCGTTGTCGGCTTCGCTGCCGACAATCCGGTAATCGGTGAGTGCGGCAAGGGCGAGCACCGTTTCCGGTAGGCAGCCGGACTCCTGAGCCCGCTGCATCGCGGTCGCCTCGTCCCCGGCGGCCTTGAATTCGAGCGCCATAGAACGGACGATAGACGAAGGGGCGAACAGCCCCCGTGATCCCACCACGTTCATCCTCCTGGTCCAAGTCGGACGCTAGTTCTGCTCCGGACCGAGATGTGCAACTGGGGGTGGCACGAGATCCACGAGGGAAGTCGGAATGGTCGCACGACCCGAGAAATCGGCCGCTTCCTACCAAACGGACCGCACCAGTGGAAACACGATCAGGAGCGTCGCGGCAACGCCGCTCCTTGTCTTTCCCAGACCGGTAGTCGGGATCACGTTCGCACGGGGGCGGACCACCCGTCATCATCATTTCTGATGATTGCCCACACGCCAAGACCTGGGGTTCGCTTGCAGCGAACCCCACCCTGATTGCATAACGCGTCGGGCTGGCCGAACCACCACCCACACAAGACCTGGGGTTCGCTTGCAGCGAACCCCAACCTGATTGCATCAAGCGTCGGGCTGGCCGGATTTGAACCGGCGACCCCCTGCTCCCAAAGCAGGTGCGCTACCAAGCTGCGCTACAGCCCGTCGCACCATTCTTGCACTTGGTGGCGCCCGCTTGGCCGGGCCGTTGACCGGCACCGGCCAACACTCGGCTATTCTCGCCGGCGGGTCGCTAGCTCAATTTGGCAGAGCATCGGACTCTTAATCCGCAGGTTCCGGGTTCGAGTCCCGGGCGACCCACCAGCGGCCCTCGCAACACGCGAGGGCCGTTTTCGTTTCTGCGACAATGTTGCGGCACGCGGGCGTGGCGGAATTGGCAGACGCGCCAGGTTTAGGTCCTGGTGGGCATAGTCCCGTGGGGGTTCGAGTCCCTCCGTCCGCACCTCCAGCAGAAAGGCGAACCTCGTGGGCGAGACAGCCATCAGTCGCTATCCGGTACCGGCCATCGACGATCTCCCGAACGACATCAAGGCGCTCGTGATGGCCGTCCAGGAGAAGGCAGGATTCGTGCCGAACGTGTTTCTGGCTCTTGCCCACCGACCCGACGAGTTCAGAGCGTTCTTCGCGTACCACGATGCGCTCATGGAGAAGGACAGCGGCCTCTCGAAGGCCGAACGAGAGATGATCGTGGTCGCCACATCGGGCGCCAACAACTGCCAGTACTGCGTTGTCGCACACGGCGCGATCCTTCGGATCCGGGCCAAGAACTCCCTCATCGCCGACCAGGTTGCCGTGAACTATCGCAAGGCCGACCTCACGCCGCGCCAGGTCGCGATGCTCGACTTTGCGATGAAGGTGTCCCAGCGGGCCGATGCGATCGATGACGCCGATTTCACGGCCATGCTGAGCCACGGCTTCGACGACGAAGACATCTGGGACGTCGCCGCCATCGCTTCGTTCTTCGCATTGTCCAATCGCATGGCCAACTTCACCTCGATGCGTCCGAACGACGAGTTCTACCGCATGGGCCGAGATTTCTAGCTGGGAATCCGCGCAAGCTTCGCGGGCAGCATGACGTGCGCGGTCTGGTCGGCCGGCAGAAAGCGCGTGAAACCGTCGACGGCTTCGGTCGGGATGACCTGCCGATCGAGCAGAAGAGGCCGCAGATCGATCAGCAGCGCCGCGGAGTGCAGGCCGCAGCCGGCGAGCATTGCGGCAACGTCGCGGCGGCGGGTGCGCATTCCGTGGTGCACCATGACAACGAGCCGATCGACGTGCGGTGCGAGCTGCGACGCTGATGACGGGACGGTCACGTCGGCAACGCCAACCCTGTCGCCGGATCGAACACCATGTAGCGTGCGATCCGGAGCCGCACCGAGTCCCCGGACCGCAGCATCGGCCCGCGCACACGAACGAGCAGGCGGTCGCCTGCAACTTCCACGGTCGCCTCGTGCGAAGCCCCGAGGTGCTCAACGGAGCGGACCGTCGCAACGAAGTCGGCGACGTCGGCAACCTCGACATCCTCGGGACGCACGCCGATCTTCACCGCTTGACCCGTGAACGCATCCAGTGCAGGTGCCCACGACCGGAGCTTGAATCCTGGATGCGCCAGCCAGCTCCCGTCGGCCGCGGGCTCGACCGCCACGTCGAAAAGTGAGATCGCACCCATCAGCTCTGCCACGGTGACGGTGCGGGGCCGGAGATACACCTCGGACGGCGCGTCGACCTGGATGATCGCTCCTGCCTCCATGACGGCGATCCGATCGGCCATCGACATCGCCTCAACCGGATCGTTGGTGACATAGAGCGTCGTCACGCCGTAGCCGCGCTGGATCATCTTCAGCTCCCCCCGCATGTGGATCCGCAGCTTGGCGTCGAGCCGGGCCAGCGGCTCATCCATCAGAAACGCGTCTGGCGCCCGCACCATGGCACGGGCGATCTGGACGAGCTGCTGGTGTCCTGCCGAGAGCTGCTTGGGGTCACGAGCCATCAGATCGTCGATGTGGAGCGCCCTCCCCTCGGCCCACACCCGGTCTTTGACCTCTTGGGTGGGCACCTTTCTGACCTCGAGCGGGAACGCAACGTTCTGCTCGACGTTCATATTCGGGAACAACACGTTGTCCTGAAACACCATCCCAATGTCGCGGACGCGCTCGTCGGCCTGATCGAGTCCACCGATCCTGACGACGCCCGATACGAGAGCGTCGAGGCCTGCAATCGCACGCAGCAGCGTGGTCTTCCCTGAGCCGGAGGGCCCGACGATGGCCAGGAGCTCACCGTCTGCGACGGCGAGATCGACATGCGTGAGCAGCGTGCTGCCTCCCTTGACGACGCCGACGTCCTCGAGCTCAACCGTTGCCACACAGCCTCCGACTGGATCGTATCGAAGGCGGCATCCTCACGCCTCCGAACGAGTGCGGAGCACCTCGACCAGGGCATGAAGCGCCCGGGCACGATGCGAGATGCGGTTCTTCTCCTCGGGCGGGATCTCGGCGAGCGTGCGCCCGTCCACCTCGAAGACGGGGTCGTACCCGAAGCCACCCTCGCCTCGGCGGGCTCTCGCGATCCGCCCGCTCAACGAACCTTCGACGACGATCTCGCGCCCGGCGACGTCGACCAAGGCGACCGCCGTCCGAAAGCGGGCCGCACGATCAGCGACGCCGTCCAACTCGTCGAGCAGCCGCGCCACGTTCTCCTCGTAGGTGGCGTTGGCGCCTGCGTACCGAGCGGTGCGGACGCCCGGCGCCCCACCCAGCGCCGCCACCTCCAGCCCCGTGTCGTCGGCCAGCGCGGCGATGCCCGTCGCCGCCACCACTGCGTGTGCCTTCAAGAGCGCATTGCCTTCGAGCGTGGGCTCCGTCTCTTCGATCTCGCCCCATGACAAGCCACGCACGACTTCGGGAGGCGTGTCGAGCCCGGCGAGGACTGCTTCGATCTCAGCCAGCTTGTCCGGATTCTGCGAAGCGACGACGAGGCGGCGCAGGTGGCTCACGCCCGCGACGTCGTCTGGTGCTCGACGAGACGACCGATCCCTGCAGCCGCCGAGTCCAGCATGCGATCGAGCTGCTCGCGGGTGTAGGGCGTTCCTTCGGCCGTGCCTTGCACCTCGACGAGTCGCCCCGACCCCGTCATGACGACGTTGCAGTCGACGTCTGCTGCGACATCTTCCGTGTAGGCGAGATCCAGCCATACCTCGTCGCCGAGCAAGCCCACGGAAACGGCAGCCACGTGATCCGTGATCGGAGACGTGGCCATCTTGCCTGCGGCGATGCGGGCGTCGAAGGCATCGGCGAGTGCGATCCAGGCTCCCGTGATGGCAGCGGTGCGGGTGCCGCCATCGGCCTGCAAGACGTCACAGTCGATCCTGGCAGTCACCGCACCCATGGCCTGCATGTCCACCGCAGCCCGCAGCGATCGGCCGATGAGCCGCTGGATCTCTTTGGTGCGGCCTCCACTGATCGACCTTCGCGAGATTCGCTCGGTGCCGGACCCGGGCAGCATCGAGTACTCGGCCGTCACCCAACCCTCGCCCCTGTCTCGCATCCATGGTGGAACGTCCTCATCGAATGACACGGTGCAGAGCACCCTGGTTCTGCCCATCGACATCAGTACCGATCCCGGTGTCATCTCGGTGTAACCCCGTTCGATGACAACGGGTCGCAGCTCGCCTGCCTCCCTGCCGTCTCGCATCTCCGCCTCGCTTCCTCAGATTGCGACAACCATCCCCGGCTCTGCCAAGAGGATCTCGCCGGGGAACTCGGCTGCGGCCGCAGCGTGAATGTCCTCAGCCCGGAGCGTAGGCGCCAGGTGTGTCAGAATCAGTCGGCCCGCTCCGGCCACCCGGGCGATCCGCCCCGCGTCCGAACCGGACAGATGGTGCTGCGGGCCCTCACCGGGCGAGGGAGGATTGAGGCCGGCTTCGCTGAGCACCACGTGCGAACCGGTCGCCAAGGCCGCAAAGCCACCGCCCGGACCGGTGTCACCGGAGAACGTGAGTGTGCGCTGCCCGCTCTCGCAGCGGACGGCGTTGGTTGGTACCGAGTGCTCGGCCGGGGCGAACGTGAGGGTGATGTCGCCGACACGCCGCTCGGCGGGACCGGCGAGCTCCTCGAGGTCGAACACGTCGAAGAAGGCATGCCCGGGTCCGGCCCCGAGGTACGCCGCGAACGTGGCGACTCCGCCGGGAGGGAGGAAGACAGGAATCGGTCGTGGCGGCGTGTTGCGGTAGGCGATGTAGTGACTGAAGCCGAGAAAGTCGCTGCTGTGATCGGCGTGCAGGTGACTGATGGTGACGGCGTCGACCTGCGCGGGGTCGATGTGCTCGCCCAGTGCCATGAACGTGCCAGGGCCAGTATCCAGCCACACCGACGTAGAAGCCGAGCGCACGAGGTAGCCCGAGGCGGGATTACCGGGAGCGGGGCCGCTCCCGCTGCAGCCGAGAATCGTCAGTTCCAGGCTCATGCGCTCCATCCGAAGATCGCCTCACCGCCGGCAACGAACGCCACCCAGAAGAGCGCGACCACCACACCCCACATCACCGGACCGAACATCCGCGCCTTCCAGGATCGCACCGACATGACGACGGCAACCAGCCACACGAGCACCAGCACGGCCGTTGCCCAGAAGGGAACGACCAACCCCGACGCAAAGACGAACACACCCATGACTCCGAGGAGACCGGCTCCAACGAGCGCATAGAGAATATGGCGCGGCGGCAGCCCGTGGTCGACATCGTTCATGAGCCGCAGGCTAGGACCGCCGGGGGAATGATCGGCTCAACCCACTTCGACTTCGAGCTCGTTCACCTCTCCACGTGCGATGGTGAACGCACGCAGTTCAGGCGAGGCGAGCGGTCCGGCGATCACGTACAGCCAACGCGGGTCGAGCGCCTGCGCTACGTCGACCACGGATGGTCGAGCCGGCGCCGTGGGGTGGGAGTGGAAGACGCCGCCGATGCTCCAGCCGCTGCGCTCGGCGTGCTGCAACGCCTTGAAATGCTCCTGCGGCGACACCGTGAAACGGCGGCGAGACCTCTCGACGTTCGTGAGGCAGTAGACCATGCGCAACGCACCGGTGCCGTCGGTTGCGAGCAACCCACAGGCCTCGAGGGGGGCACAGAAGCGAGCGTGCTGGAGGATCGCATCGTGGATCTGCTGCGGGACCCTCACCAGCGGTCAGCCTGATTCTGCAAGTGCGCTGCGGGCGGCGGCTGCATCCGCTTCCATCACGACGAGCCGCACGGAGTAGTCGGAGAAGAAGCCCGGGTTGAGTCCGCCCTCGTCGTCCGCCGCGACCCTGCCCGAGATACCCAACGAAGCGAGATGCGCCAGCGAGATCTCCGCCTCGTCGCGAAACCCGTACACCGCCACCGTCACTTCTGCCATGACGGGAGCGTACCGAGGCGCCAGATCCAAGGAGCGAACAGGTGACGTGCCTCAGCCGTCACACGGGGTCGCGCACGATTGGCTGCGTCATGCAGCGGGAGCCGCCGCGGCCGCGACAGAGCTCCGAGGCGTCGAGCTCGATCACCTCCACGCCGGCCTCGCGGAGGCGGCGGTTGGTCTCCTGATTGCGCTGATACGCCACGACGACCCCTGGCTCCAGCGCCAGTGTGTTGTTGCCGTCGTCCCACTGCTCCCGCAGGCGGCCGATGGCGTCCCCGCCGGTCGGGATCATCTCGAGACCTTGCAGGCCGAGGGCCTCGGCGAGCGCCCCGGCGAGATCGTGCGGATGTTCCACGTGGACGCCGCCGCCCGGGCGCGGCGTGAGCACGTGGACGTCGACGCTGTCGAGCAGACCGGGGAAGACATTGAACTTGTCCGAGTCGACCATGGTGAACACCGTGTCGAGGTGCATCACGGCCCGATCGTGGTGGAGATGCACGACGATGACCCTTTCGACGGTTCCCTCCGCGAACAGGCGCCTCGCCAGAATCTCCACGGCAGCTGGAGCCGTCCGCTCGCCCAGTCCGATCATGACCACGTGCTCGGCGAGAACCAGCACGTCGCCACCTTCGATCGTCGCCGGGTACGCATCGGTCGCCTCCTTGCCGAACCACACCGGGAACCGGACGTCGGCGAACCGTGGGTGGTGCCGGTAGATCGCCCGCACGTACAACGACTCGCGCGCTCGGGCCGGCGTGGCCAGCACGTTGAGACTCAATCCACCGTTGATCCACGCGGCGTTGTCCCGCATGAACAGCAGGTTGGGCAAGGGGCGGAGCACGTAGTGGAACCGGTCGGCTACGAGATCCGCATAGAGGTGGTCGACACCGAGCTCCTCCAACTCGCGCTCGAGCAGTCCGCCGAGCAGCACGTCGACGAGATCGTCCGCAGGGACGTCGGCCAAAGCGGCTGTGAGCTGGTCGGCGACGCGCGGTCCGCACTCGGCCGGGGTGATGACCTGGCTCAGCAACTCGGTGCGAACGTCCGAGTGTGCCAGCACCTCGGTGAGCAGCTGCTCGAAGTAGAGGACCTCGACCCCCCTACTCCGCATGCCGTCGGCGAACCGGTCGTGTTCCTCCTGCGCTCGCTCCAACCACAACAGATCGTCGAAGAGCAGGGCCTCCTTGTTGTCCGGGGTGATCCGGGCGATCTCGATGCCGGGGCGATGCACCATGACGGTGCGGAGGCGGCCGATCTCGCTGGCAACGGACGGCTGGGTCGTCATTGCGTCACGTCGGCTGCCACGGTGCGCAAGGCGTCGAGCATGTCGGCTTGTCCCGTGACCTGGAGACCGTCTCCCGGGCGCCTGCCCCAGAGATAGAGCAGGACGTCCTCACTCTCGCCCCTCACCACGGCGGACGGGTTGGCGATGTCGGAAAACACGAACGTCGGCTCGGCGTCGTATTTCTTTCCCGTTACCGGCGAGGTCCCCGAGAATGTGACGTAGCGAAGCGTCCAGGTTGTCGCGCTGTCGGTCGTCTCGACACGGATGCTCGAGTTCCCGAACGAGAGGTCGGCCCACGGCGGATAGCCCTCCATCATCACCGAAATGATCTCGTCGATACCGTCGACCGCCAGCGAGGAATCGACATCGGTGACCACGCCGTGCGCCAGCTCTGCATCGACCCGATGCACGAGGGTCTCACACGCCATCCGGCGGTACCAGAAGCCAACGGTCTGGTCCTCCGAGTACCAGGTCCATGCCGGGTCGGCCGGGTCGTTTGCCGCAAGGGTGTTCAGGAGATGCTCGAGCCCGTCCCGGTACCACTCGATCAGGCCTTCCGCAGGCGCATCCTCCGGCTCTGGCTCGTCGTCGGTGATCCCGCCGCGCACGATTGCCTCTTTGTGGCGATGCACCTGGCCGGTGTGCCAAACGAGGTCGGCCACGGTCCAGCCGGGACAGGACGGCACGGCGGCGTCGAGCCCGAGCTCGGCCGCCGCGGCGAGGCGTTCCCCGTCCGACCGAATCGCTGTGAGATACCGTGCGAAGTCCACGCCGGAACACTACCGATCGAGGGGCAGATGATTCTTGGTCGCAACGACGGGGTGCCAAGAGCTAACGTGCCGCACCAATGACGGGACAAGGCTGGAGGCCTCGCAGATGAAGCGATACGTGCTCTTTGCGGCGCTTGCCGCACTGACGGCCGTGATCGCAATGATTCCCAGCATCGCTCTTGCACAGGGCGGCGAGTCCGTCACCAGCACCATTCGCTACGACGACCCCGAGACCGGTGAGCGCACATTCGCCGAGGGCGTCGCCGTCACTGTGACCGACGAGTCGGGAAATGTGGTCGGCGAGGCGACAACGGATGCCGATGGTACGTTCGTCTTGGAGTTGCCTGGCCCCGGTGCGTACAGCGTCGAGGTCGACCCGGACACTTTGCCTGAAGGCATCGCACTCACGAACCCCGAGCGAAACCCAGCCGAGGTGACCGTTGAAGCGGGTCAGCAAAGTCGCGTGATCTTCTCGACTGAAGCCGGTGAGGGCGGAGGTGACAGTGACGGCGGAGGCCTCTTCGCCGACATCTCTCTGAGGCAGGTCGCCCAGTTGACGGTCGAAGGCCTCAAGCTCGGGCTCTTCCTGGCGATGATGGCCATTGGCTTGTCGCTGATCTTCGGCACCACCGGACTGGTCAACTTCGCCCACGGCGAGCTGATCGGCTGGGGCATGCTCATCGCCTACTTCTTCAACTTCTACGGCTTCGCCGGCATGTTCGGGTTCATGGAGTCGTGGCCGGCGCCTTTCGGCGCCGGAGTGAACCTGATCATCGCTGCCTTGATCGCCATCATCGGAGGCGCCGCACTCGGCTGGGCCTTCGACAAGTTCATCTTCGGCCCGTTGCGGCGCCGCGGCGCCGGGCTCATCTCGCAGATGGTCGTGACCATCGGCCTGTCCCTCATCCTCCGCTACGTCTACCTGTTCATCTTCGGCGGCACGCCTCGGTTCTTCCGGGACTACACCGCCCAGTCGGCGATCCAGATCGGCATCGTTGAGATCACTCCAAAGGACCTCCTGACCGCAACACTGTCCTTGATGGTCCTGATCGGGGT
>DATHZQ010000055.1:0-2544 GCA_035458525.1 Acidimicrobiia bacterium
CTCGCAAGTCGCGAGGCGATCGCGACTTCGACGCCGGCGGCAAGGGATCTCGTGGCAAGTCTTGATCTCCGTCAATGTCCTCGCCGTCAGCCATGAGGCCACCTTGGGCCACATCTGGAGGGATGAGCCGCCTGCGATCGGCATGATGGCGAAGGTCGCCGCTGCTCGGCGGGTTTGGGCAAGTAGCCCGGCCATGGTGGGACTGCCAACCATGGTGGGACTGCCAACCATGGTGGGACTGCCAATCTGTTGCTGCATCGAACCGGAACTCGGTAGTCGACCGTGTGTGGGTTCATCAGTCACTGCAATCGCGACAACGCGGCTGCGGTGGAGTTCCAGGCATGGCTTGAGGATCCCGGTCACTCGTGGGTGTGCTTGGATCTCGAACCCGAGCGCGGGAGTCGGGTGAGCCGGAACTGGGCCGTCTCGAACTCTCCGGAGATCTTGCCGCCAAGAATCTTGGGTCCACTCACGTCAACCGACTTGATGGCCGCTCCGGGTGTGAGGTCGACCTTGTCGAGATCAACCCAAAACACTGCCGGCTTGATGGTCGACTCGGATCGACCTCACCTACCACCAAGACGGCCGGGTCCTCGTCGAATCCCGGCCGCGTGTAGTCGGCGATGGTGCCGGAGGGGCGAAGACAACCTGCGGATTGCCCGGCTCAGCCGGCGGAGGCTCGCAGGTGGTCGATGGCAGCTTGCAGTGGTGGATCGGTCCCGGCGAGCAGGTCACTGCGGTGGAGATCGACTGCCAGGTCGGGGATCACGCCGTGGCCCTCGAGAGGTGTCCCGTCGGGCAGGAGTGGCTGGCCTTCGGGGTAGATCATGATGGCGCCGTTGGGCAGCTCGGCCATTCCCTGGACCAGGACCCGGCCGGCGGTCGACTCCCCGATGACGAATGCCCGCCCGATGGCCTGGAGGGTGCCGGCGAACAGCTCGGCCGATGACGTGCTCAGCACGTCGACTAGGACAACGATCGGCGCGTCGTAGGTCAGCTCTGCCGGTTCGACGTACACCTCCTCGCGGGAATCCCTCCATTGGGATATCTGCAGCAGGACCGGTTCGTTCACAAGTCGGTCGATCAGCGGTTTCCGGACATGGAACGTCCCGCCATAGTTGCCGCGCACGTCGATGATCAGGCCAGATGTGTCCTGGAGCGCGTCCACGGTGTCTAGCAGGGCAGGCAGCATGCCGTGGCCGAAGGCGTCGAATCGGAGGTAGCCGATATTTCCCTGGAGGCGATTCACCTCGAGGGTCGTGAACGCCGCCGGGACGCTGGGCGCCATCGGCTCAGCGCCCGGGAGCCGTTCCCGCTGCCGGAAGGTGAGCGTCACCTCTCCTGGCGCGTCGTCGCCGTCCCGGAACCCGATGGTCACTGCAGCACCCGGCTCGCCGTACAGCAGTGACCGCACGATGTTGATCATCCCACTTCGGATGCCGCGTTCGTGGCGCGGCGGCATCGTGGGCGCAAGTGCGACAAGGGCTTCGACGTTGTAGGCACCGATCGTCTCGAGCAGATAGCCGAGCTGCAGACCTGCCGCCGCTGCCGGCGACCCAGGCTTGACCTCGGTAATCACCCACTCTTCGTCCAACAACCGGATGTCGAGCCCGAGTTCCCCTTCGGAAAGCTGCGAGTTCAGTTGGGTGGGGTCGTCCGGCGGGGCGACGCCGATGTGGGACACATCCAACTCCCACAACATCGTGTTGATGAGGTAGAGCGCATGCAGGCCGGTCGACGCCTCGCTGATCTGGGGCAGGTACCTGTCGTGGACCGCCTGCCAGTCCACACCTCCGATGTCCGGGTCGAAGTACTTTTCATTGATCGTCAACCATGCGACTTCGAAGCTGTCCACCCACCCAGCTATGACGGCGTCGATGGTCGACGAAGTGGCCGAGATATGCGTCGGCGTGGTGACACTCGAGTCCGACGTCGTTGAGAACCTGCTGGACGCCGTCTGGTCCGCGTTACCCCCACAGCTGGCAACCAGCAGGATCGCCACCGCGACCGCACCGAACCGGACCACCATCGGGCCTCCTCGCCGCCATAGTCGTACGCGGCCCACCGCACGCACTAGAGCCCGAAGGCTCAACCGTCGAGGCAGGCAAGACGAACTCTGACGCACAGGGACCCCTGTGAGACCGTTGCAGGGTGTGTCCAGGTAGGGGCGGTCCTGATGATCCACGGCTTCGGCTGGTGGGTTTGGAGGGATCCCTCGTATGACGATTGCGACTGAGACTGATAGTGGCGGTCCCGCTGAGGTCGAGAGGGCACGGGCGTGACTGACCGTGTCGAACTGGCGGCGAACCGATCGGTCATCCCCTCCAAGACCACACCGACGTGGTCGAGCGGGTGGCGTTCAACGATGACAGCACCCCGTTGGCCACCGCCCGCACCGATGAGACGCTGCGCCCATCGCACCTCTCGAACTGGACCGTCATCGTTGCCCGCCCGCGCCGCACCATCAGGCGGCCGTGCAGCGACTCGGGTGACGTCACCATCCAGAAGGTGCCGTCGCCGAAGTGATAGCTCATCGGGACGGCG
>DATHZQ010000056.1:0-37151 GCA_035458525.1 Acidimicrobiia bacterium
CTTTGCGTCGTATAGCCTCGTATTAGGTGAACTCCTGACCAGCGCGAGGACGGGGGCACCACATGCTGGCGGTACGAACGCTTCGACCCCTACCCCCTGAGGGGCCGCTGACCCAACCTGCCCTCGAGCAATTGCGGGAGCCGGGACTCCACGTCGTCCACGCTCCACCCGGCTACATCATGTCGGAAAACGTTGCCGCAGTGCTCGGAGAGGACGTGGCGTGGCTTCGCCTCAGCAAACTCGAAATGCACCCGGCGTGCATGGCGGAAGCATTGTCGGAGTTTGCGCCACTGGCTCGAGCCGATCTCCGATCGGCACTCGCACCAGCCGAATTGGGCGCCACCGTTGCGAACCGTTTGCGTCCGACCACCACCCTCGTCATCGAGAATACCAACGGTCGCGTGTCGGCAGCCTCCGCACTGCGCCTGGTCCAGGGGGCCGCAACGTCGGAGACCCGTCGGGTCGTCCTGATCTCCCACTCCCGATTGCATCGCCTGCCGCCCCTCGCACGAGGCATCAGCAAGACCCACCTTGCTTCCGACAGCACGACGACGACACCGATGATCGAGCGTGCGGTGTCCGAGCTCGGCGTTCCGGCCGTAGCCGACCTGCTCCGGGTCACCGGGGGTCGGACAGCGTTGCGGCATGACGCTCTGGCGGCAACGGTGGCGCGCGACCCCTCGGCCATCATGCGCTTGCTGCGTGGCAGACGGAACCGTCGGACATTTCACCAGGCATTCAGCAACGAGATGCTACGGACGTGCTCTCCGGCCGAACTCCAGGCACTGTCGGTAGCCGTCGAGCTCGGCTACTGGAGCCCGCGTTTCGGCGGCGACGTAACAGGCTCGGCTCTGCGACCTTGGCTCATAGCCCTGGCCGACGATTGGTTCTGGCTCAGACCGCTCTGGAGAAGCGTGTTGCGTCAACAGCTGGAGCTGCCGCTCCTCCCGCGACCAGTCATCAAGCTTCGTAGTGCAGCAACCTACGACCAGGGATCGACCGGAGAGGGATCGACCGGAGAGGGATCGACCGGAGAGGGATGGGTTGAAGATCGCCCGCGGCCAAGCCTCGAATCGGCCGAGCCCGCCGACAACCAGACCGAGACAGCAAGCGAGTCGCGCCACCAACTCCACGTTCGCATGCTCGGCCAGTTCGAGGTCACCGTAGACGGTGAGCGAGTCGAGCCATGGGAAGGGCGAATTCCCCCGATGATCCTCGCTTACCTTGTTGCGCAGGAGCGCTATTCCGCAGAACGCGATCGTCTCTTGGACACCTTCTGGCAGGACATCGAGCCCGGAAAGGCGCGAAACCGAATGCATGTTGCACTCAGCTCACTTCGGCGGAGCATTCGTAGCGTCTCCCAAGTGGACGTCGTCCAGCATCACCAAGGTCGATACCGAATCTCTCCGGAACTCGAGGTTCAAGTGGACGTCGACGACTTCGTACGTGCCGCCCACGGTGCAACGGTTGAGGATGCAGCGGGCCACGTCGATGAAGCCCTCGTTCTCTACCGCCGTGCGGCATCGATCTATGCCGGCGACTTCCTTGCAGACAGTCCGTACGAGGAGTGGACCATAATCCATCGCGAAACCCACCGCACGACGTATCTCGAAGTCCTCCAGCGAATGGCGGCACTGCTCGAGACACAAGGGCGTGGCCACGAATGCGTCGGCATCGGTCAACTGATGCTCCGGCAGGATCCTTGCAGCGAGCCCGCGCACAGGCTCCTGATTCGTAGCTACTCGCACATGGGCGAGCACAGTCGAGCGCTGCGGCAGTTTGATCTCTGTCGGAGAACCCTGGATCACGTGCTCGGCGTGCGGCCCTCCAAAGAGACGGTCGAAGCTTTCCAAAAAGCCAAGGCTGAGTACCAGGATTGACCGAGTCCGCCCGAAGGAAGCGGCGCGCCGCCTAGGACAGCCGACCAAGCGACCGACCACCGCGATGGCTAGCACGCCGGCTAAGTGCGTGGTGCGATCTTGTCCATAGCTGAGGGCCTCGGAGGTGAGGCTCGTGGACGTAGGAGAGAAGGCATGCCTTTCGACCCCGATTTCACCGTCGGCTCGACCGTGCTGATACACGGTGAGTTCACGGACGTTCAGGTGCTGGATCCCGATCTGCATCCCAACCGTGTGCTCGATCCGACAGAGCCGTTCCAGGTGGTCGTCACGTGGCAGATGTCCGGCATCTATGTACCGCTCTGGCTGTACGAGGGCCCGGGCGGCGATCGTGACTTCCAAATCAAGGTGTTCGCGGAATCCATGGGCCCCGGTCCTGAGATGCAGATCGGATTCGCCGAGGTCGACGTGACCAACTACACGCCGTGCGGCACCGACTGCTACGAGTACTCCGTCACCGTCAACGTGCCGGCGAACACGCTGCCGGAGAATCTCCCTGCAGACGCTTCAGGCGTGTACAAGCTGATCACGACAGTGTGGCTCAACGGCGCCGCAGCAGGGCCAACGGACATCATCGGGTTCAGCGAAGCCCCGGTCATCCAGGTGGAGAATCTCGACTGACACCCTGCACGAGACGAGCGTCGCCCGTTCCATGGCTGTGGGACGGGCGACGTCCGGTGAGGAGCAAGCATGGATCCCGACAAGTCACTACTCCGGGTGGAAGGGATTGGTCCCGCACGCGAAGCGCACCTTCGAGCACTCGGAATCGAGGACCTCGACCAGTTGGCGGCGACGAGCGCAGAGGCAGTAGCGAACCTATCCAATGAACCCTTGCCGTTTTCGCTCGACCAGGTGCATGGATGGATAGAGGAGGCTCGGCGCTTGGCTGCGCCCGACGACGGGAGCGGGTTTCGGGCGACGCACTCACTCGCCGAAGCGAAGAGCCTCGCAACAACAACTCGCGAGTCGTTCGTCTTGACCGTCGCACACGATGGGGCCGGGAGTATCACCGATTCGACCGTTACGCATGTCAGAAGCCAGACCGAGAAGCGGTGGCGCGGTTGGTCCGCATCCCGACTCGAGACATTCGTTGCGGAACAGGCCGGCCTCAATCTCCGCGACATCAACGACGGGAAGGACGTCGCTCCCGTGGTTTCACCGCAAGAGGCACACACCGCGACATCACACAGTGATCTCGTCATCGGCGGCGGCACCGACACCTTCGAATACGTTGTTGATTCGCACCTAGGACCTGACGTGACCGCATCCGACCTCGTCGCATACTCGGCGACGGTCACCGTCCGGGAGGTTGGCTCAGACGAGCGCCGGCAGATCTCGCACACGGAGGGACGTCACCCGATTTCGACTCAGCTCATCGTTCCTGTCGGACACCTCGGACTCGCGCGCGGCGTGTACGAACTCGAGATGATGTTGAGGACTTCGCCGGAAGCGGCAACCTCTGGAGACATTTGTCTGAGACGAGTAGGTACCCATGTGTGACACAGCACTGGCTCGCACTCACGACTCGGCCTGCACGCGTCCTTCTTGTCAGGCTATGCCGGCGATCGAGGCGTCGAGCCCGATGGGACCAACCGCTCCGACGTGGCGGGCATGGAAGTCGCCCTGATCCACAACCAGCAGACCGGAATCCCCGCCAACGACGACTCGGCGCCCACAACCTGGTTCGGGACACGAAAACACCACCGCGTCATCGGTCTGGTCGTCCACTTCCATCCAATGGGTGAACCCCATCTCACACCTCCCGGCCAACGGCCTACCTTTGCTGCGACCGCTCTACCGACGTTCGCAGGTCGGGGAAATCGTAGACGCGCGAGTTGCGCTGATGTCGGCTATCGAGGCGCGGCCGCATTGTGATTGCAGTCGACTTCAACCAGCCTCGCCAGATTGCCATCAACTCCGCTATTCTCCCCAGATTGCCATCAACTCCGCTATTGCTGAGAGAGCAGTCGCGGTATCGCAACGAGCCCCTCCACCGCCACGTCGGCCTGCTCCGCTTCGCGCCAACCAGCATGTTGGCGGCCCCACGGACCTCGCACCACGAGCACGGCTCTCAGTCCCGCCGCCGCCGCCGGGAGGATGTCGTTGTCGAGGCGGTCGCCGACGTAGGCGACTTCATCTGGCTGCAACCCCAGCTCGCTGCAGATGCGCTCGAAGAACGCGGGGTCGGGCTTTTCGACACCCCAGCGTTGCGACGAGCCGACCAGTGCCAGCTCCAGATCGAGCCCGACCAGGAACGGCTCGATCGTCTCCGGCTGGTTGCCAACGATGCCCGCGGCAAAGCCGGCATCGATCAGCGAACGCAGCACCGGGACCGCATCTGGGTAGAGATCGTCGGCCGTCGGAACGTAGGAGAACTCCCCCGGCACCAGCGGCCGACCCGCGGCTGCTTCGAGCGCCGTCCGGTGATGGCGGCGCTCGGCGACCGCACGATCGAGCTCGTCGAACACGCGCTCCGCGGGCACACCGGCGTGCGCAGCGAACCCACGCCAGCCGTTCGTCTCGTCGACGAGGGTCTCGCCCACGTCGAAGACGGCCGCCCGAACCCCGCTCAGTCCCCCCAAAACCGCTGCTCCATGAACGGATCACCGTACATGTGGTAGCCGTTGCGCTCCCAGAAGCCGGGCTCGTCGTGGTCCATGACGGTGAAGCCTCGCACCCATTTGACCGACTTCCAGAAGTACAAGTGCGGCACCACGAGCCGAAGCGGAAAGCCGTGGTCGAGGTCCAGCGGCTCACCGTCGTACGTGTGAGCAAAGAGGTTGCCCTCGCGCAGGAAGTCCTCGATGGGCAGATTGGCCGTGAACCCGTGATACGCCTTCACGAGCACGTGGGTGGCCGACGGATCGACATCGAGCTGCGCCCAGACCGCACCGACGGGCACGCCCTCCCAACGTGTGTCCAGCTTCGTCCATTTCGTCACGCAATGAATGTCCGCGGTGAGGTCCGCGGAAGGCATCGCTCGGAACTCGTCCCACGTCCAGCTCTTCGGCTCGCCGACGAGGCCGTCGACGGCGAAGTCCCACGTGGTCAGGTCGACATTCGGAACCACGCCGGCGTGCAGGACCGGGAATCGATCCGTGTGGTACTGGCCGGGCGGGACGCGCGCCGGATCGATGCCCTTGGCGACCAACTCCTCGCGCTTGCGGGTGAAAAAGCTCATGTCGGATCGTACCTCTGCCTGGGAATCGTCTCGGGCAACCGTCAGAGCGATCGGGTTGTTCCGAGCCGTAACTAACGTTTTGTGCGATGGCGGAGACCTTCAACGACGACAAACCGTCGACCGCACAACCCAACAGCCGCCGGCTCGCCCTCGGCATCGGCGGTGCGGTCGTCGTCTTGGTCGTGGCGGCGATCTGGCTGCTGTCCGACGACGCGCCGCAAGAGACCGCGGAGACGCCGCAGGCCGCACTCGACAACGCACCGACGCTTCAGGAGCTCGCCGAGCAGGCTCCGACCCCCGCCGGCGACGATGCCGCTCCAGATTTCTCGGTGATCACGGCCGGCGGCGGCGCCTTCACGTTGTCGCAACACCTCGCAGATGACGGGCGTCCTGTGATCGTCAACCTATGGGCGTCTTGGTGCCTTCCGTGCCGCGAGGAGATGCCCGCCATCGATGCATTCGCCGCGGCCAATCCGGAAGTCGTTGTGGTGGGTGTCGCCGTCCAAGACGACGTGGTGTCGGCCGAGCGGTTCGCCGAGGAGATCGGTGTCACGTACATCATCGGCTTCGATGAGAAGAACGAGGTGAACGACGCTTACCGACCGCTCGGGTTGCCGGCGACCTTCTTCATCCATCCCGACGGCACGATTGCGAAGCGTCACTTCGGCCTGGTGACCGAGGAGTCGCTCGCCGAGGACGTGTCTCAGCTTTTCGGCTGAGGGGCGCTAGGACAGCTCCAGCAGCGCGTCGCCTTCGTCGACCGACTCGCCTTCAACAACGAGCACGCGGGCGACCGTGCCCGCACGCGGCGACGTCACTGGGATCTCCATCTTCATCGACTCGAGCATGACGAGCAGATCGCCAGGCTCGACGACGTCCCCAGGGGCAACGTGAAGCCGCCACACATTGGCGAGCATGTCGCAGCGGACGAGCAACGGCGTCAACGGCCCTTCCACACCGGGTCCCGCTTCTCGAGGAATGCCCTGATCCCCTCCGGGCCGTCCTCGGTCGCTGCCACCGCGGTCAGCCCGATCTGGAGATGATCCAGCGCCGCGTCGAGGGGCATGTCCTCAACGGCATAGAAGGCTTGCTTGCCGAGCGCCATCATGGCCGGACTGATCGCGACCAGTGCAGCCACGGTCTCGTCGACGGCAGCATCCAGCTCCTCCGCCGCAACGACGCGAGACACGACGCCTATCCGTTGCGCTTCGTGCGCATCGATGCGCCTGCCAGTGGACATGAGGTCGAACGCCACCCGCTGTGGCACCAGGCGTTGCAGCACCGCGCTGATCATCATCGGCCACAGCCCGACCTTGACCTCAGGGGCACCGAAGGTGGCGTGGTCGACTGCGATCACGATGTCACAAGCCGCCGCGAGGCCGAACCCTCCGGCCAGAGCATGCCCGTTGACACGCGCGACGACGGGCTTGCCGCACCGACGCATGGCACGAAGGAGATCGGCGAGGGCACCGCGGTCGCCGTGGGTGGCGAGCGGGGAGTCGATGAATCCGGAGGCCAGGTCGCCGCCGGCGCTGAACGCCTTGTCCCCGGCACCGGTGATGACGATCACGCGCACGTTGTCATCGTCCGCAGCCGCTCGCACTCCGTCGACGAGGCCTTTCATGACGTCGGTTGACATCGGGTTGCGCCGCTCGGGATCGTCGATCGTCAGTACGGCGCGGGGGCCGGCAGTCTCGTACCGCAGCATCATTTCCTCCAAGCGGCTTCATGGCTCGGCGAGCATAGGTCTGCCGAGCGCCGGGACCGGAGCTCGGCCCACTAGATTTGGCTCGTGGCGTGGGTTCTCTTCGTACTCATCATCTCCGCCTTCGTCGGCGTGGTGCGTGGCGGACGGCTGCAACATCTGCTCGATGTCGAGACGCGAGCGTGGTGGCTGCTGGTCATCGGCTTCGGTCTTCAGATCATTGCTGCCCAGCTGCCTGAGGAGAACAGCTCACTCGCTGTTGGACTGCTGCTGGTGTCCTACGTGTCGATCCTGGGGATGGTGGCGATCAACCGCATGGCTCCGGGGATGTGGATCGCCGGCATCGGACTGTTGATGAATTTCACCGTCATCGCGCTCAACGGCGGGATGCCGGTGCTCCCGGCATCCGTCGAGATCGCAGGCGGAAGCGCCGATCCTGTGCTGAGCGGAAAGCATGTCCTGCTCGACGACTCGACCCGGTTGCCGTTCCTCGGAGATCTCATTCCGCTGCCGGCAACGGTGATCTCGATGGGCGACGTATTCCTTGCGATCGGTCTCGGAGTCTTCCTCGAAGCGATGACCCGTAGGCGCCCCCGGCTATTTCGCCACGGCGTCCACGGCGAGGGCGGATCCGCTCTCGAGCACTGACTGGCGCAATACGACGCCCTGATCGATGAGCACGGCTCCGAGCGCCGCCGACACGGCCGCCTCATCTGGTGGGGCGTCGCGGGAGACGAGCCCGAAGGCGGCCGCCGGGGTCATCCCCATGCCGTGCACCGCCTCGTCGTACGTCGCTGCGGTGGCAATGACGTCCCCCAAGACGCCTGACTCGTCGCCGTCGACCAGCTCGGCGACCTCGCCGAGGCGCCCGTCAGCCCCGACAATCGCTTGCGTCCAACGGACCACCGATCGATGACCGAACCCCGGCCGGTAATGGGGAGGGTCCTCCCGCCCGACCAAACCCGCAGTACGCACGTGAGCGGCGGCGCAAAGAGTGGCGAGCTGGTACTCGCTCAGCTCGAGCCGCTCTCCCATCAGCAGCGCCAGATCTGCGGCACGGACAACGTGTCCGGCGGGGACGGCGCCGTTGAGCTCGGCGATGCGGCCCAGCGACGTCACCAGCTGCGAATAGGTGGCGTCTGCGCTGCGCGCCACAACGAACGAGCGGAAGCCCATCGCGTAGACGCCGACCGCCAGCGCAAGCGCCCACCACCCGACCAGTGGAACCGCGAGGACGATCACCGAGCACAGCGCAGGCAACGCGATGAGGGCCGGCCACTCATCGCGACCGAGCATCGAGGCAAACGGAGCGCGACGCTCCGCCACCCGTTCAGAGACGTGCACTGATGACCTCCGGGATGTCTGGGACGCCGAGCGCGGCAAGACGAGCGGCGATGTCGGATTCGACGCCAACCGCCGGGGGAACGAATTCGGAGCGCTCGAGCACGTGGACCAAAGCGGCGACCACATCGGGATCGAACTGGGTGCCGGCACATCGACGGAGCTCGGCAACCGCATACGCCCGGGTCAGCGCTCGGCGGTACGGACGATGGGTCGTCATCGCATCGAACGCGTCGGCGACAGCGAGAACTCGCGCCTCGAGCGAAGGTCCGTCGTCACCGACCGTGCCGTAGCCTCCACCGTCGACATGCACATGGTGCTCGACGACGAACGGCACGACCGGCTCCAAGAAGCCGATGCCTTCGAGCAGCGTTGCGGCCACCGGCGCGTGGGCCTGAATCTCGCAGTACTCGCGGTCGGCAAGCCGGTCCCGTTTCCGGAGCAGACGCCGCGGCACGGCCACCTTGCCGATGTCATGCAGCAGCCCGGCAACGCTGAGCCGGGCCAGCCGCACCGGATCCAAGCCGAGCTCGGCGCCGATCAGCCTTGCGTAGCCGGCAACACGCTCACTGTGTCCCCTCGTGTAGAGATCCTTGATCTCCAGTGCTCGCATCAGGCTTCCCACGGTGTGGGCCTCGGCGGCCTCGACCTCACGGCGCGCAAACGCACCCGAGGCCGCGACGAGCACGCCAACCGTGCAGAGGGGTGCGAAGAGTGGCCCCGCCGTCGCCGTCAGAAGCCCGAGGCCCGCCGCGATGGCCCCGGCGAGGCTCATTTCGGGGAGTATGGCGAGCCCTTTGTCTCGTTGCGCCGATCCCAGCAGCACGAACGATGTCGCACCCGCTGCGGCGCCTGCTGCGAAGTAGAACGCCGGCGACACCTGCAAACCGCCGACCGATGCGACCGCAAACGCGTGCGCCAGGGGCACCCCGGCAGTTGCCGCGCACGCTGCGCCACGCTGCAACGGCCGGCCGGCCAACGCCACGCCGATCAGCGCGGCAAGCAGCACTGCAGGAAGACTGTCGTCGGCGCCGACTGCGGCGCTCAGGGCGACCAGGGGGAGCCACGCAGCGAGGTGGGGAGTGGGCAGAGTCCTCAGCAGCACGACGTGCGTGGCAGTGAGCAGCGCCCACGTGAGCAGCGGAGCCGGCAGGCCAAACACCAGAAGTACACCGCCGCCGGCGAGCGCCATTGCGCCGGGCCAAGCAAGCGATCGGGCGGTCGAATTCATCACGTTTCCTGCGCCGACCGCCACCCATCGAAGGATCCACCTGCGCAGGAACCCCGCGGGACCCAACGGCCCCAAACGTGGCAACCGGTCTGGTTGCTGTCGCCTACAGGCCTTCCCCGACGCTCGAAGAGCGCTCCGCCCGGGGGCTGACCTCGCCGCAGCGAGACCAATGCACGTAACCTACCGGGCCATCCCGAATACACAAGGACCCTCGGCCGATGACCGCTCAACCTCCACCTCGCCAGTCCGGCATGCCGCTGACCGTCGAAACCACGTCGCACGACGGCGTCGCAGTGACCACCCATCATCTCGCCTCAGAGGCCGCGGTCGCAATCATGGCGCGGGGCGGCAACGCCGTGGATGCGGCGATCGCAGCCAACGCAGTCGTCGGCGTCGTTCTGCCGGACACGTGCGGCCTTGGCGGCGACCTCTTCGCCCTCGTCCACGAACCGGGAGCAGGCACTCCGGCTGCCCTCAACGCCTCGGGCCGAGCCGGCTCGGGCGCTTCGGCAGCTCAGCTCCGGGCTGCCGGCCACGACGTCGTCCCGCTGCGCGGTCCGGTTTCGGTGACGATCCCCGGGTGCGTCGACGGCTGGGAGGCGCTCCTCGACCGATACGGTTCGATGTCCCTCGCCGAAGTGCTCGCTCCCGCCGTCGATCTGGCTTCCGGAGGTTTCCCCGTTGCACCGGAGTTGGCCGACTCGCTCGCAGCGCTTGCTGAACTGCTCCGCGGCGAGCCTTCAGCCGCCGAGCTCTATCCGAACGGGGTGACGCCCCGAGCGGGCGAGGTCCTCAAGAGCACTGCGCTCGGGCGCACGCTGGCCGAACTCGGCCACAGTGGCAGGGACGGGTTCTACAACGGCAAGGTGGGCGAGGCGATCTCGACGATCACCGGCGGCGTCATCTCTGCCGCCGATCTCGGGGAGCAGCAAGCCGACTGGGTCGATCCTCTCGGCATGCGGCTGGGGGACTTGAACGCGTGGACGATACCTCCCAACAGCCAGGGCCACCTCACACTGACCGCATCCTGGATCGCCGAACGGTTGCCGTTTGGCGACCAACACGGCACTGCGGCACACCACCATGCGCTCATCGAGGCGTACCGTGCGGTCGCCTGGGAGCGGGACCTGCTGACCACGGACCCGGAGACGATGCCGCTGTCGACCGCGGACCTGGTGTCGCCGGCACGCCTCGACTCGCGCCTGGCGCGGATCGACGCCGAGCAGGCGACGCCGTGGCCGTCGAGTCACCCGGCACCCGGCGGGACCACCTACCTGTGTGTCAGAGACGGGTCCGGCATGGGCGTCTCCCTGATCCAATCGAACTTCCACGGCATCGGCTCGGGCGTCGGCGCAGGAGACACCGGCGTGTGGCTGCAGAATCGCGGTGCCGGATTCTCACTCGAGCCGGGCCATCGCAACGAGCTGGCGCCGGGGCGGCGCCCGCTGCACACGCTGTCGCCGACACTCTGGACCGACGGCGGTGCATTGCGATTGCTCCTCGGTACCCGCGGCGGTGACTACCAGCCACAACTCCTGCTGCAGATCGCCTCACATCGGATGGCGCACGACCTGCCGCTCGCCGAGGCGATGGCCGAGCCCCGCTGGATCGTCGATCATTGGGGACCGGACGAACCGCACGTGGTCAGGGTGGAAGCGACAATGCCGTCCTCCGTCCTCGACGGCTTGCGCACTCGCGGCCACGCCGTCGAGGTCGGCGAGGCGTATGAACGAGGTTGGGGCCCGGCGGCCGCCATCGAGATCGGCGAACACGGCGTCACGGGCGCCGCCGATCCCCGTGTGTCCACGGCGGGTGCGGCGGCGACCTCGTAACTCACCGCAACAAGAAGCCGCTGCCCAGGGGGTCTTTGGGGTCGACCACGAACTCGTGGCGTCCGGTGATCCATGCGGATCCGGTCACCTCGGGAAGCACCGCCGGCACGCCACCCACCTCGGTCGAGCCGACGATGCGACCCGAGAACGTCGTACCGAGGATGCTCTCGATCTCGACCGTCTCGCCCGCGTCGAGCTCCCCCTTGGCGTGATGCAGGGCCAGCCTGCCGCTCACGCCGGTTCCGGTGGGGCTGCGGTCAACCTCCCCATCAGCGAAGACGCAGACGTTGCGGCTGTGATGGCGGGGATCTTCCGGCGGCCCGACGAAGATCGTGCCGTACAGGAAACCGAGATCGGCGCCGCCCTCCGGATGCCCGACCTCCACAGCCGCACCGGCGGCGAGTTTGATCCGGCGGCCCAGATCGATGATTCGCTCCGAGTTGGCCGGACTCAGCTCGAGACCGAGACGCACCGCATCCACATAGACATAGAACGCACCGCCGTAGGCGATATCGCACGTGATGGTGCCGAGCCCTGGCACCGCAAGCTCGAGATCCTGCGCCACCACGAACGAGGCCACGTTCACAAACGACACGGATTCCACCACTCCGCCCGACACGTGAGCCGTCGCCGTGACCCGACCGGCCGGCGTATCGAGGCGTACCACGTTGTCACCGAACATCCCGCTGACGACCCCAACGGTCACGAGCGCGATCACGCCGTGGCCACACATCGTGCTGAAGCCATCGTTGTGCAGGAACAACACTCCGGCATCGCCGTCCGGTGTCACCGGATCGGTGAGGATGGCTCCGTACATGTCTGCGTGCCCCCTCGGTTCCCACATCAGGATGCGACGGAGGCCATCGAGATTGGCTTCGGCGAAGGCCCGCTTCTCCAGGATCGAGGTGCCGGGGATCGCCGGAACACCGCTGATGATGATCCGTAGCGGCTCGCCGACCGTGTGGGCGTCAATCGTCGTATAGCTGTGGCTCCCGGCAGGCAGTGACATAGCGTGCATGAGACCTCCCGAAGTGATCGTACGAGCTTGTGCGACCACTGGCTGTTTTCCATATTCTGGATCGCAGGAGCTTGATTGAACGACGCACCCACGCCTAGCCTGGCGCGCTCATGGGTCTGCGCTGGACCCCGTCGCCGTTTCCTGCGACGTCGTCAAGAGCGGAGTTTCTCGCCCCGTGCGTAACCGATCGCCCCTTGCCTTCGCTGGCGTTCTCATCATCCTGCTGCTCTCGGTGATGGGATTTGCCGCGTTCTCGGCGACTCCGGTGGAAACGGCTCAGACGCCTGAAGGCGTTGTCCTTCCCCCGACGGCGTCGGGCAGGATCGCCGGTTCGGTTCTGGGTGCGCAACTCGCCACGTCGGTGACGCCGGTACCGACCGAGGCGCCAGCAGCCGAAGATGCACCGACCCTGCAGGTCGATTCACTCGTCGATGCGGACGAACAGACCACGACGACGGAAGCAACGACCACAACCGCGGCACCCGCCACCACCACGACGGTGCCGCCAACCACCACCACCGCTCCCCCGACCACAACCACCGCGCCACCGGATACGACGGTGCCGCCACCGGCCGCCGATCATCCGGCGGCCGTTGAACAGTGGCGGGGCCTCGTCTCGGCCTACTGGCCCGCGAGCCTGGTGGAAGAGGCGCTGAGCGTGATCGACTGCGAGAGCAATGGTGATCCGAATGCGGTGAACCCTTCCAGCGGTGCGTCGGGGCTGTTCCAATTCCTCCCGTCGACGTGGGCATCGGCCGCACCTCAGGCCGGCTGGGCCGGGGCGGACGTCTTCGACCCGGGGGCCAACGTCGCCACGGCCTACTGGCTCTACTCCCAGTTCACCGAGCCGTGGCAGCAATGGTCCTGCAAGCCCTAGGGCACGGAGCCCGGCTGCAACCGAGGCTCGGCTGAGCCGATACACTGCATCCGCATCGCCTCAGAGATTCCTGTGAAGAAGATCGTTCGAATCGTCTTGATCATCGCCGTGTGGGCCACCGTCACGTGGATCTTCCGCGAGAAGCTGCTGCCCATGCCCAAACCCGACCCTGCGCCGCCGCCGCATTTCCGCTCCGAGCGCGGGCCTTCGTCCGTTGCTGCGACCTCGCCTGCGCAGGCCGGCACCCCGGCAGTGGCGACCTCGGCGGAGGATCGGGACGACCTCCAGGAAGTGAAGGGCATCGGTCCGGTATATGAGCACCGCCTGACGGAGATTGGCATCACCAACTTCGAAGAGCTGGTCCAGGCAGACCCGGCGCAGGTCGCCGAGCGCATCGACGTTACCGAGGCACACGTCCTCGAGTGGATCGACCAAGCCCGCGACCTGAACAACTGACGACATCGTGTCGTCGCCCGCTTCGCTTTCGTCGAGTCCGTATCTGCCGGACCCCGAATCGCTCGGCGAGCTCCTCGCCGGTCATCCCGGCTACCGGGCGAAACAACTCCTCGCCTGGCTGTATCGAACCCCGGTGCTCGACGCCGGCCAGATGAGCAATCTGCCCGCCGAGATCCGCACTCGGTGGGCCGATGGCCTGTACCCATTCTCCGTCGAGATCGAGCAGTCGGCCGACCGCGGCCGGACCCGCAAGTGGCTGTTCCGCACGCCCGATGGGAAGTCCATCGAAGCCGTGCTGATGGGATATCCGCGGCGAACGACATTGTGCATCTCCTCTCAAGCGGGCTGTGCAATGGCGTGCACGTTCTGTGCCACCGGGCAGTTCGGCTTCGAGCGGCATCTCGAAGCGGGCGAGATCGCCGCACAGGTTGCGTTCGCCAACGCACAGCTGCGAGCTCGCCCAATGGAGGGCTCCCCTTCTCGGGTCACGAATGTCGTCTTCATGGGCATGGGCGAGCCGCTGGCGAACTACCCGCGGGTTCGCGAATCGCTGCGACGCATGATCGAGGTCATGGGTATCGGAGCTCGCTCGTTCACCGTTTCAACGGTCGGCGTCGTGCCCGGGATGCGCAGACTCGCCGAGGATCCGTGGCAAGTGAACCTCGCCGTGAGCCTCCACGCCGCGGATGACGATCTCCGCTCGACGCTCGTCCCCCTCAACGATCGCTACCCGCTCGCCGACGTCATTGCCGCAGCGCGCAACTACACCGAGCGCAAAGGGCGGAGAGTGTCGATCGAGTGGACGCTCATCTCCGGCAGCAACGACTCCGACGATCAGGCGGTGAAGCTGGCAACTATCGCTCGCAACCTCGCTGCGCACGTCAACGTCATCGCGCTGAACCCGACACCGTTGACGGCCGACCGGCCGCCCAACCCCGCCCGCATCGATGGCTTCATGAAGGCGCTCATCGACGCCGGCGCCAACGCGACGTTGCGCGACACTCGCGGGCAGGACATCGACGCCGCCTGCGGGCAATTACGCATCCGCAGCGTCACCGAACAAGCAGGCTGACTGCGGCGCATCGTGGCCAGCAGGTAGCCTCGTGAGCCCGGCGAGAGGATCGATCGATGAAGCTCGAAGCAGGCAGCGACGCTCCGTTCTTCAGCCGCCCCAACCAAGACGGCGAGGACGTGACGCTCGACGACTATGCCGGTCACCGGCTCGTCATCTATTTCTACCCCCGAGCGTTCACCCCCGGCTGCACGACCGAGTCGTGCGACTTCCGGGACCGCCATGAGGCCTTGTATGCGGCCGGATACGAGATCGTCGGCGTCAGCCCCGACCCGACCGACAAGCTCGACGACTTCCGTGCAGAACACGACCTGCCGTTCCCGCTTCTCTCGGACGAGGACCACTCGATGGCCGAGGCCTATGGAGCGTGGGGGGTCAAGAAGAACTACGGCAAGGAGTACGAGGGCTTGATTCGATCGACCATCGTCGTCGACGAAGCAGGCAAGGTCGAACACGCGTGGTACAACGTTCGCGCCAAGGGACACGTCGCACGGGTCGAGTCGACGCTCGCGGAAGTCTGAACGTGACGGCCCTCGGCAGCCCTCGTAGGATGACGCCGCCCCAGCCCTACGCATGAAGTCCGGAAGGAACCTCGACGAATGACCGCGCCCCCCAACGTGTCGGACCTCCCTGATCGGCTCGCCGAACAGCTCACCGATGCCGGCCAGGCGCACCTCATCCGTGTCGCCGGCATGCTTGGCGCCGATCAACGCGGCCGGTTCGTGGCCGAGCTCGCGTCGATCGACTGGCGCACCGTCGGCGAGCTCAGAGACCGGGTCCTGGAAGCGGCGCCGCGTCCCGACAGCTCCCGCGAGGTCAGCCCGCCGGAGGTGTTCCCGCTGGAGCGCACCGCCGAGCAGACCCGACACGCGGCACAGGCGGTGGCTGAGGGAGAGCAACTCTTGGCCGCGGGTCGAGTCGCATGCCTCGTCGTCGCCGGCGGACAGGCTTCCCGCCTTGGCCTCCATGGGCCCAAAGGTACGGTGCCCGCCGGGCCGGTCAGCGGACGAAGCCTCTTCGAGATCTTTGCCCTGAAGCTTCGCGCCGCTCACGAGCGATACGGCCAACCGGTTCCCTTCTACGTGATGACGTCACCCGCCAACGACGCCGAGACGAGAGCGTTCATTTCCGAGCACGACTGCTTCGGGCTCGACCCTGCGGACGTGTTCTTCTTCACGCAGGGCGTGCTGCCGGCGCTCGACGAGTCCGGCAGGGCGTTGCTGGCCTCACCGGGAGCACTGGCGCTGGCGCCAACCGGGCACGGGGGTGTCTTTTCGGCGATGCGGGATGGCGGCGTTCTCGACGACCTGCTGCGACGCAAGATCGAGCTCGTGTCCTACTTCCAGGTGGACAACCCCCTCGTGCTGGCCACCGATCCCCTGTTCCTCGGCCTGCATTCGCTCGCACGCGCCGGGATGTCATCCAAAGTCGTGCGGCGCAGCGCAGACGAGAAGGTCGGCGTCATCGCCATCATCGACGGCAGGCACGGCTGCATCGAGTACTCCAACCTCCCGGACGACCTGCGCCGCGCAACCAACGAGGACGGCTCGCTGCGCTACAGCGCTGGGAGCATCGCGATGCATGTGATCTCGGTCGACTTTGCGGCGAACACGGTCGGCGGGTCAGACGGCCTGTCATGGACACTCGCTCACAAGCGGATGAAGGTGGTGGACGAGGCGGGCAACCCCGGCGAACAAATGGCGTACAAAGCCGAGCGCTTCGTCTTTGACGCACTGCGATTCTCCGACGCCACGGTGACCCTCGAAGTCGACCGCTCCGTCGAGTTCAGCCCGATCAAGAACGCCGAAGGCGAGAACTCACCGGCGACTTCACGCGCCGACATGTGTGCACTGCATGGGCGCTGGGTCGCGGCTGCCGGGCTACCCCTACCTCCGGCCGGGGAAGACGGCGTCGCACCAGTCGAGATCGACCCGCGCATCGCCGTCACCCAAGCGGAGTTCGTCGCCAAGGCACCGCTCGAACCGCTGATCGTCGAAGGCGGGCACCTCTACACGCCCGCCGATTGACGCGGCTCGCCTCGATATTGGGCATACCACCCCACTGCTACGGTTGAACCTCGCATCCACGTTCCTGCATGAAAGGACCTCGGTCCGATGGGCAAGCTTCACGAGCTTCACGACAACGGCCAATCAGTGTGGCTCGACTTCATTCGCCGCGAGATGCTGGGACCGGACGGCGAGCTGGCAGCGCTCGTCTCCGATGGCATCCGCGGGGTGACCAGCAACCCGAGCATCTTCCAGAAGGCAATCTCGACATCGGCCGCCTACGACGGGCAGATCCAAAGCGTGCTGACCATGGACGGTGAGGCATCGACGCAAGCGGTGTTCGAAGAACTTGCGATTCGAGATATCCAAGGCGCCGCGGACATTCTGCGGGGCGTGTATGACGAGAGCGGCGGCACCGACGGTTTCGTCAGTCTCGAGGTTGCGCCCTCACTGGCCTACGACGCCGACGGCACGATTGCCGATGCCCGGCGGCTGTGGCGGCTGGTCAATCGCCCCAATCTGATGATCAAAGTGCCGGCCACCGCGGAGGGCATCCCAGCCGTCGAGCAGCTCATCGCCGATGGCCTCAACATCAACATCACGCTGATGTTCTCGCTCGACGACTACGAGAACGTGGCTCAGGCGTACCTGCGAGGGTTGCGCCGCGCCGAGGACCCTTCGGGCATCGCTTCCGTGGCCTCGTTCTTCGTGTCCCGCGTCGACACGAAGGCGGACGATGCGCTCGAGAAGGTCGGCAGCGACGAAGCGATGGCCTTGCGCGGCAGAATCGCCGTCGCCAATGCCAAACTGACGTACCGCCGCTACCAGGAACTGTTCGAGGGCGATGGGTTCAGCGACCTCGCAGCCCGCGGGGCTTCACCGCAGCGCGTGCTCTGGGCAAGTACGTCGACGAAGAACCCCGAGTACAAGGACACGCTGTACGTCGATGAGCTCGTCGGCCCGAACACCGTCAACACAATGCCGCCGGCCACCATCGAAGCGTTCGTCGAACACGGCGTGATCGACCCCGGGGCGCTCACGGATGACGTTGATGGGGCTTTCCGAGAGATCGCAGCGCTTGCCGACCTCGGCATCGACTTCGACGGCATCACTGCGACGCTGCAGACCGAAGGGGTTCGCGCTTTCGCGGACTCGATGGACGAGTTGTATACAACGCTCGGGGAGAAGATCGCCGCGATTCGCTCCTGAATCGTGATCACAACACTCTTCTGCGACGTTGGAGGCGTGCTGCTCAGCATCGACGACCGCTCATCGACTTGGAGTGCGCACTCGATGCGTGCCTGCGCGGCATCCAGTTTTCGACAGTGGACCAGTTGCGCAGCGACTTGATCGAAGCGGGGTTGCTCGCCGCCTGAGGCGAGTGCTGCCCGGATTTCAGCTCGGAGCGTCGTCCCGGTCGTCTTTGGCCTCGTCGTAGTAGTCGAGCTGGTCGACAGGCAAGACCAGCGACGTCATGAGGTTCATCACGTGCGCCGTGATCCGCTTGAGGAAGCGGAAGAAGAGCGCTCGAGGCACCGCTTCGAGCGCCGGTCGCTCCGACCGGGCTTGGGCGACGACGTGATCGTCATACTCGTCGAGGAAGCCGTCCGCTTTGGCGACCAGACTGCGGGCACGTTCGACATCTCGGTTTTCGAAGGCATCGGCGGCGTCGGAGATCAGCTGACCTACCGCATCGCGGTAGTGCTTCAGCTCGTCGCCGTCTGGGGCCGTCGAGAAGTCGATGCCGAGCTTGGCGAGTTCGTACAGATTCTTCGAGTAGTCGCCGACACGCTCGACGTCCTTGACGACACTCATGTAGGCAAGGACCAAGGGCAGGTCGATGTCCCCGGTGACGGCGCTGTGGGTCATGAGTGTCCGCCGAACCTCACGCTCGGATGCGTTGATCTTCCGATCTGTGCCTTTGACCTCTCGCTTCGTCTCTTTCGACTTGCCGCCGCCGAACACCGCAGCGGTTGCGGCGTCGTAGACCTCGCGGCCGTTGCGGAGCATCTCGACGATGGTGGCCTCGACTTCCTCCATGGCCGTGCCACTTCGGCGTCCTTTGAAAAAATCGAGCACCATGTCAGTCCTCCTTGCTCACAGGATCACGATAATCAGAAGGGGCACGACGACGAACGCACCGACCAGATAGAGCAGCGCCAGCGTCTTGCGCCGGATCGCCAGATCGGCGAGGCGCTCGGCCATTGCCACCGGAACGTAGCGTGTCTTCGACCACGGGTAGATGAGCAAGATCCCGGCGATGTTGAACAGCGTGTGGGTCACCGCAATCGTCAACCCGCTGATCGCACCAGCACCGAGGGCGGCGATCAGCGCCGTCACGGTCGTGCCGACGTTGGCACCCAGCGTTATCGGGTACGCATTGCGGACGAGCAGGATTCCGGAGGCACAGAGCGGGATCAGAATCGACGTCGTGATGCTCGACGACTGAACGGCAATCGTGACGATCGTGCCAACGGCCATGCCGACCAGACCCGACCTCGCCAGCGCCGCGTTCAGGGACCGCTCGATGCGGTCGGCAACCAGCACCTTCATGTTCTTGGTGATGAGCGTCAAAGCGACATAGACCACAACGATGCCGAAGACGATCGCCAGCACGGCGAGTGCAGTCTCGTTCTTCGTGAAAACCTCGAATAACGACTCGACCTGCCCCGCAAACCACGACACCGCACCTTTGACCGGGCTGTCGAAACTACCACCGAGTTCCTGACCGCCGGAGATGAACAGAGCAATCTCTTCGGCCGCATTCGACAAGAACCCCGTGAGGAGCTCGATTGGCAGCAAGATGGCGACGGCGATGACGTTGAAAAAGTCGTGCATCGTGGCCGCGGTGAATGCCCGGCGGAACTCGTCTGAATGCCGAATGTGCGTGACCGCCACGATCGTATTGGTGACGGTGGTGCCGATGTTGGCGCCCATGATCATGGGCACCGCGGTCGGTACATCGACGACGCCCGCCGCTACGAGGCCAACGATGGTCGCCGTCGTGACCGATGACGACTGCACGAGCACGGTCGCCAATACACCCACAGAGAGACCCGCGAGAGGGTTGGTGACGTTTTCGAACAGGGCGTCCGTCAAGTCGCTGCCGAGGCCTTTGATTCCCGTCTCGAGCAGTTTGACGCCGCCGAGGAAGAGGTAGAGGAATGCGACGACGAGAATGGCGCGTACCGGACCAGGCAGACGGCCGATTCTTGTTTGGGCTTGGGGCTGCGGCTGGGTCATGGGCAACCGCACCCTGGCAGATACGGGTTCCCAAATTCAAGTCCGAACGTCCTCTTTCACGTGGGCAGAATGTAGGAGAGCTTCCGAAAGCACCGCGGGCAGAGACGCGGGCACACACCGTTCAGGCGACTGTGACCTCGTCGTCGTCACGAAACTGCTTGGCGTAGAGATCGGCGTAGAGCCCACCCAGGGCGAGGAGCTGATCGTGCGTGCCCTCCTCGACGATGCTGCCCTCGTCCAGCACCAGGATGCGGTCTGCGTTGCGGACGGTCGAGAGTCGGTGTGCGATGACGAACGTGGTCCGCCCTTTCATCAACGTCTCGAGGGCGCTCTGAACCAACGCCTCGGCTTCGCTGTCGAGGGAGCTCGTAGCTTCGTCGAGGATGAGGATGCGCGGATCGTTGAGCAGCGCCCGTGCGATGGCCACCCGCTGGCGCTGGCCGCCGGAGAGCTTGACCCCGCGCTCTCCAACGACGGTGTCGTAGCCATCGGGAAACGATTCGATGAACTCGGCGGCGTTGGCTGCTGCCGCCGCCGCCCGCAACTCGTGATCGCTCGCATTGGGGTTCCCGACCCGGAGATTCTCGAGGATCGTGCCGGAGAACAGCTGCGTCTCCTGGGGCACGGCCGCCATTGCGCGGCGAACCTCGGTGCGGCGCATCTGCCGAACGTCGACACCGTCGATGCAGATCGCGCCTTCAGTGACGTCGTAGAACCGGGGAATGAGCTGGACCATGGTGGACTTGCCGGCGCCGCTGGGACCCACGAGCGCAATCACCTCGCCGGGCGCCGCATCGAGTGACACCCCGTCGAGCACGTCGACGTCACGATCCGAGTAGGCGAAGCCCACGTGGTGAAACGTGACCCGCCCGGCGACCGAATCCACCGTGACCGGGTTCGTGGGCTCAGCGAGGTCGTTGACTTCGTCGAGGAGCTCGAAGATCCGACGACTTGCGCCGAGTGCTTCCTGCAGCTCGCCGTAGAGACTGGTGAACGTCCCGATCGCCCCCGCCACCGTCAGCGTGTACAGCAGGAATGACACCAGGTCGCCCGTAGACATGCGATCGTCGATCACCAGGCGCCCGCCTCGCCACAGAACAAACGCCAGGGTGCTGAAGGCGACGAACGTCACGATGGGGCCCAGGAGCGCCCGGACCCGAGCCCGACGCAGCGCCACTCGGTACGACGCCTGGACGGCATCGGAGTAGCGCTCGGTCTCGAGCCGCTCGGCGCTGAACCACTTGACCACACGCACTGCGGTGATCGACTCCTCAGCCCCTGCGTTGGCTTCGGCGATCTTGTCTTGGAACTCCAGAGAGATCCGCCGCAACCTGCGCCCGAAGAACGCGGCGAGGACGATCGCGATCGGCAGGAATGCCAGCACCGTGATCGACAGCTCCACGCTGATGACGAACAGCAGGATGATGCCGCCGATGAGCGTGATGCCCTGGGCGAGGGCCGACGCAAGCGACGTCGACACGGAGGCTTGCACCACCGACACGTCGGACGTGAGCCGCGACGTGATCTCGCCGGTCTTCCGGGAGTCGAAGAACTTCACGGGCAAGGTCATGAGGTGCGCGTAGGTTTTCGTGCGCAGATCGGCGACGATCCCCTCGCCCATCGCCGAAAGGAAGTAGATGCGCACGAAATTGAACAGCGCCTGGAAGAAGAAGACGCCGATCAGCAGCAGGGCGGTGCGGTTCAGGGCCGCTGCGTCGCCGGTTTGCTCGACGACCGTGTCCACGAGGTTCCCCATGATGCGAGGGAACACGAGTCCCAGAGCCGTTGCGAGGAGCACCCCCACCAATGCAGCCACGAGCTGCACCCGGTAGGGACGCACGAAGGCAAAGAGCCGCCGAAACTGGGCGAAATCCGCCCGACTCGGTCGCTCCCTGGCCTCGTCTGTTGCGACACGGCGTCGCGGGTTACGCAGCACGGCGGCTCATGCTACGACGACGCCGAGCCATGGCCACCGCACCGTCCCCAGCGCTCACCAGGAACTGCAGGCCGGCGGTCGCTGATCGCTGGTCGCTGGAACTAGAACGGGACGCCGAGCGCCTCGCACAGGAACGCCATGAAGGGCGAGCCCCGCTTGCACATCTTGAAGTACTCGTCGATGAAGCCGGGGGATGTCACCTGTTTCTGTGTGAGCTTGGCTCCAGCCGTGAATGACTTGCGCTTCAAATCCTCGACGTACGGGTGATCAGGATCGAAGCCACGGGGTGGTTGTTTCAGCCCTTCTTCGTCACCCAGCGAGAACACATCAGTGAACCTCTTGCCGTAGGCGGCCTTCTTCCAGCCGGCCGGATCCTCCGCGATCGCTTCCCTGATCTTCCGAGTGGCGGGACCGTCGGGCATCCATATACCCAGCCCGACGAAGCACTGCCGTGGCTGCAGGTGCATGTAGTAGCCCGGGGCGTGAACGTCCTTTGCGGCCTCGTGCCGGAACTGGAGACCCGTGTTGGTCTTGTACGGCGTCTTGTCCTTGCTGAATCGAGTGTCGCGATAGATGCGGAACAGCGATCCGCCGTTGGGGCGAGAGTCGGCGACGAAGTGAGGACTGAGCTTCTCGAGGTAAGGCGCAAAGTCGTTGACGAATTCGAGACCGGGTTCCTTGACGTGTTCCTCGTAGCGTGCCTTGTTCTCGGCGAACCACTCACGGTCGTTGTTGGCAGCCAGATCGTTGAGGAACGTGAACATCGCAGGGCGGAAAGAGATCGTGTTGGACATACGACGACCCTACCCCGCCGGTGTGACACGGGCTGATCAGTCGGCGGCCCGCTCCGCCGCCTGTCGTGCCGCCACGGATTCGCGCAACATCGCGTCGACCTTGCTCGGCGCCGCTGAGCCGAGCAGTCCATCGCGGTGGGCGTGCAGCCAGCGCACGGCCAGGACCGAGACGGCCAGACCGACGAGCGCATACGTGAGCAACCAGGGATCGCTGCGAAGCTGCGGCAGGAAGATTGCCGTGCTCACGACCTCGATGCCCGCCATGATCGCGAGGAACGAGATCAGATGCCGCTCATTGAGCGAGTGGACGAACATCGTGCCGAGGGGAGCGCCCCAGATGACGGCGGGGACGGCGGAGATCCACAATCCCCACACGTCGAAGCGCGCCGCCGGTACCGGATCGATCGCGGACCCACCTACGGCCACCACCATTCCGTCCACCACCTCGGTGCTGAGCTGGCCATGGCCGAGGCCCAGGGTCACGAGGCCGACGACCGAGACCAGCGCCATGATGATCACGCTCGTGGGCACCGCGATCCGTGGGTGCAGGCCGGCCACGATGACGAGGAACAGGAACGCAAAGACGTCGGCGCCCGAACCGATCAGCGAGGTGATCACGCCGCCCAGCAAGCCCGCGATCCCAAGGCCGACCCATACCCGGCGGTTCCACACCGGGAGGTACCACGTTCCGCACTCACCCTCATCGAGCGCCAGGTACACGATATAGGCCAGCGCCGCGAGCACCACGGTGAACGTCACCTTGACGAAGCTCTCGGGGATTCGCGACTGCCAGAACGCCGTCATCGGATCGGCCAGCACGAACAGACCGAGGAAGAAGCCGACGATCGCGGCGGTGCCGCCACCGGCAATCGCACGCTTCGACACCGATTTCCCGGAAAGCAGAATGGACAGCGCCGCGCTCCCCATGCCGATGGCCTGGATCGACAACGAGAACGTCCTCGCCACCGAGGCCGGCGTCTCGAAGACCTTCGTGAAGACCGGGAAGGCAACCGCTCCGCCGCCTTGGGGAGTCGAGCCTGCGACGAAGCTGCCGAAGATCATGGTCACGAACGACCGCCAATTGGCGGTGACCGTTTCCCAGTGACCGAACATCGTCACGAAGAGCGCCCAGGCAGCAGTGGCGGCCAGCGGCAGTACGACGAGCAGCGCACGACGGAGCGACGAGCGTTGCCTGGATGCGGTTGCCGTGGCCAGCGGGGCCTCCCTTACACGGCCGGGCTGGTGGGAGGGCCCCGGGGACGGCGGCCCGAAGGCACTCCGAGAGGGGGTCCCACCATTCCCGTGCTGATCAGCGACCTCGATCCTACGAATACCCGTGGCGCTGCGAAATAGGTCTACCGCACTGCGAGCGAGGTGGAAGCCGCCGTCGCTATCGTCCGCTCATGACATGGCAGCCGGAGCTCGACGACCTCGCAGATCGCCGGGCTGCGGCCGCCGAGCTGGGGGGTGACGAGCGGGTCGCCCGCCACCACGCCGCAGGCAAGCTCACGGTGCGCCAGCGCATCGACGGGCTGGTCGACCCTGGTTCCTTCGCCGAGATCGGTAGCGTCGCCGGGTTCGCTCAATACTCCGAAGACGGTCGGCGCACGGCATTCACTCCGGCCAATTTCGTGCTCGGCGACGCGGCCATCGACGGGCGCCCGGTGGTAGTGGCCGGGGACGACTTCACCGTGCGCGGTGGTGCCGCTGATGCGTCCATATGGGAAAAGCTCGTCCATGCCGAACAGCGGGCGCGGCGCCTGCGCGTGCCCATCGTGCGGTTGGTCGACGGATCGGGAGGCGGCGGCAGCGTCAAGTCGTACCACGACTTGGGGCGGACCTACGTTCCCCCGCTTCCGGGTTGGCGCGATCAGATGGAAATGCTCAGCGAAGTGCCGGTCGTCGCCGCCGCCCTGGGATCGGTCGCCGGACTCGGCGCCGCTCGCGTCGCGGGGTCACACCTCGCGGTCATGGTCGACGGCACGTCGCAGGTGTTCGTCGCGGGGCCACCGATCGTGGCGTACGCCACGCACGAGGACCTCGAGAAAGAGGACCTCGGCGGCGCCGGCATCCACGGCCGCAACGGCACCGTCGATCTCGTGGTCGAGAGCGAAGCTGAGGCGTTCGCCGCCGCACGTCGCTTCCTGTCGTTCCTTCCCCGCAGCGTGTGGGAGATGCCACCGGTCATCGAAGCGGGCGACGACCCCAACCGCAGCGAGGAAGCGCTGCTCGATGCGATACCGCGCAACCGCCGCCAGATCTACGACGGTCGCCGAATCATCGAAATGGTGGTGGATCACGATTCATTCTTCGAGATCGGGGCGCGATGGGGTCGGGCCCTCGTGACCGGTTTCGCTCGGCTCGACGGCCACCCAATCGGCGTGCTCGGCGCCGACCCACGCATCGCAGGCGGCGTGCTCAGCGCCGACGGGGCGCAGAAGCTCCGGCGCTTCGTCGATCTGTGCGACACGTTTCATCTGCCCGTGGTCAACTTCGTCGACCAGCCCGGCTTTGCGGTCGGATCCAAAGCCGAGCAGGCGTCAACCATCCGGCACGGCGCAGCAGCGATCGCCGCGCTCTATCAGATGCGCATCCCGTACTTCGTCGTCATCCTGCGGCGCACGTTTGGTGTTGCCGGAGCCGCCATGGTCGATGCCGGCGAACCGCACCTTCGGGTTGCGTGGCCGAGTGGCGACTGGGGATCGCTGCCCCTGGAGGGCGGGATCGAGGCAGCCTTCAAGCGGAGGCTCGCCGAGGCCGACGAACCGGATTCCCTCCGCAACGAACTGCTGGCCGGCTTCGAAGCCGTGCGTTCGCCGTTTCGCACGGCCGAGGCGTTCGACATCGAGGAGATCATCGACCCCCGAGCGACCCGGCCGATCCTGTGCCGGTGGGTCAACACCGTGTGGGCCACGCTGGCGCACGATCTCGGTCCGAAGGGACGCGGCTACCGGCCCTGACGTCAGAGTTCCAGCTGCATGACGTGCGTGTCGATGCGGTGGCCGTGCTTGGAGCCCACCTTGCGCAACGTGCCGACGTCGCCGAACCCGAGCCGCCGGTGAAGCTCGATCGACGCCGTACCGACGTTCGGGGTGAGGGAGATCACTGCGATCATCTGCTCGTAGCCGGCCGAGCGGCACTCACGAATCAGCGCCTCGAGCAGCGCCCGGCCGACACCCCGGCCCACATGGGCGTGGTCGACGTAGACCGAGTCCTCGATGGTGTGCCGGTAGCCGGCATACGTCTTCCACGGCGAGGCGTAGGCGTAACCGACGACCCCGCCGGTCGTCTCTGCGACGAGGAACGGCATCGCTTCCGCCGCTGCCGTGTCGATGCGCTGCGCCCAGTCCGCAGTCGACGGCGCGGTCTCCTGAAAACTGATGACGGTGTGCGTCACGTAGTGGCCGAAGATCGCCGCAATCGATGCCGCATCTTCGATCATGGCGGGACGCAACGTCACCGAAGTCGGCGTCATCGACTGCCCTGCTGCCCTGCGTCGTAAGATCCGTCTGCGATGGACACCATCCGATGGGGCGTGCTCGGTACCGGGGTCATGGCGCGATCCATGACGGAAGCATTACAGGCGCGCTCCGATGCTGCTGTCGTGGCCGTGGCGTCACGCGATCTCGCACGCGCAACGCAGTTCGCCGGCATGCTCGGCATCCGCGAGGCCTACGGGACCTACGACGATCTTGCCAGGGCAGACGGGGTCGATGCCCTCTACGTTGCCACTACCAACGACCGCCATCTCGAAGCGACGGTGCGTGGCCTCGAGGCCGGCACGCCGGTGCTGTGCGAGAAGCCGCTCGGGATGAACGGTGCCGAAGTCGAGAGGATGGTGACCGCATCCCGCCGGAAAGGCGTGCTGCTGATGGAGGCGATGTGGATGCGTTTCCAGCCCTTCCTGACCAAAGTCGAGCAATTGATCGCGAGCGGCGCCATCGGGCAGGTGCGCCACGTCCAAGCCGACTTCTGCATCGGTCTCCCCTACGCCGCGGACAATCGTTGGTTTGCACCTGAGCTGGGTGGGGGCAGCCTGCTCGACCTCGGTATCTACCCGATGACGCTCGCCTACCACTTGCTCGGGCCTCCGGAGGCGAGCGAGGCGGTTGCGCAACTGGCTCCCACCGGCGTCGACGCCCAAATCGGCGTCACGTCCCGTCATCCGGACGGCGCACTGTCCGTGCTCACCTCGAGCCTGGTGACCGATGGCGCCTGGGAGGCGACCGTCGCAGGCACCGCGGGGCGGCTCCGTATCCACAGCCCCTTCCATCACTCGCCGCTCGTGACCCACCACCGCGGCGGCGAGCAGGTCGCCCGGTACGACACGTCCTACGAGGTGAGCGGCCTCCAGTTCGAGATCGACGAGTTCCACGCTTGCCTTGTCGACGGCCGCGCCGAAAGCGCACGTCACCCGCTGGACGACACGATCGCCATCGCCGAATGGATGACGGAGCTCCGGCGCCAGTGCAGCATCCGATACCCCGGCGAGTGAGCGGGAACTTCCTCAGACCGGTAGACGGAGGGGACGCATTTCGGCCCGCAGGCCTGGCCCAATCAGGTGTCGTGATATGAGGCAACATCGTCACGATCGCCGCCGCGGTGCTGCGCGGGGGCATCGGCTGCCTCGAGCCCGGGCATGAGACGAGGCTGTCCGAAGGGACCGTGACGGCGCTCGACCTCGGATGACTCAGGCATCACTCGACCGGCAAGCGCACCGTGAAGACGGTGCGACCCGGCTCCGACTCGACATCGAGCGCGCCGCCATGCTGCTCCTGGACGATATGACGGCTGATGTCCAAGCCAACGCCCGTCCCTTCTCCGATCGGCTTGGTCGTGAAGAACGGATCGAACACCTGGTCCTTGACCTCCTCGGGAATCCCCGGTCCGTCGTCCTCGATCTCGACGATGACCCAGGCCCCTTCGTGGCGGGTGCGGATGTGGATGTGGCCCGACTTCCCGAGGGCGTCTGCGGCGTTGACGAGCAGATTGGTCCACACCTGGTTGAGCTCGCCACCGTGCCCGTCGACCAACGGGAGATCGTCGGCATAGTCGGTGGCGACCGCGAGGTGCTTGATGCGCCCCCGCAGCATGACCAGCGTGTCGGCGAGCCCGCGGTTCACGTCAACGGCCTGACGAGCGCCCCGGTCCAGGTAGGTATAGGAGCGCAACGAACCGACGATGGCGGAGATACGACCAGAGGCGTCCTGGATCTCCCTCGCCAGCGATGCAGCTTGGTGCCGCCTCGCCAGCGCCGCCAGCGCAGTGCTCGGGTCCGCAACCGCCCCGAGCAGCCCGGGCACGTCATCGGGCGTCACCCCGAGATCGACCAGTGTGCTGGCGCGATCCCACGGATCCTCGACACCGGCTGATTGGAGGGCGTCCTCCATTGCATCCTCGGCGTCGGAGCGGTCCAGCGAGCTCATGACCGGGTGGGCACCGAGGTTCTTCTCCAAGGCCGACCACTCCGGTGGGCCCGCCGATTCCTCGTCCGCCAGCAACTCGCTCAAACGCGCCGCAGCGCGGCCAATCGCTGCAGCGGGGTTGTTGAGCTCATGGGCCACACCCGCCGAGAGCGAACCGAGTTGGGCGAGCCGATCGCTCTCGCGCAGCGCAGAGTCTGTCTCACGCCAGCGGTCGAACATGGTCTCGAGCATTCGGCCCGCCGCGTCCGGGGATTCCCGCACGAACGTGCGAAACGCATCCCCATCGATCGCAAGCAGCATGGCGTCGTTGCAGGCGCGCACGGTGGCCGTGCGCGGCGTCGCCTGGAGGATGGCCATCTCTCCGATGACCTCCCCGGCCCCCGATGTCTTGACCAGGACGTCCCGCGTCCGAGATCGCTTCACGATCTCCATCTCGCCGCTCTCGACCACGTAGGCACGGTCCCCCTCGGCTCCTTCCTCGAAGAGCACGTCGCCGGCGGCGAGCGTGACGCGCTCACCCTTGGCCAGAAGCCGGTCGAGGTCTGCGTCGTCGAGGCCGGCAAACAGCTCGACGTTGCGCAGCGCGTCTCTCATGTCGTGTCGAGATATCGGTGGACGAACGTCACGGACATCGAGCCCTGGCCGACGGCCGTCGCTACTCGGTTGACCGAGCCGTAGCGGCAGTCGCCGGCGGCAAAGATTCCGGGCACACTCGTCTCCAGGTACATCGGCTCGCGGCGGAGCGGCCAGCCGTCGGGGCGTTTCCCTTTCGGCATGAGGTCCGGACCGGTGAGGACGAAACCCGATGGGTGCCGGACTACGAGGTCGGCAACGAGGTCGGTGTGGGGCCGCTGCCCGATGAAGATGAACATCGCGGCAGCGTCGAACGTCTCCTCCTCACCCGTGTCCCGGTTCATGACGGTGACGGCTTCGAGCTGCGGATCGCCGTGAACTGCCGTTACTTCCCGACGCATCCACACGTCGATGTTGGGCATGGCGCCGATCTGGTCGATCAAGTACTGCGACATCGACTTCTCGAGCGAGCTACTGCGGACCAGCATGGTCACCGTCGACGCATAGCGGGAAAAGAGCATCGCACCCTGCCCCGCCGAGTTGGCGCCGCCGACAACGAACACCGGCTGACCCCGGTAGTTGGGGGCTTCCGTCAACGCCGCCCCGTAGTAGACGCCGGCGCCGGTGACCCTCTCGATACCAGGCACCTCCAGCTTCCGCGTGGCGACACCCATCGCCAGCAGAATCGCCTTGCAGGTGATCTCCGTGCCGTCCGACAGGAGCACGACCTTGTGCGAGTCCTCAACCCTGATCTGCGTCACCTCTACGGCGTTGAGGATCTCGGCGCCCAGCCGGGTCGCCTGGTCGGTGGCGCGCTTGGCCAGGTCCGCCCCCGACAGGCCGCTGGGGAATCCGAGATAGTTCTCGATGCGCGACGAGGTGCCGGCCTGGCCACCTGTCGCCGCACGCTCGACCATGAGGGTGCGCATGCCCTCTGAAGCGCCGTACACCGCGGCACCGAGCCCGGCCGGTCCCCCGCCGACGATCACGAGGTCGTAGTAGGGGTGGTCGGCGCGGGTGTGGAGACCGGCCCTCGCCGCCACGTCCGACTCGGAGGGGTTGCTCACCCAGGTCCCGTCGGGGAAGAAGACGATGGGAAGCTCGCCGCCGCCGATCGAGGCAACGAGCTGCTCGGCGTCGGCGCTGCGATCGACGTCGAGCCACTGATAGGGCAGCCGGTTGCGTGCGAGGAAGTCCTTGATGTCGTGTGACTTGGCCGACCAGAGCGCACCGGCAACACGAATGCCGTCGTACGGGATGACCGCCGTGGCTCGCCATGCGGCCAGCAGGTCATCGACAAGCGGATAGAGGAGCTGTTCGGGAGGCTCCCACGGTTTCATCAGATAGTGGTCGAGGCCGATCGTGTTGATCGATTCGATCGCCGCTTCCGTGTCCGCATACGCGGTGAGCAGGATCTTCCTGGCCTCGGGATAGAGCTCCATGGCGGCGGCGAGGAACTCCGTGCCGGTCATGTCGGGCATTCGCTGGTCGGCGATGAGGAGCGCAACGGCGTCACCTCTTCGCTTCAGCTCCTTGACCGTCTCGAGCGCGTCGGCACCCGACGTCGCCGACACGACACGGTATTCGGCCCGATAGCGGCTTCGGATATCGCGCTCGACGGCGGCGGCGACCTCCGGCTCGTCATCGACGCACAAGATCGCCGGCTTCGCCATGCACGCTCTCCTCTAGGACGACGTCACCCGGGGTAGCAGCGTAGCGATCGCCGGTGACGGCGAACTCAGCCTTTGGTGGCGGTGAGCACGTAGTCGTCGGCTTCCCCGCTCCACTCCAGCGTCACGTTGCCTTCGTTGGCTGCGGCACGCGCAAACTGGAGGAAGCTGCCATATCCGTAGGCCTTCTCGCTGAAGTCCGGCTGCACCTTGCGCACCTGATTCTTGAGGCCCGAGAGCACCACGGGGCCGGTCTTCGATTCGAGTTCGGCGACCACCTTCTGCAGCAGTGCGACTGCTTCGGCTTCACCACCTACGAGCTCGGGGAGCGAGACCTCCGGATCGCCTTTCGCCGGCCCTTCGCTCAGCTCGACGACGTTGCGCTCGGCGAGGTGACGGAGCAGCTCGCCGAAGGCTCGGAACCCGTAGTCGGCCTCGGTGAACGTCGGATCCTTGCGCAAGAGCGTCCGCTTCAGCGTCGAGGCCGACACCTGACCGCCGGAGCTGCGCTGCATGCCAACGAGGGTTTGGGCAATGAGCACCGACAGATCCTCGACGGTGGGACGGGGCGCCGGCTCTTCTTCCACCCGTTCGGCCGGCGGCGGCCCTGCGTCCGGCTTCGGCTCGGAGCGACGGCGCCGGCGACGAGGCGGAGGAGCCGCTTCGACTCCCTCGAGCGTGTCATAGAAGAGGAACTCGTCACACGCCGGGGGCAACAGCGATGAGGTCGAGTCCTTGATGCCGACGCCGATGACCCGCTTGTTGAGCTCACGCAGCTTGTGCACGAGCGGCGTGAAGTCGCTGTCGCCGGTGCAGATCACGAACGTGTCGAGATAGGCGCGTTCGAAGGCAAGCTCGAGCGCGTCGACGGCCATCTTGATGTCTGCGGCGTTCTTGCGAGATCCGCCCATACGTTGCGGGATCTCGATGAGCTCGACGTGGCTCCGAGTGAGCATGCGACGGTCCTCGTCGAAGAAGGACCAGTCGGCGTAGGCCCTCCGTACGATGACGCGTCCCCGCTCGGCCAGGGCGTCGGCGATCGGCCGAAAGTCGAACCGCATGCCGCCGAACGATTCGCGGGCACCGAGGGCGAGGTTCTCGTAGTCGAGGAAGAGAGCAATACGATCTTCGTCGCGTTCCACCCTGCCAGGGTAGACGGCTCAGACCGCCGGCGGTTCATCGCCGAGCAAATAGCGGGCCCCGGCCCCTCGTCGAGCGGCCGTGTCGTCGTCGTTGAAGAGCCCACAGGTGTCGAGCGACAGGCACCCGCAACCGATGCAGCCCGTCAACTTCCCCCGCAGCAGCTCGAGCTCGGCAATGCGGCGATCGAGGTCGTCCTGCCAGCGGCGCGAGATCGATTCCCAGTCCGACCGAGTCGGCGTCCGCTGGTGCGGCAATTCCGACAGCGCGTTCTGGACGTCGGCGAGAGGAAGACCCACGGCCTGGGCAGCCCGGATCACCCCGATGCGCCGCAGCGACGACCGGTGGAACCGGCGCTGATTGCCTGCAGTCCGTTTGGCGTGCAGGAGTCCCTTGCTCTCGTAGAAGCGCAGCGCCGACGTGGCGACACCGCCGCGCCGGGCCAGTTCTCCGATCGTCAACCATTCGGCCAATGCCGACATCGAACTCCCCGATTTCCCTCTTGACTTCAAGTTTACTTGAAGTTGTACGTTGCGGTCATGACGACTGCAACCACCGCTCGCTATGAAGACCTACGCCCGCTCATGTCCCGGATGACCGGCGACGAGAAGCACTCCCCGAGCGCAACCTCGACGCTGGACGTGGTGTGGGTGCTGTACGACCGCATTCTCCGCGTCGATGCGCGTTTCCCCGACGATCCGGCACGGGATCGCTTCCTCCTGTCGAAGGGTCATGGGCCGATGGCCTACTACGCCGTCCTCGCCGCCCAGGGGTTCTTCCCGCTCGACTGGCTGGACGGCTTCGGGTCGTTCGACTCTCCGCTGGGCCATCACCCGGATCGGGTTCTGGTGCCGGGCGTCGAGCTCGGGTCCGGATCCCTCGGCCACGGGCTGCCGATCGCAGCCGGCCTCGCCCTCGGGTTGCGCACCGACCGCAGCACCGCGCCGCACGTCTTCGTGCTCATCGGCGATGCCGAGTTGGACGAGGGCAGCAATCACGAGGCGATCGCCATTGCAGCGCGGTTTGGCCTCGACAACCTCACGGCCATCGTCATCGACAATGCCTCCGCATCCCACGGGTGGCCAGGCGGGATCGCAGCGCGCTTCGAAGTCGAAGGATGGGCGGCCGCCACGGTGAGCGGCCGGGATCACGCTGGGCTCGAATCGGCTCTGCGTTCCCGGCATGCGGGGAAACCGAACGTCGTCATCGCCGCCGTTGAGCCGAAGGAGTGAACGTGGATTCGATGCGTGACCGATTCGTGGCTGTGGTCAACGAGGTGATGGACGCCGATCCGTCCGTAGCGCTGGTCCTGGCGGACATCGGCGTTGGACGCTTCGCCGACGTGGGCACCCGGCGACGGCACCCAGACCGGGTGATCAACGTCGGTATCCGGGAACAAGCGATGGTGGGGGTTGCCGCCGGCCTGGCCCTCGCAGGGATGCGACCGGTGGTGCACACGTATGCGCCGTTCCTCGTGCAACGCCCGTTCGAGCAATTGAAGCTCGACCTCGGCCATCAGGACCTCGGCGCTGTGCTCGTGTCGGTCGGGGCCTCGCACGATTCGGCGGCAAGTGGCCGGACGCATCACGCGCCGGGCGACGTGGCGGCGCTCACGACGCTGCCGGGATGGGAGATCCACGTCCCCGGTCATCCTGATGAGGTCGAGACCGTGTTGCGACATGCGCTCGCCGGCTCGGGCCGGGTCTACATCCGGCTCACCGAAGACGGCAACGCAGAGCCGCACCTCCCCACCGAGATCGGCCGGCTCCAGCCGGTCCGCAAGGGCACCCGTGGCCGGCCGACCATCCTGGCGGTGGGACCCGTGCTGGACGCCGTGCTCGACGCCACCGCCGGAGCCGACGTCACCGTCGCCTATGCCATCACGCCACGCCCTCTCGACGGGACGACGCTGCGCGAGGTCGTCACCGGAACCGATGTCGTGGTGGTCGAGCCGTATCTCACCGGTACCTCGGCGGCCGCCATCACCGCGGCGCTGCACGATCGACCGATCCGGTTGCGCAGTATCGGCATCACCGAGACGGAGCTACGCCGCTACGGGACGCCGGAGGAACACCGCCGAGCCCATGGCCTCGACGCAACCGGAATCCGCCGCGCACTGCGCGACCTCCTCGCCGAATGTCCCTGCCGGGCGGTGTGACGGCGCCGGCGCTCCCTGCGCGACCTCCTCGCCGAGTGTCCCTGCCGGGCGGTGTGAGGCCGGCCCCGGACCGCGCACTCGATCCGCTCACACCGCCGCCTGCACCGCCACCAAGATGGTTCCCACGTCGGCGGCGACCTTGGGGTGACCAAGCCACTCGAGCATCGTCTGCACGAACTCCAGATGCTTGGTGACGGAGGCCTTCTCGCGCGGCGACGCAAAGCCGAGGACTTCCCCGTACGCACCCGCGATCGCCGTCGTCTGGTCGTGGAGCGCACCATCCAGCAGCGCCAGGGCAAAGGCGGCGTCCGGCAGGGCGACACGGCTCCAGAAATCAGGGTCGGTGTTCACTCGGCGTTGGGCCTCGTCGAGGCTGTCAGCCACGGCGTCGTGGATCTCCTTGCTCTGCTCCGGTATCAGCGCCCGTTCCTTGGGAAGCAGCCCGACGAGGGCGGTGAACACGGCCCAGTTGATCGTCGAGTCCGGATCGGCCTCCGTGTGGAGCTTCCGCGCCTCGTTGTACTCGTCGGCGGCGTTCTTGATGGCGGTCGCTCGCCGGGTGTCGGTGTAGATCGCCGCAGACCGGCGGTAGTGAGCCGCAAGGTTGCGGTGCCGCTCCGGGGTCGACCCGATGCGCAGCAGCCGTCGGTGCCATTCGGTGGCATCACGCAGCAGACCTGCGATCTCCCGCTTGGTCACCCCTCCGCGGGCGTGCAGCTGCTCGGCGTACCGGCCCTGCAAGTTGGCGAGTTGCTCGATCGACTTGACCGGCACTTCCGCATCGTTGTCGGCCAGTGCCTGCTCGTAGTGGTGGATCGCCTCTTGGAACGCCCCGAGCTCCCCAAACGCCCTGCCTGCCGCGTCATTCGTCTTGCTCGTCAACCACGAGCGCGGCACGCTACGCAGCAACGCATCGGCCTCGTTGATCAGATCCTCGTGTGGTTCGTCACGGGATCGCTCCGCAACACCGCGCAGGCGATCGCGGAGTTCCTTGGGCGTCACGAGACCGCGATCCTCGTCACCAGCGGAACGCGACACCAGCTTGAAGCCCGGATCGCCGTAGCACTGGTAGGCACCCCACGTGTTGTTGGCGGAGCCGTGCTCCTGGTAGATCGTCTGCCGGGCCACCTTGACCGCCTCACCGAACGGCTGGCCCCTGAACATCTGCCCGTAGAACACCTCGGCGAACCGGGCCGCCGCCGTATCGTTGACGGCCCATCCCGCGGCAACCACGGCGCGAACGCCGTCGCGTATGAGCTGCTCGGAGACGCTCGCCGCAAACTCCCGATACTGCTTGCCGATGGTCCCGATGTGACAACAGTTGAGGAACACCAAGGGTGGCACGCTGCCCATCTGCTGGAACGTGAGCGGCGAGAGGAACGCGTCGGGGCCGATGACGACACCACTCTTCTCCGGGTCCTCGTCGTACACACCGTGAGCGGCGATGTGGATGATCCGGTACTCGTCGCTGAACAGCGAGTTCACGATCTCCAGCGAACGGTCCTCGTTCCCCTCCGGGATCTGACTGGTGACCTGGAAGCCGTTGGCGGTCAGCACCTCCACCATGCGCTTGGCTTCCTTCTGCGCACCGGGGAGCCGATGGAAACCCGACCCGGCAGGCGGATCGCCGATGACCAGCGCGTTGGTACCCACAGCTCGCTTCGGATCGCTGAAGGTTCCCCTGGCGACCAGCCGGCGCACCACGCCCGAGCGAGCCGCGATCGGCAAGATCTCGCCCGTCGCCGTGCGGGTGGCGAGCATTTCCCACGGGTAGCGGGTCGCATCGCTGTCGAGCACCAGCAGGATATTGTCGGCGTCGCTCGTGACACCTTTGAGGTAGTTTGGAACCAGCAACTCGTACAGGGTGTTGTACACCTGCTCATCGGGTCTCGGCTCCCCCACGACCTTGTCGACGATTCTTTCCACCAGCTGCCGCTGCCATGCGTGGACCATCCGCTCGGCGCGTGCCGCCATGCCGATCGAGGTGAACGTCAGATCATGTCGCGGCACCTTGCGCCGGCTGGGCTTGCGCTGCTCGGCCGCAGGCGCAGCTGCACTGGACGCAGCCGCGGCAGGCGCAGCCGCAGGGGGCGGAGCCCCGCCGGCCGGCGCCGCCCGCGTCTCCGGCGGACGCGAGCCCGCTCCCGGCTCGACGTCCCTGACCTCGAAGTCAGCGAGCTTGGCTTCGCACTCTGCGCACGGATCTTCCTCACAGCGAGTGACGCTCTCGACCATGATCGGACGCCACTCGCCACGGTTGTACTCCGGCGGAGGCTGGCCCGACTTGCCTCCCTCGAGCACGCGCAGGTGGCGCGACGCCGAGATGCGCGCCGAGCCGAACAGTGTGGCCGCCCGCGTCGAGTCACCCGGACTACCCACCATCCGGTGAACGGCGTGGAGCATTTCGATCGCCACGTCCTCGTAGAGCTCGATGAACTGGAGCCGATCGATACGGATCTTTCGATCCGGGGCGTGCGAGAGCAGCCGGTTCGCATCGACGATGCCGGCCGTGATCGCCCCGATGGCGTTGTCGACCGAGAGTCCATAAGGACCGTTGTTGCCGATCAGCACCGTCGAAATCCCAACGCTGGTCGCCTCGTTGCTCTGGCCCCCGCTTGCCGCTTCCTTGCGCTCGACCTGTGCGATTGCAGCGCGCGCCGCACCCTCCGCCACCGTGGCGGTGACCTTGGCTCTCGTGATGGTGCCGATCTCACCCATGCCGACGACGATGGCTGCGGGCGGCATCCTCCCCTGCTCGGCGAAGACGACCTCGGCCTTGCCGACGTCGCCCGGATACAGACCCAGCACGTCTCGATTCGTCAGACGCCCGTTCAGGTAGCGATCGAGCGCCCACTCGGCGCCGAGCAGAGTGGAGCCCTTGTAGTGGCCGACCATGACGGCGTAGTTGGCGAAACAGAGATTGCCGTGAGCGACCTCGATCTCGAGGCCGGGCTGCGGGGGCTGCACCCGCCGCAGTCCCCCGCCCAGGGCCGCACGTTCGAGATCGACGGCGGCGGGGAACAGATGCCTCCCGGGTTCGACCGGCATCTCTCGCTCCTCGAATTCGACGTCGAGCGGACCGCCGTCGAGCCGTTGCGTCGTCCCATTGCGGAGCAAATCGGCATACCCCGGATACGACTCCTCGTGACTCGGCAGATCCCCGTGGGCCGCCTCCACGAAGTAGTCGGGACTCTCGCCGTGTCCCGACGACGCCACGGTGACGATCCCGTCGCCAGCCTCCGTACCGAAGTAGCGAAGCACACTGCCGTGCCGTTCAAAGCGAGCCGGGGTCGGGAATCGGTACCCGGCCACCGTGACCGGAGTCACCGGCCATTCGGCTTCGTAGAGCTCGGCGGCGCGGGCCTGGGTGTCCTCGACCCCCGACCAGGTGCTGTCCAGCTCCTCCCACAGTCGGGACGAGCGCACTTCTTCGTCTGGCGGTAGCAGGTCCTGCACCGACTCATACGCACGCAGCGCTTTGCCGACGGCACGCGTCGACTTGTCTCGATCCAGCAGATGCAGCAACTCGGCGGAATCTCCGTTACCGGTCGCCCACTGGAGCGCACGGAGCGTCCCAGCGAGGGGCGACCCGAG
>DATHZQ010000057.1:0-33320 GCA_035458525.1 Acidimicrobiia bacterium
AGGAGTCCTCGGGGTGGGGGTATTGGTCGACCGGGTACCGGTCGGGAACCATCTCCGCCAGCTCCCACTCGGGGAAGTGGGCGGCCACGTGATCGGTGAAGTTGCGATGCTTCAGGTCGCCGGAGTAGGTCTCGATGCAGAAACCGATTGCCGACCTGGCGACGTCGAGACCCAGATAGGGGGTAGCGGGCCAGGGCGAGCTGGCGCCCGTCGCCGCAACCGAACTCGAGCACCGACTCGATGCCATTGCGAGCAACGAAGTCGTTGAGGAACTCGGCCTTGAACTCGGCGAGACGGCCCGAGGAACCGGCGCCGGAGTCGCGACCGGCCGCATAGCGGTCCTCCCAGTAGGCGACGGTACCGGCGAACTGGGGCTTCGGCGGAGGGGTGGTGGCGGAGACGGAATCAGCCTGATCGGACATCGAACCGGCCGGGTGGCCGCCGGGCCCGGGAGTAGGCTCCGCCACCATGACGGTCGTCCGCATCGCATCCATCGCCGGTGGCGTGCTGCTCGTCGGCTGGACGCTGCTGTCGGCCATTCGCACCGTCATCCTGCCGCGCAGTGCGCAGGTAGCGATCACGCGATGGGTGTTCCGAACCTTGCGGGTGCCGTTTCGGCTCATCGCCGGCGAACGCCGAACGTACGACGCCCGGGATCGGGTGATGGCGCTGTACGCACCGGTCGGCCTCGTCTGCCTTCCGGCCGTGTGGTTGTCTCTGGTCTGTGTGGGGTTCACGCTCATCTTCTTCGGGGTGCGCGGCAGCTCGCTGTCCGATGCGTTCCACCTGAGTGGCTCGTCGCTCACGACGCTCGGGTTCGCCCCGGCCGACACGCTGGCTGAACGCACCGTCGCCTTCATCGCCGCCGGCTTCGGCCTCTTCCTCGCCGCACTCATGGTGACGTATCTGCCGTCCATGTACTCGGCGTTCTCCCGCCGTGAGACCGAGGTCGCCCTGCTCGAAGTGCGAGCCGGCAACCCTCCGAGCGCCGTCGAGTTCCTGCAGCGTCACCACGCCATCGGGTGGCTCGACGATCTCGACGACACGTGGCTCGGCTGGGAGCGGTGGTTCGCCGATCTCGAGGAGAGTCACACCAGCTATCCGGCGCTGGCCTTCTTCCGCTCGCCCCTGCCGGACCAATCGTGGGTGGTGGCTGCGGGCACGGTGCTCGATGCCGCCTCGATGTACATGTCCTGCATTCCGGACGGGCAGATGGGCCCGCCGGGCGTGTGCGTGCGCGCCGGCTATCTGGCCTTGCGGGACATCGCCGGCTTCTTCGGCATTCCGTTCGATCCCGACCCGGCGCCCGACGACCGGATCTCCATCACCCGAGCCGAGTTCGATGCGGCAATGGCCCAACTCGCCGCGGCCGGCGTGCCGCTGGTCGACGACCACGCCCAGGCCTGGCTGGCCTTTGCGGGCTGGCGGGTCAATTACGACGGCGTGTTGCTTGCGCTGGCGCAGATCACGATGGCTCCCGTGGCTCCGTGGACCTCAGACCGCTCCGCGCCCGGCCTCGGCGAGCCGAGGATCCGTCGCTTCGGACGCAGACTCCATGGCGAAAGTGCCGCAGATCGGGAAGCCGACGCACGGACGTACAATCACTTCAGGCGATGAGGAGGACGCGTGCGCATAGAGGGGTCTCATGCCTCACTCCGTGAGCGCGTCGTTGGCGAGCACGGCGTCATCATGCTCATTGGCGCCGCCGACACTGGGAAGACCACGCTCGCTCGCCAACTCGCTCGCGACGCCCTCGCTGCCGGGCGCGCCGTGGCCTTCGTCGATGCCGATGTTTCTGCGTCGACGGTCGGGCCTCCTGCATGCGCCGGGCTCAAGTACCTCGAGGGGCCCCGCGACCTGACCAATCTGCACGATGCCGACGAGTTGCGATTCGTCGGATCGGTCCATCCGCAAGGTGTCGTGCTACCCCACGTCGTGGCAACCGCGGCGCTGGTCGACCAGGCCCGACGGCGTGCCGACTTCGTGGTGCTCGACACGACCGGTGTCGTTGCCGGCGTCGTGGGGCAGACGCTCAAGTATCACCTGATGGAGCTTTGCTCCCCGGCGGTGACGATTGCCATGCAGCGCGGCACCGAGATGGAGCCGATCATCGGCATGCTGAAGCGGTTTCTCGGCGCGCGCGTCGCCAAGGCGGAACCGCCGCGCGATCACATCGCACCGAGCCCCGTCGAGCGCAGCGAGCAGCGCAGCAAAGCCTTCGCCGATGCGCTGCCGACCCCGCTGGAGCGGTGGCGCATCCAGCCCACCGTGTTCGCTCCGACCCTTCCCGAGGGCTTCGACGTGACCAAGCTCGCGGGCATGCTCGTCGGCATACAAGATGGGAATGGGCACTGCCTCGGTCTCGGCGTCGTCGAGCACGCCGAGGGCACCCTTCGCGTCGCCACGCGTCACGGCGAAGCGATGCGCGGCCTTCGGCTCGGTTCGATGCGTATCGATCTCGACACCTACGCGACGACCGGCGTCCGACTCCGCCAGCTCTTCTTCGGGATCTGAGTCCTCAGAGGACCCCCTACCCCAGACTTCGCTTCGCTGCGTCTGCGGTACAGTCCCCCGCAAGCGGGGGACTGTTGCTTGATGCGCCGGAGGCGGGGTAGGGAGGCCTACGTCGGTACGGCCTTGTCGGGGGACATGACGGCGAAGCCGGCTTCGGTGGCGCGGACGGTGAAGATGCGCCGGCCGGGCTGGATCGCCGGTTTGGGGTCGGTGACCTCTCTGCCGAGAGAACGCCACCGCAACACGACCGTTTCGAGCGGCTCCTCGGTGACCAGCGCCAGTCCGTACAGCACCGGCTCCCGAACTGGGGACTGGATGACCTCGAGGAGCGGGCCGACGCGAAAGAACGCAGTCGGTCTGCCCCTGACGTCGATCCGCAACCGCGGGGCGACATCGATGGCTGCGAGGGTGGCGACGGCATCTTCGACGTCGGGCACGAGCAGGACGATGTGGTCGAGGTCCCAACCGTCCGCCGCAGTGCCTTCCTCACCCTCGCATGTCGGGATTGGAAACTCGGGGAGATCACGGCTCCAACGCCACGCCGGGTCTCCCGTCAGCAGCACGGTGGAGCGCGTCGTCAGCGGGTTGGGGAGATCGAACTCGTCCCACGGCAGCGGTAGGCGGAGCGCAGTGATGGTTGGTCCGGACACCCGCTCAGGGTAGGGCCACCGGGCGAGCGCTCGGAGAAACGGCGAAGCCCGAGGAACCAAGTGACGCTGTCCCCGCACTTCCCCGAACGAGGGCGACGCACCGAGCACCTCGGGCTTTGCTCTTCCCGAACCATACGAAGCCGGCCAGACCGAATCAACCCTGCCGATTCTGCTCCGGAACGGGCCCGTAACTCTTGGTAACCGACACCATCAACGGTTATCTGGCCGCCAGATTGCCGAGTTGTCCACAATTCCACAGCAATCCACAGGGGGTTGTGCACAACGCCTGTCGACAAGTTTTCAGTTCGATTTTTCGCGGTGCTGGAAGCCGAGACGGAGCAGCGGCCGGAACGACAATTCGATGGTCTGGTAGATCGCCCCGACTGCGCCGTCGAGCGTTGCCTCGTTCAGATCTGACAGGGGGATGCGGCCGATCACGAAGAGGTCGCCCCGGTCGTCGGTCGCAAGATGAGCCGGCCAGGAGCGCCAGTTGCGCACCATGCAGTGGCGATAGAACTCGGCGTCGGCATGCGGTGGACGCGGCAAGACGTAGGCCTCGAACCCCACGGTGCGCTCGCCGACGTCGAACCACACCGTGGTGAAGTCGCGGCAGGCCTGAGCCATGCGGATTCCGCGCCGGCCGTCGTACTCGCCGGCCCAGACGACGTCCGACTCAGGATCGGCCGCCCATTGCTCGGTGGCGGCGACCACCAACGCCAGGGCCCCGTCCTTTGTCATTGGATGCCTGCATACAGCTCGAGCAGCCGGTTGGCGGTCGCGGACCACGAGAACCGCTCGGCAAACTCGATCGCCTGCGCGGCCATGGACTCGGCGCGCACGGGGTCGCTCAGGATCGAGCCGATTGCGGCGGCGTAGCTCGCGGGGTCGTGGCCGTGCACGAGCACCCCGGTGGAGCCGTCGGCGACGGCGTATGGCAGCCCGCCGACGTCAGCCGCCACCACGGGCAAGCCACACGCCTGCGCTTCCGCCGCCACCAGCCCGAACGTCTCGCTACGCGACGGTACGATCAGCACGTCGGCGGCGCGGTAGAAGCCGGGCAGAGCGTCGTGCCGTTGCGTCGGCACGAAGTGAACTCGGCCCACCAAGCCCGAGGTCGCGGCCAGCGTGTGCAGGCGACTCAGCTCCCGTTCGCCGTTCGGGCCACTCGGGCCACCGATGATGATGAGGTGGGGTAGCCGGCCGTCGACCGGCCCGAGCTGTGCGACTGCTTCGACTGCAACGTCCGGCGCCTTGAGCGGCTGGATGCGCCCGACGAACAGCACCAGCGGTGCGTCGGGGAGGCCCAGCCAGCGACGAGATTCGTGTTTGTCGCCGGGTGAGAACAGCTCGTGGTCGATTCCCGGGGGATTCGTGCAGAGTCGTTCCGGGCTCGCCCCGTAGTGCTCGAGCAGATCGTCGAACTCGTGCGGCGTCGATGCGATCACGCAATCGGAGCGGGCGATGACCTCTTCTTCGGTGAGGGTCCGTAGCGGGCTCGAGGGAGCCTCGTCGTCGCGGCGGGTCAGATCCTTGATCCGTCCCAACGTGTGAAAGGAGTTGGCCAGCGGGGCTCCGAAGGTCTCCTTGAGGATCACGCCGACCCAGCCGGACAACCAGTAGTGGCTGTGGATCACGTCCGGCTGAAGCCGATTCGCGTCGATCCACTTCATCGTGCCTTCGGTGAACTGGGCGGCGTGCCGTGGCATGTCCTCGATGGCGACGTCCTCTGCCGGACCGGCGGGAATGTGCACGACCCGGTAGTGAGGCGACGCCATCGTCACCTCTGGGGTCTCGGTGTCGGCCTGTCTCGTGAACACGGTGACGTCGATGCCGCGATCTGCCATCGTCTGGGACAGCTCGTTGATGTAGACGTTCATCCCGCCCGCGTTGCCGGTGCCGGGGAGCTTCAACGGGCAGGTGTGCATCGAGATGTAGACGACTTGCTCGATCATGCGCCGTTGCCGAACTGACCCTCGAGCACGTAGAGGGGCCGCGGTGAGGCACCGAGACGGAACTTGTAGGTTTCGTCGCCTTTGAGGAAGTCGAACGTCGTGCGGCCCGACTCGATGACGTTTTCGATCAGCCTGCTCACCAGCACGACCCCCGGGGATGCGTGACCCGCCTCGGGATCATATGCAGAGTTGTAGAGGTAATACCCCGAGGCATCTTCGAAACCGAACGCCGCCGCCACCGGTACACCGTCGTCGCCCGCCAACAGGTCGATCACCGCACCGCACCGTTCGTGGAGAGCAACGAAGAACGCCTCCATGGCCTCGGACATGAAGTCGCCCTTGTCGCCGCTCGAAAGCCGGTGCATGTTGGCGAACAGCCTGACGTGTTCCGCACCGGCGGCGCGGACGAGGTGCGGCTCGCCGATCTCTGCGGTGAAGCGCCGCCGCTTGCGTCTCGTCTCGTGCCGCTCCTTCTTCCCGATTGCCATCAGGTAGTCGTCGAACGTGGCCGGCAGCCCCAGAACGGCGGCCACCTCATGCTCAGTGCGGGCAATGTGGCGGGTGTGGGCGAGCAGAGCCTGCGTCATGGCGTCCGCCGCCTCGAGCGGCAGGCTGTCGAAGCGGAACGGCGTGCCGTGGGGAACCGAAGCAGCGAGAGACCCGACCAAATCGGCCGAGACGGTCCCGCGGGGTGAGTGGTAGTCGGTGACGTCTTCGTGCGCTACGAACTCGACCGTCCCCGCCGTCAGAGCAGCCGGAATCAGTCCGTTCTCATCGGCCGCAAGGAGCAGCTGCTCCGGCGGCGAGTCCTGCATCGTCCACCAGGTTTCCAAAAAGCTCCGGTCGGGGAATGGTCCGGTGGCGGCGGCCACAGGGGGCAGATCGAAGGCTGCGAGGTCCCACCCTGATCGGATCACAGCGCGGCACCCGGACGTACCGGCTTGACGGCCCCCACCGGGCGCCCCCCGCCAAGCACGGGTGGTTCCAAATCCTTGGCGAGCGCTGCACTCGCCGCCTCGCTGAGAAGGCCGAGATGGTTGGCCACTGCGATCGCTCCTTGCACGGCCACCCCGATCGATCCTCCGTGGCTCTTGACGGCGATGGCGGTTCCGTGGCGTGCGGCAGCCAGTACGCCCTCTGCGCCACCTTTGCTCGGTCCTGCCCACCACATTGCAAATCGTCCGTCCGGCCGATCGTTGCCGGATGTCAGGGCGGGGTAGCGCGTGATGGCCGTTCGGGCGTATTCGAAGCGGGTGTCCACGCTGAGCCTGGCAAACGCCCTGGCGAGCCCACGGATGCTGCCTCGGAGCGTCGGGGCGCCGCAGCCGTCGACGCCCGGCGGTGAGCCGTTGACGCCGGCTAGCTCGGACACGAGTTCGATCGCTCTTCGTTGCAGGGGGTGGGCCGGCTCCAGATAGGACTCCAGGGGCCACCCCTGCGCGGCGCAAGCCGCAACAAAGCCGGCGTGCTTGCCGGAGCAGTTGTGGAAGATGCGGGCCCGCCGGTAGCCGTTCCGCCAGGCTTGGGATCGTGGGCCGCTGCCCAACGGCATGTCGGGTGGACATCGCAGGGACGCTTCTGTGAGCCCCGCTCGATCGAGGATGCTGCGAACGAGCGACAGGTGGGCTGCGGTACCGCTGTGGCTGGAGCACGCCACCGCCATCTCCTCGGGTCTGAGTTGCGCCCCGGCTTCGATGCTGATGGTGGCTTGGAACGCTTTCACCGAGGATCGGTAGTAGAGCGGCACATCCGGGTCGCCCCATGCCTCGTAGGTCGTGCCGCCGGCGTCCACCACGACCGCGCTCCACGGGTGCGATGACTCGATCAGCCCGGAGCGAATGGTGACGGCGTCCATCGGCTAAACCTGCAGCATCTCGTCGACGGAGGTCGGACCGAGCCGGTAGCGGCGACCGATCTCGTCGCCGAGCAGGTCGTAGACCCGGCGCACGATGTCACGATCCCGCGTGATGTCGGCCACCGGCCGGCGCAGCATGTCGACGCGCTCCTGCGGCTCGGATCGATCCGTCGGTGCGCCGGCGGCGTCATCGTGGTCCGTCGCATGCCGACCGTCTGCCGGGGCGAGATCGTCGAGTTGAACCTCGGTCCATTCGAGCGAAGCCGATACGTCGGTGAGCACGCTGCCCGCCAGGCGCCAGCGCTCACGCAAATCCCCGATCGGGAGATCCTCGATGCCGGCGACGAAGGCTGGGTTCGCAACGACGTCGATGCTGTCTGGTTGCGGGGTCAAGGGCGTCGCTCCGGGATGTCGCCGCGGAGCGAGGTCAGCACGCAGCCCGGAGCGTTGGGTACGGGTTGACCGGTGCGCCGAAGCCGGGGTGGACCTGGAAGTGCAAGTGGGGTGACGTCCCGAGGGCGTTGCCGGTGTTGCCGACGTACCCGATGACGGTGCCGGCGCTCACGCGCTGACCACTGCCGATACCGGGGGCATAGCCGTCGAGGTGGGCGTAGTAGTAGCTCGCTGAGTTCGTGCGTAGATAGGCGACGATGCCGCCCAGGCTGTTGGCCTTGAGTGTCACCACACCGTCACCCACCGCTACGACGTTCGAGCCCCGCGGGGCAAACATGTCCGTTCCCTTGTGGGTGCGACCGCCCGAGCGAGGGAAACCCCAGTCGTTGATGAAGCGAGACCCCGGTGCCGGGCAAATGAAACCACTGATGGCGCCTACGCCGCCGGCGGCGCCGCGGCGTCGTGCCGCCTCTTCGAGCTCCTTGCGGCGCTGCTCCTCGGCGTAGGCGGCCCGTGCCTCGCGTGCCGCGTCGTCCTGTTTGGCGTACTCGTTGGCTGCGGCCCGCTGCAGCTCGTCGAGGCGCTCGACGACGTCGGCGGCCGCCTCGCTCAATTCCTCCACCCGAGCCTGATCCTGCTTGAGCTCCTCGCGCAGGCGGTCCATCTCTCGCCGTACGACGTCGAGGCGGTCGAGCTCGACGAGGTCGGCGTCGGTGGCGCGGTCGATCAAAACCTGGCTTGTGAGCAAGTCCTGGATGTTGTCGGCTTCGAACGCGACCTGGAAGACTCCCGTGCCGGCCGACATGTAGGCCTCGGTGACGAGCTCTCGGGCCCGATCCGTCAGCTCTTGCACGGACGACTCGTGGTCGTCGATGCGCTCGACGATTACCCCGATGCGGTATTTGAGTTCTTCGAGCTCGCCGTTGATGAGGTGGTAGTCCAGGAGCGCGGCGTCGAGCTCTTGGTTCACCGCAACCAGCCGGTCATACGCCTCTTGCCGCGCCGCTTCGGCACGGTCGACGTCGGACTCGGTGGTGGCGCTCGCCGTGATCGGCGTCAGGCCGAGGAAGGCCAAAACGAGGATCAGGGGGAGCGCGCGAAAACGCACAGATCTCATTGCCGAGCCAGGATACCAACAAGTAGGGACAGTGCGATGCAAACGTCCGAACATTCGCTGTTTGAGGCGGAAGGCCCACGACGGCGTCGGCGGGCCGATCCCGGCTACCCGAAGAGGCGGAGGCCCACCCAGAAGGCTGCGGAGGCGAGAATGACCCCGTCGATGGCCGTGAGCAGGCCAGGCCCGCGAGTCATGTGGGCTACGTCGCCGCTGCGGAGCATCGAACCGATCACCTTGCCGGCGAACCATCCGGCGACGGCGGCGGCGCCGGCGACGAGAGCAACGGCAGGTGACATGGTGTCGGCGGTGAACCCGACGATGAGGGCGCCGATCAGAACGCCGAGTGCAGCCGCCAGATTGGGATCGACACCTGCCAGGTTGGGGAGGAACCGCCGTACCAGCCATGCCGCAACGGCGCCGAACACCATGATCACGAGGAACGCCGTCACGTTCACGACAGAGTCGAGCCTCGCCAGGACGAGGCCACCGGCTCCCGCACCGGCAGTCAGCGCCGCCAGCGCCGTCGGTCCGATGACGTCGAGGTTGCGCCCGTTGGCGTCGAAGAGGGGCCATGTCATGACGACCATCAGCCCGAATGCCAACCCACCGGCAAAGCCGCCTGCACCCCAGTGGTACGTTGCGTTACCGACGGCCGTCGCGGCGATGAGGGCAGGAATCACGGAAACGGAGGCCCGCCGCTCCGCCATCGTGTCGTTGACGTCCCACAACCATGCGAGCGCACCACCGACGGCCGCAAACGTGAGGGCTTGCAGCGAGATCACGTTGGCGATCAGGAAGGTGGCCAGGAGGATCAGCCCGAGGAGCGCAGGCGTGGCTTCATCGCTCAATGTCGCAACCCCGCCGCTCACCGGAGGAATCAGGGCAACCTCGTCCCCGGACGTCACTGCGGTGTCCCGGCTGGCAGCATCGCCGTTGACCCAGATGTTGGCGACGGCGAGACCATCGGCGAACGAAGTGCCGTACTCCGCAGAAGCGGCGTCGAGCACCTCGCCGACGGTGGCACCCGCAAACTCGGCGCGGCCGGTGCCGGCAGCTTCACGGAGGTTGGCGAACAGTCGCAGCTTGGCCATGAGGCGGAGGGTAGTGGGGCGCAACCGCATCGAATGTTTTGTCGCGAGCGCCGCAGCGTTCTTGCTTCGAGGTCCCGGGAAGCGACCGAGGTCTCGTAGGATCGGCATATGGAACTCGTCATCGACGCGAGGCGGATGTTGCTCGGCGGACTCATCGACTACGCCGGTATGTTTCCGCCTGCGTCGCTCGACCTGGAGTCGGCCGTTGCGGAGTACCGGGCGGCTCGCACCGGGCCGCAAGGCTGGATGCTGGGCCGCTTCCTGTGTCCCACGTCCCGCATCGAAGACCTGGCCGGCGCCCTCACTCAGACCATGGCGGTGGGGGAGACGCCGTGGTCCATTGGAGCGATCTTCGACGAGCCCGCCGGCAGCGGCGCGCTCCATGCGGCCGTGTTCGACCGGCATATGGACCCGGCGGCCCGGGTCACGGCCATCGAGCTGCGGGCGCCCGCTGAGGCTGCCGACGGTCGCAAGGCGAGCGATGCAGCCGACGTGTTGCGGCCGGTCGCCACTGCAGCGAGTTCGGTGTCGCCCGAGGCGATCGTCTACCTGGAAATCCAGCGGTCGGTCGGTTGGGTAGCCGGCCTGCCTGCGGCCATCGACGGCATCGCCTCGTTGCGCAGGGAAATGCTCCGCGGGTTCGGCGCCAAGCTGCGCACCGGCGGGCTCGACGCCGGCGCTTTCCCGACGCCCGAGGAGGTGGCGGCGTTCATCGTGGCCTGTCACGATGCAACGCTCCCGCTCAAGGCAACCGCCGGGTTGCACCATCCGGTGCGTCATTGGGATGCAGAGCTGGGAGTATCGCGGCACGGTTTCCTGAATCTGCTTGCCGCGGTGAGCCTCGCTGCGGAGGGTGCGTCGCCGGATGATGTTGCTGCCGTCGTCGCCGAGGATGATCCCGACGCGTTCGGCGCCAGTCCCGCCGGACTGCGGTGGCGGGATGTGCGCATCGGCGCCGCAACGATTCGGCGGGTGCGGCAAGACGCCTTTCCCGGCTACGGGAGCTGCAGCTTCGACGAGCCCGTCGCCGATCTGGCGAGGATGGGGATCCTCGAAGGGTGAGCGACGATGGTGGAACTGACGGATTTGGCCCCCGCCGACTGGCGGGATGGTGAGGAGGGATGATGAACGACGCTGTTGAGGTACACAGGAACGATTTTCCCATCGAGGGGTTCCACCACGTCGAGTTCTGGGTGGGTAATGCCTACCAGTCCGCCCACTACTACCGGGCGATCCACGGCTACAGGATCGTTGGGTACCGCGGACCCGAGACCGGCGTGCGCGACGCAGCGTCCTACGCGTTGGAGCAGGGAGACGTGCGGTTGATCTTCACCGCAGCACTCGGGCCCGAGCATGCGATCTCGGATCACCTCGAGTTGCACGGACCCGGCGTACGCGACGTGGCGATCCAGGTGCCGGACGCCGAGGGGGCCTACGACATCGCGTTGAGTCGGGGAGCCGACCCTGTCGTCACGCCGACCGTCGTGGAGGGTGATGCCGGCAAGTGGAAGGTTGCGGCGATCGCAGCGTACGGCGACACGATCCACTCCCTCGTCGAGAACCCGGACGGCGTGTGGCCGCCACCCGACTTCCGCGTGCGGGGCGACAGCATCGCCGCACCCATCGGCCTGAAGCACATCGACCACGTCGTTGCCAACGTCGAGCTCGGGGCGATGGATCGGTGGGTCGATTTCTACGAGCGCGTCTTCGGGTTCGTACTACTGCGCCACTTCGACGACGAGGCCATCTCCACCGAGTACTCGGCGCTCATGTCGAAGGTCGTCTGGGATGGTTCGGGTGTCATTCGTCTGCCGATCAACGAGCCTGCGACCGGCCGCCGCAAGTCGCAGATCGAGGAGTACTTGGACTTCTATCGAGGCGCGGGCGTCCAGCACATCGCCATCGCAACCGACGACCTCGTCGCCACCGTTGCGGAAGCGCGGCGGCGGGGAATGGGTCTGATGCGAGTGCCCGACAGCTATTACCACGACGTCATGGATCGAGTGCCCGATCTCGATGCCGATGTCGACGAGCTGCGCCGTCTCAACATCCTCGTGGATCAGGACGAAGGAGGGCACCTCCTCCAGATCTTCACGCGGATGATGCAGGATCGCCCAACGGTGTTCTACGAGTTCATCGAGCGGCGCGGGGCGCTGGGGTTCGGCGAGGGCAATTTCAAGGCCCTGTTCGAGGCGATCGAGCGGGACCAAGCCGAGCGCGGCAACCTCTGAAGCGGCAGGCGGCGCCCCACCCGAGCCGGTACGCTCGGGTCGGGAGGTTGAGCCATGGCCAACGTATTGGGACTCGGCGGCTACGTCCCTGAGCGGGTGATGACGAACGACGACTGGGCCCAGCTCGTCGACACGACCGATGAGTGGATCACCACCCGCACGGGGATCAAGCGGCGCCGCTTTGCAGCAGACGACGAGTCGACGCTCGACCTCGCCGCTCACGCCGCAGCGCTTGCGCTGGCGGATGCGGGTCTGACCGGTGCCGACGTCGATGAGATCATTGTCGCCACGGACACGCCCGAGCTGTATACGCCGGACACGGCGTCGCTGCTGCAACACCGCCTGGGTGCCGGATTCGTCCCGACGTACGACCTCGGCGGCAGCGGGTGCGCCGGCTTCGTCCAGGCACTCGACGTGGCGCGGTCGCGGATTCACATGCACCCGAAGCGGGTTCTCGTCGTCGGTGTCGAGCTGATCTCCCGGTTGATCTCGTGGAAGGACCGCGCCACCGCGGTGCTGTTCGGCGACGCCGCCGGCGCGATGGTGCTCGGGCCCAGCGGAGGCCGCGGGCGCCTCCTCGACGTGTTGACCGGCACCGATGGGAGCAAGGCCGGCATCCTGACCCTGAGCACCGGCGGCACTCGCAACCCGTTCAACGAAGCTGCCCTGGCCGCGGGGGATCACCAGCGCCTCACGATGGAGGGCCGTGAGGTCTTTCGGGAGGCGGTGATGCGTATGACCGAAGTCGTCACCGAGTTGCTCGAACGCCTCGGCAAGACCGTCTCCGACGTGGCGCTGGTGGTTCCGCATCAGGCCAACAAGCGAATCATCGATGCGGTACGCCAGCGTCTCGGTGCATCGGAAGAGCAGGTGTACGTCAACGTCCACGAGTACGGCAACACCGGCTCGGCCTCGGTGCCGTTTGCCCTCTGGGAGGCGTACCGGGACGGGCGGATCCACACCGGCGACCTCGTCGTGCTCACCGCATTTGGTGCCGGCTTCCACTGGGCCGCAGCCGCACTCGAGTTCTAGTGCCTCCAGCGGAGGTGGAGGTAGGGGGGTGGCTTTCATGACCCCCCAGCGGATGCTTCGCTTGGCTGCGTCTGCGGTACTTCTCTCGCGAGCGGGGACTATGCCGTTGACGTACCAGGTCATGGCGTGGAGCCCCTTCGGTCAAGCCGCAGGTGCAGCCACGCATCGTGCAGTGGTGACGGGGATAGTCCCCCACGGAGTGGGGGAAGGTGCCGCCGCCGGAAGCGGGGTTAGGGGGGCGGCGGTGGCGTCCCGGCGGGGCGAGTGTCCGAGGGGGATGGGGAGCTTCCCCCTCGGCTCTTGATGCGTTGGCCCGCCGTGGTGAAGCCTCTAGGCGACTCGTCCGATCCGATCGGCGAGTTTGTCGATGCTCTGGCCGCGTTGCACATCTACCTCGACACCGGAGCCGTCGCTGAAGACGATCTGCATGCGCCGCCCGAGGAGCTTGCCCGCCACCTCCCCGACGCGGAGCTGTCCGAGCTCTGCGTCGAGGGCTGTGTCGCCAAACGTGAGGCCGTTCGACGGCACGACCAGGATCCGCCGGTTGGTTGCTGCGATGACGGCGGAGCCTGTCGGGAAACCGGCCGACATCCCCGTGCTGCCTTCACGGGATTCTGCAGCGCGCTGTTCGAGGTGCCGCTGCGTCGTGCGCGGTGCCGTGGCCAGCGCAAACAACCCGAGCCCGTACGTGCCTTTGGTCTCCACGAGGATCGCATGCTCGACGGTCTCGCCACCGGCGAGCCGTTCCCGCAGCTTCTTCCCGGAACGCTTGGTGATGTCTGCCATACCTCCGGCACGGTAGGTCGAGTTGGCGCACCTGGCGATGGGTCGCTCGATCCATCTCGTTGCGAACCGGTTGTATCTGCGGTCGGGGCGAATCCCCCGATCCGTGGTTTCGCGGTTGCGGCGTGCTCGCCGACGCGGCGCAGCACAGCGCTACCCTCGCCGTCATGGGCATGCCCGACGCCGTGACGATCGTCGAAGTGGGGCCGCGCGACGGGCTGCAGAACGAGGCGGCCGCGCTCGACACGGCCACCAAGGTGGAGTTGATCGGCCGGCTCGTGGCCGCAGGCACTCCTCGCATCGAAACGGCCTCGTTCGTGCATCCCAAACTGGTGCCGCAGATGGCCGACGCCGAGGGCGTCATGGCGGAGCTCGGTCCGAGTCCCGACGGAGTCAGCTACATCGGCCTGGTGCTCAACCGGCGGGGCCTCGACCGTGCTCTCGAAACCACCGTCGATGAGATCAACTTCGTGGTGGCCGCGAGCGAGGGATTCAACCGGGCCAACCAAGGCGCAACCGTTGCGGAGACCATGGCGGCGATCGAGGGGATGCTGCCGGTGGCGCATGACGCCGGGAAGGCGACGACGGTGACCATCTCCGTTGCCTTCGGCTGCCCCTATGACGGCGAAGTAGCGCTGCCGGCCGTGACGGGGCTGGCCGCCCGCGCCTCGGCTGCCGGGGTGGACGAGATCGCGCTCGGCGACACCATCGGTGTTGCGGACCCGGGCGCCGTGATTCGTCGCTTCGAGGCAGTTTCCACCGTCGCTGCCGGGGCCGCCTTGCGCGGTCACTTCCACGACACGCGGAACACCGGCGTCGCCAATGTCTACGCAGCCCTCACCATCGGCGTTGACGTCGTCGACGCTTCGGTGGGAGGAGCGGGCGGGTGCCCGTTCGCTCCAAACGCGACCGGCAATGTGCCGACGGAAGACGTGGTGTACTCGTTGCAGCGAATGGGCATCGCCACGCATATCTCGCTCGACCGGACGATCGCCACCGGCCGCTGGCTCGGCGAGAGGCTCGGCAAGCAGCTCCCGTCCGCGCTCGGCAGGGCTGGGCCCTTCCCCGGCTGACCTCACTCTGCGGCGGCCCACTCGGCCCTAACTGTCCCGCAGCGATAACTCCGCCCGGCCCTGGCGTGCCCGCACCCCGACCTCCATGGTGGTGATGTCCAGGCGAACGCGCCGCACAAAGGAGGCCACGGTGGACACGAAGCTCGCCAATCCCGCCCCGCTCGGGCTGATGGGGTTCGGCATGACCACGATCCTGCTCAACATCCACAACGCAGGGTTCTACGAGATCAGCGCCATGATCCTGGCGATGGGGATCTTCTACGGCGGCATCGCCCAGGTGATCGCCGGGCGGCTCGAGTTTCACAAAGGCAACACCTTCGGCGTGACCGCGTTCACCTCCTACGGCCTGTTCTGGCTGAGCCTGGTCGCCCTGCTGCTCTTCCCCGAGTTCGGCTGGGCGGAGGCAACACCCGCGGGGTTCATGGGCTGGTACCTGTTCCTGTGGGGCGTATTCACCCTCTTCATGTTCTTCGGCACGCTGAAGGGCGCGACGATGCTCCAGGTCGTCTTCGCAACACTCACGGTGTTGTTCTTCCTGCTCGCTATTGGGGACTGGACCGGCAACGCGACCATCACGAAGATCGCAGGCTGGGAGGGAATCCTCTGCGGAGCGAGCGCCTTCTACCTCGCAATGGGCGAGGTGCTCAACGAGGCGCTCGATCGGGTCGTGCTCCCGATCGATGTGGCTCACCTTCCCAAGCTAGGGTCCCGAGAGGTACATCGTGGCGGCGTGACCGCTCACTGAGGTACCTAGGGCCAGGATCCCCGGCGCCGTCAAGTGTGAGACGGCGCCGGGACGCGTCTGAAGCCGCTTGGATCGGGTGGAGTCACACCGTGATCGTCACCTAGTCTCGTCGCACCGCACGAGGGGGCCAGTCAGGATGACCGAGAGAACGTCGACAAAGCCGCTGCGGTCATCCGTTGTGGGAGGGTCCGACGACCCGCTGTGGTACAAGGACGCCGTCATCTACGAGGTCCACGTGCGGGCGTTTGCCGATTCCAACGGCGACGGCATCGGCGACTTCGCAGGGCTGACCTCCCGGCTCGACTACCTGCAGGACCTCGGCATCACTGCGTTGTGGCTGCTGCCCTTCTACCCGTCGCCGCTGCGCGACGACGGGTACGACATCGCCAACTACCTGGACGTCCACCCCGCGTACGGAACCCTGGCCGACTTTCGGCGGTTTCTCGATGCAGCCCACCAGCGTGGCATCCGAGTGATCACCGAGCTCGTCATCAACCACACGTCCGATCGGCACCCCTGGTTTCAGCGCGCCCGGCGCGCTGCTCCCGGATCGCCGGAGAGGGACTTCTACGTGTGGAGCGACACGGCAGACCGGTATCCGGAGGTGCGCATCATCTTTCAGGACACCGAGACGTCGAACTGGGCATGGGATCCGGTGGCCAAGGCGTACTACTGGCATCGGTTCTTCTCTCACCAGCCCGACCTCAACTACGACAACCCTGCGGTCCGAACTGCGGTGCACGAGGCATTGGACTTCTGGCTCGACATGGGGGTCGACGGGCTGCGACTCGATGCCATCCCCTACCTCTACGAGCGTGAGGGCACCAACGGGGAGAACCTGCCGGAGACGCACGAGGAGCTGAAGGTCCTGCGCCGTCACGTCGATGAACGGTACGACAACCGGATGCTGCTGGCGGAGGCGAATCAGTGGCCGGAAGATGCCGTGGCCTACTTCGGCGACGGCGACGAGTGCCACATGTCGTTCCACTTCCCTCTGATGCCGCGGCTCTTCATGTCGATCCAGATGGAGAATCGCTTTCCGATCATCGACATTCTCGAGCAGACGCCGCCCATTCCCGACAACGCCCAATGGGCCATATTCCTCCGCAACCACGATGAGCTGACTCTGGAGATGGTGACGGAGGAAGAGCGGGAGTTCATGTACCGAACGTACGCCGAGGACCGCAGGGCCCGCCTCAACCTCGGTATCCGCCGCCGGTTGGCGCCATTGCTGGACAATGACCGGCGCAAGATCGAGTTGCTCAACGTGCTGCTCTACTCCCTCCCCGGTACGCCGGTCCTCTACTACGGCGACGAGATCGGGATGGGTGACAACATCTTCCTCGGTGACCGCAACGGTGTGCGCACCCCGATGCAATGGACGGCAGGCCGCAACGCCGGCTTCTCCGCAGCGAACCCCCAGGAGTTGTACTTCCCCGCCATCATCGACCCGCGTTACCACTACGAATCGGTGAACGTCGACGCACAGCTGGCCAACGGCGGCTCCCTGCTCTGGTGGACCCGCCGCATGATCGCCCTGCGCAAGCGGCACCCGGTGCTCGGCCGGGGCACCATCGAGTTCCTCCAGCCTGACAACAGCAAGGTGCTGGCGTTCCTGCGTGAGGATGAACATGAGACGCTGCTGGTCGTCGCCAACCTGTCGCGTTTCAGCCAGTACGTGGAGCTCGATCTGAGTCAACTCGCGGGTGCGACCGTCACCGAGCTCTTTGGCCGCACCGAGTTCGCTCCCCTCGGAGACCAGCCATATGTGCTGACGCTCGGACCTCATTCCTTCTACTGGTTTGCGATCGAGCCTGTCGACGATCTGGGGCGGTCCGAGGCCGTTCCGATGGTCGAGATCTCCGGCGCCGTGCTCACGAGCGGAAGCGACACCCCGCTGGCCCACGCCGTGGCCGGCCACGTCGCCCGGCGCTCGTGGTACTTCGATCGCTTCCAGCCGATCCTGTCGCGCCGCCTCGAGGTCGTGCATGGCTTCGGACCCGATGAGGAGGGCTGGGCGCTGGCCATGATCGAGCTGGATCATCCGGAGGGCGAACCGGCGCGTTACCTGATGCCGCTCGGGGTGCTGTGGGGGGTCCAGTCTGCGCTCACCGAGCTCCCCGACGAGGCCATCGTCGCCACGTTGCGTCGCGGCGATCAAGAGGGTTTGCTCGTCGACGCTGCATGGCTGCCGCAGGCCCAAGCCGATCTGCTGGCGATGGTCAGCGATCCCGACGGTCCCCATCGCGCTGCGGTGCAGATCTCCCGGCCGCTGGACGAGCCGATCGAGCCGGCCGAGTGCGACGCGGTCGACGACTCGAGCGAGGGCCACACCTTGCTGACGTACGGCGCCGACTATGTGCTGCAGCTGGTGCGGCGGCTCGAGATAGGCGTCTATCCGGACCTCGAGATGCGTCAATTCCTGACCCGGCACAACTCGTTCACCGGCTTCCCCCGCATCCTCGCCTCCGCGGCGTTGCCTCGAGACGGCGGATCGATCGTCATCGCCACCCTGGAGCCGTACGTTGCGAACGAAGGGACAGCGGCGGTGCAGACAGTCGACTCGCTCCGTCGGTTCTTCGAGACCGTCACGACCCTGTCACCGGAGCAGCGTTCGCCGGCTGCAATGACTGACGCCACCGGTGAGCCCCTGCCGCAGCTCGACGACCTGCTGGCACCGGACCTCGCCGCCGCCGAGCAGCTCGGCCAGATGACCGCAGCCCTCCACCTGGCGCTGGCGTCGTCTCATGACGATCCCGCGTTCCGTCCCGAGGCGTTCACGACGTTGTACCAACGATCGCTGTACCAGTCGCTGCGCACCGAGGTCCGCCAGGTCCTCCGCAACGTTCGGCGGCGGCCCGGGCTCCCTGCCGAGATCGCCGGCGAGATCGACCTCCTCCTGGGGCAGGAGGCAGTGTTGCTCGAGGTGCTACGCCGCGTCGCCAGCGCCAAGATGGATGGGGTGCGCATCCGGTGCCACGGCGACTACCGACTGGATGAGGTCCTCTTCACCGGGTCGGGCTATGTCGTGTTCGACTTCGCCGGAGACACGTCCCGGCCGATGCGTGAGCGGCGCATCAAGGCGTCGCCGATGCGCGATCTGGCCGAAATGCTGCGCTCGTTCGACTACGCGGCCCACGTTGCGCTCCGAGCGGAGATCGACTCAGGCGTCGTGCGAGAAGACACCGCTGACGCATACCGGATGTGGGCGGACCTCTGGAGGGCTCAGATCGGACTCGCGTTTCTCGACGCCTACCTCGAAGCCGGTGGCGCCCGGCTCGTTCCCAGCCGCGCCGACCACCGACAATGGCTGCTCGACGGCTACACCGCCGAGAAGGCAGTGCACGAGCTGCGCTGGGAGGTCGACCACCGCCCCCACCTCGCCGACGTGCCGCTCGCGGCGTTGCTGCGGCTCATCCACGCGGCGAGCGACGACTGACGTGCACCGCCTGGCTTGCGGGAGCGAGCGCTCCCGCAAGCCAGGCGGTCCTCCTCAGCCCTGCCCGTCCTCAGCGCCTCGCATCGCTGTCTCTCGCGAATGCGGCTCGTACTCGAACTCGCCGCCGTGGGTGACCGCGGCGATCAGCTCCTCCCGTTCCGCCCCCTTGCGGGATGGGGTGATGAGGAGCAGCAAGCTCGGCAGCACCAGCAGCGACACGAGCAGCGAGAAGGCGATCATCACCGCAGTCAGAACACCGAAGGTGGCGAACATCGGCATTGGTGCCGTGGCCATGACCAGGAAGCCGGTCATCGACGTTGCCGCCGAGATGGCCAACGCCCCGCCGGTGCCTTCGCCTGCCCGCCGCAGCGCTGGGAACCGGCTCGGCTCGCGTTCGAACTCCTCGATGAACCGCACAGTGAAGTGGGTTGCATAATCGACGCCGACACCGATGGAGATCGCAGCGATGGTCGCCGTGATCACGTTGATGCGATAACCCACGACATACATGAAGCCATAGACCCAAGCCACCACGAGGAGGATGGGCACCATCGAGATCAAGGCGTAGCGGCCGGATCGCTTCAACACCGACGCCATCCTGCGGCCGAAGCGACGGAAGATGAAGAACAGTGTGACGAACACGAGCAGCGAGGTGAGCACGACCGCCACCGGAAGCGACGTCAGCATTGACGACATGAAGGCATCGAGCGACTCCTGGCCGGTGATGCCGCCGCCCGACACGAGCGCAGTCACGCCGGGGATGTCCGCCTCGATGCCCGCTGCCGTGTCCTCGAGCGCCTCACGGGCATCGAGGATAATCGTGTCATCGGTGAACGTGGCGATCGACACCGCCAGCGTCGTGGCCTGACCTTCGTCGACGAACGCCAGGAAGGTCTCGGTTTGATCGGGCCGGAACACGACAGCGCCCTCGTTGTTCACGAGATCGTTTTCCATCGCGTACTCGTAGATCGCGGCAACCTGCTCCGGCGCATCGGCGAGCCCGTCACCATTGGCGTCGGTGATCGTTATGCCAGTCGCCTCGAGCACCGCGGCTCGCATAGGCTCGGAATCCGTCGCCAGGCGCACAACCGTGACGGCGGAGGCGTTGAACTCGACGTCGTCGTTGAAGTCCCTGACGAACTCGGCATCGGAAGCGTTGATGTCGGCCTGGGCGGTCTCCAGCCGGAGCAGTGTGTCCGGCGAGGTGAGGTCGCCCTTGATGAAGATGTAATCGGACTCGCCGCCGCCTTCGGTGCCGCGGAACTCCTCCAGCTTGTCGAGGCTGACGACAAAATCGGTGTTGGAGGAGAAGAAGTCCTTGATCTCGAAGCCGGACTCGACCTGGGTTGCCCCGTAGAGTCCGAGCACCGCAAGGATCGCAACTGCGGGCAGGGTGAACACTCGCCAGCGGGCCAGGAAGTGAACCAGTGAGCCCGCCGCTTTGAAGCCGTGGCCGGCGCCCTTCACCTCGTCGGTCAGCGGCCGGCCCGCCTCGGCGGCATTGCTGTTGCGACGTCGGGTGAGGCGGTAGGGCAGATAGATGAACAGCGCCAGGAACAGCAAGAAGGCGGCCCAACCCACGGCGGGGAAGACGATCGCCATGGTCACGGCCGTGCCGGCGATGAAGGCAGCGATCACGAACCCGATCTTCTGAAGGACCGTGCGCACCCAGCTCAGATCGGAGGGACGGGGTCCCATCCGTTCCTCCATCGACAGCAGCAGCTTCGGAGCGACCCACCCGAGGACCATGTACGCAGTCAGCAAGCCGATTGCGGCGGCAACGCCGAACTCGATGATCGCAGGGATGCCCGACACGGTGTTCGAGAGGAACGCGGCGGCCGAGGAGAGCGCCGCCAGCATCAGGGCCGCTGAGACTGCAGTCATGCCGAGGGGGTACGCTCGCTCCCGCGGCAGACCCTTGACCTGCATCTCGCGTGCTCTGCCGCTCCCGTGGATGAAGAAGTCGACGCCGAAGCTGATCAAGGCGATCGGAACGATCATGATGAGCAGCGGCGATCCAGTCTTCAGGCCGATGAGCGCGTTGAGTCCGTTGTAGGTCATCATCGTCACGCCCAAACCGGCGCCGACGAGCATGGCCGCCCAATAGGAGCGGAGCAACGCTCCGACGAAGATGAGGATGAACGCGATCGCATAGAAGATGAACGGCCCTGCGGCGCCAGTCTGCTCCTCGGCGACCAGACCGAAGTCCATCGCGACGCCCATGGCTGTCATCGAGTCCTGGTCGCCGCGTAGCGTGGTCTGCACCTCACGTAGCCACCGCTCGGCGTCCAGGTTCGTATCGTCGCCGAATGACTCGACGACTTGATCGGGATCGAACTTGTCGATGTCGAACAGCAGCCGGGTGAGGAATGCCGGCGACTCCCACACCACGACTGTCTGCCCGTCGATCGTCGTCGGCTCTCGTGTGGTCGAGGTGTTGGAAAAGAGGAACCTGAGGGAGCTGCTTGGGGAGTCGTCTGCCAGCAGCGTGGCCAGCGCCACCTTCACGTCCCCGTCGGTTGCCGCCTCCAAGCCGCCCGGCAGCTCCGCATCGACGGCGTCAACGATCGAGAACATCCCTTCGATGGTGATCCCGAGTTCACGGTCGAACGATGTAGCCAGGTAGCTCTGCCATTCAGCGTTTGCGAGCACGGCGTCCTGGTTCTGCTTGAGTTCGAGCAACGCATCGCGGGTGAGCACGTCGCCGCCGTTCGGGCTCTCGATGATGAAGGACACACCGCGGATTGACGATGTCGTGGCGAACGTGTCCATGACCTCGCTCTGGGTCTCGAAGATCTCACCCTTCGGGTCGAACGACGGCTCGGTGTCGTCGGCGACCACCGGGAACAGCCCGGCCAGAATCACCGCAACGACGACCAGACCCGCGGCTAGGGGCCACGCATGCCGGTTAATCCACTCGTAGACCGCAGATCCGCGTTGCGGCTCCGTTGTACTCACGGCTCACCTCCGAGCTCGAGGCGCGCCACCCAACGCAGACGTCTTGCGCTCCATCCGCTGCGACCCCGTGCGCAAGCACGGCGCTGCCACTCGTTCGATCGCGGCGTTGGCCGGGGCGTCGTCTTCGCTTGTCTACCACCCATTGCGCTCGACTTGCGGCAAACCGGGTAGTGCCCTTTGGCCCTGTCATGCCGGTGCAGATTCTCTCGATGCTCGTTGTACGGGTGTCGCGCGTCCGCCGGCACGCAGGAGGTTGCGATGGAGACAGCGGTGCGCTGGGCCGGCTTCGGGGTCGGCGTCATTCTCGGGCTCGGCACGATCGTGGCCGTCATGAAGACCCTCATGGTGCCGCGCCGCTCCTGGTCGTTCCTCGCCGCGTCCGTCGGTCGCTGGGGCTACAGGATCTTCCACGGCGTGGCCGCACGGTTCCGCTCCTACGATCTCGCCGACCGATTCCTCGGTTTCCAAGCCCCCACCGTGGTCATCGCCACCCTCGCCGCCTTGCTGGGGGCGTTCACGCTTGCGTTCGGGCTCATGCTGTTGCCGTGGGGGGACCTCAGCCTCGGCGACGCGATGCGGGAGGCGGGCTCATCGGTGTTCACGCTCGGGTTCGTCGCAACGGAGACCCCCATTCCAACGGCGCTCGACGTCGTGGCCGGCGCCACCGGAATGATCTTTGTTGCGCTGACCGTGGGGTACCTGCCTGCGCTGTACGCCGAGATACGACACCGTGAAACGCTCGTGAAGCAGCTCGAGGTGTGGACCGGCAAGCCCTCTTGGGGCCCGGAGATCCTGGCCGAGTTCGCCGCGGTCCGTGCACTGGACCGACTTCCGGCGCTGTTCGTCGCGTGGGACGCGTGGGCAGCGCGAGTGGCCGACTCGCACATGAAGTATCCGGTCCTGACACATTTCCGCGGTCCGCGCTCGCAGAACCACTTCGTGATCGCCTTGCTCGCCATGGCTGACGCGGCGGCGCTCGACATGCAGCTGCGCCCGACGATCGACCACACCGAAGCCGCGATGTTCCTCCGTCAGGCCGCCTCGTGTGTCGTCGACATCGCCTATCCCATGCGTCGCGTCGATGAAGCCGCCGCCAACGAAAGCCAGATCACCCGTCCTGAGTTCGACAACGCGGTCCGGCATCTCGCAGCAGCGGGACTTCCCATCGACGCGGACATCGACGCCGCACATGCGGGATTCATGAAACAGCGTCGTCGCTATGGGTCGGTTGCCTGCCAGCTGCTGTTCTGGACGATGGCGCCACCGGCTCCGTGGAGTGGCGCTCGACACGGATTCGACGAGCTCGAGCCGGGCGGTCTGCGGCCGGCAGCGCTGCATTGACCCTGTGGGTCATTCGGAGCGGTCGATCGGCAATCCGCTGGGCACCGCATCTGGGATGCGCAGGGCGACGTCGCCGAGGCGCGGGTCGGTGAGGGCTTCGAGGAACGCCATGAGGTCGTCGATCTCGGTCTCGCTCAGGAGGCGCGGCGTGGCCAGACGCGGGTCGAGGTAGTCGACGACGACGGCCGTTCGCGACGGGTCTGTGTATTCCAGCTCGAGGTCGTCGCGGAGTTGCGCGACGTCGTACGCCGCAAGCGAGCCGAGCACGTCGAGGTGGTGGCGTACCGCGGCCTCCAGGTCCATGTAGGCACCGTCGTGGAAGTAGGGACCGTTGGCCGTCACGTTCCGCAGCGGCGGCGTCCGGAAGGCATACATGTCCATGGCGCTGCCCGTCTCCCGGGCGCGCCCGTGATCGTCCGGCGCCTCCTCACCCTTGCCCGGTCCGACCTGGGGAGCTCCGATGTTGTGGTGCTGCTGGTCCGTCAAGAGGTCACCGGAGTGACAGGCCGCGCATCGTGCCGTGCCATAGAACAGCAACGCCCCGCGCTTGGCCGCATCGTCCATCGCATCGCGGTGCCCGGCGAGATAGCGGTCCCAAGGCGTCTGATCGGCGGCGAAGGCGTTGGTCTCGAACGCGGCGATGGCCATTGCGGCATGCTCGAAGCCGAGGTGGTCGGTCGGCGTGTCCGGGTAGGCGGCCTCGAACAGTTCTACGTAGCGCGGGATTGCCACGACCCGCTCCATCAACCCGTCCCAGATCGCAGAGAAATCGTCGTCTGCGATTTCGCCGAGCTCGTTGACGTTCCCGAACACGTCGACGTCCCCCGGCACGCCCCGCATCTCGTCCGCCGAGGTGACCGGGAACATCGCCTGAACGGCCAGCACATTCGGCAAACCGGCAGGAAGCTGCTCGCCGGCGGGAGAGGTGAATCCGTGCTCGGCCGTACCGGAGACCCTGCCATCCCAGAACATGGTGAAGAACCCGTCGGCGCCCCGATTCCACACGTCCGGGGCATTCCGCGGCACGAGATTGCGACCCTCTCCGAGCACTCGCTGCTCGCCGAGGCCGGATCCGCCGGTCCCGATCGATACGGGCAGGGCATCGCCGGAGCCGAGTGTGGTGTGGTGGCAGGTGGCGCAAGCGATGTCGCGATTGCCCGACAGCTCTTTGTCCCAGAACAACGCCTCACCGAGTTCGACCAGCGCAGCCGGCTGTGCCGCATTGGCGTCGATGGGCTCGAGGCCATGGCTCGAGATGACGGCGGCGAGCTCATCGTCCAGGGACGGTCCGTCGTCCTGGATCACCCAGGCCACCACTCCAAGCATGCCGATGACGGCGACAGCCGCCAGGGCCCAGCGCGTTCGATCGTTCACAACGTCATCCCCTCTGCGACGCCCGCTGCCGCGTCCGATTCCTGACTCAGGACGACATTGTGTTGATCGCCGCCCGGCGCCAGCTACGGGCCAAGAGGCCCGGGCGGGTCCCTTTCCGGCGGAGTCACGAGCGAGCCATACCGGCCCGCATCATCCGTCGGCGACCGATGCGCCGCCACTGGTGGCGACGTTCACGACGCTCGGTCGACCTACGACGAGCAGCCGTGCACCGCCCGAAGCGTCGCCTTGGACGATGCCGGTTGCGTTCACCGTGGTGTTCGCACCGCCCGAGACGTCCACATCGATCGCGCTTGCTTCGAGGCTCCCGAGGTCCACCGAGGCGCCGCCCGATGCGAGCACCTGGAGCGCGGCAACCTGGCCCAGCCCGACGATGCGAGCCCCGTCGGTCGCTTCGATGCGATTGAGGCGCGGGACGGTCACCTCGACGAAGCGTCTGCCGCCGCCGCGCAGCCTCACTTCGGCTTCGAGCCGGATCTCGAGGGTGTTGCGGTTGACCTCCGTGACGATCTCACCGATGACGTTGTCGTCGTAGTGCACGATCACGCTCGCCGCCGCGTCTGGATCGGCCACGATCTGCACGTCGACCCCGCGGCGCACCACGATCCGGTCGAAGGAGCTGACCGGTCGCACCTCGTCCCGGATCGTGCCGGAAGCCTCGATCGCACCACCGCTGCATCCAGCGGCCACGGCGGCAGCGAGCAACAGCCAGCACAGCGTGCGCGTCACCGGCGTCGCCTTCGTGGCACGGTCGAGCTCACGCTGGCGCCGTCTCCGAAGCGTGCGCAGGCTCCACACGTCTCGCCGGTGCGCCACCCAGGAGGTTCAACGCTGCAGCGATGGCGATCCCCAACCCTGCCCCTGCCACGACGTCGAGGGGGTTGTGCGCCCCGAGATAGATCCGGGCCACGCCGTTGAGCACGGCCAGGGTGTAGACGGTGATTTGCCCGCGCCTACCCAAATGCGGAGCCAAGAGGCCGGCGAGCGCAAAGGCGAACACGGAATGACCCGAGGGAAAGCCAAGCCGTGCCGAATTCGTCTCCCGGATGATCGCCTCGGCGACCGAATAGAGCGGGCGCTCCCGTTCGACCAGCGCTTTGACGACCCACCACTCCATTGCGAGCTTGAGGGGGATGGCGGCAGCGATGGCGATCGCCAGCCGGCGGCGCCGCAGGGCGAACGCCACGATGGCGGTTGCCGCCACGGTGGCGAGCATGCCGAAGAGCTGGAACGCCCACATCGGTGCCTTGAGCTCGTCGGGTAGTCCGTTGATGGCGCGGAACGCGGCTTCCTCGAGCCCACTGACGTCTCCGTTGCGGACGACCACCATGCAAGTGCAGAGGACGGCACCGCCGGCGACGAGCGCCCAGATGTCGCCACGGCGGCGGTACAGCGCGGGGCCGGAAGGAATTGTCGGTGGTTGCTCAGCCGGCGCCGGCCGAACTGCTGGCATCTGGGCTCCCATGGTGCAGACGGGAACCAGCGTATCGTCTGGCGTGCCCGCAGCGCAGCTGCACAAGTCCCGAGCCCGGCCCGAAGGCGCGACGCCGCCGATCTGCTACGTTTCTCGGCACGATGGTGGTGGTGGCATCCCTGGTAGGTACGGCGTTCGCAATCGTGCTCGGCGCGATCGGGTGGGGCTGGTCGCGCAACACGCTCCTGGAAACCGAGCAGGAGCGCATCGACCGTGAGTTCCACCGCCTCGTTCGCGACTTCTGACGCACGCACCGAGTCGCGTGCGGTGACCGGCTCGCTGACGTCACCGAGCACCATCATGGTTCGATTGTTGCCGGCACCCTTTCGCTAGGCCGCGTCAGATGCCGAGTTGACGAGCGGCCAGGTCCCGCATGATCTCCTCGGATCCGCCGCCGATGGCGTTGACCCGGACCTCGCGATACAGGCGCTCGACCGGGTTGCCGCGGAGGTACGACGCGCCGCCCAGGATCTGTGCGGCCTCCCGGGCGCAGAACTCCATCGTCAAGCTCGCCTGCACCTTGCATTCGGCGAGCTCTGCGATGGGTTGATCGCCCTGCGACACCCTCCATGCGAGCTGTTCCATCCAGGCACGGGTGGCATTGATCGTGCGGTCCATCTCCACCAGTTTGTGTCGGATGACCTGATGATCGGCGAGGCGTGCGCCGAATGTCTGCCGTGCTCTGGCCCACGCAAGTGCCTCGTCGAAACACACCCGCGATCCTCCCACCATTCCGGCGATCATGAACAGACGCTCGTAGTTGAAGTTCTCCATGATCACGCGAAAACCGGCGTTCTCCACGCCCAGCAGATACCGAGCCGGCACGCGACAGTCGTCGAAGTACAACGTTGCCGTATCCGAGCACCACCAACCCATCTTGGCGAGCGGGGTTGCCGAGAACCCCTCCGTAGTGGCCGGTACGGCCAGCAGCGAGACACCCGAGGGCCCGGGACCCCCGGTGCGAACGGCCGTGGTCACGTAGTCCGCCCGTAGCCCCGAGGTGATGAACGTCTTCTGCCCGTTGACGACATAGTGATCTGCATCCCGCACCGCCGAGGTCTTCAAGTTGGCGACGTCGGAACCACCGCTGGGCTCCGTCACGGCGAGGGCGCAAATCAGGTCGCCTGCGAGCATTCCCGGAAGGATCTCGGCTTTGACGTCGGCGGAACCGCCTCGCTGAATCGGAGGCCCGCCGATGTAGTTGGAGAACAGCGAAGCGCCGATGCCGCCTGCTCCACTGCGGGCGATCTCCTCGGAGACGATGCACAGCAGCAGCGCATCGTGGTGGCCGAGGCCGCCGTACTCAGCCTCGTACCCGATGCCGAACAAGCCGATCTCGCCGGCTTTCCGGTACAGGTCTCGGGGGAATTCGCCCGCTTCGTCCCACTCGTTGGCGAAGGGTGTCATCTCGGCGGCGACGAACTCGGCGACGGTGCGCCGGAACAGCTCGTGCTCCTCGGTGTAGATCGGCAGCGAGATCATCGTGGTGCTGAATGTAGCGGGTGGTCCCGAGCCGCAGCCGGCTGCGGCCTCACTAGGTTGTCTCCGACGGCATCGTGTCGGGGAGGAAGCCGGGCTTGAGCGTGATCGGTACACCGCTGCGGAGCAGGCTCGACGCGCGCTCAGCCGAGTATCGGGCGAACGTCGCAGCCATGGAGCGCCTGTGGGACGACGTCGCCTCCCAGCTGGTGAAGGTTCCCACGGTTGGCGGCCAGCGATACGTCGACCGCCACCGGCGGCGCGGCAAGATGCTGGTTCGCGAGCGCATCGAGGCGTTGCTCGATCCGGACACGCCGTTTCTCGAGCTGAGCCCGCTTGCGGGTTGGGGCACGCAGGATCCGATCGGTGTCGGCGTTGTCACCGGGATCGGCGTGGTCGAGGGGGTCGAGTGCGCCATCACGGGCACGGACATGACGTACCGCGGCGGCTCCGCGAATCCGACCACGCTCACCAAGGTGCTGCGCTTCTTCGAGATCGCCCGCGAGAACCGGTTGCCGGTGATCGTGCTGAGCGAATCTGCCGGCGCCGACCTGCCCCGTCAGGCCGACATCTTCGTGCCCGGTGGCCGGCAGTTCCGTAACCTCACCCGGCTGTCGCAACTCGGCATCCCGACCATCACCGTCGCCTTTGGGCCCAACACTGCCGGCGGGGCGTACGTCCCCGGGATGTCGGACTATTCGGTGTTCGTCAAGGAGCGGGGCACCGCCTATCTCGGTGGACCGCCCCTGGTGAAGATGGCGATCGACGAGATCGTGGACGAGGAGACGCTGGGAGGAGCCGAGATGCACTCCCGCACCAGCGGGCTCTCCGATTACCTGGCCCTCGACGAGATGGATGCGCTCCGCATCACGCGACAGATCGTTCGCCACCTGCGCTGGCGCAAGCTGGGTCCCGGTCCGACCGAGCCGGCCGACCCGCCGCTGTACGATCCGGCCGAGTTGCTCGGCTGTGCGTCAGCGGACGTGCGCATCCCGTTCGACATTCGTGAGCTCTACGCCCGCCTCCTCGACGGTTCGCGGTTCGAGGAGTTCAAGCCGCTGTTCGGTGCGCAACTGGTGTGCGGCTGGGGATCCATCCACGGCTTCCCGGTCGGCCTGGTTGGGAACAACGGGATCCTCTTCTCCGAGGAAGCGAGGAAGGGTGCCCAGTTCATCCAACTGTGCAACAAGACCGACACGCCGCTCGTTTTCCTGCACAACATCACGGGATTCATGGTCGGGTCGAAGGCCGAGCAGGGCGGGATCATCGTCAACGGCGCCAAGCTGATCAACGCGGTCTCGAATTCGGCGGTCCCCCACTTCAATCTCATGGTCGGCGCCAGCTACGGCGCCGGCAACTACGGGATGGCGGGGAATGCGTACGACCCGCGGTTCATCTTCTCGTGGCCCAACCACAAGATCGCCGTCATGGGGGGAAAGCAGCTCGCCGGGGTCATGGAGATCATCGCTCGCAACTCGGCTGCGAAGCGTGGCCTCGAGATCCAGGACGAAGCGCTGGCCGCCCAGACCTCGGCGCTCGAGCAACAAATCGAGCAGGAGTCGACCGCGCTCTACGCGACCGGCCGGGTGTGGGATGACGGGATCATCCATCCTGCGGACTCGCGCACCGTCCTCGGCCTGGCCCTCTCGGCCGTTCACAGCAACGTCGTCCGGGGCGCCACGGACTACGGCGTGTGGCGGCACTGATGGCCCACCCCGTTCGTCGCTTGCTCATCGCCAACCGCGGTGAGATCGCGGTCCGTATCGCTCGCACTGCCCACCGCATGGGCATCGACACGGTCGGCGTGTACTCGGATCCGGACGCCGTCTCGGTCCACGTCGATGCCGTCGATGTGGCGTTCGCCCTCGGGGGTTCTTCCCCGCGGGAGTCGTATCTTCGCGGCGACGCCCTGATCGCCGCCGCGCTCGAGACCGGTTGTGACGCCGTGCATCCCGGCTACGGCTTTCTCGCGGAGAACGCAGCGTTCGCCTCGGCTGTTGCCGCAGCCGGACTGATCTGGGTGGGCCCGACCGCCGATCAGATTGCGCTGCTGGGCGACAAGATCATTGCGAAGCAGACGGCGCTCGAGGCGGGAGTGGCGACGACGCCGGTGATCGAAGTGGGCCCAGGTGGGGTGAGTCGCGACGTGCCGATGCCGGCACTCGTCAAGTCGACGGCGGGCGGCGGCGGGCGCGGCATGCGCATCGTGCGCACGGCTGCGGAACTGGAAGGGGCGATTGCGGCCGCAGCGCGTGAGGCCGAGTCGGCGTTTGGCGACGGCAGGGTCTTCATCGAGCCGTATCTCGAAAGCGGCCGTCACGTCGAAGTGCAGGTCATCGGCGACCACCACGGGACCGTGTTGCACCTCGGCGAGCGGGAATGCTCGATACAGCGGCGCAACCAGAAGATCATCGAGGAAGCGCCTGCGCCGGGAATCGACGACGCAACCCGCCGGCTGCTCTGGGATGGCGCTGTGGCGCTCGCCCGGCACGTCGGCTATCGCAACGCCGGCACCGTCGAGTTTCTCGTCGGCGAGGACGGAACCATCAGCTTCCTCGAGGTGAACACGCGCCTCCAGGTCGAGCACCCCGTCACGGAGGCGGTCACGGGGCTCGACATCGTGGAGCTCCAGCTCCGGGTGGCCGGGGGCGACGTGCTCGGGTTGACCCAAGACGACGTCAGCTTCTCCGGCCACGCAATCGAGGCCCGCATCGTCGCCGAGGACCCTGCAGCCGGGTGGCTGCCTTCGACTGGCGCGGTGATCGGTTTCGACATCGACGGCGACGTTCGGGTCGATGCCGGCGTACGGCGGGGGAGTCTCGTGTCACCGGACTACGACTCGCTGCTGGCGAAGGTGATCGGCCATGCGCCCAGCCGAGGCGAGGCCGCCGCCAAGCTGCGCCGGGCTCTGCGGACTGCCGAGATCGTTGGGCCGAAAACGAACGTCGCCGCGCTCGCAGCGACGCTCGGCGAAGCGGACTTCCTGGCGGGTCACACTCCGACCTCCTACCTCGTCCACCATCCCGAGGTCGAGCAAGCATCGGGGCCGGCTGGGGAGCATCGCATCGCGCTCTTGCTGGCGGCAGTGCTCGCCACGGAGCTCGCCAACCGCCAACGCAACTCGGTCACCGGGTTTGCGCCCGCCGGCTGGCGGAATCTGCGCACCCAGGGACAGCGGCAGGTGTGGCTGCTCGACGACGAACCTCACGCCGTCGAGTATGTCATGCGGGGCGACGGCGCGGCCGAGGTGAAGCTCGGCCCGTTTCCCGCACCGGACGACACCGGTGCGTTGCCCGACGACGGCAGGCGGGTGCTCCAGGTGCGGGCATTCGCGCGACGCGCCGATCGTCAGGTTCTCGAGGTCGACGGTCTTCGAACCGTAGTGCGCATCTCGAGGGACGGGTCCCGGGTCCTCACCCGCAGCGCAGCGGGCTCCCTGGCGTGGACCCTGGCACCTCGCTTCGAGGCACATCGCGCCGACGAAGCGGCGGGCGGACCGGTGTGCCCCCTCCCGGGAACGGTCATCGCCGTGCATGTGGAAGCAGGCCAAACCGTCGCCGAGGGACAGCTCCTGATGGTGGTCGAAGCGATGAAGATGGAGCACAAGATCATGGCGGGCAGTGATGCCACGGTGGCGGAGGTGGTGTTCTCGGTCGGTGATCGAGTTGACACCGGGGACCTTCTCGTGCGCCTCGAGGCACGCTGACTCTCGCCGGTCCGGTAGCTCTGATACGTTTGGCAGCAGTCGCCCAACGTCCGGAGGCACGATATGAGCACCGTCGTCGTTCGCTATCGACCCAAGCCGGAGCACGCTGATGCGAACCAGCAGCTCGTCGAGGCGGTCTTCGCCGAGCTCGCCGAATCCGATCCAGGCGGGGTTCGCTACGCAACCTTCCGCCTCGCAGACGGCACATTCGTCCACATCGCCGAAGTCGAGCAGGATCCGAACCCGTTGGGTTCCATTGCCGCGTTCGCCGAGTTCCAGCGAGAGCTGGGCGACCGTTGTGCCCCGGGTGACGGCCCCAACCCTCAGCCGGCCGAGCTGATCGGCAACTATCGCTTGATGGCGGAGTGAGCTGAGGGGACGGCCTGCAGCCGGCTCAGTTCCCGGCCCGGCGTACCGCCAGGCCGGTCAGGACGGCGGAGACGTCCTCTTGGCCGGGAATCCGATACTGCGCCATGGTGGGTTCGGGGCCGACCTTGATGCCGACGTCGTCCGGGCGCAGCACCGCAAACGCATCTTCATCGGTGACGTCGTCGCCCAAGAACACCACACGGTCCGCCTCGACGAGCTTGCGCAATCGGGTCAACGCGGTCCCTTTGTTGCCGGCAACCAGGGAGACCTCGACGATCTTCTTGCCTTCCATGACCTTCAGATTGGGACGGGCGGCCGGACCGGCCAGGATCCGGCGGGTAGCATCCCCCTGCAAGGGCTCGGCCACGCTGCGGTAGTGAAACGCCACGCCGCCCGGCTTGGCCTCCACCCGGCTGCCGGGGTAGTCCGCGCTGATCTGGTCCATCTCCGAGATGATGGCGTCGCGGATCGAGAGCTGCGACGGCGAGAGCAGATCTCCGCTTGCGGTTTCTGCACCATGGCTGCCGAGCAGCATGACTTCGCCGGGCTCGCCGGTGACCCGGCGGAGGTCTCGGAGGGTGCGGCCCGAGATCATCGCTACGTGCGTGTCGGGGGTCGCAGCCAACTGCGCCAGCGCTTCGATCGCCGCCGTGTCGGGCATGGCGGCGTCGGGGTCGGCGACGATCGGCGCCACGACGCCGTCGTAGTCAGAAGCGACGAGCAGGCACGGTGTGCGGGCGGCGGAGCGCAGGGCGTCGTCGAGGGCGGTCATCGATCCAGCGCCTCGAGGCACACGTCAGCCCACTGGTAGACGTCGAAGTTGCGAACGATCCGGCGGAGGGCTCTCATCCGCCTGCGCATCAGGCGCGGCTCCATCGAGACCGCTTTCTCGAGCGTGTCCACCATGGCGTCGACGTCGTGCGGGTTCACCAGCAGCGCGGCACGGAGCTGCTCGGCGGCTCCGGCGAACTCGGACAGGACCAGTACGCCCGTGTCGTCGGTTCGGGTCGCGACGTATTCTTTGGCGACGAGGTTCATGCCGTCCCGCAGCGGCGTGACCAACATCACGTCGGCGGCGACGTAGAGCCGGATCAACTCCTCGAGGGGCAAGCTGCGGTACATGTACTGAACCGGGATGTAGTCGAGCTGGCCGAGCTGACCGTTGACGTTGCCCACCACCTCTTCGATCTGGCTTCGGATTTCCTGGTACGCCGGGACGCTCTCGCGACTCGGCACGGCCACCTGGACGAACTGGTAGCGGGCCTCCGGATTGCGCTCCACCAGGGCGGCGAACGCCTTGATGCGGATGTCGATGCCCTTCGTGTAGTCGAGACGATCCACTCCCAGGATCACCCGGGTCGGGTCGCCGAGCTGTGCCCTCAGGTCGGCTACGCCCGCCAGGGAAGCCGGAGCGCTCGCCATCTCGGCGAACTGCTCGGCGTCGATGGCGATCGGCGCAACCTGGACCCGAACGGTTCGATTCTGATAGCGGAGCTCCGAGGAGGTGCCGGTGGCGTCCGTGAAGCGCCGGGCGGCCCGCGCAAAGGCCGATGCGCTCTGGCGGGTTTGGAACGCAACGACGTCGGATCCGAGGAGCCCTTCGAGGATCTCTTGACGCCACGGCAGCCTGGCGAACAACTCGAGCGGTGGAAACGGGATGTGGAGATAGAAGCCGATGGCGAGCTCGGGGCGCTGCGCCCGCAGCATGGCCGGGACCAACTGGAGC
>DATHZQ010000058.1:0-9978 GCA_035458525.1 Acidimicrobiia bacterium
CTCGAAGCGTTCTTTCTGAATGCGCGTGACGTAGAGGACGTCCGTCTCCGGGAGCACCTCCTCGAGGTCTGCCGTTTCGTATTGCTTGATGCCGAGACCGTCGATCTCGTCGACCAGGTAGTCCGGCATCCGCAGGATGTCGGGCGACACGTAGTTCAGCTTCACGTCGTAGAGGGTGAGGAGCTTGGCGAGGCTGTGCACCGTTCGGCCGTACTTGAGGTCCCCCAGCATCGTGACGGTGAGCCCGTCCATCTCTCCCATCTCTTCCCGGATCGTGTAGGCGTCGAGCAGGGCCTGTGTCGGGTGCTCACCGGGACCGTCGCCGGCGTTGATGACCGGCTTCTCCGATGCTGCAGCGGCGCGGGCGACGGCGCCCTTCTCGGGATGGCGCAGCACGATGGCGTCGGTGTAGCACCCCATCGTGCGCACCGTGTCCTCGAGCGTCTCGCCCTTCGACACCGACGAGTACGTCACGTTGTTGATCTGGATCACGCTGCCGCCGAGCCGCTCGATCGCAGCGACGAACGACGACGACGTTCGGGTGGACGGCTCGTAGAAGAGATTGGTGAGGATCTTGCCCTTCAACAGGTCGAACGTGCCGATACGCTCGACCATGCCCAGCATCTCGTGGGCGACGCCGAAGATCACTTCGAGGTCGTCCCGGTCGAACTGAGAAACCGAGAGGATGTCCTGGCCGAAGAAGCGTGGGTCCCGCTTCTCTCCGAACGGAAGGTGTTCGGTTATCCGCCTCGTAACCATTCGATGTGCTCCTTGTCGATAACGCTTCGCAGGGCCGGCGCGGCCTGCGCGGCACCGAACCCGGGCAGAAAAAAAGCCGTCCCAGGGGACGGCAACGCTCGGGGCAACGGCGCCTCATACATCGAGCGCGCACTGTAGCGGATCGCGACGAGATCGCGGCGTCATCCCGGCTCTACGGCCGGGATGACGCTCATCGGCGATCGTTTGGCGTGCCGGCTACGCCGTCAGGCAGGTGTAGACAAAGTCCTCCACCGGCACAGGCTCGCCGTACTCGATCGTGTAGGCGCCCTCGACCGTGGTGGCGTGGCCGGTCTCCTCGTTGGTGGAGACCCAGGCGAATCGTTCCTGCAGTCGTTCCATGTTGTCGTTCGACACGATCTTCCCCGAACCGGTGCCGTAGTAGCCGAGCGACGTCGAGCTTTCACCGGTCCAGTACGTGACGACGTTGTTGCCGTGGTGATGGGTGACGAACGTGAATTCGAGCGTCACCGTCTGTAGCTCTCCGGTGCAAACGTCGATGTCCTCGAACACCCTCGAGCCTGTGTCGACCTCCGGTCGGTCGGCCGAGGCGGGCACCGCCGTCGCCCCAACGAACAAGCCGACCAGCGCGATCAGCATTGCGATCCTTCGCATCCTTCTTCCCTTCCCGAGGTGGCTTCTTCGCCACCGCTGGCTCGGGGAGCGGGGAGCCCCGTCGGGCTCCCGGCTCCGCTGGCTGGATCCGGCCGGATGAGTCACCCACCCGACCGGGTCTCACCTGGCTATGTCCGGCCGACCGCGGGCCCCGCGCCAGTAATTGACAAATCGGTGCGCGGACCTCGACGCTGGCCGGACATAGAGGAGTGAGAGGCTGGATGGAGTCGGAGGAGCAGGTGGCTCAGTCACCGAGCCAACACGCGAAGTTTCGCAGGGTGTACACCACACACCATGCGGCGATTCGCGACTACTGCTTCCGCCGGCTGCCACCCGCCGACGCCAACGACGCAACAGCAGAGGTGTTCGTCGTGGTTTGGAGGAAGATCGACACGGTGCCGGCAGGAGATCGAGTGCTCCCGTATCTGTACGGAATCGCCCGGAACACGGTCGCCAATGCAAGGCGCTCCCATCGGCGGCGCGGTCGGCTCGATGGCAGGGCGTCAGCACAGCATGTCGAGTTCGTCGAAGGTCCCGAAGCGCAGGTCGTTCAGCGGGACGAGGCGCGTCGCATCTTGGGGGGACTCGAGCACCTGAGCGAGACCGAACAGGAGCTACTCCGTCTCAAAGCATGGGAGCAGCTATCCAACGCCCAGATCGCCGAGGCGATGGGGATCTCGCTGCGTGCCGTGGACTCACGCTTGACTCGGGCCCGCAAGAAGCTGGCGCGGCGAGCCAATCTCGCATCACCTCTAGCGCTCCCACGATCTTCGGAGAAGGGAGGTGAGCGGTGAGCGAGGAAGACGTTGCATTCGCACAATTGGTCAGTGCCAACCAGGTGCCCCCCGATGCGGCCGCGCATCCGCTGGCGTGGTCCGAAGCTGCTCTCCTGCAGGAGATCGATGCAAGGTGCGATCGCCTACATGCCGCGCCGTCCCCTCCGCCGACACGTCGATCGGCTCTGCTCGCCGCCGCCGCAGCGTTCGTTGCGATCGCGATCGCTATTGGAATTGCCGCATTCGTCGCCGGCGGCAGCGACGAGGTCGTCGACGAGCCGCCTCCCACGATCGCGACCACCACGCTCCCGCCGACAACGGAAGCGGCGGACACCACCCAGCAGCCCGAGATCACAACGACGTTGGCAACGACTACGACGGAAGCTCCAGCCGTGAGCGCCGCGGATCGTGCCGCGATCGACGACTTCGTCGTCACTCTCAACAGCGGTGATGTGGAAGCGATCCTGGCGTCGCTGACGCCAAATGCCGTGTTCTGGACGAACAGCGTTCCGTCTGGCGAGGCTGAGGAGCCCCTCGCGGTTTCCGAGTTTCTCGATCTGATCCGTGATTGGTTCGTCTATGCGGCGATCCCCAACACCGAGATCACGATCTCGACGTGCGAGCCCTTCTCAGAGGGCCGGATCAACTGCACCGGCACCTACACGGACGATGTCGTCCGGCAGAGCCCGCTCGGACCGGCGAGTGCGTCTCTGACGTTCGCAGTAGAACCGGACGGGTCGATTGCGTACTTCGTCAACCGCGTCAACGGTGGCACGATGAATGCGGGCTACGTCCCTTTCATCGCCTGGCTCGACGAGACGTATCCCGGCGAGGACACGTTGCTGTTTGTCACCGGACAGGTCCGATTCGACGATCCAGCCAGAGAGTTGTGGGCCATTCGGATCCCCGAATGGCTTGCGACGTTGGGAAGCTAGGGGAGCTGCACCTCTGCAGCCGGCAGAACCTCAGAACGGTGCCTCGAGGCCCGGGAACATCGGATAGTCCTTGACGTTCTGCGTCACGAGTTGGGCACCGTGGACTTCGGCCGTTGCGGCGATGAGGTAATCGATGGGACCGATCTTGGAGTGACTGCGTCGATACTCCCGCGCCCACGCTCCGGCACGCACCGAGATCTCGGTTGTAACCGCAAGGTTTGGAATCGCATCGACGAGGGCCCTGAGAACATGCCGTTCAGCGGATCGCATGCCTGCCAGCAGTTCGAAGCGGGTCAAGACGGAGATGTGGAGATCATCGCCGGTGAGCAGTGCGGTCGTATGGGGTGAGCCGCGCAGGTGTTCGACCAGCACGTCGGTGTCGACGAGCCTCACGCAGACCTTCGCCGGTCGAGCCCTCGGAATGTACGCATGTCTTCGAGCTCCTCGTCGGTTCGGTCGCGCCACACACCAGCCGTCATCCGGACGGCCTCTTCCAGGGTCGGCGGCTTGCTCGCCGCAATGCCGAGGTCGCGATCGATGATGTCGCGGACGGCTTGCGCCATCGTTGTGCCTTCCTGCCTCGCACGTTCAGTGAGCAATCGATGTTCTTCATCAGTGAGGTAGATGTTGGTGCGTCGCATACACCGCAAACATACATCACCCACCATCGGCTGGGAAGAGGCTCGCCATCTGCCATCTGCCATCTGCCATCTGCCATCTGACGTCTGATGCCTGACATCTGACGTCTTAGACAGCCTCCGGCCGCACCCCTGCCATCAGGAGGCCGATCTGCTCGCGGGTTGCCTCTGCCGGGTCGAGGATGGCCATGATCTTGCCCTCGTACATCACGGCGATGCGGTCGGACAGGGCGAACACCTCGTCGAGGTCTTCGGAGATCACGAGGATGGCCGTCTGCTCCGTCCGCTGTTCGACGAGCCGCTTGTGGATGTACTCGGCGGCGCCGATGTCGACGCCCCTGGTTGGCTGCGAAGCCACGAGCACACCGGGAGTGCCGGACAGCTCGCGCGCCAGGATCAGCTTCTGGATGTTGCCGCCGGAGAGGCTGCGCACCGGGGTCTCCAGCGTCGGCGTCTTCACGGCGAACTCGTCGACCAGTGCTTGGCAGTGGATCCGGATAGCAGGGAAGTCGAGCAATCCCTGGCTGCGGAAGTCAGGCGAGTTGTGGTCGATGAGCAGCAGGTTCTCCGACACGGTGAACGTACCGATGCTGCCGTCCTTCATCCGGCCTTCGGGCACGTAGGCCAGGCCGTGCTCGCGCACCTGGGCCGGGCGCTGATTCGTTGCGTCGGAACCATCGATGGCGATTGAGCCTTTGGCGACCTCGCGCAGACCGGCGATGGCCTCGGCCAGCTCGCGCTGCCCGTTGCCTGACACCCCGGCGATGCCCACGATCTCGCCGCCCCGCACGTCGAGGCTGAGGTCGTCGACCATCGTGGTCCCGCGATCGCCGACCACGGTCAGCCCGTCGATCGCCAGCCGCACGGTTCCCGTGTGGCTCTCCGGCTTGTCGGGAGCGAGCTTGACCTCTCGCCCCACCATCATCTCGGCGAGCGAGTGGCGAGTTGCGGTCGCCGGCGTCGTCTTGCCGGTGACGCGGCCGTTGCGCAGCACGGTGATGCGGTCACTCAGGGCGAGCACCTCGTGCAGCTTGTGGGAGATGAAGATGAGCCCGCGGCCGTCGGCCGTCAACTGGCGCAGCGTGTCGAAGAGCTGGTCGACCTCCTGGGGAGTGAGGACGGCCGTCGGCTCGTCGAGGATCAAGAGTCGCGCCTCCCGGTAGAGGGCCTTGATGATCTCGACGCGCTGCTTCTGGCCGACGGCGAGCTGCCACACGAATGCCGTCGGGTCGATGTCCAGGCCGTACTGACTCCCGAGCTCGGCGATCCGCGCCGACACGCTGTCAAGGTCGGTGCGCACCCCTCGGTTCGAGGGCAGCCCCAGGGCGACGTTCTCGGCAACCGTCAGCGTCTCGACGAGCATGAAGTGCTGGTGGATCATGCCGATGTTGTGCTCGATCGCCGTCGTGGGATCGGTGATGTGCAGCGGCTCTCCGTTGAGGAGGATCTCGCCTTCGTCCGGCTCGTAGAGCCCGTACAGCACCTTCATCAGGGTGCTCTTGCCCGCACCGTTCTCGCCCAGCAGCGTGTGGACCTCGCCCGCGTACACGTCGAAGTCGACGTTGTCGTTGGCGAGGACGCCAGGGAATCGCTTGGTGATCCCCTTCATCTCGAGCATCGGCGTGTCGGTCACGGTGACTCCAAGATATCGGTGGCCGGGGGAAGATCCCCCGGCCACCTGTCGCGTTCAGCCTTCGACTCGCGTCACCACGTTGCCGGCGATGACGTCGGCGATGGTGGCGTCGGCGGCGGCGCGGACCTCATCGGGCAGCGGGAAGTCCGGGTTGTACTCGATCACAAGACCGGTGTTCTCGAGGTTGATCTCGTAGACGTTCCCACCGAGGGTGCCCGTTTGCACCAGGTCGATGATCTCGTTCATCACAACCTCCCAGTGATACACCTGGCTGGCGACCACGATGCTCGGCGCCAGGCTCGTCTGGTTGGCCTGGGTGCCGAACCACAGGATGCCCTCGTCATTGGCGACGGTGATTGCGCCGACAACCATCTGGGCGGTGCCCGACATGACGTCGGCGTTCTGCGCCGCAAAAGCGCTTGCGTTCTCCGAAGCCAGCGCCACGTCGCTGAAGGAACCCGTGTAGCTCACGAGAACGTTGGCGCCCTCTGCTTCTGCTCCAAGCTGGTAGCCGTCGACATACAGTTTGGCGTCACCAACCTCGACCGGACCCACGATTCCGATGATGCCGGATTCTGTGAGCTGACCGCCGATGGTGCCCATCACGTAGCCGCCCTCATCCGACGCTGCTTCGTAGGCGAACACGTTGGGCAGGCCGAACGTATCCGCAGCCGTGCCCCACGCGAACGACGTGTCCGGGAAGTCCGGAGCGATCTCCTGGAGCGACCCGCCGTACTGCGAACCGTGGGCGATCACCAGGTCCACGCCCTCATCCGCATAGGCGCGGATGGCAGCGGCGGCGTCCTCGACCACGAAGGTCCCATCCGTGATCTGCACGTCGATGTTGCCCCGCTCGCCCTGGATCAGGGTGATGGCATCGACGATCGATTGGGTGAACGCCAGGTCGTTGGATGCCGACGGGGCCACGATGGCGATCGAGAACGTCTCGGCGGCCGCCGTGGTTGTGGTCTCTTCCCCGGCCGTCGTGGTCGTTGCTTCGCCGGCTGTGGTGGTCGTCTCCTCGCCTGCCGTGGTCGTCGTCTCTTCGACTTCCTCGGTGACCGTGGTCGTGGTGTCGCCTGCGGTGGTTTCCTCGTCGTCTCCGCCGGAGGCTACGGCGATCAGGACGATCACCAGTACGACGGCGGCTGCGACGCCGATCCAAATCCAGGTGTTTCTGTTCACGTGTGTGTCCTCCTGCTGTCTTCCTTCTTCTGGCTCGCGTCGGCGAGCGATCTGTCAGGTTCCTCTCGTGAATGGCTTGGTCAGCGCCGCCGGCGCCCGGAAGCGGCGGGCAACGATGACGAGCGCAAGGATGGTGATGATGGCCGGTGCCATGGCGGCGATGTCGGACCACGTGTTCGGGATGATGCCCAGTGTCTTGAACTGCAGCACGAGGGCGTTCACCATGCCGTACAGCAGGGCTCCCGCCATGACCCCGAGCGGGCGCCATGCCCCGAAATACACGAGAGCGATTGCGATGAAGCCCTGGCCGTTGGTCAGGTTCTGCTGGAAGATGCCGAGGTCGATCGCCAGTGCCGCCCCGGCGACGCCGGCGAGCGTGCCGCCGATCGTCACGGTGGCGTACCGCGTGTTGGACACGCTCACGCCGAGGCTGTCTGCTGCTTCCGGGTTCTCGCCGACGGCGCGGATGTTCATGCCGAACGTGGTCTTGTTGATCACGAACATCGAGATCGGCACTGCGGCGAACGCCAGGTAGACCACCAGGCTGTGTTGGAAGAACATCTCGCCGATCCAAGGGATGTCGCTGAGGCCGGGGATGTCGAGCTTGGGGAACTTGGTGATGGGCGTCGGGGTGCCGACGAGCCGCTGGAACAGCAGGTCGCTCATACCCAAGCCGAAGAGGTAGACGCCGATTCCCGAGATGCCTTGCTCCGCCTTCAGCGTGACGGAGATGACGGCGGAGGCAACGCCGAGCACGATGCCGATGATCATGCCGGCGGCAAGACCGAGCCAGACGTCGCCCGTTTCCAGCACGGTCCAGTAACCGGCGAAGGCGCCCAAGAGCATGATCCCGTCGACGCCGAGATTCAGCACGCCGCTGCGCTGCCCGTAGGTCTCGCCGAGCGCGGCCAGCAGCAGCGGCACCGCAAGGCGGATGCCGGAGGCAACCATCGCAATGAGCGTGGCCGCACTGAAGAACGCATCCCAGTTGGCGCTCACGGTTCCGCCCCATTCTCCGGCGGCGGACGTTCGGGGGGATCGACGTTCGCTGCAGCGGCCTCCGCTTTCTCCGCCTCTCGGGCCAGGGCTGCGGCGGTCTCCGCCTGCGAGCCGCGCTCCAACAGGACTCGCCGGTAGCGATCCGTGGAGACGACGAACACGACGACGAGGCCGTTCAGCGCAAGGATCAACGCCGACGGGACTTGGACCGCCCGCTGCAGCGCATTGCCGCCAACGAGCAGCCCGCCGAAGAGGAACGAAGCGGGAATCGTCCACAACGGGTGCAGCCCGCCGAACAGGGCGGCCACGATGCCGTTGAACCCGGCACTGCCGGTGAACCCGGCGGTCGAGCCGTCGGTGACCATGCGATGCGACTCGGCACCGAACACCAGGACGGCACCGGCCAAGCCGCCCATCGCCCCGCTGAGGGTGAGGGCCAGGGTGACGGTGCGGCGGACCGGGATGCCGGCGTAGCGGGCCGCATCGGCGTTCTGCCCGACTGCCCGCAATCGGTACCCGACCGGAGTTCGCCACAGCAGGATGTAGGCGGCCACCGCTGCGAGCACGGCGAGGAGTGGCCCGATGTGGAGGCGGTCGCTGCCGAGGATCAGCGGGAGGTCGCCGCTCTCCGGCAACCGTGCGGTTTGGGGAATCCGCGTGCCGCGCTCGATCTCGCCGGGGTCGATCATCGGCCCGCGCAGCAGGAAGTTCATGAGCTGCACCGCGACGATGTTGAGCATGATCGTGCTCAGGATCTCGTTGACCCCGTAGTAGGCCTTCAGCGCCCCGGGGATGGCGCCCCAGATCGCACCGCCCACGATGCCCATGAGGAGCACCAGCGGCAGCATGATGACGGCCGGCAGGTCGGAGGGCACGGCCAGCGCGGTGGCGGTCGAGAGCAGGCCACCGGCCACCATCTGGCCTTCTCCACCGATGTTGATCACGTTGGCGCGGAAGGCAATCGTGATACCGACGCCGACGAACAGCAGGGGCGTGGCTTTCAGCGCCGTCGAGATCAGCGCGTCGCCGCTGCCGAACGCCCCGCGGAACATCTCCTGGAAACCCTCGACCGGGCTGGCGTCGAGGAGGACGAGCATCACGGCGCCGATGAGCAGTGCCGCCAACGCGGAGGCAATGGGGACGAGGTACGAGACGTAGCGAGCCCGCGCCCGAAGGCTGGTGTTGCCGGCGGTCACGTCAGCTCACATCCCACGGGATCGGGGGCTCCCACTCTCTCTGCGGCGCTCAACTTACAAAATGTCAACGGTCGCCGCTCACTGTGTTGCATTGCACCGGATGCGGTTAGGGCCGATCGGCCCCAGTGGGGTGGCCCGTCACGAGCCCCGGACGTGGGTGAGGTAGTTGTAGACGGTGATGCGGCTGACGCCCATGCGATCGGCGACTTCGTCGATCGACTTCCTCAGCAGGAATGCGCCCTGTTCGTCGAGCATGCGGATCGCGGCCTGCTTGTCGGTTCGTCCGAGGTCGGAAAGCGAAGCACCGAGCTCGGATTCGATGTGGTCGACCATGCGCTCGAGCGCACCGCTCAGCGAGCCCAGGCGGACGGCACCGATCGTGCGGCCCTCCCATTCGATCGGGATGTCGCCGGTGGTCATCTCCTCCGGTGCGATCACCTCGCCTCCAACGATCTCGAGGAGGGGTGCGATGGCGGTGAACACGGGATCCGAGGCTGCTGCTCCCACCGGCTACCCCGCAAAGTCGATCTGCACGGCGACTCGATCCGCTCCTGCGGCGTGGGCCGCTTCGAGCAGTGCGGCAACAGCCGCCGTGACGGTTGCGGCGTCGCCTTCCACCACGGTCGCAAAGGGACCGATGTCCGGGTCGAGGCCGGCGCGGCGGACCGCCTCGATGGCAGCGCGAACGTGGTCGCCGGGGTCGCCATCGACGAACGGTTCAACGGTGAATTCGGCTCGAGCCCGCATGTATCTCGGGAGGTCGCGTGACCGGATGGTATCGGATGTTGCCCGGGGCACGGTCTCGCTGCCGTGCAGGGCGCTCGATGGACTCGGCGTCGGTCCCCTATTTCTTGGTTGGTTTCGGTGGCAGCGTGCCGATCCAGTTCCAAGCCTTCTCGAACCAACCTGCCATCGCATCGGTGTCGGCGAGCAGCTCGGCCGGCACCGATGAGTAGCCCCGCATCGTGGCGCCGTATTGCGTGACATCGCCGCTGTCGTATTCCGACCGGAACGCTGCGGTGAGTTCGTCCGAGAGCCGGACGGCCATCGCGCCGTCACGATCGAGGAAGCTGAACATGTGACCGTTGCGTGAGGTGTAGGGGTTCTTGGCCCCCTTCACTTCGGCGCCGGTGTGGCTCTGCTCGACCACGGCCGTGTACTCCTCGAGCTTCTCCGGCGACCCTTCGTACTTCGAACCGCCAGGCATCTCACCTCCACGCAGGC
>DATHZQ010000059.1:0-28181 GCA_035458525.1 Acidimicrobiia bacterium
GACTCGGCTCACCTCCTCTGGCCCGTGCAACACCATGTCTGCTCCTTGTGGTTCGGAAGACCTCGTGGCGGAGGGAGTGGGATTCGAACCCACGGAACCCGCTAGGGGCTCGGCAGTTTTCAAGACTGCTGCCTTCGTCCACTCGGCCATCCCTCCGGAGCAGGAACGGTAGCCCAGGAGAATGTGGTTGCCGCCCGATCGTGTTGCATCGGGACGAGTGCGCGAAAGCCACCGCTCAGTCATTTCGCGGCCCTACCCTCCTCGCCGGCTTCTGACCGAGAGGGGTTCATATGCTGACCAAGCGCTTCTTCAAGACCAAGAACGAGGTCGAGGTGACGTTCCAGGTGGATCGCCCCGACGTGGAAACCGTTGAGTGGGTCGCTGAGGCCACCGGTTGGGAACCGGTGCAAATGAAGCGAGCCAATCGAGGCAAGGGACCCCACAAGTTGCGCGTGCGGCTTCCAAAGGAGGCCGCGATCCAGTTCCGCTACATCTTCGACGGCCAGAGCTGGGAGAACGACGAAGCCGCCGACGCCTACTGGCCAAACGACTACGGCTCTGACAACTCGGTGGTGACGACGACCGCATGAGCCAGTCGCCGGAGCCCCTCCCGCATTCGAGGCGCCGCCCGTTCAGTACGGCCCGTTAGAGCGGGAGACCGAAGATGAGGATGGTGAGCATGATCAGGCCGACGCCGACGAATCCGGCCACCGCCGGCCAGCTCTGCTTGCGGGCCGCCAGCAGAGCTGCCAGCGACGCTTGGATCGTGAAGTAGCCGGCGAAGACCCGAGATGCCAGGTTCACCGCCACGTTCACGTCGACGAAGATCACGAGAAGGATCGCTGGGACCAAGATGATCGGGAATGTGGTCGTCCGGGGGACCTTGTGGTTCACCAGCATGTCGCTTCGGGATGATGTCGCGCCGATGATGGCCGACGTCTGACTCCCGAGGGCGGCGAGTAGCAACAGCCATGGAAGCAAGTCTCCGACCAGTCCGGAAACTGCAAAGATGGCCGTCCCGTCCTCGGGGACGCCAGGCGGGGCGGGGAGAAAAGCCAAAAGCAACGTGACCATGAAGATGACGAACACAACGGTCGACACGATCTGGGCGATCCGCATGGTGGAAACGCGTCGTTCTGCGGAGAATCGGACGCCGATGTAGCGCGATGCCTCGAAACCCTGGACGATGGCGAACAGCCCGATCATCTTGCGGATCTCTTCGCTGCCCAACTCAGGTGACGGGCCAAGATCCCATCGCCCGCCGAGCATCTCCTGAACGTTGGCCACGAGGAATGCGACGACTACGCCGATCACCGCGGCGATGTTGAAGGCGGTAGTCCGATTTCCCAGCTGGTTCAGCCAGTCCATGCCGCCACCCATGCCGACCACGACCAGGACGCCGAGCAGAATCACGCCCATGACGGTGCGCCCGTTGACGCTGTTCGCATCGAAGGGGAGCTGCAAGAGTGCCATGAGAATCATCGTGTAGTACGCGATGTTCACCATCGACGCACCGAGCAGGGACCACTCGGCGACTCTTTCGATCCGGTCTGGGCGGCCGCCCTGGCCCTCGATGGGCTCGTGGTGGCGGATGTTGTAGGCAATGGCGAGGCCAGCGGCTATCGCCACGAGGCAGATCCCCAGCATGAAGAACGGGGCCCGAAACCCCACGAGCAGCACGATCGCCGGCGAGAACAGGATGAAGCCGACGTCCATGATGTTGGCCAGCGGCACCACCGTGGCCTGGTACTCCTTGGACTGCTGAATGCGCGGCCGGTACAGCATGTACGCCAATGCCAGGATCGTCAGGAATCCAATCCCGACGGCGATGAACTGGTCACTGTCCGTTCGCATCGTGCACTCCTTGAGCCGACCCCCCCGGGAGATAGATTGCCGCCTGTCGGCACCATAGTTGGCTGATGGAGCGGCCTGCTGTTCCAGAGATCTTGCACCCCTTCTGTGGACGATGCGACGTCGCTTGAAGCAGAACCCAGCGTCGTTCATCGTGCCCGCCGCGCTAACGTCGGTGCCCTGTTCTCCCTGTCGAGTTGGCGCCAGTCGGGTATCGGACCCTGTTGCAGACTCGGCCGACGAAAGCGAGCACCATGGCAGACGAGACCCGGACCAACTGGGATCAAGCGGGATGGGCGACCTACGCCGCGATCATGCTCTTCGGTGGTGGCCTTGTCGGGATCGTGAACGGCGTCTGGGCTCTCAAGTACGCCGACGACCGGCAAGCGGACCTGGTTCTGGGTGAGAACAACCTGGCAGTCTGGGGATGGGTCGCGCTGATGGGCGGAGTGGTGCTGCTCGCAGCGGGCATCGGGGTGTTCAACGGGAAGCGTTGGGCTCGCTGGACCGGCATCGGAGTCTCCCTCGCAACCATCCTGTGGTCCGTTGGTTGGTCTGAGGTCCAGCCGACGCAGTCGCTCATCGGAGCATTGATCTACGCCTCGGTGGTCTACGCCTTGGCAACCACTCCCGTCACCGTCGAGACCGGCGGGTAGTCCCGGCCGCGGCTGCATTCCGCCACGAGACAACCGCAGTTCGTCTCCGGATAGGCGTCGAGTGGTGCATCGAGATGTTGCGCGTGTTGGCGGAGGGAGTGGGATTCGAACCCACGGGACCCCAAAGAGGCCCACTGGTTTTCGAGACCAGCGCCTTCGTCCGCTCGGCCATCCCTCCGGAGGGCGAAAGTGTACCCGCGGGCGTGCGGGTGCAATTCAGCGGCGTTCTGCAAAGAACTCCTCGAGCACCGCCCGACACTCCTCTTCGCGAACTCCGGCAGTCAGTTCACAACGATGGTTCAGTCTGGCGTCTTGTGGGATGTTGTAGAGGCTCCATGCCGCGCCGGCCTTGAAGTCGGCAGCGCCGTAGACGATGTGATCTATCCGCGCCCACACCGCCGCCATCGCACACATTGGACACGGCTCGAGCGTCACGATGAGCGTGTGGCCCTCGAGTCGCCAATCGTTCTGCGCTCGAGAAGCCGCTGACAGCACGAGCAACTCGGCGTGCGCCGTGACGTCGCCGCGCTCTTCACGGCGGTTGCGATCGGCCGCAACGATCGTCCCCGCGGAATCGAGCAGCACCGCACCAACGGGAACGTCCCTGTGCTGGACGGTCAGCCGCGCCTGGTCCAGTGCGATTCCCATCGCCTCGTCGTAGTTGATATCCGTCTTCACCACCCGCTCCACAGCCTCTCTACACTGTCGGACCCTAGGAGGGATCGCATAGTCTGGCCTAGTGCGCACGCCTGGAAAGCGTGTATGGGTTCACGCCCATCGTGGGTTCGAATCCCACTCCCTCCGCCAACACGCGCAACATCTCGATGCACCACTCGACGCCTATGGATCAATCGCGGTCCGCAACCTCGCGGAGCAGGAACTCGCTGAACACTTGGGCGCGGTCCATTCCGCATGTCGAGCTCCGGAGCTCTTCCCGGTCCACCACGAAGGATTTGAACTTCGAGAACAGATCGGGATCGGCGAGGAGATCGATCACCTTGCTGTACTCCTCGTGGCGGTTGAAGAAGTCGCCGGCAAGGAGATAGTGCATGGCGGCGAGCGCGTTCTTGTGCTGCTCGTGAATGAGCCCTTCAGCCGACGCCGCCTGTGCGAAGTTGATGGCAGTCGGGTTGTAGAACAGCCTGATGGCCTTCTCCACGAGCCGGTATGCGCCGCCGATGGATTCGTAGGCCATCGTCAGCGCCTTCTCACCGACCTCGTGTGATACCGACAGACCCTCGTGCAGCGCCTCAGCCACCAGCTTGGCTGAATTCATCGAGAGGAAGATGCCGCTGGCGAAGATCGGGTCGACGAACATGTGCGCGTCGCCGACCAGGGCAAAGTTGTTGCCGTACTTGGTGTCGCTCCGGTACGAGTAGTCGCCGTTGACGACAGGACCCTGGATCATGTGGCCGGTGCCGATCACCTCGGAAACGAACGGCGACGTCGCAAGCTCCTCGAGGTAGAAGTCGCGCTTCCAGTCGGCTGATCCCCGCTCGCGCAGCTCGGCGCGTTGCGCCTTGAAGTGGTCATTGTTCACGACGATGCCGATGGACACCCGGTCGGCTCCAATCGGGATGACCCAGATCCAACCCTTCTTGTCGCCGCCCAGGTACACGATCTGGAGCAGGCCCTCGTCGAGGCCACCGTTGAACTGCACACCCTCCCAATGCGCCGATGTTGCCACCCGATCGAGCTCCTCGTGGGCCCGCTTCCACCCCATGCGGTTTGCCACGAAGGTGTCGCGACCACTGGCGTCGACCAGGTAGCGGCCGACGACGGTCCGTTCCGCCCCGTCGGGACCGGTGACGGTGACGGCCACCAACCCGTCCGGACGATCGAGATCGGCGCTGCGAACCCGGGTCTCCTCCAACACCTCGACGCCGTGCGCTTCGGCATTGCGCAACAGCAAGTTGTCAAACCGATCCCGGCGGACGTGGAACGAGAGGTGGCTCTCGTCCTTGATCACGTGACCGAAGCACCACGTGGTGTGGTGACGTCCGTCGACATCGATGAAACGCACACCGGGCTTGCGCACCGTCTGCTCCTTCATCTGCTCGAGCACCCCGAGCTCATCGAGGATCCCGTAGCAATACGGCAGCAGGGATTCGCCGACGTGGTCCCTCGGGAACTTGGCCCGCTCGAACACCGTCACACGGTGACCGCGCTGGGCCAGAAGCGTCGAGATGGTGGAACCGGACGGTCCACCTCCAATGACGAGCACGTCGGTGACAGGTGCGTCGTGCATGAGTTCCCCCTGATTGTTCCCCGCGGCGCGGTATTCGCCGTTCGGATCTTGTCATCCACTATGGGCGATCGTCACCGATACGACTATCGGGTGTGGCCGCCGCCTCGCTGGGGTCTTGCCGACATTCGCGGTCCACTGGATCCATTCTTGCGTAGCTCACCGCAGCATGGCGCCTTGGCTTCAAGTGGTGGTCACGACGGGGTGTCCTCATGGAGGTGAGGTATGCCGCATCCGAAGACTCCGTGGTCTATTGCGCGTCGTGCGTTGTTGGCGGTTGCGCAGGTGGCGAAGATCAACGAGGCGGCGGCGGTTTCGGGGTTGTCGACGCGTACGGTCGACAACCTCATCAGCGAGCATGGTCGAATGTCATTACGGAGCACCAAGCCGCGTGCCGTGGCGTTGAGACTGGCCGAGCGTGAGGAGATCCGGGACGGGCCACGATCGGGCATGAGATCAGGGCCAATGGGGGCCGGGAGAGGTATCGGGCGTTCCGGGCTCGGGACCGGTCCGACCGGGCCACACGGCGGTCCCGGCCAGGCTGGACCGAAACCCGACCCTGGTTGTGGAGCAAGGTCCAGCGATTGCTACGTCAGTACTGGTCGCCGCAACAGATCTCACAGCGGCTTCGCAGAGATCGGGAGTGAACCCGTCCGGGTTGGCCGGAGGCTCCATTCCTCGAGAGGACGGGGGCATGTCAAGACCGACCAAGTATTCGCCGGAGGTCCGCGAGCGTGCGGTGCGGATGGTGAGGGAGCATCGTGGTGATCACGATTCGGAGTGGGCAGCGATCGTGCCGATCGCCGAGAGGATCGGCTGTTCGTCTGAGACGCTGCGTCATTGGGTGCGGCAGGCGGAACGGGACGCCGGGCAGCGGCCGGGGCTCACGTCGGATCAGCTGGCCGAGCTGAAGCAGTTGCGCCGGGAGGTGAGCGAGCTGCGCCGGGCGAACGGCTTCTGCGCCGTGGCCGGCCAGCGGTGGCCCGTTCCTGACCTGCGGCTGTTGCCCGTGGCCTTCCATGCGGGGTAGATGCAGCAGCATCGTGAACCGTGTGGTGCGCTCGACCAGGGTTCCGATCGCTGAGCTTCCCGACCCGAGGATCAGGCCGCCGACGAACGCGCCGCCGACCTCCCATGGGGAGCCCCACTCGCCGACCGTGATCTTGGAGAGGTCGACGGCTTCCCCATCCCAGTTGGTGTCGACGAACTCGCGGCCTTCGACACGGGTGTTGGTCGATACGACGGAGCTCTCCATCGCAGTCTGCACGAGTTGGGTGAACTCCCGCTCTCTGCCTCTCGTACCTCCGTCACGATCTCCTCGGCCGGAGCGGGCCCCATCACAATCCGCACGGGCCCGCAACACATCTCCTTCGGGATCCACTGCTGCTCGTAGCCGAGCTTTCCCGTAAGGGCGCAGCATCGGCTTGTCCAGGCCGAACCCACCCAGGGCGAGGTCGTTCGACTCGGCCGGCGGAGGCCCGTCGATCATCCTCGAGATCAGGAGCTTCCCGTCGAGCGTTGCGCACACCTCGAAAGGCTCACAGAATCAATCGGGGGACCTCGTCACGGGTGGTCATGCACGTCTCCTCGCGGCCCCTACCTCACGTTTCGCCCTACGCGGGGCATTTCACCGGTGATGAGAATGCGTTGGGACGGCTCTTTCGAGCCGCCCCAACGCATCGCCGCCACCAGGGGGCGTCAGGTCGTCACGCCACGTCGTCGCAGGACGAGAACACCACGCGGGAATCGGTGACCTTCGGCCCGACGTAACACACGAACGGCACCGGCCAGTTCTGCAGGCTCGCGTTCGAAACGAACCGGATGCCTTCCGGGCTGTCGGTGACGGTCACGTTGGTCCACACTTGGTCGCCGCTCGTGCCGGCGTGCAGGTCGACACCTGCTTCACCGTTGTTGTGAAGGCGGATGTCCGTGTAGGTGAAGTTGTTGTTGTACGCACCGTGATCGATGCCGGCGCTGCCGTTCGAGTAGGCGGTGAATCGCTCGATCGGGTTGAGCGACTTCGAGTTGTGCCACACCCAGATGCCGTTCTTGGTGTTGTTGTGGGCCACGTTGTCCTCGAAGACATACATGTGCTCTTCCAACGCCGGCCAGCTGAATCCGGCGGCGTCCTTCGGGCCCAGCACGGCCACCGCAACCGAGTCCGTCACGACGCCGCCTTCGCCCGCCATCAGCGAGAAGCCGGAGTTCGTGAAGTCGGAGCCGCCGCGTCCATTGTCGGCAGGATGGACCAGCGCTGCCATGGCATGGTCGTAGACGACATCGTTGGTCTTGTTCTCCTCGGCTCCGCCGCGTACGCCATCCCACCAATAGGCGGCGCCGACGATGTCATAGGCGATGGTGTCGCGGGCAGTCACGCCGTGCGAGGCGTGATAGACGAATGCGTGGTTGCCGCCGTTCTTGACGACAACACCTTCGAACAACGAGCCGCGGGTGGCGTCGCCGTTCATGTGCAGGTGGATCGGGTACCAGCCCAGCTCGCCGGGGATACCGAGGCCATCGACCTCGACGTACGCCATGTACTGCGGATTGTTCAGTTCCATGAACATGACTCGGCCGCAATGCTCGACCGTCGATCGGATCACGACGTCGCGGTCGAGGTTCAGCACCTCGGCGGCTGGAAGATCGCTGGCGATGCGGGGTGCAGCACCGCCGTTCCAAGCGGTGAAGCTGTAGTCGTCGAGAGCGATGGGCGCCACGAGGACCTCGTCGGTGGACAGCCAACCTTGGGCGCTCAGCGGATTGCGGGTCCACCCCGTCTTGGGGGATCCCACCGCGTCGAGGATGCCGTCTTCCATCACCATGACCTGGGTCTGGCAGTTGCCTCCCGTGTCGAGGGTCAACGTGTCACCCGCTCGCATCTGCAACGTGCCCATCACCGTGACGTCGCCGTCGACGATGACTTCGCCGTCGACGGCCCACGTCTCACCCGCCGGAACGGTGAAGCCGCCCTGGATGAAGCCGCTCACCTGCGTCACGCCGCCACCACCCGGATCGGGCGGCAGGGTCGTCGAGGTAGGGACCTGCGTGGTCGTCGTCGTGTCACGCGGCGGACGGGTCGTCGACGGGGGCTCCGTCGTCCTCGGAGGCTCGGTGGTCGTCGTGTCGCGCGGCGGACGACGGCGGGCGTCGGTCTGCTCTAGCGCATCGGAGGACTCCGTGAGCTCTTCGGTCAGGTCCTCCACCACGGCGTCAGGCGGGACAGTGTCCACGGTGAAAGGAGCGGCAACGTCGAAGACGTCGCCATTGGCATCGACGATGCGATGCGTCGTCGGGAATGCAGCGCCTGCGGCGAATGCAACCCCGGTAACGAGAGCCGCCGCCACCACTGCGACGAGCCATCGACGAGAGTTTGACATGAGGGGGTTCCTCCTACCTCGTTCGGTTCTGGACGCACGCGTGAACGCCTGGTCGTGCCGACGCACGGATCGCTACAGCACCATTCCCACGTGACGCTGCACAGAACGTACAGAGGCGAACGTCAACGCTGCGTTAAATCTCGGCAAGCGCTCCGCAAAGTCGTCGCGGGGCGCAAGAAAGGGCCCGACACCGTGGTGCCGGGCCCTCCCTCGTTGCTTGGATCTGGGTCTACGGAGCCGTGATGGTGATCGACGTTCCGTCGCTGTCACCATCGGGATCCGTGTTGGCCGCGGAGTCGTAGGTCAGGCTGCCGTGCGCGATGTCGCCGACCGTGAACACCTGCCGGCGCCCGGTGGTCGACAGCACGATGTCGCACATGCCGTTGATGTTGGTTGGGCACGAGCCTGCCTCACCCCGACGCCACGTCCCAGACACCGCGGCGCCGACCACGGGGACCCCGTTGTTGTCGACAACCGTGATCGTCACGGTCGCCAACCAGGTCGTGCCCTGCGAGAGGCTGCTCCCGTCGAGGTCGGACACGTGCATCGTCGTCCCGCCGGTCGGGTCGAACACCGTGACGTCGTTCGACACCGAGTCGCTGTCACCGTCGTCGTCGGTCACCGTCAGTGTCACCCTGTACGTTCCTCCAGCCGCATAGGTGTGCGACGGGTCCTGCACCGTCGACGATTTGCCGTCACCGAAGTCCCAGCTCCACGACACCACCGAACCGTCGCTGTCACCCGAAGTGTCGGTGAACGTGCAGTCGAGATCGGTGCACGCCCAGAAGAATCCGGCAGTCGGAGGCAGGTTGCCACCCGGCTCAACCGCCGTCACCGACGCCGTCGCCGTGTCGGTGGCACCGTCGTCGTCCGTCACCGTCAACGACACCGTGTAGGTGCCGGAGCCGGTATACGTGTGGGCCGGGTCCTGCGCCGCAGACGAGTTGCCGTCACCGAAATCCCAGCTCCACGACACCACCGAACCGTCGCTGTCGGTCGACGTGTCGGTGAACGTGCAGACGAGATCCGTGCACGAGGACGCGAACGAGGCACTCGGTGCGGCGTTCGAGCCCGCATCCTCGGGCACGCTCAACACCGAGCCGTCGCTGTCCCCATCGGGATCGTGATTGGCTCCGGAGTCGTAGGCAAAGCCGGTCAACGTCACATCGTCGACGGTGAACGTCACCGTGTCCGTCGTGTCGCGGATGTTGGAGCGCTGGATGTCGCAGCTACCGGTGGCATCTGTCGTACACGAACCCGTGCCAGAGGTGCCATCACTCCACGTGCCATCCACGAGGGCACCGTTCACCGGCGCCTCGGATGCATCGTGCACGGTGATCGTTGCGATCGCGTTCCATCGGCGCCCGCTGTCGGTGCTCGACGGATCCAGGTCGCCGACGTGGATCGCCGCCGGCGGCTCCGTCACCGTGACCGAGCTCGACGTCGAGTCGGTGTCGCCGTCGTCGTCGGTCACCGTCAGCGAAACCGTGTACGTGCCGGCCGCGGCGTAGCTGTGCGACGGGTTCTGCGCCGTCGACAAGTTGCCATCGCCGAAGTCCCAGCCCCACGACACGAGGGTGCCATCGCTGTCCGTCGACGTGTCGGTGAAGTCACATGACAGATCCGCGCACGAGGACGTGAATGCCGCCGTCGGCGGCGTGTTCACTGCGGGATCGTTCGCGGTGACCGGCAGCGAAGTCGTGTCCGTCATCCCGTCGTTGTCCGTCACCGTGAGCTCGACCGTGTAGGTGCCGCCGGCCACGTAGCTGTGCGACGGGTTCTCGGCCGTCGACGAGTTGCCATCGCCGAAGTCCCAGTCCCATCCCGTGATCGTGCCGTCGCTGTCGGTCGACTCGTCAGTGAAGTCACAGTCGAGATCCACACACGACGACGAGAACGCCGCGTTCGGCGGCTGCGGTCCCGCTGCGCCGGTGCCGTCGACCACGAGCGCGAAGGGCTGCGGTCCCATCGGGACGTTGAAGCCGGAGACCGTGACCGTCCACGAGCCCGCAGCTGCGTTCTGGATGTAGACGTTCTCGACGTTGTTCACCCGGTCGGCGCTGCCGCCGGTCGTGGACCAGCCCCCGCTGAAGTTGTTGCCGTTGTACGTGCCACCCGGGCCCGTCACGACCACGTCGATGTCGTTCACCAGGTTCACCGATGCTGATTCCGTCGAGGGGAAGTCGCTCCACACCAGCGAGATCTTCAGATCTGTGGTGCCGTCGGTCGTGTAGTTGTAGACCATCGAGCCGCCCGTCGTGACGCCGGTCGCCTCGTCGACCCACTGCGCCGTGCCGTCGACCGAGTTGGCGACGTCGACGCGACCCCAGCCCTCGTGCGAGTTGGGGATCGGGAAGTCGTTGTCGTCGGCGCCGTCGTTGTTCTCGTCGAGCATGTCGACCGCCGAGTTGATCAGCGATGCCTTGGTCAACGCCGCACTGGCGGTGTGACCGTGGGCCTTCACGTAGTAGTCCTTGACCACGGCAGCTGCGCCGGCGGTGATCGGGTTGGACATCGACGTACCGCCCATGTACTTGTATTCCTCGGAGACCGGGAAACCCCAGCCGTCGTACTGGAATGCACTGTTTTGCGGGTTGGTCACCCCGTCATAACCCTCTTGATAGAAGTCTGAGTAGCCCGACAAGATCCACGTGCCCGGAGCGACGACGTCCGGCTTGATCCGCCCGTCGTCGGTTGGACCGCGGCTCGAGAAGGCGGCCATCTGCTCGGCGTTGCCGGCACTCGGGTCGTTGGCGATCGGGTTCACCGGGAAGTCGGTCGGCCAGGCAGACCCGTACGTGAACAGGTCGTTCTGACCCGTGCAGCCGTTGCCGATGCCGGTGTCACAATCCCAGTCGCCCTGGCGATCGTTCTCGCTGGCACCGACGGTCAGCACGTTCTTCGCCGTTGCCGGCGAGCCCGTCGTGTCGTCGTCGACGAGGCCGTCCGAGTTGAGGTCGGCGCCGTCGTTGCCCGCCGACGTCGTCATGAGGAAGTCGGGGTTGCTCCAGGTGAAGTTGTCGACGGAGGCGGCGTCGGCGGTGTAGTCGCCGTCGGCATCGCTACCCCACGAGTCGGAATGGATCCGAGCACCCTGATCGTAGGCGGCCTGCAGCAGGTCCTCGAGGTCGTCGGGGAGTCCGAGCAGGTAGTAGCCGTCCGGATTCACCAGGGCGCACAAGCCGATCATGTCGGCGTAGTCCTCGGTCGCCTGGAAGACGAGTCCGGCCGCCGGCGCAGTCCCCTGGCCAAGACCAATCCCGTTGCCGTCGCCGAGCACGGAAACCGAAACGTGTGTGCCGTGGCCGGAATCAACATCCTGGGCGCCGTCGGGGATCACGTTGTAGCAGTTTGCCGCGCTCGACCCCGGCCAGTCCTGAACGTCGACGATGCGCGAGGCAGGGATGTCGACGTGTGCTCCGGCAGCCGTACCGTCACCGAGTCCCGTGTCGGCGACCGCAACGATCTGCGTCGAGCCGTCATATCCGCTGGCGTTCGCAGTATTGGCCCCGACGATGACGCCGGCGCCGAACTCATTGTGCTTCTCACGGAAACGGAAGTTGTCGATCCAGGCAACGTCGGCGATCGCTGCGATGTCGGCGAGCGCCGAACCGTTGCCGAAGACCGTCATGACCCGGCCATTGCCGCTTACAAACGTGAAACCGGCAGCTTCGACGTCGGCGATCACGGAGCCTCGGTCGACGCCGCGCTCGAGGCTCACGGTGTAGAGGCCCTCGCCCGCCAGGTTGGGGCTCAGCTTGTAGTCAGCCTCGAACGCCCCCACGTAGGTCACGCTGTCGAGGTCCGCCGCGAGTCCTGCGGCGGCCGGCCGCATCCGCACCTTGTAGGCGAAGTCGGGCACGTAAGCCATGAGCTCGGCGTCGAGAGCGCGCAGCGCATCCGCCTGGGCCTGCAAGACCGGTCCGCCGAACTGGACGATGTAGTAACCCTGCCCTCTGTTGTTGAGATCGGCACGCACGTCGCCCGATCTCGACGGGGTGAACTCCCCGGTCTTGAGTCGAAGCGCCGGCTCGTGAGCCTCCGAGTCTTGGACGGCCGCTCCGGATGCCGCCGTCGCCGCCACAGATCCGAACAGCAGGCTGAGCACGACGAGAAGTCGTGCGGTCTTGCGCAGGGTCATCGAACAGGTCCCTTCCAATGCGAACACGCCGCTCGCCCAATCGGAATCCCCCCGAAGCGGCGGCCAACCGAGGGTAGCGAGGAGTCGACCAGCAGGTATGGGGCGTTCGACTCATACCGGACGCCGAGGTCCGCGACAGCGCTACGCTTCACACAACCGTGCTAGGCGGGGCGTTAGGGGTGTCCTGTACCCGAAATCCCCTTCATGCGGGGCCGAACCCCCGCCCGAGGGTGAGCGCTCGTCGGGACTAGCGCCGGGAGTGTCGATGTTGAAGGCTGGGTCCTGCGCGGCGGGGCGCCGTGAATCGGGTCAGGTCCGGAAGGAAGCAGCCCTAAGCGGGTCGGTCCCGGGTGCCGCAGGGGTGCCTGGCCGGAGTCGATCTCCCGGGGACGCGCCGGGGAACGATCATTCGAGGGCGGGGCCGCACGGTATTCATTTCGCCATCCGGCGAGTTTGGTGACGCCGTATCGATGGTCCCCCGCTTGCGGGGGAAGGTACCGCCGCCGGAGGCGGGGGTAGGAGGTCTACGGTCGCGGCCACGCCGGATCGTTGAAGCGCTGGATCTCTACGAGGTAGCCGTCCGGGTCGCGATAGAAGGCTTGGTAGATGTTGTAGCGCTCGTTGAGGTTCGGTGGTCGATCGCAGGTGACCCCGGAGGCCGTCAGGCGGTCGTGCCACTCGTCGACTGCGTCGGTGACCAGCGTGACGATGATGCCCGTGGGATCGACATGGTCCGGACGTAGACACACCGCTACGAAGGCCGTCACCGTGATCTCGAAGATCCGGCAATCGCCCTGGTCCAACACCAGCGGGAGACGAAGCGTGTCTCGGTAGAACTTCGTGCTGCGATCGAGGTCGGCCACCGACAGGAACGTCACCTGCTGCTCGAACCCTGGAGGCTGGGCCATGTGCGTCACGCCTTCGCCAGAATGGCGCCGTACACGAAGCCGAGCGGGCCCATCCGCCAGGTGTCTTCGAGCCGCAGCGGCCCGCTTGCGTACATGACTTCAGGGGGCGGCAGCTTGTCGAGACTGTCGTGGAGATAGCGATACTCGTCTGCGGCACCGGCGAACCGCCCCACGGTCGGCAGTACCACCCGGCTCCCGGCGCGATGCACGGTGGCCGCCCACTTCCGGACGGGTCGCCCGAGATCGACGATCCCGGCCTTCCCCCCCGGCCGGAGCACGCGGGCGATCTCGACGAGCGTTCCGTTCACCGAATCGAGATTGCGAAACACGTAGGCGGAGAACACCGCATCGAAGGCGCCGTCGGAGAACGGCAGCCGCTCCCCAACCGCCACCACCCGCGCGGTGGCCTCGTTCAACTCCAGCATCTCAGGGGACGGATCGAGTGCAACGACGGTCCGGTCACCAAAGACCGGGTTGGCCGCTCCGGTGCCGCCACCGAGATCCAAGATGCGGCCGTGCGGTAGCCGGTCGACGACGGTCTGCCGCCACGCCTGGTCCTGCCCCAGCGACAGGATGCGGTTGATCCGGTCGTACTTTCCTGCGATGTCGGTGAAGACCTCACCGTTGGACACTCAGCCCCCGATACGGTCGAAGGCGACGTACGGAAGGAGCGCTTCGGGCACGGTGATGCTGCCGTCGCGCTGTTGGTGGTTCTCGACGATCGCTATGAGCCAGCGACCAACGGCGATCGCCGTGCCGTTGAGGGTGTGGACGAACTTGTTGCCCTCGTCTGACCGGTAGCGGATCTTGAGCCGGCGCGACTGGTAGTCGGTGGTGTTCGACGTCGACGTGATCTCGCGGTAGCGACCCTGGCCGGGGAACCACGCCTCGATGTCGTACTTCTTGGCTGCCGACGCACCGAGGTCGCCCGCCGCCACGTTGACTACGCGGTAGGGGATCTCGAGGCCCTGTGCGAGCTCTTCCTCTCGCTCCAGCAGGAAATCGTGCTCCTCCCGGGACCGTTCCGGTTCACAGAACGAGAACATCTCGACCTTGTCGAATTGGTGCACGCGAAAGATCCCGCGGGTGTCCTTGCCGTAGGTGCCTGCTTCACGCCGGAAGCATGACGAGAACCCGACGTATCGCTGGGGCAGCGTGTCGGCGTCGAAGATCTCGTCGGCGAACATCCCGGCGATCGACACCTCCGACGTGCCGACCAGATACAGGTCATCCGCTTCGATGGCGTACACCTGCTCCCGATCGCTGGGGAAGAAGCCGGTGCCGAACAATGCTTGCTCCCGCACCAGCACCGGCGGAGCCACCGGTACGAACCCATGGGGCTCGAGGTGATCGAGGGCGTACTGCACCAGTGCCAGCTCGAGACGGACCATCGGGCCGAGCAGCGCCCCGAAGCGGCTCCCGGACAACTTGGCCGCTCGTTCGATGTCGAGAAATCCGTGCTGCTCGCCCAGATCGACGTGATCCTTCATCCAGTCCCCTGCCGGCGGATCGCCGACGACTGACAGCTCGACGCTGTCCTCGTCGGTGAGACCGTCGGCGGCGGTGGGATCGGTGAGGTTCGGCAGCACCGTCCATTGTGCGTTGAATGCCGCATCCAGGTCGTCGGCCTCGGCCAGGGACGCCTTGTATTGCTCGGCCAGCTCCCCCGCAGATTCGATCGCTCGCTGCCGCTCTTCGCCCTCGAGATTGGCGATGTTCTTGCCGACCTCCTTCTGCTGCGCCCGCAGATCCTCGGCCCCGGCCCTGACCTCCCGGCGCTTGGCGTCGAGCGCACCGAGCTCGGCTACGTCGACGGCGAGCCCGCGGCGGCGCAGCGACGCTTCGAGCAACCCGGGTTGGTGGCGAAGAACAGCAACATCGATCACAGTGCTCGAATGTTACCGACGAGCACCGGTCACGCAGTCATCGCCTGGTCGATGGCGGCGTGCTCCTCCGGTGACAGCTGCTCCACTCCCCTCTGGTCCCTCACCAGCTTGGTGAAGAACATGGTCTCGGCCCGCCCCACGAGAACCGAGATGATCAGACCGCTGCCGCGGTGATCGAGCAGCGCCACCGATCGCGAGAGGTTGCCGCTGATGTCACCAAACGCGTTGTAGCTCACCACCCCGACGTGCGAGACCGCCGAAGGCAGAGCCCGCTCCACGGCTTCCAATCGCGGTCCGAGATCGGCGAGCGCCTTCTCCGCCGCCGAGAGGTCGACATCGAGCTCGCGCATCAGGCCGACCACGTCACCGTCTTTGGGAACGGCGCTCAGCCGGGTCTGCAGCGCGCGGTTCTGCACCATCGCAACAACGGCGACGACCAAAGCGAGAGCGGCGATGGTGAGGGCGGCGATGATCATTCTGCGTTGGAGGCGAAGGCGACTTCCCAGACGTTGTTCTCTACGTCGGCATCGTCGGCGATGGATGCCGTGACCCGCAAGGTGTACAACGTCCCCGGCCGCATGGCAAGACCGGCGAACTCGAGCGACATCGATGCGTCGGGCGCCAAGGACGGCAAGAACCGCCGCTCCTCGAACGGTGGCACCTCAGTCGTGCCGTCGGCAGTGAGCAGCAGCATCACCTCGATCTCCTCCTGCGGAACGTTGCCGCGGTTGGTGACGATCGCCGTCACATCGAACGTCTCAGAGAACGGCATGATCGCAACCCCGTTGCGATCACCGGTCGGCTCAGGTCGCGTGTTGGCCGTGACGGCGACATCGTGGCGCTCGGTGAAGCTCCTGCGCAACCGCAGCCGGCTGGCGATCGCCTCGACGTCCGCCGGCTCCGGACCGCCGAGGTACGCGACATCGGGGTAGACCGGTGGCTCGAATTCCTCATCGAGGCGGAGCACGGCATCGAGGAATGCAGCGTACGCCTCGTCGCCCACGCGCAGGTCGGTCACGGTGCCTACGAAAGAGTCTGGCGAAACCGTGGCGTCGTCGGGCTGATCCATCACCTCGACGACGGCCTCGTCCATATTGCTCACACCGGTCGCCCACGATCGGACGGCGACGCTGAACAGCCCATGGACCTCCGCCGCCGGACGGGTCACCACGGCGGTTTCGAGCTGGGCGACCGATTCCTCGGCTTGGCTGCCGAGCATTCCGATGCGCTCGACGATGTCGGGCCGGTCGAGACTGCCGAGGGTATCGAACAGCTCCCGCAGCGACTGTGAGATCACCAGGTGCTCCTGCGCGACCTCGTCGACCAGGGCGAGATAGTCCATCGTCTCCCTGCGCTCGGTCCGGTATCTGGCGGCGAGCGCGATCACCGCTGCGATCACTGCGAGAGTGAGGAAGATCGCAAGCTGGCGACGTCGGCGCGTGCGGCGGTAGATCGCCTGGGACGAGGTAGTCATGGCTCGGAGAAGCGGGCTCCACCCGCTGCCGGTCTGCTCCTTAGAGGTGTGAACGCTTCCCGCTCGCCGAACTCGACGCTTCGAGCGCCGCTCGGCTCCAATGGCCGACCAGGCGGTTCCTGACCACCGACCCCTGCGGCACATCGGTTCGCGCGACGAATTGCCACGAAACCACCTGCAGCGGCTTCGTGGTGGGCGAGGAGGGACTTGAACCCTCACGAGTGTTACCTCACAGGAACCTGAATCCTGCGCGTCTGCCAATTCCGCCACTCGCCCGCACCGGCAAGGGTACCAGAGTGGCGTTCTGCACAGCCGTCCGAACGACCCTGCCGGCGGCATCTACATCCGCACCATCCGTAAACTCCCCGGGCGTGGGCCTCGCACGCAACATCGAACGTCGCCTCGAGCGGCTCGTCGACGGATTGTCGTCTGCGATCTTTCGCGGCGGCATGCCACCAGTGGAGTTGGCCGGCCGGCTGGTGAGACAAGCGGACCTGCTCGTCACGGAGGAGGTGGCCGGCCCCACCATCCCCAACCGCTACGTCGTGCGCGTCAACCCCAAAGACCTGCCGGACGTCGACCGCGCCTCCCTCACCGAAGAGCTCGCGTCTGCGCTCACGGATACCGCCGCCGAGCGAGGGTGGCGCACCGGAGGGTCGGTGCTCGTCGAGATCCAGCCGGACGAAGCGGTCGGCATGGGTGCCATCACCTGCGAGACGGAGAGCGTCCCTTTGGCCCAGGCGCCCTGGGCACACCTGATCGACGACACCGGGACTGCCTACGGGCTGGCCGACAACCGAGTCGTCGTCGGTCGGTCGTCTCGCGCCGACGTGTCATTGGACCAGCCCGAAGTCTCGCGCCTTCACGCGGTGATCTACCGACGCTCAGGCGGCATCTGGGTTCTCGATCTGGGTTCGGCCAACGGGACCCGCTGTTCGGGGCGTGAAGCGGGCTCTGAACCCATCGCAGTGCACGCGGGGGATCTGCTCGAGTTCGGACCGGCTACCTTTGCGCTACGACTCGTATAACCGAGCGGATAGCTGACGGCATGCCCGCACTCTTCCTCAATCTGCTGAAGCTGATCTTCATCGGCCTCATCTTTCTGTTCCTGTGGCAGATCGGCCGCTCGATCGGAGCCCACATCGGTCCGGCCGCTTCGTCGCGACCCGCCAAGCGCGCCAGCGAGCTGGTCGTGGTCCGCTCGGAGACGTTGAGCGGGCTGCGCTTCGCCGTCGGAGCCGGGGTCTCGATCGGTCGCAGCTCCGATGCCGACATCGTCCTCGACGATCCCTACGCCTCTGAGTTCCACTTTCGGATCGTGGTCAACAACGGATCCGTGGTGCTCAGCGATCTCGGCAGCACGAACGGCACCTATGTCAACGGGCGGCGGGTGACCGTCCCGACGAGCCTTGCCAAAGGGGATTCCATCCAAGTCGGCAACACCATCTTGGAGATCCGATGAGATACGCGTGGGCAGTCGAAAGTCACGTAGGCCGCGTGCGGCGCGGCAATGAGGACTCGCTTGCGCCCACGACCGACGGGGCCGGCGAGGGCCCGGTCGTCATCGCCGTCGCAGACGGCATGGGCGGTCACGTTGCGGGCGAAGTCGCCAGCCATCTGGCGATCGAAGCCGCGATGAAGGGCGACCCCGGCGACGTCGACGCACACGGGCGAGTCTCAGCCGCCAACGAGGCCGTCGCCGCCGCCATGCGCGATGACCCCGATCTGTCCGGCATGGGAACGACCCTCACCTTGGGCATCTTCCGTGGCGACGGAACCGTGCAGATCGGCCACGTGGGCGACTCGCGGGCCTACCTCCTCCGCAATGGCGAGCTGCGCCAGATCACCACGGACCACACGCTCGTGGCGCGCTTGGTCGCCGATGGCCACATCTCCGAGAGCGAGGCCCGCACCCACCCACGGCGACACCTCGTCATGCAATCCATCGGGATGCACAACGTCGACATCGAAGAGGCCGAGCTGCAGCTCGAGCCGGGCGACCGGGTGCTGCTGTGCACGGACGGGCTGAACTCCATGATCGACGACGAGGCCATCGCCGGGCTCCTCGCGGACGCAAGTCCCGCCGAGGCAGCATGGCGCCTCATCGACGCCGCCAACGCTGCAGGGGGCTATGACAACACCACCGTTGCGGTGGTGGACGTCACGGCATGACACGCAACGCCGAGGCATCGCTGCTCGCAGCCGCTGCGGTCCTGGCCGGGCTGGGCGTTGCCCTGGTGAACTTCGCCTCGGGAGTGGGCTTCGATGCCCAGGCGGCGCTGACCCTCCTGGTCTTCGTCCTGAGTTTCGGCAGCGTGCACCTGGTAATGCGGCGGTGGGCGCCAACCGCCAATCCGTACCTGTTCCCGCTCGGTGCGTTCCTGGCGGCGATCGGCTACATCGAGGTCTACCGGTTGGACCGGGACCTCGCCGCATTGCAGCTGTGGTCGCTCCTGATCGCCGGCGGTATGGCTTCGCTGCTCTTGTTCACGTTGCGAGACGAGGGCGTGGCGGCGCTGCGCCGGTATCGCTACATCTTCCTGGTGGTCGCCGTGGGCCTCTTGATGCTTCCGCTGCTACCTGAGGACTGGCCGATCCACGGGGCAGAAGTGTTCGGCTCGAGGCTGTGGGTACGGGCCGACCTACCGTTCGGCAACCGCACATTGAGTTTCCAGCCAGGCGAAATCGCCAAGCTGCTCCTCGCCATCTTTCTCGCCTCGTACTTGGCGGACCGCCACATGGCCATGGCGACCGGACGCAAGCTCGGACCGGTGCACATCCCGGATCCCCGCCACATCTTCCCGGTCGTGATCGCCGCCGCGGCGAGCTTCCTCGTGCTGATCTACCAGCGGGACCTCGGGGCCTCACTGCTGCTGTTCGCGCTGTTCATCGGGATGATGTACATCGCCACGGCCCGGCCCTTCTACCTCATCACCGGCGTCGTCTTCGTCGGCGTGGGCGGACTGATCGCATACAGACTGTTCGACCACGTGCAGCGACGCGTGGCAGCCTGGCTGCATCCCTTCGATGACTTCACCGACACCGGCTACCAGATCGCCCAGAGCCTGTTCGCCCTCGGAAGCGGTTCGCTCACCGGGTCGGGGCTCGGTCTGGGGCGGCCGGACCTCATCCCGGCGGCGGCGACGGACTTCGTCTTCGCCGCCGTTGGCGAAGAGATGGGTCTGGCCGGATCGATTGCCGTCATCACGGCGTATGCACTGCTCATCGCCGCAGGGTTCGGCATCGCGTTGCGGGCTCGCGATGTGTTCCGCAAGTTTCTGGCCGCAGGGCTCACCCTGGTAATCGGCATGCAGGCCTTCCTCATCATCGCCGGGGTCACCCGACTGCTCCCGGTGACGGGAATCACCCTGCCCTTCATGTCGTACGGCGGGTCATCGCTGCTCGCCAACATGATCCTGCTGACACTTCTCGCCCGGATCTCCCATGGAGAACGCGCATGAACGGCCCGATCCGGCAGCTCGCCACGGCGCTCTTCGTAGGGCTCGCCGTCCTGGTCGCGGCCGTCACATGGATTCAGGTGGTGCAGGCCAACGAGTTCCGCGACGACCCCCGCAACACCCGGGTCATCACCGCACGGGTAGGGAGGGAGCGCGGCACCATCATCACTGCCGACGGCGTGGTCGCCGCGATGTCGGCTCCGAATCAGGATGACCCCCAGGTCTTCACCCGCCAGTATCCGGAAGGCGATCTGTATGCCCACGTCGTGGGCTACTCGACGGCGCTGTTCGGCGACACCGGAATCGAGGCCAGCCGCGCCGCCGAGCTGACCTCGGATCGGGACTCCACCATCTCCGGTGTGATCAACGCCCTCCTCGGCGGCGACCTTCGCCCCCAAGGTCTCCGCCTGACCGTGGATCACGCACTCCAGACGACGGCGTATGAGGCCCTCGCCGGCCAGATCGGAGCGGTCGTCGCGATCGACCCGACGACGGGCGCGGTGCTGGCAATGGCGTCGAACCCGACGTTCGATCCGAACCTGCTGACCGGCTTCAACGCCGGTCCGCAGGGAGCCGCTCTGGAGAACGATCCCGACCGGCCGCTGCTGAACCGGGCGGCGCAGGAGACGTACAACCCCGGCTCGACGTTCAAGACGGTGACCGCGGCTGCCGCGTTGGAGTCCGGCGTTGCCGGTCCCGCCACACCGTTCCCGAACGAGTTCCGGGTCGAGCTTCCCGGCTCGACCGCCACCATCTCAAATGCGGGCGGACGGCGGTGTGGCGACGGCGCAACGGTCACGCTGACGACGGCGTTCGTGCTGTCGTGCAACACCGTCTTTGCCGTCCTCGGGATCGAGGTCGGTCCCGAGGCACTGGTGGGTCAGGCCGAGGCGCTTGGCTTCAACACCGAGCCGGCGACCACGGACTTCCGTGCGGTGGCTTCCGCCATCCCCGAGGCCGCCTCTTTCGAGAACGCAGACGCAGCCCTCGCCCAAACGGCGATCGGCGAACGCGACGTGCGGGCGACGCCGCTGCAGATGGCAATCATCGCCGCCACCGTGGCGAACGGCGGTCAGTTGATGGAGCCCTACCTGGTGGCAGAGGTGTTCAACGCCGATGCGGAGGTCGAGGAGACGTCGGCACCCACACCCCTCGGCCGGGCGTTCAGCCCCGCGACCGCCGAAGCGCTCAGCGAGATGATGGAGGGAGTCGTCACCAGTGGCACCGGTCAGCGGGCCACCGTCAGCGGCGTGCGCATCGGCGGAAAGACTGGAACTGCGGAGACTCCTGGCGATGCACCCCACGCTTGGTTCATCGGCTACGGACCGGTCGACGCCGCACCCGGCGAACCCCAGATCGCAATCGCCGTCCTGATCGAGTCGGGCGGAGCCGTAGGAGCCACCGCGACCGGGGGGACCCTCGCGGCGCCGATCGCCCGTGCAGTGCTGGCCGAGTTCTTCTCCAACGGCAGTTGAGCGCAGGCATGACCGTTGACGGCAAATCACGCTGCGTTGACCCATCGGCTCTGTACCATATGGCTCCGTGAGCGAGACCACCCGAGTCCTTTCGGGCCGCTACCGGATCACCCGACATCTTGCCCGTGGTGGCATGGGCGATGTCTTCGAGGCCGAAGACGAGCTGTTGGGCAGACGTGTTGCGGTCAAGCTTCTTCACGAGCACTTCGCTCGTGACGAGGCCTTTGTGTCGCGATTCCGTCGCGAGGCGCAGGCTGCCGCCAACCTGAACCACCCGAACATCGTTTCGATCTACGACTGGGGTCAGTACGGCGACACCTACTACATGGTCATGGAGCTGATCGACGGACGGACGCTTCGCGAGATTCGACGCTCCGCCGGGGCCCTACTCCCCCGTCGCGCCGCCGAGATCGCCGCCGAGACGGCTGCAGCGCTCACGGTCGCCCACGACGCAGGCGTGTATCACCGCGACATCAAGCCGGGCAACATCATGCTCACGCCGGACGGAAGCGTGAAGGTCACCGACTTCGGCATCGCACGTGCCCTCGATGACTCGGAAGAGCTGACCCGCACCGGCGCTGTCATCGGCACCGCCACGTACTTCTCTCCCGAGCAGGCCCAGGGCCTGCCGGCCGATGCGAGGAGCGACGTCTACAGCCTCGGCGTGGTGCTGTACGAGCTCCTCTGCGGCCGGCCCCCGTTTCAGGGTGAAAGCCCCGTGGCCGTCGCCTACCAGCACGTTTCGGCGTGGGCTACCCCGGCCTCGAGCATCAATCCTGCGGTGCCGGCCGAATTGGAGGCCGTCATCGAGCGTGCGCTGGAGAAGGACCCGGCGCTGCGGTATCAGACGGCCGCCGAGATGCGCACCGACTTGCTCCGGTTCCTCCGCGGCGACGCCCCCGTGGCGGCGGCCGCAACCGGGGCGGCCACTGCGGTCGTTGCCTCGCCGCCGCTCCCCCCTCCCACAGTCACTCCGGACGAGACCGCTCGGCATGTCGCCACTCCTGCGTACGAGGATCGCTCGAGCAACGTTCCCTATGTCCTTGCAATCATCGGACTCCTCGTGGTGCTGGCGGCCGGCATATTCATTCTGACCCGCCTTCTCTCCGGACCGGCGGAGCCGGAGCTGATTGCAGTTCCGGATCTCACTGGTCAATCGGAAGCCGATGCCATAGAACAGCTACAAGATCTCGGCTTCCGTATTCGTCTCCGCGGCGAAACCAGCGAGACGGTGCCGGATGGCTTCGTGATCGCCACTGATCCCCCGCCGGGGGTGCAGGTGGAGCCCAACTCGGTGGTGACGCTCGTCATCTCGGGCGGCCCTCAGCAGTTCCCCGTGCCGCAGCTCGCCGGGCTCACCGAGGAAGCCGCACGGGCGCTCATCGAGGAACAGGGCTTCGTTGTTGGCGAGGTGACGTCTCGTCTGGACAACGACGTCGAAGAGGGCTTGGTGATCGAGCAGGATCCCGATGCTGGTGAGCCGGCCCAGCCGGGGGCGGAAGTCGACCTGGTGATCTCGGGCGGTCCGTTCGCCCTGACCGTTCCCGACGTGGTCTCGCTCACCGAGGCTGCCGCCACGGCGGAACTCGAAGCGGCCGGGTTCTCGGTCGTGGTCGAAGAGGAGTTCTCGAACGAGGTCGTCGAGGGTTTCGTGATCCGCACCGTGCCCGGAGCGCAGCAGCTCGTGGGCCGCGACAACCCGACCGTCACCGTGTTCGTGTCATCCGGCCCCGAACCGTTCGAGCTCGCCGACTTCGTCGGCCTCAGCGTGTCGGAAGCGCAAGAACTGGCCGTGGCACTCGGCGTCGAGCTCATCATCGACAGTGTCCCGGTCGAGGTCACCCTCGCCAGTGGGCTCGCCGACCTGGTGGCCTCTCAGGATCCGTCCCCGGGGACACTCGTCACGATCAACGATCCGGTGCGGGTCCAACTGGGAGTGGTGCGTCAGATCGACGTGCCCAACCTGATCGGCCTGACGGAGCAGGAGGCAACCGATCTCCTCGAGAGCCGGGGTCTGGTGCTGGAGGTGATCGGAGAGGTGCAAGTCGACCCCGACTCCGGGCTCGACGGGCGGATCGCAGGACAGGACCCCGGGGCGGGGCAGACGCTCGTCGAGGGCGGGTCCGTGCTCGTCCAGCTGGGAGTGGCGCCGCCTCCGCCAGACACGACGACAACCACCGCGGCGCCGTGACGCTCACCGTCGAGGCTGAGCGCAACCGAGCGCTCCTGGACTGGTATCACGCCAACGGTCGTCAGCTCCCCTGGCGTGGCACCAGAGATCCGTACGCCGTGATGGTGTCGGAGATCATGCTGCAGCAGACCCAAGCCGACCGGGTCGTGCCCTACTACAGGCGGTTCCTGCGACGGTTTCCCGATGCCGCAGCGCTGGCCGCTGCACCCTTTGCCGAAGTTGCGCAGCTGTGGACCGGCCTCGGCTACAACATGCGTGCGAAACGACTCCACGAAGCCGCCAAGCAGATCGCCGTCCAAGGCTGGCCCGACTCGATCGACGGGCTGTGCGAGTTGCCCGGGATCGGCCGGTACACAGCCAACGCCATCGCGGCGTTTGCGCGCCACGAGCACGTACCCGCGGTGGACACGAACCTGCGTCGGGTGCTCACGCGCTGGCACGGAGAGAGCCTGGACGGACGCAAGCTGGACCACGCGGCTCAGGTGGCTCTGGCGGACGCTGATGCCGCAGACTGGAACCAGGCGATGATGGACCTGGGGGCGACTCGCTGCCGGCCCCGCAGCCCACGCTGCGGGGAATGCCCCGTGGCCCCGTGGTGCGCCGGACCCGACACGTACCAGCCGCCGCGACCTCAACCCCGTTTCGAGGGCTCGATGCGCCAAGTCCGCGGCGCCATCGTCCGCCACCTCTGCAACGGCGCATCCGACTTCCCTGGCATCGTCGCCATCGCAGGCGCCGAGCCGGCCTATGTCGCCGAAGCCCTCGATGCGCTCATCGACGACGGCATGCTCGTCGCGACGCAGAATGGCTACGAGCTGTCGGACTGACCCCCTACCCTGGCTCCGCCGGCGGTACCTTCCCCCGCAAGCGGGGGACCATCACCTCCACTCAACCTCACGGCCGACGGGGGACTATCCCCTTCACCTTCTTCCCTCTGTGCGGGACCTTCCGCCACAAGCGGGGATTATCTATGCCCATCCTTCTGAGCGGAACCTACCCGAACCAGTGGATGCGGCTCCAGGTGCGGCGCTCGCACTCGGGGCACAGGATCCACCTGCTGTAGCGCTTGCCCGGGATCCAGACCGAGATCGCCAGGATGCGCACGCCGGCTTCGACGGTGGTCATGCGGCTGTGCACCCCGCATTCAGAACACTCGAGGACGACGGTCCCCGGCTGATGTGGCCCCGCAGAGAACAAGGCTGCTCTGCCTTCCGGGGGCTTCACCTCGACGAACGGATCGTCGGCGATCGGCTCGGCGGGGGTGATCGGGGGACTCTCGAACAGGGCGCGCTTGCCCTGAGGGTCGGAGCGGGTCACAGCAAGCCCTCGAACGTCTCGGCGAGCGCTCGGTAGGCCACCGCAGGCTTGGAGCGCGGGGCGTGCCGCAGCACGGACCTTCCTCTCCCCGGTGCTTCGGCAACGCGCACCGACTTGGGAATGGGAGGATCAAGCACGGTGATGCCGTGCACTTCTGCCACCGATTCGAGCACGTCGTTGGCGAGTCGGGTGCGGCCGTCGAACATCGTGGCGACGCCGCCCATGACGCGCAGGTCCTCGTTTGTGTAGTTCCGCACGTCGTCGACGGTCTCCAGCAACTGGCCGACGCCGCGATGGCTGAGGGTCTCGCACTGGAACGGGATGACCACAGCGTCGGCCGCGGTCAGGCCGTTGATGGTCAAGATCCCGAGCGACGGGCCGCAGTCGATCAACACGACGTCGTATCCACCCTTGACCGGCTTGAGCGCCCGGGACAGGACGAACTCGCGACCGGTCTTGGTGAGCAGATGCACTTCGGCGCCGGCGACGTCGATCGACGAAGGGAGCAGATCGGCCGTCGAGGTCTCGACGATCGCCTCAGTGGCCTTGGTGCGGCCGAGCAGCACGTCGTGCAGCGTCACGTCCAGCGCCTCCGGGTCGACGCCTGCCGCGTAGGTGAGACACGCCTGCGGATCGAGGTCCACCATCAGCACGTCGTGATCCCGCTCGACGAGCGCCTCTGCCAGCGAGTGCACCGTGGTCGTCTTCGCCACACCACCCTTTTGATTGGCGAACGCAACGGTGGTGCCCATGAGGCGAGAGTCTACGGCGTTGCGCGAACGGCTCGCTCTCGCCGCCGCTGCAGCTCCCAAGCGCCAACCAGCAGAGCAGTGGCGAACGCGGCAGCCGCAGCGAGCCACCACATCGGTGCGTAGCTTCCCGTGGCATCGACCAGGGCACCGTAGATTGGCGGGGCGATCCCCTGCCCGAGCAAGAAGCCCGAGATGATGATGCCGGAGGCGCGTCCGGTAGCTGCGGCACCGGCGTCGTTCATGGCCGCCAGCATCCCGACCCCGTTCCACGCCGCGGTACTGAGGCCGAAGCTGACGGCCGCCGGCCAGATGAGCCAGCTCCCTGCCGAGCCGGCGAGCAGGAACAGCATGGCACCCACGATGCCGATCGGCGTCATCGCCCAGAGGGTTTCCACGACCCGTCCCGTCCGCTCGGCGAGGTGAGCCCACCACACGCGAGCACCGACGGCGACGAGACCAGCAGTTGCGGCAACCAACCCGCCAACCCGGGCGTCGAGGCCGAGGGACTCCTCGACGTACAGCGGAACCAGCACCGCCGCAGCTCCGGCGACGCCGAAGAGGAACCCGAACCCCGCAAGCCAGCGAATCGAGACCGGGAGGCGACCCGGGGAGGAGCGCTCGTGCCGCGGACGTCGAGAAGCCGGTGCCACGAGCCTGGCGGTGGCGACCGCAAACAGGAGCGGAATCACTGCGACGATCGCAAAGGCGGTGCGCCATCCCATCGCCACCGCCATCGTTGGCAACGCCACACCGGCGAAGAAGACCCCGGCCTGCACGCCCGACTGCTTCATGCCGGTGACTGCGCCCCTCCGGCCCGGTGGCAGCCGGACGACGATCATACGGTTTGTCGCCGGATTGCAGGAAGCATCGGCCAGCCCGCCGAGCAGCGCTCCGACGAACATCAGGCCGAACACGGGGGCCACGCCGTACGCCACCCACGCCATCGCAGCCAGCACGAAGAGAGCGATCAATGCTCGGCGCCCTCCGAGCCTGTCCGCCGCTCGTCCTGCGATCGGGGAGAAGAGGGCAGCGAACAGCGTATCGGCGCCGATGATGAGCCCGAGCTGGCCACGAGTGATGCCGAGGTCATCGATGATGAAGCTCGCCAGTACGCCCAGCGAGGTGATCGTGAAGGTGCCGGCGGCCATGCCGGCGAAGGTGAGGGCGGTGAGCATCGGTACGCCCCCGGTGACCCCGGCCGCCGGATCGTGCGACGCCGCCGTCAACCGGCCGTTCACAGCCGGTTCCGGCGTTCAGTCGGACAGGAAGTTGGCGAGGAGGTGTTTCCCCTCACCCGTCATCACGCTCTCGGGATGGAACTGCACGCCCTCGATCGGGCGGGTCCGGTGGCGCAAGCCTTGCACGACCCCGTCCTCCGACCGGGCGGTGACTTGCAGCTCTTCTGGCACGTCGAGCACCGCAAGCGAGTGATAGCGAGTGGCTTCGAACGGATTGCTGAGATTGGCGAACACGCCGCGGCTGTCGTGGGTGATCGGCGATGTCTTCCCATGTCGCGGCTCTGGGGCGCGGGCGACGACACCGCCGAACATCGCTGCGATCACCTGGTGGCCGAGACACACGCCAAGCGTAGGGACCGTCGCGCCGAGGGCGTCGATCATGTCCTGCGAGCAACCGGCGTCCTCAGGGCGACCGGGCCCCGGCGAGATCAGGAGGCGATCCGGCTCGAGCGCAAGGGCCTCGTCGACCGACAGCGCGTCGTTTCGATGCACGATGGGCTCCGCACCCAACTCGCCGAGATACTGCACGAGGTTGTAGGTGAACGAGTCATAGTTGTCGATCATCAGGATCATATGGCTGATTTCATGCTGTTAACCCAAGAGGTTGTTTGGGAAATACTGTTTACGTACCATCTTTTGCGCCACCGTTTCAGTTCGCTGGGCCCGCGTTTAACCGGCACTCGCAAGCAATTGTGCGTTCGCAGAGTTTACTGGAAAAGAGTATTCAGTTGCGCGGCAAATTGAACCCGGGAAAGACGGAAGAATCGATTGCTGTCACAACTCGAAGTAATGCCCGGAGGGGAAAGCCAACAGGGCCACAAAATCAATGACGCGCGCCTCCTGGATCACCACGCAGCAACGATGCATCCTTGCATCCGGTGATTTTCTGCGCCGGGCGGCTGATGCACTGAAATTCGCGAGAGTCCCTGTTTTTAATACCAGCGGGTTGGTTCCGGCGCCGGTATTTTACCTTGACCTCACATATTGTCAGGCGGCCCAGTCATCTCCGCTGTTACTTGTGTCTGAAGGCATGCAAAACCACAACAGTGTACCAGCGCCAAGCGGCAGGGCCGCGGCCACAAGGTAGGAAGGGTGAATGGTGAAAAACTCGAAAAATCCGAGTGCCTGCGCGCTACCGGGACGATGACCTGCAAAGAGATGGATTCCAAGGGAGAAGATCAGGGCGGCGAGTGCAATAGCGGTGCCGGTGAC
>DATHZQ010000060.1:0-7222 GCA_035458525.1 Acidimicrobiia bacterium
GAAGACGCTTCCCCCATCTGCCGCGGGACCCTTCGGCGCCGTACCAGATCAGGCCGACTGCAGCGGTGGAAACGATGAACGTGACAACGGCAAGCAGGCTCATGATGACCTGCTCCGCTTCATGTGTGTAGGGACTTGAACTGTCGTCCGTCAGGACCGCATACATACCGTACGCCAACAGCACGAAAAGGGCGCTCGCCACGATCCCCAGCAGCCATCCGATCCCGTGTCGGATTGGATGGCGACGGGGCGTCGCCGCATCGAGACCGTTGGATTCAGCGGCGGCGGAGGACTCCACAACAACCACCCTCTCTGCCCGACCTACACACCGAGCACCGGTTCCACCGAAACCTACCCACGGACCCCGACCGCGGCAATGGGGGTTTTCCCCCAACGCCCTCACCAAAGGCGTCCTCGACCAGCGAGCTGACCGGCTGGTGGCCACAACCGACCGCAACGATCCTTGGCTTGGTCAGAGTGAGTGGGATGGGCCCGCTGGCGGTCGCGACCCTTGGCGCCACAGGATCCTCGCAAGAAGCGTGCCGGCGAGGTCTGTGGCGCCAATCAGCACAGCGAGCCACCATCCCCCGTTGCGCCCATCGCGACGAACGCCAGGACCAGGAAGCTGGCGGCGAACTCGACTCCGATGAACAGTCGGGGTTGCACGGAACCCCAACCGGACCACGGGCCTGCACCGTGGATGGCGTGCCCCCCTTCTGCGGCGGCAGGTTCGTCTCGATCACTACATCACCGCGAGCGCACCGTCGAGCGGCGGAGGTCCTTCCTGGAGCTTTCACCACGGACAGCACGGCTAACCGGATGCTCCGGTCCCCGGGCCGCACATATCACCCACCGCACCCAGCGGTATCGACCACGCAACAACATCCGGGATCCGGCAGTTCCGAGCGCGTCGCTGCTCGCTCGCCGCCTTGAGCGACGAATCGCCCCCACCGGCGGGCTACGTTCGGTTGGGTCCTGAGAGAACGAGCACGAAGTGCCTGATAGGGCTGTAGGGGTGGCTGCGGGGTGTTTGGTTCCGTAGCGTTGCAGGGGTCCTGGCGGGTGTCGCTCTCGAGGTGCCTGCCACCCGACTGGGTTGGCTTTCGAGCGAGCTGTCGTGCCCGCTCTGGGCGGGTCGGTGATTGGGGGCGTTATTGCACCAGAACCGACGGTCTGCGCGGGAAGATCAAGCCGCTCGCTGGGCGCCTATCCGTCGATCGCGTCGATCTCTCTAACGACGCGATGGTTCGTCAGTCGTCCTCGGTGACGGCCTCGCACTCCGTGGCGAACTCTAGGTAGGCCTCCGGTGGTGGCATATCGTGCTCGAAGCGATCGAGGAGGAATGTGCCCGACTCGCTGGGCACCATATAGAGGGTGAGATTCATCTCGGTGCTGAGGTCGACAGCCATGTCGCTCTGTTCCTCGACGCTCCCGGGAGGAAGTCTCCAGAAGACAAAGGAGAAATCACCGACATACGTACAACCCGCCTCCGCAACGTTGAACTCAGCCCCCAACGACAAGGCAGCCTCTACGGTGCTGAGCACGACTGGCTCGTCGTGCCACGCTGCATCCTCGACAGTGATCGACGAAATTAAGTGATTGCCTGGATCCAGATCCGCAGTGAAGGGAAGGACCATGACGGCCGATTGCCAACCTTCCTGGTCATCGAGATCCTCCACGGGCTCATCGCCCATCATCAGGACAACGTCCTGTGGAAGCTCAAGTTCGGCGTCGATCGACCCGTCTGCTGTCGACAAGTTCAGTGTTACCGACGCTGGCGGTGCGGGCCGTGTCACGCCCTCACCGAACGGCACGAATCCAAGCGTGAGGAAACCGGCGACCCCCGTAGACGCCTCGACTGTGGACGGTGGATGAGTAGTCGTCGGTGGCCTTGTCGTGGTAGTAGACGACGTCGTCGTTGAGGTGGCCAAAGTCGTGGTGCTACTCGACGATGTTGTCGTCAGCGCAAGCGAGGTCGTGCTCGTCACTGACTGGGTGGTGCTCGTCGATGCTTGAGCGGCACCCTGACCTTCGGTTCCATCCCCTCCACCACAAGCAGCCGCAACAAGAACTAGAACCACCGCCATTGGCAAAGCTCGCATGACGGCCCCCTTTCCCGAGACGCCGACTCGCCCGCGGCCACTCGCCACACAAGACAGCGCGGCGTCACACTCCACCATCGACCATTGCCAAACGGCGCGCTAGAGGGCATCGGTCCCGGGTCGCACCGGAGCCACGGTGTGATCAAGAGGAGAAGGACTCAACAGCGAACTGAGCCCTGCACCAAGCAAGCCGTGGGCGCAGCAGGTTGGGCTTCCCCCGCAACCGTGGAGGGTTTCTGATCGGGGTTGCAGTCTTGCACGCCGTGTGACGCGGTGTGCGGGACCGGGTTTCATGCTGCTCGCTGCTGGTCCTCCTCGTTGGTTGCGGTTCGGTCGGCGATGAGCTGTTCGTAAACGACGGGTGGGAGCATCTCGCAGGCGCTGTGGCGCCGGCGGTTGTTGTAGGCGTCGATGAAGCGGGCGACAGCGCGCCGCGCCTGGTCTTTGGTGTCGAACCGGTTGCGGGACAGCAGTTCGTGCTCGAGGGTCGAGTTGAAGCTCTCGGCGGCGGCGTTGTCCAGCGCCGAACCGACTCTGCCCATCGACTGGGTCACCCCGAGGGTCGAGCAGGCTGTGGCGAACAGGTCTCCGACGTATTCGCCGCCCCGATCGGAGTGAAAGATCACCCCGGTGATGTCGCCGCCGCGTACCGCGGCGGCCATACACAATGCTGCTTTGGCGAGCTGCGAGTCGTGGTGCTCGCCGAGGGCGAAGCCCAGCAATCGCCGGGACCCGAGGTCCAACACGGTCGCCAGATACAACTTGCCTTCACCGGTGGGGATCTCGGTCAGGTCGCCGCACCAGCGTTGATCGATCCCGTCGGCACCGAAGTCCCGGCCGATCAAGTCCGGGATCGGCGCCGCCGCCTTGTCGGGGCGGGTCAGGCTACGACGTTTGCGTTTCGGAGACCTGCCCTGGAGGCCTTGACGGGCCATCGAGGCAGCCACCGTCTTCTTCGACACCCGCCACCCATCGGCCACCAGGTCCTCCCACACCCGCGGCGACCCATACGTGTGTGGTGTGCCACCCGAATCGTCGAAGGACGCCTTGACCGCAGCGTCGAGCTCGGCCCGGCGCAGCTGACGGGGCGTCGGAGGCCGGTCGTGCCATTTGTAGAACCAGGACTCGGACACACCCAACAACCGGCAGGTCACTGCGTGGGGAACCCGATGCTCGGTCCTCTGGGAAGCGATGAACGACGCCACGCTCACCTCATCGCCTCCTTGACCCACAGGACCACGGATCGCTTGAGGACATCACGCTCCATCCGCAGCTCAGCGTTCTCGCTGCGCAGCCGAGCCAGCTCGGCGCGATCGTCCGACGACAGACCTTCCTTCTCGCCACGCTCGATCCTGTCCTTGTTCACCCAGTTGCCGAGAGTCCCTTCGTTGATCCCAAGATCCCGAGCCACCTGCGCGATCGGCTTACCCGTCTCTCGGACGATCCGCACCGCCCCCTCACGGAACTCAGGGTCATACTTTCTTCGTGTCTCCGACATACCCACTCCTCATTGTGGATGTCTCCACGGTAAGGGGGGATGCCCGGGTCCCCTGCATGACCGCCCAGAATGACGCCCAAGGAGGCGGACTTGGGCCAAGCCAGTCCGAGCCGATCCGGCAGTTCCGAGCGCGTCGCTGCTCGCTAGCCGCCTTGAGCGACGAATCGCCCCCACCGGCGGGCTACGTTCGGTTGGGTCCTGAGAGAACCGAGCACGACGTGCCGATCCCGCGCGCGTGGCTGAATGTGCGTTTCTGCTCCGTATTTGGCGATCGGCTCGTCGGAGAAGGGACGACGTAGGAGTTTGTCCGGCTTGGTGGGCCCCATAAGGCGGCCTATCACACCTGGGTACTCTGCTCCGCACTGGGCCTGAGTAATGGAGCAAGATTTGTTGAGCCGTTCGGTGTGTTGCTCGTTGAGGCTTCGATGCTTCCTTCGGCTGCCGCTTCGGAGGCGTGCCACCTGGCTTCCGAGGAGATGCACATCGAGTCAGTGGCTCGCCAGTTCGCCGCCTGTCGGCGTCATGGCGCGGCGAACTCGGTCGATTGCGATAGTGAGCGCATGGGTTCGCCACTCGTCGGCCTCGACCCCGGCGATGAGATCCCAAGCCTTCTCCAGATGTGCGAGCACGAAGGCGCGATCGTCGGCTTCGGCCCAGGAGGTGCTTTGCTGGTTTTGCATCCATTCGGTGTATGAGGCGATCACTCCTCCGGCGTTGGCGACGATATCGGGCACGACCGGCACTCCAGCTTCGTGGAGCGCGGCTTCTGCCGAGGGTGTCGTCGGGCCGTTGGCCGCCTCGACGATCAGGCGGGCGGTGACGTTGCGCGCCATAGCTGTGTTGAGGGTGCCCTCCATCGCGGCCGGGACCGCGATGTCGCACGGGATTGCGAGCACGCTGCCGTCCACGGCTTCGGCGTGCGGATACGCGACGAGCGGTCGTCGATCATGCCGAGTCCACTCGAGGAGATTCCTGATGTCGATACCGGCCGGGGAGTGAATCGTGCCGGTGACGTCGGCGACGCCGATCACGGTGGCGCCGCGTTCGGCGAGTTCGATAGCGGCCCACGTCCCGACCGCGCCGAAGCCTTCGACGACGACCCGAGCTCGCTCGAGGCGCCCAATGCTCCGGTAGGCCAGGTCGGCAACGTGAGCGACCCCAACGCCGGTGGCCTTGGGACGAAAAGACGTCCCCCCCATGGTGATTGGCTTGCCGGTGACGAGCGCCGGGTTGTGCTGTCCGGCCTCGGAGGCCGCCTGGAGGACCCAACGCATTGTCTCCGTGGTCGTGCCCAGGTCCGGCGCCATCACGTCGACATCTGCTCCGATCACGGGGAGCATGCCCAGCGTGTAGCGGCGGGTTACCTCCATGAGCTCGCGGCGGGATAGCCGGGTTGGGTCGCAGGGCACTCCGCCCTTGGCTCCACCGAAGGGCACGCCGGCCAGGGCGGTCTTCCAGGTCATGAGACGGGCGAGGGCGGTTACGTCGGCAGCCGAGACGGCCGGGTGGTAACGGATTCCTCCCTTGGCGGGACCGAGGGCACGGGAGTGTTGTACCCGATACCCGGTGAACACCTCGAACGACCCGTCGTCCCGCACCAACGGGATCTCGATCTCGACGGAGCGGGAAGCGCAGTGCAGCGCGCAGCTCACCGCGAGATCGAGGCCCATCAGTTCCGTGGCGCGGTGAAAGCGGGTTGCCTCCCAGTCCAGCAACCCACCGTGGTCGCCGTCGCCGGCGTCTACGTCGGGGAGGTGGGAGTGGTGATGTGACGAGTTGGGGCACCGTTCGCCGGCCGAGCTGTGATGCTCGTCGACCTGGCTCGAATCGTCCCATTCATCGCTGGCGAGCGCCGGGGCGGCATCGGGTTCGGGATCTGCCGGATGGCAATCTGCGTGGCGAACTGGCCGAGCTGTCCGACCTGTCATTGCCGACCTCGTGTTGCGTTCCCGAGCCGGGCGGTGGAGGGCCCCGCCTCGATCTCTCGCCAGATCCCTTCGCGCCGGATGTCCACCACACGGAGACCGGCAGCGGTCACGTTCTCCTCGGTGCGTCGGTTGGCCCTGAACCCGAAGATGCGCCGGGTCAGCACGGTCACAGCATCGGCGAGGCGACCAAGGAGACGGTTGCGGGGCCGTACGTGTTCGAGCAGCAAGATGCGACCATCCCGTTTGGTGACCCTGCCGAGCTCGCGTAATCCACCGATCGGGTCGGCGACGGAGCAGAAGACGCAGGTGGCGACGGTGGTGTCGAACGTCTCGTCCGGGTACGGCAGATGGTGGACGTCGGCGAGTCCTAGGTCGATGGGGATGCCGAGGCGTCGCGCCCGGCGGCTGGCACGCTGCAGCATCTGTTTGGAGAGGTCGATGCCACTGAGGTGCACGCCGTCGGGGTAGTGTCGCAGATTCTTGGCGGTGCCGACCCCGACTTCCAGCACCCGGCCCTCGGCCCGGGCGATGAGGCGACGACGACGGCGACGAGTTCCCATCCATTCCATTGGGGCGCCGTAGATGTCGTAGAGCGACGCCATGCGGTCGTAGCGCCGCGTCACGTCTGTTTGGTCCTCGTCCTGATCCTTGGGAGGGGAATCGACTCCATGGCCTGGTTCGCCGCCGAGCAGCGGTGAGTCTTCGGGTGGGCACCAAGCGAAAGCGACCTCCCACCCGTGCGGCGATGGCTGCTCGTCATTGGTGGGTCGCGTCATGTGACGATGACCTTTCCGCGCAGCATGCCCATCTGGCAGGTGAACTCGTGGTCGCCGGGTTCGGTTGCGGTGAACTCGACCGGCACCAATTCGCCTTCGGGGAGATCGGCGGCGACCCCGAGCGAGTCGAAGATGACCCTTTCCGAGCACGGATCGGCTTCCTGTCGCTCGAATATCAGTCGGACCGGGCGGCCGGCTTCCACGCGAATCGTGTCCGGCGAGTAGCCGCCGCTGACCACGACAAGCGCCTCTTGGGCCCCTGTGGTCGTGATTGCTGTGGCGGTTGCCGCGTTGGACGAGAGCCAGAAGTACCAGACGATGAGCCAGATGAGCGCGAGCCCTGCCACGTTGACCAGTACGACATCCATCACAAAGCCTCCTTCGCGAGTTGGGGTTTCCAGCGGCGCAGCCGGTTGGCATTGGTGACGACCGTCACAGATGAGAACGCCATGGCGGCCCCGGCCAGCAGCGGGCTCAGCAGCCACCCGAAGAACGGGTAGAGCAGCCCGGCCGCGATGGGGATCCCCAGAGTGTTGTACCCAAACGCACCGACCAGGTTTTGGCGGATGTTGCGCATCGTCGCCCTCGAGAGCTCGATGGCGGTAACCACGCCGGTGAGGCTGCCCTTCACCAGGGTGATGTCGCCGGATTCCATGGCGACGTCGGTTCCGGTGCCCATGGCGAGACCGACGTCGGCTTGGGCGAGCGCCGGGGCGTCGTTGATCCCGTCACCGACCATGGCCACGACTTTGCCTTCGCTTTGCAGCAGCTTGATCTGGTTGGCCTTGTCGTCGGGCAGGACCTCGGCGAGGACTCGATCGACGCCGACGCTGTGTGCAATGGCGGTGGCGGTGCGGAGATTGTCACCGGTGAGCATCACGACCTCGAGTCCGAGATCGTGCATGCGTGCAATGGCCG
>DATHZQ010000061.1:0-15321 GCA_035458525.1 Acidimicrobiia bacterium
CCCAGGCTGTCACCGTTGAGCACGATGCGTCGCCGGTACCCCACGCAGCCGGGCATCAGGCTCGTCCCAAACACGATCGGGATGCAGATCTTGTTGATCTCAGCAACGGGACCGGGGAAGGGGCCATCCGGAAACGCCGCGTTGTCCTCGAACACCTCGACGAATCCGTTGGGGGTCGGTGGGGTCTCCGGCAGCTCCATCACTGCATGAAACTGTGCGATCTCGCCGGTGCCGCCGCCGACCATGAAGAACGTCGAGACCAGCTCGATGCTGTTGGCATCTCGGACCCGGGCGCGGAGGGTCGCCTCGAACCCGGTGCCGAGCCCCGCGACGAGAACGGTCCCGCCCACGATGTCGAACGGCTCGGGTTGCTGCACTCTGATGGACGCCATGAGTCACCTCTCGTCGAACGATGCCGCGCCCCCATTGCCACCACGCCGGCCCGGTGATTGCCCACTGCGCCATTGCGTCGGCAATCTGCGAAGCTGCTGCGGGTACGTCTTTGAGCGAGGAGGGTGCGATGCGCCGCAATCGATGGGGAACGATCCTGCTGGTCCTGCTGCTGTCCCTCGGAGTCGCTTCGTGCGGCGGCAGCGATGCCGAGCTCGAGGGCCAGACCTGGACCCTGGAAGGCGTCGGCGGGCGAGTTGCGGTATCGAGCGCGATTTCGACTGCGACGTTCACCGGCGGCACGCTCAACGGCAACTCCGGGTGCAATGAGTTCTCAGGCACCTACAGCGTCACAGGCGATGCCATGACGATCGAACTCGGCCCGGCGACGCTTCGCGCCTGCGAGGGGAACGTCGGCGAGCAGGAGTCAGCACTCTTCGAGGCGTTCATGACGACGACGACCTTCAGCATCGACGGCACCGACCTCCGACTGCTCGACGAAGCCGATACGGTACTGGCGCGCTACACGTCCGACGCCGGTTAGGGGAGGCGCACTCGCCGCCTAGGAGGGTGGTCGGTTAATCGGCGGTGGGGTGCTCGCGTGCTGCTTTGGTGGGGATCGGAATCACAGGGGTGTGATTCTGGGAGGTTGGATGCGGGGCACGGCTGAGGCGCAGGGCTTGTTGTGAGATAGCGGCGTGTTGTGCGCCGACCTGTTGGACGATGAAGGGTTCTTGGCCACGTTGGGTCGGGCCCGGGGCACGGCGTTCTGCGACGCCGACTTCGATGGGTTGTATCGGTCGCGGCGGGGCCGGCCGTCGCATCCGGCGTCGGTGATGGCAGCGTTGTTGTTGGCGCAGCTTTTCTATGGGGTGTCGGACCGGGAAGCGGAGCGGCGCAGCCGGCTGGATCTGTCGTGGAAAGCGACATTGGGGTTGCCGTTGGATCATCGAGGGATCGGCCAAGGGTTCGACAGCCCGGCTCAGGTGGGTGCGGAAGCTGGTGGCAATTTCCTGCGCCGCCGCCGAGATCGTTTCCTGCTTGACCTTCGGCGCTATGGCGCCTTTGCGCCAGTCATCAGAGATCTCCCACGGCTCCTTGCACAACCGCTCGAGGAACTTCTCCAACGCCTTCGGTTCGGCCGGAGCGCCCTGAACTCCTGACAGCGGACGGGGCGGACCTGATTTGGGATCGAAGATCGAAACGACCGAGCGCACGTCTTCGTCCTCCGCATTGGAGAACTGGATGAACAGTCCAGCCTCGTACAGGCACCAGTCCCACTTGCGCTCTGGGACCGTGAAGAGCAGCAGCAAGAGGTGGCTGTTGCCCAGCGCCTTCAGGATCGAGCGGCTCCAGTCGCTCCCAGCTGCGATGTCCTGAGCATCAACCCAGCACTCGAAGTTCTTGGGTGAGAGGCTCTCGATGGCGTTCTTGACGTCGATGGCGATCGAAGTGTCGCTCGACTTGTGACTGATGAAGATCCGGAACTTGTCATCGGGGATTCGACCCACGTAAGTGCTCCTTCGTTGAGCAGTTCTCGCGCAACCAGACACTACGCCTGTGCGTCTTCGCTCGCTGAACGAGCGGCGTCTGAAGTCCCGCACACGGACTTGGACATGCCGCAATGGAGTCGTGGTGGACGGCAACGTGCTAGCGTTGCGGTGCCGCACCGGGTGGAGGCCAGCGCTATGACGCTTCCCCGGTGACTCAACGGCTTGCTTTTCTCACACGGTTGGACCGCCTCTTCGGCCGAACTCTCGTTCCGCAGGCAATTGGTGCCGTTCGGTACGAGCGAGAGATTCGTCACAACCGATCAGGAGATCTCATGTCTACGACGTTCGCCCAACTTGGGCTGCCCGAGCCGCTTGCGCGGGCACTCCACAAACAGGGCATCACCGAACCATTCCCCATCCAGACCGCTGCCATCCCCGATGCGATGCGCGGCCACGACATCTCAGGCAAAGCCCCGACCGGCTCCGGCAAGACGCTGGCGTTCGGTCTCCCTATGCTGGCGCGGGTCGGGCAGGCCCAGCCGCACCGCCCCCGTGCGCTTGTTCTCGCCCCCACGCGTGAACTGGCGCAGCAGATCACCAAGGAGCTCGTTCCTGCCGCCCGCGCCGCGCATCGCGTCATCCATGCGGTCCACGGCGGCGTTCGCTACAGCTCACAGCGTCATGCGCTCAGGAAGGGTGTCGACGTTCTCGTCGCTACACCGGGCCGGCTCGAGGACCTCATCGAACAGGGGACCGTGGACCTCGGAATGGTCGAGATCGCCGTGATCGACGAAGCAGACCGCATGGCAGACATGGGATTCCTCCCGGCCGTGCGGCGCATCCTCGATCAGACAGGCGACAACCGCCAGACGTTGCTGTTCTCCGCAACCCTCGACGGCGACGTAGCCGTCCTGAGCCGGGATTACCAGCACGAGCCCGCACGGCACGAAGCCGCCTCCATCGAACCTGACACGTTCGAAGCGCGCCACCATTTCTGGAGCGTGCGTCGCGAGGATCGGGTCCAGCACACTGCGGATCTGATCGGCGCTACCGGACGATGCATCGTCTTCACCCGCACACGCCACGGGGCCGATCGTCTCTCCAGGCAGCTCGGCAAACTCGGCATCGAGGCCGTGGCGATCCACGGCGGGCGCTCTCAGAATCAGCGCAATCGGGCGCTGAAGGCATTCGCCAACGGAACCGCCGAGGCGCTGATCGCCACTGACGTCGCCGCGCGCGGCATCCACATCGATGCTGTTGCGTCCGTGGTCCACTTCGACCCCCCAGGCGAACCCAAGGACTACGTACACCGATCGGGGCGCACCGCGCGTGCCGGCGCCGGCGGAACGATCGTGAGCCTGGTCACACGGGAGCAGGCGAAAGCGATTCGCCGTATGCAGCGTGACCTCGGACTCGACGAGCCCATCGCGGAACCCGACCTCGGCCCGATCCTGGAAGTCGAGGTGGCGGCACCGGCTGCTCCGCGCCGAGCCAAGTCGACACAACCAAGCGGGCCTGCGGAGGGCGATCGCCAGAAGCCGTCCGACCGCCCGAACCGGAAACCCAAATCGGCCGCAAGCGTCTACGTCGCCAATCTTCCATGGACGGCGACCGAAGAGGAGCTGCACCGGATGTTCGCTCGCTACGGGCGCGTCCACGCCACCACGATCATCGTCGACAAGCGTTCGGGCCGCTCCAAGGGCTTCGCCTTCGTCGACATGCCACAACCAGCGGCGAAGACGGCCGTCAAGGAGCTTCACGGTACGAAGCTCGATGGCCGCGACCTCACTGTGCGATTCGCCCAACCCCGCCGCTACGGCGGCTGATCGCACCTACCTCTGCGAGCGATCTGCAAGATCGCTCGCCTGAAAGGAGTGCCATGAAGGCACCAACACCTCCGCGTGCGCATGAAGCCCGCGACCTGAATCAGCTACGACGTGGCCAGACCTACCGCGCCAGAACGAGCCGCGGTGCGACCGTCGGCGAATACCTCGGCATCGAGACCCCCCACGGACATCGCGCCATCTTGCTCCGCCACGAAACGGGGACAATTTCCATCCCCGTCGACGAGGTGGAATGCTTGCGGCCTGCCGCGTGACGACGTCCGCTCAGTAGTCCACGAGAACGCGCATCTCGCTGATCTCGATATCTCCTTGCACCTCGGCACCGACACCGACGGCCTCGAGCGGACGAAGGATGTCGGCGACGACAGGATCATCGGCGAAGTCCGCGACCAAGCCCCCCACATGGGCGTAGAGCACGAGACCGTCCCCGATCGTCTGCGTATCGGTGCGCCGGTAGCTCTCGCTCTCGGTGACGCCGCCGGCGCCAGCCTCGAAACGGTTGAGCGCCGTGCTGCCCAAGCTCACGAACAGCGCATCTTCCGTCACCGAGGCCGCAAGCGAGAACGATGGATCGAGCTCGAAGATGGTCGTGCCGTCCTCAACACGGATCTCGATCTCGCCCTGGAGCGACCCGGTCAGGTGCCGGAGCGCCGTTTCGACCGGAGTCGGATCGGCCAAGCCAATGCCGAGCAACACTCCCGGCACTTCCTGAGATTCGGTGGTCGGCATGACAGCGAGCAGCAGCTCGCGGCCGAACTGCGGGAGTAGCTCGTCGAGCAACGACACGCCGAGCAGGTCGTCGACGGATGCGATCAACTCGGTCTGAGCACCGGCACCAGGCTCCGCACCTGCGACGGTCTCGAGCAACGCATCGGCCGCGTCGCTGAGGAAGCGCTCCGGCACCAGCAGGCTGAGGAACGCATACGTTTCGCCGGGGAGATCGCGAGACCAGTCACCCGGCCCAGCGGCCGTCGCGTCTTGGTCAACGAACGTGGCGCTGCGCAGGAGCACGCCATGGTCGTCGAGCACTACGCCTGCCATCGCGGCGCGGAACGCAGCGTCCGCTTCGACGGCGGCAACACCGAGGTTGCGGTAGGTCGTGGCCATACGTTCGCCAAGACCATCAGAGAGGTACCAGGTCATCAGTGGCCCGTCGCCGAGCGCACCGGCGAGTTCCTGGAAGTCGTCGACTTGCGCCACCGAGTTGCCGTCCTCGACAGACAGCGATCGGCGCATGGTGGCGACCGTGTCGGCGACTACGAAGCGGTCGCCGTCGATCGCCGCGACGAGGGTCAACGCACCGTCGTCGAACACAACCTCATGCGCAGCGGTGCCGTCGATGGCGAGGTCGACGACGTTGCCACCAGCGGAAACTGCCTCGGCGAGCATGCGATCGAGGAACGCACTGGCCGCATCGCCGTCGCGGATGTCCACCGTCACCAGCAGCGGCGGCGGCGCATCCAGCTCGACGGCAGCCGCGGGGTCGAGCAGGTCGTCCGGGACCCAAATGGCAACTGCGGCGCTGCGGCCAATCCAAGCCAGGGACTCTTCGGCGAACCGGAATCCCAGCTCTTCCTCTGCGACGTCATCGATCTCGCGCATGGCGTTCTCGAGGTCGGGGACATCGTCGATGATGCCGTGGCGCGCCATCGGTGCTGCGAACGCCTGGATGAAGCGGTCGACGCGCTCGAGATCGCGCAGTTGGGCGAAGTCGATCGTCAGAACGATGTCCGCATCTGACGGCACGGCCTCGGCGGCTGAATACGGGCTGCCCATGACCAGCCGCCATGCCAGCACGCTGCCGACAGCGGCGAGCACGATGAGCGCGATGACCCCGCCAATGAAGCCGGCTCGAGGACCAGAACTTCGTGCTGCGGGGACAGCGGGAGTACCATCCGCGTTGAGGGTGGTGACGGCGGGCGGCAATGCTTCGTCGTTCATGGCACCTCCAGACGACGAGAGAGCTCGAGCGTCAGCTCTCGCCAACGTACCGCGGCTCGGAGTTGCAGGACAGGCCCGTTTTCCCCTTTCGGGAGTAGCGCCTCAGTCGGTGCCGGCCTCGATGGCAGCCACCCGAGCCGTGGCCGAGTCGCCGCACTCGATCCAGAGATTCACGCCGCCGTTGCCGAGTTGGTTGCGCACTGCGGTCTCCAGCTCACCGGAGGAAATCCGGGGATAGAGGTTGCCGCCGGGACAAGTCGTGGACGCATGGTCCCGGTGGCCGGCGATCGTGCCCGGATCGACTCCATAGGTCGCCGCCGCCCACGCCAGTACTCCCGCCAGCGCTGAGAACTGTGCCGCCGGCACGCTCTGCTCATCGAAGTTCGCTTCGCAACACACCAGAAAGTGGCCGGTCGGGTCGTAGTTCGTGCCGGTGTCGCCCACCGCGCTCACCGGCCGGCCCTCGTAGACATTTCCGTGTGCATCGACGAGGAAGTGATACGCCAGGTCCGGCCATCCGAGGCTCTGGTGGTAGTTCTGATGCTGGCGCGCCCGGGCCGGCGCCAGGCTGTTGTCGCTCAGCACCGCCGCCGTGTGGTGGACGGTCAGCTGCTGGATCGAGTGCGTCGTGAAGCTCCCGGTGGGTGGTTTGGCGCCCCACGAGTCGCGACACAGCGCCGAGATCGAAGACGCCGCCGCAACCGTGGCCGAGGTGGTGGTGGTCGGCGGCTGCGTCGTCGTCGTGGCCGGCTCGGTGGTCGTCGTAGACGGCTCGGTGGTCGTTGTAGACGGCTCGGTGGTCGTCGTGGACGACGCTTCGCTGGTCGTCGTGGACGGCGCCGCGGTCGACGTCGTAGACGGCGCCGATGTCTCCGCCGGTAGTTGCGTTGTCGTCGAAGAGGACCCCGCCGGCGGCAGCGGCTGCAGGGCGTTGGGCGCCGTGGTCGTCGTCGCTCCTTGTCCGCCGGAACTCCACCAGCCGGCGGCCGTACCGATACCGGCGATACCGAGCAGACTCGCCAGCCCGGCGAGGAAGCCGCGTCGTGAGTTGGGAGACACCATCGCCTCCATGTTGCCAGCCATCGACGCTTGTGCCTACGAATGCCGGGGGGCGTCGTCGCCTGCGGGCCGCAGCCTTCCGTCTGGGCCTACGAGTGCGGACTCGAGCGTGTGCGGCGCCGTCCGCCGGGTACCCTGCCCGTATGCGGCCGGTGGAGGCGAATGGAACGCGACCCTCCCGCCGCCGAGCGGCGAGGAATGGTGTCGGCGTACCGTTGGAGCAACGAACGACCGTTGGAACACAGGCGAGTGCAGTGGAAGCGGCCGAACCGGTCGCACGAACGAGAGCACGAGGATGTGAGATGCACACCGTCGCAGAAGCCATGACGAAGAGCGTCGTGACGGTGGCGCCTGATGCTTCGGTGACCACCGCCGCCAGGATCATGCGGGACACCGGCATCAGCGGTCTTCCGGTGGTCGACAAGCATGGAAAGGTCGTGGGCATCCTCACGGAAGCAGATCTGTTGCATCGCGCCGTGCTTCCCGACTTGACCGCGCTCGAGGGGCGACGCACCCGGCACGAAACTCCGGGTTCCACGGTTGCCGACCTCATGAGTCGGCAAGTGGTCGGAGTACACAAGGGCGACCCGTTGGCGAAGGCGGCCCGGCTGATGGAGAAGTCAAGGCTGCGCCGGCTCGTCGTGGTCGGCGACGACTTCACGCTCGAAGGGATCATCTCGCGACGTGACGTGGTCGCCGCGCTGGCACGATCCGACCGAGAGATCGAGGACGAGATCCGTTCCGGCGTCATCGACGAGATCCTGGGACTCCGTCCGGATGACTTCGACGTCGTCGTTCACGAGGGCATCGTGCTCTTGGCAGGAACGGTGGCCGACGAGCGCGAGGTCGTCCGGCTCGAACGGCTCGTAGGCAGCATCCTCGGCGTGAGCAGGGTCGACAGCAAGGTGACGGCAGCCGGCTGACTTCGGGCGCGCTTCGCCCGATCCCCCGCCATCGGTGGCCATCGACGCTGCGGCTCAACCCTCCCGGTAGCCCGGGTGCTCGACCACCGTGCCGCCCTCCGTCATCACGGGGATGTGGGGCATGGAACCGGCGACGCCGTTGAGGACCGTGTGCATCACCGCAGCCGGCTCGAGGGACAGCGTCTCGCCGGTGGAGGCCGCATCCGTTGGCGTGGCTTCAACAAGCGCAAGCGTGTCCTTGTCGAGCTTGGCGGTGAACTTCGGCGCCGCGTACTCGATGTGTCCGTCGACCTCGATGCGGTGGGTCTCGCCATCGATGCGAGCCTCCATCACCGAGTCGCCGAACATCATGAAGGCGTTGTTCTTCTCCGCCTCGAAGTCCTCCCGGTTGAGATACAGCCGCGGCTTGTCCCGGTACGGCTCCCCGGACGTCGGACACGAGGTGACGCAATTGCCGCACTCGTTGCAGAAATCGGTCAGCACCGCGATCTGGAACTGCTGGTCCGCAACGAACGCCGCCACATCACCGGCGACTACGGCGCCACCCTGCACCGTCAGCGCCGGAAGCTCCGCCCGCACCGGAGACATCTCGTACGTCATGAGCGCCATGTTCGGACACACCCCGACACACAGGCTGCAGATCTCGTGGCAGTCGAGACACCGGCTCGCCTCCTGCATTGCCTCCTCGGGTGTGTACGAGAGCACGGTCTCTTCGAACCCGTCCCGCTGATCGAGCGGGCTGAACCGAATCGGCACGCGGTACTCGCGACGGGCCCGGCGCACCGTCATCTCGTGCAGGTTCACCGGCCGTTCCTCATGGCTCGGCATCACGCGTGCAGAGTCGTACTTGGCGGCGATGGCGTGCGCCACGCGCTTGCCGTCTGCAGCTGCCTTGACGATCGACGACGGCCCGTGGGCGGCCACGTCGCCGCCGGCGTAGACACCCGGGATCGACGACTCGAACGTCCCCGGGTCCACCTCGATGTATCCCCGCGACGTCAGCTCGGGCACCTCGTCGCCGAAGAAGTCGAGCACCGAGTGCTGGCTGATGGCGAGGATGAGCGTGTCGAGCTCGATCTCGAACTCTGAGTCCGGCACGTCGAACGGGATCTTCCGGCCCGAGTCGTCGCGCTCCCCCGTGTACTCCGTCTTCGTGCACACGAGACCCCGCAGCGTCCCGTCCTCGACGTGCAACGCCGCCGGCTTGGCCAGCTCGACGATCTGGATGCCTTCCTCCAAGCTGGCGTGGATCTCCTCCGGATCGGCCGGCATCTGGTCGATGGTGCGCCGGTAGATGAGGGATACCCTCTCGGCGCCAACCCGCCGCGCCGAGCGAACACAGTCCATGGCCGTGTCGCCCGCGCCAACGACACCGACCCGCTTGCCGATCGGGACCGGGTTGTCCTCGCGCACGCTGCGCAGGAACGTGATGCCGTCGAGCATGCCGGCGGCGTCTTCGCCCGGGAGTCCGAGCTGCTTGGCGAGCTGGGCGCCAACCGCCACGAACACGGCGACATAACCGTCGCTGCGCAGGTCATCGATGCTGAAATCGACACCGGCCCTCTGGCTGTACCGAATCTCGACGCCGAGTTCGCTCAACACCGCCATGTCTTGGTCGATCTCGTGCTGCGGCAGCCGGTAGGAAGGGATGGCCCCGCCGACCATGCCGCCGGCATAGGGGTGGGCCTCGAAGATCGTCACCTCGAAGCCGGCATGACCCAGCTCCTCGGCCGCTGCCAAGCCCGCCGGCCCGGCGCCAATGATTGCCACCTTGTTCTTCGTGCCGGGGTTGCGGGTGAACAGCACCGGCTGTTCCTCGTGCTCCATGATGAACCGCTTCATGTGACGGATCGCCAGCGGCTGGTCGTAGTGGGTGCGGATGCACGTGTTCTCGCACAGATGGTCACACACCCGCCCCAGGATCGAAGGCAGCGGATTGTCCTCGCGGGTGAGCCGCACCGCCTCCAGGAAGTTCCCGTCGCGCACGGCGTTCATGTACTGCGGCACCTTCTGGTCCACCGGACACTCGTCGACGCAGGGCGCTTCGATGCAGTCGAAGTAGTGCAGCTCCCGCGGCGTCTTGGAGCGATCCATGCGGAAGGAGTGCTTGCGATACCTCCACTCGTCGCGCACCTGCTCGGCGTATTGCCGCAGGTTGATGCGGGACAGCACCTTCACCGTGAGCGCGGCGATCGCACGAGCGCGCACCTCGTCGAAGCCGTTTTCCTCGGCCCACGCCAGCACGACGTCGCCGACCGGTGCGTCGCCGTTGCGAGCTGCGAGCCTCGCCTGCAGGTCGGCGCATTGGTCCATCGTGAGATCGAGCCCGCTGTCGGTGAGCGCGGCGTAGCGCAGTAGCGGGGTGAACTCGGCGACGTCCTTCTGAGAGAGCGCCGTCTTGGAAATGAAATCCTCGGTGTCGGCGGCGCCGACTTCGTCGAAGGCGTCGTCGACCTTCTCCATGTACTGCAGCATCCGGAGGTAGCCGCCCGATTTCAGGAGATCGGAGCACACGGTGATGGTGCGCATGCCGGAGCGCAGCAGATCGGCCACGTTGAAGCAGTCGGCCCCTCCGGCGAACGACAGCATGAGGTCGCCGCGGAACTCCTCTGAGATCTTCGACGCCAAGTTGGTCGTAACGGCATGCAGCGCCCGGCCCGACAGGTACATCATGTCGTCGTCCTCGAACACGGTCCGCCAGTTGTTGACCTCGAGCGTGTTGGTGAGCTTGAGGCCGAACGTGAGGCCCTGCGCCGCCGCCACCCGGCGCAGGTTGTGGAACATCGGCACGGCGTCGACGTACATGAGGTCGTGTCCGAATGCCTCGTCGGGAATCGGAATGTCGTCGAAGTCGAGCGAGTCGTTGACGATGCCGCGCACCCGATCGGCGCCCAGCAGGGTCGGGTTGCACTTCACCGAGGTGTGCAGGCCGCGCTCCTCGAGCAGGTAGAGGGAGATCTTCTCGATCTCGTCGGGCGGGCAGCCGTGCATGGTCGACAGGGTGATGGTGTCGGAAAGCTGGGCAGGGATGTCGATGTCCCGCACCGCGGGATAGCGCTCGGCGACGATGTCGACGTAGGCGGGCAGGTACTCGGACGCATCCGCCATCGTGTCGAAGTACCACTGCACGTTGGGCTTCAACATCCCCTCGAGGTTGTAGCCAACGCTCATGTTGAAGATCATCCCGGGCCGCTCGCCGTACCACCCGAACTTGTGGTGCAGCGCATGAATCAGCACCCAGGCGCGCAGGTACTCGTCGAACGACTCGTAGACCTTGAGCTCCTGGGACCACTCGACGTTGTAGCCCTCGTCCTCGACGTCGATGCAGGGCTTGTTGACGTCGAGCTCATCGAGGGTCTGGATCGTCTTCAGCTCGAGCAGGCGGGCACCCACCAGCCACGAGACGATGATGTTCTGCGCCATTTGGGAGTGCGGACCGGCGGCGACGCCGAAAGGAGTGTCGAGTTCGACCCCGTACTTCTGCAGGCGATATCGATGATCCGGGCTCGGCACGAAGAAGGCCGACCGCGGCACGTTGAAGAGGGAATCCTTCTCTTCCAGCTCAGTGAAGACCCAGTCGGTGAGCTGCTCCATCGTGATCGGGTGGAAGCGGTCGGACATGCCTCGTTCCTTTCAGTCGCTGCGTGCCGCAAACGGCACGGAGCAGTTCGAGCGGTTCCATCACAGCCGGGCGTGCAACCTCGCTGCCTCTTCTCGGGCTCTGGCGCGGACCTCATCTGCATCGACCCTCGTCGGCTTGCCATCCGTGAACACGACCTCACCATCGACCTTGATCTCCAGCGGACGGATGCCGGGGGTGAACGCAATGTGCCACGGGTCCATCGGGTCGTAGGACCAGGTCACTTCGTCGTTGCGGGCTTCTGGGATGATGTCCCAGCCGGTCTCGAGCCAGCTCCACGCCGGGTCCGGTCCCACCGTGACGTCGACGGAGCGCTGCATCACGTACGCCAGCCGGAACGACTCCAAGACGTTGCCACCGATCCCGTCCGTGCCGAGGGCCACCGGGTTCGAGAAGCGGGCCGGGTCTGCGTAGCCGACGGCGTTGTTCAGGTTCGACATCGGGTTGTGCAGGATCGTGCCCCGGAGCGAGTGGTCCGTCGGGAGGTGGACGCAATGGCTGAGCAGCCAGTTGTCGCGGGTCAGCCCTTCGAGACGCTGCGGCGCATCGATGTCGCCGACACCCTCACAGACGTGGATGTGGACGCCCACGCCGAGGTCTTCGGCCAGACCGGCGGCAGCTTCCAGGGACTCGTCGCTGCAGGTGAAGGCCGCGTGGACACCGACCATGCCGGGCCCGCCGGCCTTGATGAAGCGCTCGTTCTCCTCGAGACCTCGCCGTGCCCCGTCCGCTCCGTGACGATCGGTGATGCCGTAGGCGACCAGCAGCCGCACACCGACCTCGGCGCACGCTTCCGCAATCACGTCGAGACTGCCTTCGATGGCGTTGGGTGATTCGTGGTGGTCGACGATGGCGGTTGTGCCGTTCTCCAGGGCCTCGACAGCACCGAGCATCGCCGACCAGCGAATCATCTCGAGATCGAGCGCCGTGTCGAGCCGCCACCAGATCTGCTCCAGGATCTCTTGGAAGTTGGTCGCCACCTTGGGCGGAGGCGGCATGCCGCGCGCCAGTGCCGAGTAGAGGTGGTGGTGAGCACAGACCAGTCCGGGGGTGACTGCCGACATGAGCTAACTCCGTTCTTCGGTCGCCGTCACTGACGCTACGGAAACGGGCGCAGCGGCGGCAGGGTCGGATGGCACGGTTGCAGCGGAGTGCCGGCTCATGCCTCGACCGGCTGGTGCACGTTCATGGGGAGGCGGGTTCTTCGGACGCCGTCGACCTCGTAGAGGGCGGCGGCAACCGCACCGGCCGTCGGCACGAGCCCGATCTCACCGACGCCCTTGACGCCGTAGGGCGCACCGGGTTGGGGCGCTTCTACGAGTTTGACCTCGATCTCAGGGATGTCTTTGGCGCGAAGGATGCCGAGGCTGCGCAGCGTCATGTTGGTGGGCATCGCCTGCTCGTCGGTCGGAAAATCCTCCGTGAGGGCGTAGCCGAGCCCCATGTGCACCGCGCCTTCGATTTGGCCCTCGCAGAGCGTGGGATTGATCGCGCGACCGACGTCGTGAACGGCGACGACCTTCTCGATCGTTCCGGTGTCCCTGTCGGCGATCACGAGCTGGGCGGCGTAGCCGAACGCCGAGTGAATGACCGGGTTTTCCAGTCCCTCCTCGAGGGAGTTCGTCCAATCGACGCGGTATTCGCCGACGTAGTCGACGTTGGGCCGGCGCCCGCCCTCGATGGCAACCCGGCAGGCATCTTCCACCGACCCGGCGCCCATGAGTGTGCCGCGCGACCCCGTGGTCTGACCCGCACCCAGCTCACGGCTGGTGTCCACGACGACTCGCACCTTCTCCGGGGCCACACCCAGTTCCTCGACGGCGACCTGGAGAGCCACGGTGTGGACGCCCTGACCCATCTCGGTCCAGCAGTGCCGCACTTCGACGCCGCCCTCGTCATCGAACCGCACCACCGCCTTGGCGATCTCGACGAATCCGTTGCCGAGCCCGGAGTTCTTGAGGGCGAGCCCCATGCCGATCGCTTTGCCGGCAGCACGGGCCTCGTCATAGGCGGGCTTGATCGCATCGAGGCACTGCCGGGCGCCGCGACAACCGTCGTCCATGATCTGCCCCGGGCCCCATACGTCGCCCGGGTTCACCACGTTGCGGTTGCGGATCTCCCAACCGCTGATGCCGACCACCTCGGCGAGGCGGTCGAGCATGCCCTCGGTGGCGAACTGCGCCTGGTTGGCGCCGAAGCCGCGGAAAGCCCCGCACACCGGGTTGTTGGTGCGGACGGCCACCGCTTCGACGTCGACGTTGGGAATCGCATACGGACCGCTGGCATGGCCGGCGGCACGCTCCAGCACCTTCATGCCCACCGAGGCGTACGGTCCGCTGTCGCCGATCATGCGGGCCCGGTAGGCGAGCACCTTGCCGTTCTCGTCACAGCCGGCCGTGGCCTCGATCCGAATCGGGTGGCGTTTGGCGTGCATGAGCAGCGACTGGGGACGGGTGAGCGTGCACTTCACCGGCTTGCCGAGCAGATGAGCCGCCAGCGCCGTGTGCGCCTGGTTCGACATGTCCTCCTTGCCGCCGAAGGCGCCGCCATTGGAGACGAGCTCAACGGTCACCCGGTCCTTGTCGATGGCCAGGATGTCTGCGATCTGGTCGCGATCGTCCCACACCCCTTGGCCACCCGAGTAGACCATCAACGTTCCGTCGGCGGCGGGCACGGCCAGCGTCGACTCCGGCTCGAGGAACGCATGCTCCACGCGCTGAGTGTGGAACGTCTCCCGAACGACGTGGGCGCACCCTGCGAGGGCAGCATCGACGTCTCCCCGGTGATAGACAGAGCGGGACAGCACGTTGCCGTCGAGCCCCCAGACCGCGTCCTCGTCACTCGCCAGGGCGGCATCCGGATCGGCATAGACCTTCAGCTCGTTGTAGTCGACTTCGATCGCATCCGCAGCCTCGCGAGCGGTTTGCACGTCTTCGGCGACGACAACCGCGATCACGTCGCCGAGGTACGAGGTGCGCTGCCCCTCGCCGATCATGATGGGCCAGTCCTTGTGGATGATGCCGACCCGCTGCACGCCCGGAATGTCGGCGGCGGTGTAGACGGCGATCACACCGTTCATGGCGAGCGCCGGCGCGGGGTCGATGCGCAGCACGTCGGCGCGGGCATGGTCGGCGAGGCGCAGGGCCGCGTGGAGCATGCCGGGCACCCGCATGTCATCGATGTAGCCGCGGTCACCGAGCGCCAGCTCCTCCGCCTCGTACTTCTTGCCGCGATCACCGATGAACTTCGGCAGTACCGGCGTCGGGATCACGACCTCGTCGCGCAGCATCTCGATCGCCTCGAAGATCTTCGTGTATCCGGTGCAGCGGCACAGGTGTCCACCGAGCCGTCCGGCGGCGGTGGCGCGGGTGAGATCCTTGCCCTTCTGGTCGAGTAGGGCCTTGGTGCGCACGAGGATGCCAGGGGTGCAGAACCCGCATTGGAGGGCTCCCGTGGCGGCGAACGCTCCGGCGAGCCGGTCTCGCTCCTCGGGTTCGAAACCCTCGAGCGTGGTGACCTCTTTGCCCTCCGCCTTCTCCATGGAGACGAGACAGCCCTGGATCGGCTTGCCTGCGAGCAACACGGTGCACGCGCCGCACTGACCCGAGGGCGAGCAGCCGTCTTTGGGTGAGGTCACGTCGAGCTCCTCACGGAGCGCGGCGAGGAGATGCGGGTGATTCGAGCGGACGGATACCGGTGCGCCATTGACCGTGAACTGAGTGGTGCCGGTAGGTGTCAGCGTCATGTCCGACCTCTCTCGTTGCTCGATCGGCGATTCCCCCAATCGCTTCCGCCACTTTGCCACGAACGTTTCCCCTTAACAATCTGTCAAAGGTCGGGGCGTTTGCCTCCGCCGCCTGAGGCCCGCTCGATCATCCACCGCCCACGGCATCGCAGCACTCACAGCCGGAATCCTCGACCAGGATCTGCTCCGCACCGACCCACTCGGTACCCTGGTACCCCATGAGTCGAGGGAGGGTCCCGTGGACATCATCGACCGGCACTTCGCCGCAGAGAACGCACACGATGTC
>DATHZQ010000062.1:0-10065 GCA_035458525.1 Acidimicrobiia bacterium
GGGCGAGGAGCTCGTGGTACTCCCTCATGCGCAGCAGATCAGCGACGATGGCCTGCGTGCACTGGACGGGCTGATGATCTTCAACACCGGAGCGAACGGCGAAGTCGGCGGCTACGACCTACCCCGGCAAGCCCGGTATTGCCTCGGCGACCTCGAGGTCACGCCGGAGCGGTTCGCCGTCCGCTGGGGATGCGAAAGGACCGGCGGGATCGCTGGGGTGTTCGACCGTGCGTCGGGCGAGCTCCTCTACAGCGTGGGCGCAGCCGGAGACGACATCGGCCTTTCGCCGGACGGACGGTTCCTGGCGGTGCAGGAGTGGCCGGGCGAGGACAGGCTGGGCAGGGTGAAGGTCTACGACACCCACAGCGGAGAGTCCGTGCTCATGAAAGGGCTCTGCCCATGGCACGGGCCCACCGGAAGCGGTACCGGCTGTCGGGACTACCCCGACATGCCCTTCAAAGCATGGGTCACCGCCCTCACGTTCTCGCCGGACGGTACGAGACTGATCGCCGGGTTGATTGAGCCCGGGGAACCCGGTCCCAGTCCCCTACTCGTATGGGATACGCAGAGCGGCGAGATCGTCTACCGCTCACCGGAGGGATTGGTAGCCGGGTATCCCCACATGATGCCGGATGGAGATCGCATCCTTCTCTGGACGCAGGATTGGGAGCCCGCGGTCTTGGAGACCGCCGACTGGACACACGTGAATGGCCCACCAGTGGAGTGGAGCATTCACGCGGCGATGGCGCTCACACCAGACGGCCGCCATCTCGTCGTCAACACGGAGAGCGACGCCGGCCTGGCGGTGGTGGACACGGCCACCTGGGAGACCATTCGGCAGGCAGGCGAACTCAATATCGATGGACTACTCGCCGTCGATCCGTCGGGAACTCTCATTGCTAGCGGCCGAGACTCCGGCATCGTGAAGATCTACTCTTTCGAGACGCTGCACATGCTCCAGAAGATCCCGGTCGGCGAGCCCATCCGTAACCTGGCGTGGCTCAGCGAGCACCATGTGCTCGTCACGCCCCTTTCCGGCCCGGGCATCGTGGTGACCACCGACGTCGATGAGCTCCTCGAGGTGGCACGTGCCCGAGTCACGCGCAGCTTCACCGCCAGCGAGTGCGCGGCCTACCACATCGATCCGTGCCCATGATCGGTGCGGCTTCGCCACCATTGGAAACCGCACGAGCCAGTGCTAGATGACGCCGCCCGTCTGGAAGAGATGATCGATACGTGCAGGGAGTAGCTCGTTGAGCCGCCACAGAGCTCCCGGCACCTCACCGCCGTCGGGCGCCAGGATCGTCAACCTGCGCCAAAGTGGCAGCCGAGTATGGCGGACAGCTCCCCTGCTGTGACCTAGTGGTCCGGAGCGGGGTGGCCGGAATCGAGTTTGTCAGCAGGTCCGTCGAGCCTGGCGATCCGGATCTGAGTCAGCTTGTAGCCGTCGATGCCTTCAACCGTCAGCTCGTGGCCCTGCGACTCGACTCGAGCTCCAACGTGCGGCACGGTGCCGGTTTCGGCCAGGACGAGGCCGGCAAGCGTCGTCACGCTGTCGTGCCGGAGGGTGAAGCCGTAGTCCTCGGACAGCTCGGTCAGCGTGGTCTCGCCATCGAGCGTGACCGACCCGTCGTCGTGGACGACCGCGGGAAGATCGTGGTCTCCTGCCGGATCGTCGATCACCTCTGAGATGATGTCGTCGAGGGTGACGAGCCCGATCGTGCCGCCGAGCTCGTCGACTACGAGCGCGGCGTGGACGCGTTCGTTCCGGAATCGGGCGAGCAGGACGTCTGCACCGGTCTTGCCGCTCACGGTCGGAAGCTGGCGGACGAGCGTGTTGAGGTCGACGGGTTCGTCCGACTGGCTGACCCGTACGAAGTCCTTCACGTGGAGGATCCCGATGACGTGATCGAGATCGTCGACAAACACCGGGTAGCGCGACGTCGCCGACGCCTCGATCTGGGCGGCGATGTCGGCTCGACCGGCATCGTGTTCGATCGCCCGGATGTGCCGGCGGGAAGTCATCAGCTCCTCGGCGGTGAGGTCTTCGAGCTCGAAGATGTTGTGGATGATCTCGCGCTGGAGCTCGGGGAGCTCGCCCCCTGCGGCCGACTCGTTGGTGACGATGGCCAGTTCCTCGGAGCTGTAGAGCGACAGCGTTTTGTCCGGTTCGGGGATGCGCAACATTCGCATGAGCGACAACGCGATCCAGTTGAGGAATACGACGGCAGGACGGAAGAGGACGCTGAATGTCCGCATCACTCGATTGACGCGCAGGCTCGTGCCCTCGGGCTCAGACAGAGCGAGAGCCTTCGGGATCATCTCGCCGAGCACGACATGCAGGTACGTGATGATGCTGAGGGCAACGAGAAACCCGACCGTGTGGGCTGCACCCTCGGAGAGTCCGAGCGACTCGAAGGGGTCGTACAGCCAGTGGGCGATGGCGGGCTCGCCGTACATGCCGAGACCGATCGAGGCGAGAGTGATGCCGAGCTGCGCCACGGCGATGTAGCTGTCCTTGCCGGTGGGCCGATCGAACACGCCAAGGAGCCAACGGGCGCCACGGTTGCCTCCGGTCGCCAGTGCGTTGATGCGTGACCGGCGGCTGGCGACGAGCGAGAACTCGGCGGCCACGAACACGCCGTTGATCGCAACGAGTGCCACGACGGCGACGATTGGCAGGATCACATCGGTCACGAGGTTCACGGCGAGCACGCTCACGTTGATCCCGTGTCCTCGCCGGGTTCCTCGGCCGGGAGGGTGAAGCTCACCCGCTCGACGAGGGTGCCGTCGACCGAGTCGACCCGGAGTGACGGAGGGGGCTCCACGGAATCGGGGTAGGTGCCGCTCTCGATCTCGGCGAGATTGGCTTTGGTGATGAGCGGCACCGTGTCGCCCACGGCGGGAAGGCGCCCGAGGTGTTGCCATACGTAGCCGCTGACGGTGTCGGCAAGGTCCACGGGGAGCGCCAGGTCGAAGCGCTCGTTGAGGACCTCGAGCAGCACATCACCTCGCACGGACACCGAGGAACCGGTGAGCGTGATCGGGTCGGGTTCCTCGTCGAACTCGTCGGAGACCTCGCCGAAGACCTCTTCGATGGCATCCTCACGGGTGACGAGACCCGAGACCGATCCGAACTCGTTCACCACGATCGCCACGTGGATCCCCCGCTCGGCGAAGGTGTTCATCAGCAAGGGAACCTCGAACATCTCGCTGACGACCATTGGTTCTTCGACGATGTCGGCGACAGTCGCAGCCGTCCCCTTCTCGTTGGCGAGAAAGAGATCGCGGAGGGTGACGAGACCGACGATCTCCTCGCCGTCTTCGGTCACGGGGAAGCGTGAGTAGGGGCTGACGGACAACTCGGCCAGCGCATCGGCGATCCGAGTCGACGCGTCGATGGTGACGAGGCGACGCCGCGGCGTCATGATCTCGCGTACGACCCGATTCGTGACCGACAGGGCGCCGGTCAGCATCCTGCGCTCGTCCGAGTCGATCAGCCCGCCGGCCGCACTGTCCCGGTACAGGCCCGCAAGCTCGCTCGGCGAGTGCACGTGCGAGTGGGAGTGGTCGATGTTGAGCCCGAGCCAGCGCATGATGGCAAAAGCGGACCCATTGAAGACGGCGACGAGCGGGCGCAGCAGCCACTGGCTGATGCGCATCGGCGTGAGCGTGCCAATCGCCAACTTCTCGGGATACCGAAGTGCGATCGTCTTGGGCAGCAACTCGCCGAGCACAACCTGCAACGCGGTGATGAACAGCAACACGACGACGATGGCGAGCGTGCGGCTTGCGCCGCCGAACCGCTCTTCGAAGAGCGGGACGAGTTGGGCCTGACCGTAGGCACCGGCGACAAGGCTCGACAGGGTGATGCCGATCTGGCAGGCAGCGACGTAGTTGTCGAGCCGCATCGGGTCCTGGAGGATTGCCAGCAGGCCGGTCGCTGGTCCGCTCCCGCCCTCGGCGGTCTCCTGGACACGCGAACGCCGCGAGCCGACGGTGGCGAACTCCGCAGCGACGTACAGCGCATTGAAGCCCACCATGACGAGGATGAGCAACAGCACGATCACGGAGTTCATTCGAAGGTCGATCGTACAGACCCTGCCGAGGAGAAGGCGGGCCGAGCGCCCCTAGTCCCACCTTCTTCTCCACCGATAGCGTCGAACACGAGCCCTGAACCCTGGAGGAATGATGCGACGCCGCTCGTATGGAGGTGACGCCGACGTGGCGCGATTGCAGCGCTTCAATGCCGAGTCGATCGCCGCCACCGGCGGGTGCGGCTACCTGCATCCAGGCGACATCGTCCACCACCTGTTCTACGGCAACAAGCACTTCGACCCCGCCGATCTGGCGACGATCTGGGAGGACGAGTCCGCGGTGGCGGCGTGGGTGCGAACGCCGCCTCGTCCGCGCTGTACCGCAGCGCCGACTTCGAGCCATGGCAGGTGATCGACGGCTACGTCAAGCCGATCGGTCGACGGGCTACCCGTCGATCGAGCAGGTCGTGAACGGAGTTCCTTCGCCCTGATCCCTGCCAATGCCCCAGGATGAACGAACCCCTGTTCTCGCAGGGGTTTCAGCAGCACGCCCGGAGGGACTCGAGCAAGTTGCTTGCGACAGGCCCCAACCTTCCGATCCGTAGTCACAGACCCTGTGTCGTCTCGTGTCGTTGTGTCCATCTGGTGCCGTCCAGAGCGCTGGAGTCAGGTTGCAGTCGGGTTGTAGTGGCGACCGATTGCGGGCCGGACCGCCACCCGCGCCGGGTCTCGCCGACCTGGGGACAGGCAGCCCGCAACCCTGACACCCTCACCTCAAGAGCGCACGGGTCGACAATCGAAATGGCACTCTCTTCAACCAACCCGCTCTGGCCACCACGACTCCCCCGCTGGCCGTCTATGCCCTGCCAGCGAGTAGCATGGCTTGTGTCGGCGCAGCCAGTCGCCGATTCACTGCTTCTCACGGCGCCTCCGACTTAGCACCCGGTCTCACCCCTCTGGACGAGTGATCGCACCGCTCGCCGCCCCGGCGGGCCCCATCCTTGGAGGATGCCTTGGCTTTCGTGCCCGCTCCATCTATCGCGTTCGTGAGTACGTATCCGCCCACGGTCTGCGGCTTGGCCAGCTTCACTGCCTCCCTCGTCGACGCGATCGCTCACACCCGCCATTCCCGGGACGGTCTCGGGGTGGTCGCCGTGGGCCCGGGCCCGACGCGATCGAGGACGCCGGATGTCGCGTTTCATCACACGACCGGAGACCCGTCGTCGGTCAAGCGGGCGGCCCGCGTCCTCAATTCCTATGACTCCGTTTCCATTCAGCACGAGTTCGGCATCTTCGGCGGCGCCGATGGCGAAGAGGTTGTCGACCTCATCGCGGAGCTCGACGTGCCGACGGCCGTCACCTTCCACACGGTGCTCGAGAGTCCCAGCCAGCATCAACGGGCGATCATCCGCAAGCTCGCCGAACGTGCACAACGAATGGTGGTGATGAGCGAGACCGCATCAGAGCGACTCATCCGGCGCTATGACGTCGACGCCGACCGAATCGCGGTGATCCCGCATGGAGCCGACGCCCGCTTCTCCGGCCCCTCCCTGGTTACCGGCGACCGTCCCCTGGTTCTGACGTGGGGACTGATCGGGCCGGGCAAAGGCCTCGAGACCGTCGTCGAAGCGTTGACCGATCTGGTCCACCTCGATCCACGTCCGCGCTACCTGATCGCCGGCGCCACGCATCCCAATGTGCTCGCGCACGCTGGCGAGGCCTATCGGGACGCGCTGGTCTCGCTCGTCCACCGGCGTGGGTTGGACGAGTTCGTCGAGTTCGATGACCGGTACCTCGACCGCGACGACCTCGCCCGCTTGGTGCGCAGCGCCGACCTCGTGGTGCTTCCCTACTTCTCCGTCGAACAAGTGACCTCGGGCGTTCTGGTTGAGGCGATCGCGGCCGGCAAACCGGTCGTCGCCACCCAGTTTCCCCACGCCGTCGAACTGCTCGCCGGAGGCGCGGGCATCACGGTGCCACACGACGATTCCGGCGCCCTGAGCGAGGCAATCAGCCGTGTATTGACCGACCAGCAGTTGAGATCGCAAATGCGGCGGGATGCTCAGCAACTCGCCCGCGGATGGTATTGGCCGACGATCGGACGCCGGTTCGTGACGATGATGACGGAGATGGCCGAGGCCAACCCGTTCATGACCCCGCGACGAGCTTCGGAGTTGACTCGTGTCGCCGGATGATCGTGCCGCGGCGACAGGCCACCCTTCCGCCGCTTCGTCGGCGGCCGAATGGGAACCGCTCCGTCCCCCAGGTTTCGGCCACCTCAGGAAGCTGACCGCTCCCATAGGTCTGTGGGAGCACGCCCTCATCTCGACACCCCGCGTCGAACACGGGTTTTGCACCGATGACAACGCCCGCGCCCTGGTCGTCGTCACGCGACAGCCGCCGGCCGGCACCGACCTGACCGATCTGGCAGCGATCTACATCCAATTCGTTCTCGATGCCCGGACCCCCTCGGGCCAGTTCCACAACCGCCGAGATGCCGGCGGCACTTGGATCGACGACCTCGGCAGCGACGACAGCCAGGGTCGAGCCTGGTGGGGCCTCGGCGCCGCCGCCCGGCTCGGCCCGACTGCGTCGATGCGTGAAGCCGCCGCGAAGGCGTTCGACACCTGTCGTTCGTTCGACTCCCCTCACCTCCGCGCCAACGCGTATGCGACGCTCGGCGCCGTCGAGATGCTGGCGGCGAACCCCGGTCACGCCGCCGCCACCGACCTCCTGGAACGCACGTCCGAAGCAATTGCCGACGCGGCGCTCGGGAGGATCCCGTGGCCCGAGACGCGCCTCACTTACGACAACGCGCGGTTGCCCGATGCGCTCATCGCCGCCGGAGCAACGCTGGGTCGGCGTCGACTGACCCTGATCGGGCTCCGCATGCTGAAGTGGCTCGTGGGGGTTGAGACCAACGGTGACCACTTCAGCTTCACCCCAGTGGGCGGATGGGCGCCGGGTGAGCCACGCCCTGGCTTCGACCAGCAACCGATTGAGGCATGGGCGATGGCCGACGCCGCCCACCGCGCATGGACGGTGACCGGGGACGAAATGTGGAGGGTGCGAGCCTTGAGAGCAGGGAGTTGGCTGACGGGACGCAACGACACCGGGATGGTGCTCTACGACGCCGCCACGGGCGGAACCTGCGACGGCCTCATGAAGCACTCGGCCAACGAGAATCGTGGCGCCGAGTCGACCCTCTCCGGAATCGGTACCCTGCAAGTCGCTGCCTGGCATGACGAGGGTGATGACGAGCTGCTGGTTCGCTGATGGCTGCGATCCCGGTCACCCGCCTGCCCGTCCATCTGCGACCGGACCAGCGGCGGGTCATCACGAAGCCCTATCTGTCAATGGACGAGAGCCCGGTCGAAGGTCGAACCAGGGTCGAAGGATTGATCCATCGCGTGCTGGCACTGGATTCCGCCGAGGTCAGGTACACGCTTCGTGAGCTCGAGAAGAGCTACGAAGAGCGTCATCTCGATCTCAACGACGTTTTCGCACGAGGCTTCTCGGTGGTGGCCCCTCTGGTGCCGGACGTCGGCGGGCTGTCCGTCGATATGCGGCGCCTGATCGGCGCCTACTTCATGCATGAGTACTCGATCGAAGGCGCCGCGCTCACCAACCCCTCGATCGTGGCGGCACCGGATCAGGGCGGAGTGCCTGATGGGAGCCTCCGCGTCATCGTGAGCGTGCGGGCCGTGGGCGAGGGTCACGTGTCATCGATAGAGTTCCGCACCGGGTTGGTCGGAAACAATGGGGAGATCGATCTCGAATCGCCCGGCGCACCGGTGACGGGAAGCCGCCGATCGCCGTGGTTCGACAAGACGGTGTTTACCGCCAAGCTCGACGAGATAGGTGCGATCGACGATCTCGTCCGCCGGACCCTGAACCGACTCGAGGAGAGGTTCACAACGGCGGATCTCCAAGACGCACTCACCACCCTCGACAGAGAAGAAGTTCCCCCGAGTCCCGCGCATCACGCCATCGCGACGATGCGCTGGCTGGCTTCATCCAATTACGAGGCCACGTTCTCGGAGGAAACGGACGTCTCACAACGTGTGCTGTTCCCGAACGGACCGGCCGAAAGCCGAGGCATGGAAGACGCTCGGTTCGTTCGCTTCGTCGACCCCGATGGAACGACGGTCTACTACGCGACCTACACCGCCTTCGATGGCTTCAACGTCTTGCCCCAGCTCATCGAGACTGCGGACTTCCTCACCTTCAGGATCGCCACCCTGAACGGGCGGGCCGCCCGCAACAAGGGCATCGCCATCTTCCCTCGCCTCGTCTCCGGCCGATACGCCGCGCTGGCGCGATGCGACGGAGAGAGCAACTATTTCATGCAATCGGACAACATACGGTTCTGGCACGACGCCGAACCGATCCAGACGCCAGCACGACCCTGGGAGCTGATGCAGATCGGCAACTCCGGTTCGCCGATCGAGACAGAAGCGGGATGGCTGGTCATGACCCACGGCGTCGGCCCCATGCGAACCTACGCCCTTGGCGCCATTTTGCTCGACCTCGATGATCCGAGCCGCGTGATCGGTCATCTCAAGGAGCCGCTTCTCGTACCGGAGATGTCGGAGCGGGAGGGCTACGTGCCCAATGTTGTCTACTCGTGCGGATCGCTCGTCCACGCCGGCCGGCTCGTGGTCGCCTACGGTGCCTCCGACAGGTCTACGAGATTCGCAACGGTTGAAGTCGAGGCTCTGATCACCCAGTTGACCCGCAACTGATCCCTGGCGTTCAACCACCGTCGAGGATTCGGTGGTAGAGCGCGAGGTACTCGTCGACCATCCTCGCCACGCCGAATCTCCCCTCAATCGAGTCACGAATGCCGCGCCGGTCGAGATGAGCGGCAGCACCCAGCGCCTCAACCGCCTCGTCCACGTCCGCTACGAGATATCCGTTGACGCCCGGGTGGATGATCTCGGGCATCGAGCCACGTGGATGGGCGACCACCGGCGTCCCGCATGCCATCGCTTCCACGACGCTGAAGCCGAACGGCTCGTCGAAATCGATGAGGTGGAGGAGCGCTCGGGCGCCTCCGAGGATCTCCTGCCTGCGACGCGGCCCTACCGGCCCCAGATACGCCACCCGGTCCCCGTCGATGTGTGGTTCGACCGAACGCTCGAAGTAGTCCTCATCCTGCACGATGCCTGCGATGACAAGCGACAGCCCTGCCCTGGCAGCGACCTCGATAGCGGCAGCCGTCCCCTTGTCGGGATGGATCCGCCCGAAGAAGACCACCGCGTCACCACCTGGTCCGACATCGAAGGACTCGACATCGATGCCGTGGTGGATGGTCGCCGCGTACGGGAGCGCCGGATGACGGTCGGCGTCACTGATCGCCACATACCGAACCCGATCGGCGTACTCCAGGTAGACGGGCAGCGTTGCGTCTGAGGCAAACCCATGGATCGTGGTCACCACCGGGGTGTCCACGAGCCTCGTATAGGTCAGCGGGAGAAAGTCGAAGCTGTTGTGGATCAGGTCGAACTCCGACGCGCGTTCGAACACCGCAGCGATGTGCAGGGCTTCCCAAACCTTGGCGTCGAGGGACGGATCCTCCGAGTATCCAGTCGGCGCCACCCCCACCAGCCGGGCCGAAGTCACCGAGTCTGCCGTGGCAAACAGCGTGACGTCAACGCCGCGTGCAACGAGCCCTTCGGTCAGCAGCGAAGCGAAGAGCTCCCATGGACCGTAGTGACGAGGAGGAACCCGCCACGAGATCGGAGCGAGAACCGCCACCCGCAGCGGATCCGAGGGACGACGCGCCCGAGCGTCGAAGGTCATAGATTTCGACCGGGCCAATCGTCTTGTCGCCGAAGCATGCCGCCGATGGCAGCGCTCCCGTCAGTGGCCGAAGGTCCTGTCCATGGATTGGTTGGCGCTGCTGGCGTGCGCGTCTCGCTTCGCCTGCTTGTCCCGGCGCTTCTCCTTGAGACCCTTGGCAGCCGCCTTCTTGCTGTTTCTGCCGCCCTTGTCCTTGGTACCCATGAGTGCCTCCCGGCCGACC
>DATHZQ010000063.1:0-5851 GCA_035458525.1 Acidimicrobiia bacterium
GGGGACTCCCCGTCCGCGCTGCTCGACCTTGAGCCACGCAGGCTTCTTCAAGGCGATGTCGGGGCTGAGCGCTGCGATCGGATCGTTGCTGTGGGAGAGGATCACCGCACGTAGCCGGTCTTGCTCCTCCGGGGTGAGGGCCTCCAGCTCATCGGGATGATCGAAGACCCGTACCGTCCCTTCGGGTACGAGATCGCTGGAACCCTGCGCCATGCCGTTGCGGGACCATTTGGCGAGTCCCGGCAACCCGAACCAGAGCGCACGGTCTATGCCGTAGTGGTCGAAGCCGCCGATGCCCTGGTACATCACGACGTCGGACGATGCCCAGGCACCGAGGCTCTCGCCGAACACGAGGACTTTGGGGCGCTTCTCGGGAGGGCGAGCCGCAAGGTGGGCGGCGACGCCGTACAGGAGCAACCGGAACTGACGCCGGCCCAGCGCCACTTTCTGGACCGACAGGAACGAGGGATAGCGTCCGTACTGGATGCAGCAGGTGGCGATGTCGCCGCGGGTGAGCAGCTCGGCCGCTTCGATCATCGTGTGGTCGACCCATCCCGTGCCCGTTGGCGAGACGAGCAGCAGGTACTTGCGATCGAACGCTCCCGAGCGCGCCAGTTCCTTCAGTGCCAGCTCGGCACGCCCGGTCAGGTAGATCGGCTCGCTGTTGTAGCCGACGTACGTGCGAATCGGATGAGCGACGGCAGGCTCGCCCATGACCTCCTCGATGAGCTCCGGCGTCGCCACGTCTGTGACGAAGCGCCGGCCTTGTTGACCGAGGAGCTCGAACGGGAGGATGCTCTCGGGGCTCCCGCTGACCGCAGGATCGTGCGGAGGTGTCGCATAGCCGGGGTCGATCTTCTCGTTGGCGCGGCCGATGTAGCCAACGCCGGCGTTGTAGAGCGCACTGAACCCCGCGGCCCACAGTCCTGCATTGGCGACTCGTGCGAGTACGTTCCTCGTGAAACCGGGACCCGCCCAAGAGACGAGCGCACTTCGGCTCGTGCGAAAGCCGAGTCCAATGCCGCGTCCGACGTTGGTGACTACAGCCCCAGTCGCCAGTGCCATCGGGACCTTGTTGGGTTGCGGCACCGGCCACCGCTCGATTTCCTCCTGGCGCTGCGCCAGCCGCTTTGCGGCCCAATAGAGGGCTCCGCCGAAGGCCAGACCGGTGATGATGACGGGACGCGACATCCGGTCGTTCGGGTATCGGTGTCGCAGCCAGTTGCCGGCGTCCCAGATGGCGCCGCTGATGGCTGCAGCTTCGAGGAAGGAGCCTGAGGAACGAAAGGCGGCACGCCACATCGTCTCCTCTTCGAGCTCCGGTGTCGCCGCCGCGGCGCGACCGGCCGCAAAACCGGCAGTACGAGCCGCCAGGCGCCACGGAAACGTCGCACCTGCAGGCACGACGGCTCTCTGAGCCGACTCGACCACGAATGAGATCCCCCGAGCAGCGATCACCGCAAGGCCGCTCGCCGCACCCTGCAGCACGGACCCGCGAGGCATCAGTGACGTTCCGAACGAGTCGAGGTAGGCGGAAGTCTCCAGCGAGGAGGACGGAGAGCCGACGATCGGGTTCAGCGACTCAGCAGATCGGATGACTCCCTGCTTGATGAGCGCACGGTCCATACGCAGCGGGCGCATGTCTTCTCCTCTCAGAGTTGCAGAGCGGAATCGAATCCTCTCAGAGTTGCAGAGCGGAATCGAATCGAGACGCAACCCTAGATGGGTCCGCAAGCTCATCGGAGATTGAGCCCCTCAGGTTGCGTCGCCCTCTGCGGCGGCTTTGCTCTTCCTGCGGCGCCGTGACTCCCTCTTCGGCTCGGGCTCCGGCGACTGGTAGACCACTTCGTTGCTGGCGATGTAATTGGAGATGAACGACGAGATCAATGCTGCGATGGGGAGCGCCGTGAAGGCGCCCATCGGGCCGGCGATGGCGCCACCCGCCAGTGCCGCACCGAAGGCGACACCGCCGTTCAAGGTCATGGTCTGAGCGCTGATCCTGGGACTCAACCAATAGTTCTCGAGCTGCTGATAGAGGAGCACGTATCCGAGCACGATGAGCGCCTCCGTCAGGCCCTGCACCGCGAGAGTGAGCAGCACCGGGATCGCACCTCCGATGTAGGTGCCGATTGCGGGGATGAACACGGACACGAACGAGCCGAACAACGCCAACGCCGTCGCCAGACCCACCGGCATCCCAACCAACACCATCGTGAAGAAGAAGCCGAGCCCATTGATGAACATCAGAATCACACGGGAATAGAAGTATCCGCCGGTCTGGACGATCGCCTGATCCCACGTCCAGCCGATGCGCTCCTGCGCCCGGGGACTGAACAGACGGAGCACGGCCTCCTGCACCCTGGGAGCGTCGGCGGTGAAGTAGAACGTGAACATCGCAATCGTGGCGAGATTGAAGACCAGACCGATGCCGGCCGTGGCGATGTCGACCGCCGTACCGAATGCACCGCTGGCGAAGCCGCTCAGGGAATCCTCGGTTCCCTGGGCGAGCTCGGTTGCGTCCTCCACGTCGGCGATCTCGACACCCAGGTTGTCGGACGCCCATTCGCTCACGTTGCTGAGCCACTCTGCGCCGCTCTCACCGATGGCCTGGGCCAATTGGGAGATCGCAGGAATCAGGATGAGCACCATGAACGTGACGAAGAGCGCCCCGGCCACGTAGATCACGCCAGTTGCCGATCCCCGGCGCCAGCCGTAGCGCCCGGTGAGCCAGCGCACCGCCGGTTCGAGCGCCAGGCTGAAGAAGAAGGAGATGGCCACCATGGACACGACTCCGCGAGCCTGATTGATTGCCCACAGCAGGAAAAGCGTGGCGAGGACCGCCCCGATCGCCTGCCAGACGATCCTGCCGGAGACCTCCACGTTTTGCACGGTTGGCGGCGTCGGCGGAGCCTCCTCGGGAGAGAGAGCGGCGTCGGTTCCTGCAGCGTCGTCCATGGTCACGTCCTCTCCTCGGGTTGCTCCGGCTCCACGAGCTCCGGTGCTACTTGCCATGGGCCCGGATCCTGCCTCGCACCCACTTGAGGATCGCCAGCAGGATGATGGCCCCGAGGATCGAACCGATGATGCCGGAGAAAGCGAGGTCGAATCCGTCACCGGCAAGAAGGCTGCCGAGGATCCCGCCGAGCAGCGATCCGGCGATGCCCACGATGAACGCCTCGGTCCAATCGATCTTCCACTCCGGATAGACCACGCGCTCGGCGAGTCCACCGGCCACTAAGCCGATCAGGATCAAAGCGAGGATGAGATACACGGGCGCAGTCCTTCTCTCGTGACGAAAGCTGGCAAGAGTCTACGTCGGCTCACATCGTGGCGCAGATCGCAGTCGAGCTTGCCGCCTCGGCGAGGTCAGCCTTTCACGACGCCGATCGGGACGAGCCGAGCAACCTTGGTCGCAAGTCCGGCTCGGTGGCACACCTCGACCACCTCGTCGACGTCCTTGTAGGCATACGGCGCCTCCTCGGAGAGGAGCTTCACCGAGCCGGGTCGCACCGCGATGCCCTCAGACTCGAGCTCCGTACGCACCTCGTGGCCAGTCCGATGTCGCTTCGCTGCCTTGCGGCTCATGAGCCGCCCCGCACCGTGAGCCGCCGAAGCAAAGGCAGGATTCGTTCGGGTCCCGCACAGCACCCATGACGCGGTCCCCATGCTTCCCGGGATCAGCACGGGCTGCCCAATGGTGCGCAGGTCGGCGGGCAGTTCCGGATGACCCGGACCGAAAGCGCGCGTTGCACCTTTGCGATGTACGCACAGCTCGAGCGTTCGACCTGCCACATCATGGTTTTCGACCTTGGCGAGATTGTGGGCGACGTCGAACACGAGGTCCATGCCGGTTCGTTGTGGTGCGGTGCCGAAGGCGACCGCAAACGCTTCACGTGCCTCGTGCGCCAGCACGTGCCGGTTCGCCCATGCAAAGTTGGCGGCCGCCGCCATCGCTCCCAGATACGCCCGACCTTCCTGCGACTGCACCGGCACACACGCAAGCTGACGGTCAGGCACCTCGATCCCGTGGCGGTGCATGGCGGCACCCATCTCACGAAGCTGGTCGGTGCACGTCTGGTGGCCCAGGCCTCGGGAGCCGCAGTGGATCATCACGACCACCATGCCCTCCGCAAGCCCGAACGCCGCGGCAGCAGGACCGTCCTCGACGCGCTCCACCACCTGGACTTCGAGGAAATGGTTGCCTGCGCCGAGGGAACCAAGCTGCCCCCCGCCCCGATCGACCGCCTTCGAGCTGATCCGAGCGGGATCGGCCCCCATCGACGTGCCTCGCTCCTCGCATCGGTCCAGATCGCCCTCCCACCCGTAGCCTGCGTCGAGCACCGCCTTGGCGCCTCGCTGCAGCACGTCGGTGACGAGCGCACGCGAAGCAATGGCCCCCTTCCCGAGGCCGCGCGGGATACGGGCCGCGAGCGCGTTCATGAGGTCGGCGCGGCGACCTTCGAAGTCGGCCACCGTGTAGGCAGACGCAAGCAATCGGACACCACAGCAGATGTCGAACCCCACACCGCCCGGGGAGATGACGCCACCCGCCGCGATGTCGGTTGCGGCCACGCCGCCGATCGGGAAGCCATAACCCCAATGGATGTCCGGCATCGCCATCGAAGCCTCGACGATCCCCGGAAGGTGAGCCACGTTGGCGACCTGGCGGGTCGCCTGATCCTCCCTGGCCTTGCTCAGGAGCGCATCGCTGGCGTACACCCGGCCCGGCACCCTCATCCCGCCGCTCGGTGCAATCTCCCACGTCACATCCGACGTCCGCTTCAGTTCCATGACGCCGACGGTACGGCACCGGCAGCGCGAGGAGAAGGGGCATGGGTCACACGTCGAACACCACGTGCGCCATCCAAGTCCCGTCGGATCGCCGTTCCACCGAGAGGTCGTGATACGTGACGGCCTTGATCGGTGGACCAATCAGCACAGCGGTCTCTACCGGCACGACGCCAACGGCAAGTGCGACGTGGGTGGCGGTGGCTTCGGTCGCAACGAAGCGGCACGGCACAACGTCAGCGCTCTCTGCGACGTACAGCAGCTCGGAGAGAACGTCGACGAGCAACTCGTCGACCTGCGAGCTCTCGACGCGAACCTCGATCGACCGAGCGGCGTCGACGCCCCCAAGATCGAACATGAGCTCGAACATGCCTCGCCCAGCCCATTCGAACAGGCTGCCCAAGGTGTCAGCCTCGACCTCCAGGCCGGTGTCGGCGGTGTGAGCGAGGATCCGATAGGAGCCAGCCATCGCAGCGACGCTACCCGCCCGAGCGACCCTCACAGCAGCCAATCCGCCGCTCCATCGTCATCTTCGCTTGCTGCGAGGTGCCCTGTGGCGATAGTTTGGGACAAGTCCCTAGGGGAGAGACTGTGCCACCAACACCGAAGCTGACCGATATCAACGGGGTGGGACCTGCCACCGCCAAACTCCTGATCGAAGCCGGATTTCCCGACATCGACGTGATCGCCGAGGCCGACGTCTCCGAGCTTGCAGCCGTGCGTGGCTTCGGCGACATCCGGGCGAGGGCCGTCCAGGCAGCGGCACGTCGCACACTCGAGGCTGCCGAGACGGCAGCGTCGAACGACTCCCCGTCCTCGTCGGAGGAATCCGAGCAGGCTTCCGGCACCGCCGCCGGCCAAGGGGCATCCACGGGCGGATCGATGCCGGCCAGAACCGCGGCCGCATCGGACGAGAAGGACGAGAACGAGGGCACGGGCACGGGCACGGGCAAGAAGGCCAAGTCGGACAAGAAAGCCACGGGCAAGAAGGCCAAGTCGGACAAGAAAGCCAAGGGCAAGAAGGCCAAGTCGGACAAGAAAGCCAAGGGCAAGAAGGCCAAGT
>DATHZQ010000064.1:0-9477 GCA_035458525.1 Acidimicrobiia bacterium
GAGCAGCCGGAGCAGCCGGAAGAGCCGGAGCAGCCGGAAGAGCCGGAACAGCCGGAACAGCCGGAACAGCCGGAACAGCCGGAACAGCCGGAACAGCCGGAACAGCCGGAAGAGCTGGTCGAGGCGTCGAGGGATGCGGCCGAGCCCGAGCCATCCCCACCGCCGCCGTCCGGCGCCGAAACAGCGGCGGCCCGTGAGCCAGAGGGAGTAGAGCGGCCGACGGGGATCATGGCTCGCCTCGGGACGACGGGCAACGTAGGTATCGGCGCTGCCGCCGTGCTCGTGATTTTGCTCGGCATCGTGATCGCCAGCGGAGGCGACACAGATCCACCGACGACCACGCTTGCCGGCGGCGGAGATTCTCCCCCCGTAGGTCGGGTCGAGACCACTGCGGACGACGTCGCCGTCACGGAAGTACTCGAAAGCGAAACCGCGACCGCCTTCCGGGCTGTGGTGGCGCCCGTGATCGATGGCGATCTCGGCGACTGGGAGGCGGTCCCGGAGGCATACCGGCTGCGAACGGAGGTCTTTCGTGACCTGGACGTGGGCGAGCGGTTGGGCGACGACAGCCCCGGCGTCGTCCTCGCGCAGTACGACGATGCGGCCCTCTATCTGGCCGTGGTCAGCGACGACGACATCTATTCGCAGCAGAACACCGGCAACCAGATCTGGCGTGGTGATGCGCTGAACATCAACCTCACGACGGCGTCCCCGGGGGCGATCAGCGAGCGTCCCGACGGCGACGACTTCCAGCTGACGATGACACCGCAGGCGGCCGACGGACGACCGTCGAGCGTGTGGTTCACGGGGAACGGCTCCGGGTTTGCCGACAACACCACCGAGCTGCCGGTCGTGCTCGCCGGTGCCATCGGCGGCGACGGGTCGTGGCAGCTGGAAGCGGCGATCCCCTGGTCGGTGTTCGGGCTGTCGGGTCCGCCAAGCGGCGATCTGGCCGCGTTGCTCGCCGTGTTCGACAACGACGGTGAGGTCGTCGACGGCCGCCCCCAGCAGACCGTCATCCTCGGCCACACCACTGCAGAGTTCCAACGACCCCTGACGTGGGGGACGTTGAGGTTGGAGCGCTGACGAGCCCGCTGCTGCTCCGAGTCCATCGTCCCGCGACGATGATCATGAGTTCGTTCGAGCGATGTGAGCGATGCAGTGAAAGGGGCCCGCGAGGGCCCCTTTTCACGTGGTCGTATTGTCTTGCGATGTCACGCCCTGCAGTGAGCGTGACATCGACTCTCAGCTACATCCCTTGCTGTCTCCGCAGTTGAGGCAGCGGTAGCAGGAGCCGTTTCTGACGGTGATGTGGCCGCACGTGTCGCACAGGGGGGCGTCGCCCATCTTGTCGGCAAGGACCGCTTGGACGGCCGCCGTCTGGATGTCGCCGGGAGCCGTGGCCACCGCCGTCGCAACCCCTGCCGTCGAGGCTGCCGCCGCAGCACCACCGCTAGACGGCGCGTCAGCCACATACGTCCCCCGAGTCACCGGCATGGCGGCTTCGTCTTGGTCTACGAACTCGGCGGCCGCCACCTGGGCCTCGATGTCGCGCTCCTTGGCCGCTTCCTCTAGGCCGAGCTGCACGCCTGCATCCAGCGCCGAACCCTTCGGGGGCTCGGGGAGCTCCATCGTGCGGTCGGGCGGCACCTGGGCCAGCTCGTCACGCTTGAGGTACTCGACACCGAGCGCACGGAAGACGTAGTCCACGATCGAGTTGGCCATCTTGATGTTGGGATGACCCTCGACCATGCCCCGCGGCTCGAACGTCTGGAACGTGAACGTGTCGACGAACTCCTCCAGGGGCACGCCGTACTGCAGGCCCTTGGACACGGCGATGGCAAAGCAGGACAGGATCCCGCGCAGCGTCGCACCTTCCTTGGCCAGGTCGAGGAACAGCTCGCCCAGGGTGCCGTCTTCGTACTCACCCGTCCGCATGAACAGCTTGTGACCGCCGACGCGGGCCTCCTGGGTGTACCCACCGCGTCGGGCCGGCAACATGAACCGCGGCCGGGGAAGATCGTGATAGGCCTGCGCCGGAGAGATGCCGGGCTGGAACATGCCGGCGTGGATCGTCGTGTGACCCGTCGTCACCAACTCCCGCTCCTCGGCCAGCGCCTCCTCGAGACCCTCGGTCTCCTCCTCGGACACACCGTCGTCCGATGTAGCGGACAGCGGCTGGCTCGCCTTCGAACCGTCGCGGTAGAGCGCCATCGCCTTGAGACCCAGCTCCCACGACAGGTGGTAGCTCTCCTCGATGTCGGCGATCGTCACCTCGTTGGGCATGTTGATCGTCTTCGAGATCGCTCCCGAGATGAAGGGCTGCGCCGCCGCCATCATCTTGATGTGGCCGATGTGGTGGATGAACCGCTCGCCGTAGCGGCCGTTCTTGTTGGCGGTGTCGAACACCGGCAGATGCTCGTCACGGAGATGCGGGGCACCCTCGATGGTCTGGCGGCCGCAGATGTAGTCGTTCGCCTCACGGATGTCGGCGTCGGAGAAGCCCAGCGCCTTCAGCATGTTGAACGCCGGATCGTTGTACTGCTCCGGGGCGAAGCCGAGCCGCTGCATCGTCTCCTCGCCCAGCGTCCACTGGTTGAAGGCGAAGCCCAGCTCGAACACGCCCGGCAGCACGTCCTCGATCTTGTCGACGTCGTCGGCGTTGAAGCCCTTGGCGATCAACGTCGCCGTGTTGACGTGCGGGGAGCGGTGCAGGCTCATCGTGCCGACCACGTAGTCCAGGATCTGCTGGATCTGGTGCATGTTGTAGCCCATGCGGTTCAGCGCCGGGGCGATCGACTGGTTGGCGATCTTGAAGTAGCCGCCACCCGCCAGCTTCTTGAACTTCACGAGGGCGAAGTCCGGCTCGACCCCGGTGGTGTCGCAGTCCATGAGCAGGCCGATCGTGCCGGTCGGCGCCAGCACCGTCGCCTGGGCGTTGCGATAACCGTGCTCGGCACCGAGATGAACCGCGGTGTCCCACGCCCGGTGCGCCTCGCCCAGCATGTCGGCGGGGCAGAGGTCCTGATCGATGCCGACCACCGTGTGGGACACGCCGTCGTACATTGACTGCTCGACGCCGTACGCCGCCTTGCGATGGTTTCGCATCACGCGCAGCATCGAATCCCGGTTCTCGTTGAACTTCGGGAACGGGCGACCACCGACGCCATCTCGGCGGACGCCGCGTAGGAATGGCCGGTCAGGATCGCCGTGAGCGCCCCGGCGATGGCGCGGCCCTTCTCGCTGTCGTAGGGGATGCCCATGCGCATCAGCAGCGAGCCGAGATTGGCGTACCCGAGCCCGAGCGTCCGGTAGTCGTAGCTGCCCTGCGCGATCTCGCGCGACGGGAAGTGCGCCATCGTCACGGAGATCTCGAGGACCATCGTCCAGATGCGGATGGCGTGCCGGTAGGCGTCGAGGTCGAACTCGCCGTTGACGTCGTCGTAGAACTGGCCGAGGTTCAAGCTCGCCAGGTTGCACGCCGTGTTGTCGAGGAACATGTACTCCGAGCAAGGGTTGCTGGCCCGGATGTCACCGCCGGCCGGGGAGGTGTGCCACTCGTTGATCGTGGAGTGGAACTGCACGCCGGGGTCGGCGCACTGCCAGGCGGCGTCGGCGATCTGGCGCCACAGGTCGCGGGCCTTGACCGTCTTCATGACGGAGCCGTCGGTGCGGGCGGTCAGCTCCCAGTCGGCGTCTTCCATCACGGCTTGCACGAACTCGTTGGAGAGCCTCACCGAGTTGTTCGAGTTCTGCCCTGAGACGGTGGCGTATGCCTCGCCGTTGAAGTCGGAGTCGTAGCCGTGGGCGACCAGCGCCCGGACCTTGTCCTCCTCCTTCGCCTTCCAGTTGATGAAGGTCTCGACGTCGGGGTGGTCGATGTCGAGGATGACCATCTTGGCGGCGCGGCGGGTGGTGCCGCCCGACTTGATGGCCCCGGCGGCGCGGTCGCCGACCTTGAGGAAACTCATCAGCCCGGATGACTTGCCGCCGCCCGAGAGCGGTTCGCCCTCGGCGCGGAGGTGCGAGAAGTTGGAGCCGGTGCCCGATCCGAACTTGAACAGGCGGGCCTCGCGCACCCACAAGTCCATGATTCCGCCCTCGTTGACGAGGTCGTCGTTCACCGCCTGGATGAAGCACGCGTGAGGAGCGGGGCGGCTGTAGGAATCAGGGGAGGCCTCGAGCTCCTCGGTCTCCGGGTTCACGAACCAGAAACCCTGCGACGGGCCGGTGATCCCGTACTCGTGATGCAGGCCCGTGTTGAACCATTGCGGCGAGTTCGGGGCCGCCATTTGATGCAGCAGCATGTAGGCGAGCTCGTCTTCGAAGACCTGGGCGTCGTCGGTCGAGGCGAAGTAGCCGTTGGTCTCGCCCCACCAACGCCACGTCGAGGCGAGGCGCTTGACGACCTGACGGGCCGAGCGCTCGGGGCCGAGCTGCGGGCTGCCGTCCTCGTTGAAGCGCTGGTTGCCCGCGGCGTCGAACTGCGGCACGCCGGCCTTACGGAAGTACTTCGACACCATGATGTCGGCGGCCACCTGCGACCACTGTGTGGGGATCTCGGCATCCAGCATCTCGAAGACGATGGAGCCGTCGGGGTTGGTGATCCTGCTGTCCCGCTGGGACCACTCCACGGAGTCGTACGGGTCCTGGCCCTCCGACGTGAATCGACGCTCGACACGCAGCCCTTCGCTCATCCTGGTCCCTCCCGGGGGTCTATCGCGCCCTGCCCTGGGCGCTTCGAGTTATCCACAGCGATGTCCACACCTACAACATCTTGGGGTGGGGGAGTCGGGTGACCCCTAGATATTGGGTAAGGGGAAAGGATTGTAGTTACACGGATGTAACTACGTCAAGCGTATTCGATGCGCGCTCCGTCAACGCTTTCCCAGAAGGTGTTCCACCGGTTGTCAGTGGGGAAGAGGTGAGTTTTCTACCGCTCCACTCGGGCAGCCGGCAACCTCAGGCCTTGGTTTTGTTTCGCGCGTCGTTGCCGTTTTTCGCGACCGGGCTGCGCGCAGGATCGCGTTTACACGTTGCGACGATGATCATCGCCGGGACGAGGACCACCGCAATGGCGATGAGCGAGCGGGTGTGGCCTTCGATGACGCGGCTCGGTGCGAGCGCTGCCGGCTCGAAGATGCCAAAGAACCACGCAACGAGCATGCTCGCTGCGACGCCCGCTACCACGAGCATGCATCGTCGGAGGTCCATCTTTCCCCACCTCGTGACTACTTGCGCAGATGTTAGGGGCAGGGTCCCCGCAGAGTCATGGGACGTCCGACCCCTTTTCGAGCGCGATTGGCGCAATCAGCCCCACTTGGGCTTGGTGAACGCACTGCCCGATGATCTGCTGACCCACCACGAGTCGTTGGCGGGGAAGTAGTTGGCGATGTCGTCCCTGCCGTCGCCGTTGAAATCGTCGACGAACTGCGGGTTCCAGCCGACAATCGGGAGTGATCCCGGGGGCCAACTGCCGACGTCGACGGTCAGGAACGGCGTGCCGAGGACCGAGCCGTTCTCGATGATCTCGATCTTGCCGCCGAGCTCGACCACGAAGAGGCGGGTGTCGCCCTTGGGCGCGTCCACGAAGACGGGGGAGGAGAATCCCGACGCAACGAGATCGAGGTCGGGCCGCGGCTCCTCGTTCTCGGACGCGGGGAACAGGGACGCACCGGGGTCGGCTTGGGGGGCGACGAGCTCGTCGTCGTCCGCGGCGGCCGCGGGCATCGCCGAGAGCACCAGGAGCAATGCGGTAAGGGTGACAATGAACTTGGAGCGCACGGCGCGGAGCGTAGTGGCCACCGCCGTCTGGTCGACCTCGATTGGCAGCACGTAGGCTGCGCCGGTGGCAGACGAGCCCTTTCTCCTCAAGGAGTTCTTCAACCCAGAGTCGGTGGGCGCTCTCGGTGCGGCGGTTGCTGCGGCCGATCCGAGCTTCGACGGGGCGCGCTTCATGGCGGTCGTGTTCGACGACGGCTGGGAGGGTCTCGAGCTCAAGCAGCGGATGCGGCACATCACGTCCGTCGTCCGCGAGCTGCTGCCCGCCGAGTACCGGGAGGCGCTGGCGGTGCTGCTCGACGCCGCCACCCATGCCGAAGGTCTCGGCTTCCCTGCCATGGTGTTCTCCGATTTCGTCGAGGCCTACGGCATCGACGACTGGGAAGCCTCGGTCCCCGCGCTCACCACGTTCACGAAGTTGGTCTCGGCCGAGTTCGCCATTCGCCCGTTCATCGCCGCCGAGGAGGAGCGCACGCTGGCACAGATGGTGAAGTGGGCGCATGACCCCGACCCCGCCGTCCGCCGTCTCGCCACGGAGGGCAGCCGGCCCCGGCTCCCGTGGGGGATGCGGCTGCATGCGCTGGTCGCCGACCCGCGGCCGGTGCTCCCGATCCTCGACGCGCTGCGTTCCGATCCAGACGAGGTGGTGCGGCGGTCCGTAGCCAACAACCTCAACGACATCGCCAAGGACCACCCCGAGATGGTGGTCGAGGTGCTCCGTCGATGGGAAAGGGATCCCGACGAGCATCTTCCGGCGTTGCGCAAGCATGCGCTGCGGACCCTGCTCAAGAACGGTGATCCGGAGGCGATGGCGCTGCTGGGCTATGCGCCCGACCCGCCCGTGCGGTTGGTTGCGATAGCCGTTGATCCACCGCAGCCGCAGATCGGCGGCACAGCACACCTGGCGTTCATCCTCCAGTCGGTAGGCACAGAGACCGTGCCCCTGATGGTCGACTACCTGATTCACTTCGTGAAGGCGGACGGGTCGACCTCACCGAAGGTGTTCAAGCTGAAGACGCTGGATCTCGAGCCGGGCGCCGAGATGGCGCTGCGCCGCAAGCTCACATTCGCACAGATGTCGACTCGGACCCACCGGCCCGGCACCCACCGCGCCGAGGTCCAGGTCAACGGCACGGTGATCGGCGGTCTCGACTTCGAGCTCACAGAGTGACTGACGGCCGATTCACCTCAGCTGCGTACTGGTTGGTAGATTCCCGGAATGAGCTCTATGCCTCCCACCCGCACCGTCCTTCCCATCCACGACCGGCCGTACAGCGGACCCGTCATGTTCGACGCCAGCAACCCGGCGTCGCAGTTCCCGCCCATCGAGCCGCTGCGCCCGCCCGCCGGGGCGCCCAATGTCATCATCGCCTTGCTCGACGACGTCGGCTTCGGCGCATCGTCCGCATTCGGCGGTCCGTGCGAAACCCCCACGGCTGAGCGGCTGGCAGCGCAGGGCCTCAAGTACAACCGGTTCCACACCACAGCGCTGTGTTCGCCGACGCGCCAAGCCCTCCTCACCGGGCGCAACCATCACGCCGTCGGCATGGGTGGCATCACGGAGATCGCAACCTCGGCTCCGGGATACAACTCAATCAGGCCGGCCGAGGCGGCTCCGCTCGCCGAGGTGCTCAAGCTCAACGGATACGCCACTGCTCAGTTCGGGAAGTGCCACGAGGTGCCGGTCTGGGAAACGAGCCCCATGGGTCCGTTCCGGCAGTGGCCGACCGGGAGCGGCTTCGAGCACTTCTACGGCTTCATCGGTGGCGAGACCAACCAGTACTACCCGGCGATCTACAACGACACGGTGCCGGTGGAGCCGGACCGCTCCCCGGAAGAGGGCTACCACTTCACCGAGGACATGACCGACCACGCCATCGAGTGGGTGCGCCAGCAGAAGGCCTTGATGCCGGACAAGCCGTTCTTCATCTATTGGGCGCCGGGCGCAACCCATGCGCCCCACCACGTGCCTGAGGAGTGGTCGGCCAAGTACAAGGGACAGTTCGATGACGGGTGGGATGCGTTGCGGGAGCGCACGTTCGCTCGGCAGAAGGAGCTCGGGGTCATCCCGCCTGAGGCCGAGCTGACGGAGCGCCACGACGAGATCCCCGGCTGGGACGACATGCCGGACGACCTCAAACCGGTGCTGGCCCGGCAGATGGAGGTCTACGCAGGCTTCCTCGACCACACCGATCACCACCTCGGCCGCCTCGTTGACGCAGTCGACGATCTCGGTGTGCTCGACAACACGTTGGTCTTCTACATCATCGGCGACAACGGTGCGTCCGCCGAAGGAACTCCGCGCGGCACCTTCAATGAGCTGATGACACTCAACGGGGTCCTCGACATCGAGACAACGGAGTTCATGGCCTCGCGGATCGATGACTTCGGCGGGCCCGATGCGTTCAACCACTACGCGGTCGGTTGGGCCCACGCCATGGACACGCCGTATCAATGGACCAAGCAAATCGCTTCGCATTGGGGTGGCACCCGCAACGGCACGATCGTGCACTGGCCCGAAGGCATCGAAGCGAGAGGGGAGGTCCGCCAGCAGTTTCATCACGTGATCGACGTCGCCACGACGGTGCTCGATGCGGCCGGTCTGCCCGAACCGCAGGAAGTCAACGGCGTGGCGCAGATGCCGCTGCACGGGGTGAGCATGCGCTACAGCTTCAATGGTGCAGCGGAGGCCGATCGCCGAAAGACGCAGTACTTCGAGATGTTCGTCAATCGGGGCATCTACCACGAGGGATGGACGGCCGTCACCCGTCACAGCATCCCGTGGCTTCTGGGGAGCGAGCCCGACATTGCGGACGACGTGTGGGAGCTGTACGGGCCGGACGACTGGACCCAAGCCCACGACCTCGCTGCCGAGCAGCCAGACAAGCTCGCTGAGCTGCAGCGGTTGTTCATCATCGAGGCCACCCGTAACAACGTGTTTCCACTCGACGATCGCCGCGTCGAGCGCTTCAACAGCGATCTGGCGGGCCGTCCGGTGCTGATTCGAGGGAACTCCCAGCTGCTGTTCCGAGGCATGAAGCGCCTTTCCGAGAGCAGCGTCGTGAACCTGAAGAACAAGTCGCATTCGGTGACCGCCGAGATCGTGGTGCCGGAGGGCGGCGGGGAAGGCGCACTGATTGCCCAGGGTGGTCAGTACGGCGGATGGACTCTCTACCTCCACGAGGGCAGGCTGGCGTATTGCTACAACACCTTCGGCATCGAGCTGTCGAAGACCTACAGCGACGCGCCCGTCCCTGCTGGAGAGCACCAGGTGCGGATGGAGTTCACGTACGACGGTGGCGGTCTCGGCCGAGGGGGTGACGTCACCCTCTACGTCGACGGCGCCGCCGCCGGCACAGGACGGGTCGAGCGCACCGTCCCGATGGTGTTCTCCGCAGACGAGACCACCGATCTCGGTGAGGACACCGGGACGTCGGTCACCGACGACTACCCACCCCACGCCAGTTCGTTCAACGGCAGGGTGCGCTGGGTGCAACTCGACATCGCCGATGCAGCGGAAGACTCGGATCACCTGATCACCCCGGAGGAGCGACTGAAGATCGCGATGTCCCGGCAGTAGCGGGGTGGATCGCTCCTCTGGTGGCCGGCTGTCGCCGGCGTCGGGAAGACCCCCCTCGCAACGCGAGAGGGCTTCCTGACGGAAGCCCTCTCGTCGACGGGTCGCCGCTTGGTCCT
>DATHZQ010000065.1:0-16511 GCA_035458525.1 Acidimicrobiia bacterium
GCTGCTTGGCGGCGCGAGCGGCAGTGAGGATCGCATCCCTACGGCGTGCCCACAGGGCGACGGCGGCAAAGAAGACCAGGACGATCCCTATGACGGCCAGCAGGTGGCCGGAGGTGACCTGGGTATCTCGGTACTGCGACGGGATCCCCCCCGCTTCCGCCTGCAACCGGACGAGAGTGGAGCGCACTGCACCGGCCGACAGCGCCAGGGCAGCCGCACCCACGACCGATGAGAACATCAGCATTCGGTTGGCCGACAGCTCGCGGGGTTCGGAGGCGATCGACAGGGCGGCGAGCAAGAAGAAGATCACAGCGATGGCTAACCACTGCGGCATGGACATCTCCTGGCCGCCGATCGACCGTTCGAGGGCGATTGCGAATGCACCGAGCAGGACGAGCAACAGCAGCGTGCGCAGCCATGCGTTCGTCATGAGCGTCGTGTTCTTGGCGAACGAGCCGATCGTGCGATACGAGGCCATACCGAGGATCAGCGTCAGCACGGAGATGACGGGGAAGCCCGGTGTGAGGGTGTAGTCGCCGCCGCCGAACGCAAAGGCGATTGCCGTGGCGCCGAGCGCGATGAAGGCGCTGATCGCAGCACCGATCAAGGGGCGCTCCGCTTGCTTCCAGCTGACGAGCAGGAATGAGACCAGCGCCAGCACCCCTGCAGAAACCGCGATGGCGCCGTGCACCGTTTCGTAGCCACGAATGGACCAGGGTTCGACGAGGAAGCCGTAATCGGGCCGCATGCGTGCGTACTCCCACAGCACGCTCTGGATCGTCAGCAACGCGCCGAACGTGCCCAGTACGCGAACCCAGTACTTCTTCACGAACGTCCTTCCTCCTGAGTGCGCCCGTACTCTACTTGCCGGTCCTCGACATCGCCGGTGACGATCGAGCGTTTGAGGCCGGTGCGTAGGTGCCTTGTGTCACAACGGTTGTTGGCGGATTCGCTCGATCCCGTTAGGGTTACACCCGTGTAATTTGCCGCGGGTCAGCGGAGAACCTCAAGGAGGACCAACATGAACAAGGGCGAGCTCATCGATGCGGTGGCAGACTCCACCGGTCAGTCGAAGGCTGCAGTCGGAAGCGTCATCGACGCAACGCTGGACACCATCACTGGTGCGCTGAAGAACGGTGACAAGGTCACGTTCACCGGCTTCGGCACGTTCGAGCGCCGGCACCGCAAGGCACGTATGGGGCGCAATCCCCAGACGGGCAAGGAAGTCCCGATCGCTGCGGCCAATGTCCCGGCATTCAAGGCGGGCAAGGGTCTGAAGGACGCCGTCAAGTAGCGCCACTCAGCTCTCTACAACGCAACGAAGGGCGCCCTCGGGCGCCCTTCGTGCTGTTCGGGTCCTGCTGAGCCGGCTAGTAGGTGACCTCCACCGAGCTGAGCGCCGTGGCGAAGCTGTTGATCACGTTTTGGTGCATCAAGAGTGCCGCCATGTTGCCGGTCACCTTGAGCTTGCCGGTCATGAACGCCATCTGGGTGTTGAGTTCGCCCGTGGATATTCCCTTGGCCGTCTCGTAGTCGTTCGTGACGGTCACCTCAGCGTCGTCGATCTCGCCGCCGACGAGGCTTGCCGAGCCGTTGCCGACCACGAGTCCGTAGTCGATGTCACCTTCCGGGGCGTCAGTGACGTGGAACTGGATCGACAGGTCGACATTGGTGATCGCAGACTGGAAGGCCGCATCCTCTTGCAGCGTTTCCGAAGCAGCCGCCAAATACGCGTCGGACAGGAACTGCGCCAAGGGATAGTCCTTTCGTAGAAGCGGCCCCGATATTAGTGAAAGGGGAGTTGCCCAGATTCTCTCCCGAGGCAACCATGGCGATCTCTAGGAGGGTGCTGAAGAATGGGTTCTGCCGGTCGCTCATGAGGATGCATCGAAGGAGCGGAGTGGGCGACAGCGCTGTCGAACCGCTTTCCGTACTTCCTCGCGACCCTCCCGAGCGAGGTGCGGAGGGGGTGCTCGGGAAAGGCGTCCGCCGTGTGCCCGCGATGGATTGCAGCGACATGTGCACGAGGCGCGGATGTCGCCGCCCGCAGCGCCCACAGGTTGAACGTGGCGCACGCCGTGCTTGCGCCAGGGTGAACCCCCTATCGGCCTGTCGTGCGGGCGTCGATTGTCTTGGCTTTGAGGTAGTCGCGGTTCATGAGTGCGATGTTGTCGATCGAGATGCCCTTGGGGCAGGCGAACTCGCATTCGCCGTGATTGCGGCATGAACCGAAGTATTCCTCCATCGTCTCGACCATCGCCACGACGCGCCGGTGCCGTTCCGGCTGGCCCTGGGGGAGCAGGTTGAGGTGCATGACCTTGGCTGCGGTGAAGAGCTGGGCTGCGCTGTTGGGACACGCGGCCACGCAAGCTCCGCAGCCGATGCAGGCGGCGGCGTCCATCGCTGCCTCAGATGCGGGCTGCGGCACCGGGATCAGGTTGGCGTCTGGCGCTGCACCGGTGTCGACCGAGATGTAGCCGCCGGCTTCGACGATGCGGTCGAAGGCGGCTCGGTCGACCATGAGGTCTTTGATGACCGGGAAGGCGGCGGAGCGCCACGGCTCCAGCACGATGGTGTCGCCGCTCTGGAACTTGCGCATGTGCAACTGGCAGGTTGCCGTGCCGAGCTGAGGTCCGTGCGCCACGCCATCGATCATGATGCCGCAGGTGCCGCATATGCCTTCACGGCAGTCGTGGTCGAAGACGATGGGGTCGTCACCGGCGAGGGTCAGCTGCTCGTTCAGGATGTCGAGCATCTCGAGAAACGAAGCCTCCTCCGAGATACCTTTCACCTGGTAGCTCTTGAACTGCCCGGCATCATCTGGGCCAGCCTGGCGCCACACCTTCAGCGTCAGATCCATCACTTGTAGCTCCTCGTTGCCAGAGCGACGTTTTCGAACACCAGCTCCTCTTCGTGCTTGAGCGGCGGTGCGCCTTCGCCCTTCCACTCCCACGCCGACACGTGAGCGAATCGCTCGTCGTCGCGCACGGCCTCGCCCTCCTCGGTCTGATACTCCACCCTGAAGTGACCGCCGCACGACTCCTCTCGATCGAGTGCGTCGCGACACATCAGCTCAGCGAGCTCGAAGAAGTCGACCAGCCTTCCGGCCTTTTCGAGAGTCTGGTTGAGGCTCTCCCCGTCACCCGGAACCTTGACGTCTTTCCAGAACTCCTCCTTGAGCGCCGGGATCTCGCTGATTGCCTTCTCGAGACCTGCCTGGCTGCGGGCCAGGCCGCAATGCTCGATCATGATCTTGCCGAGCTCGCGGTGGAAGTCGTCGACGGTGCGGGTGCCGTTGATGGACAGCAGCCGGTCGACCTGACCCTGGACGGCCGCCTCCGCCTCCCGGAATACGGGGTCGTCGGTGGGAACCGGGTCTGTGTTCAGATAGTCCGCCAGATAGTCGGCGATCGTGTACGGGATGACGAAGTAGCCGTCCGCCAATCCCTGCATCAACGCCGATGCCCCCAAGCGGTTGGCGCCGTGGTCGGAGAAGTTGGCTTCGCCCAGCGCGTACAGGCCCGGTACGTTGGTCATCAGGTTGTAGTCGACCCAGAGCCCGCCCATCGTGTAGTGCGGTGCGGGGTAGATGCGCATCGGGACTTCGTACGGGTTCTCGTCGGTGATCCGCTCGTACATCTCGAACAAGTTCCCGTACCGAGCCTCGATCGTCTCCTTGCCGAGCCGGGAGATGGCGTCGGCGAAATCGAGGTACACGCCGTTGCGCAGCGGTCCGATGCCGAGGTTCTCTTCGAGCATTCGCATGGCGGCGCGCGAAGAGACATCGCGCGGGGCGAGGTTGCCGAACGAGGGGTAGATGCGCTCCAGGTAGTAGTCGCGCTCGTCCTCCGGGACCTGGTTGGCCGGCCGCGGATCTTCCGCCTTCTTGGGTACCCAGATACGGCCGTCGTTGCGCAGCGACTCGGACATCAGGGTGAGTTTCGATTGGAACTCGTCGCTCGCCGGAATACACGTCGGGTGAATCTGCGTGTAGCACGGGTTGGCGAACAACGCTCCTTTGCGGTGGGCTCGCCACGCCGCCGTGACATTGCACGCCATGGCGTTCGTCGAGAGGTAGAAGACGTTGCTGTAGCCGCCCGTTGCCAGCACCACGGCGTGGGCGGAGTGCGACGTGATCTCGCCCGTCGCGAGATCACGGACGACGATGCCGGCCGCGTGTCCGTCCTTGATGACGACGTCCAGCATCTCGCTGCGGTTGTGGAGCTTCACCGACCCCTCGGCAAGTTGGCGCGCGAGCGCTTGGTACGCCCCCAGCAACAGCTGCTGGCCGGTTTGGCCGCGGGCATAGAACGTGCGTGAGACCTGGGCGCCGCCGAACGATCGGTTGTCGAGCAGGCCGCCGTACTCGCGGGCGAACGGTACGCCCTGAGCCGTGCACTGGTCGATGATCTCGTTGGACACCTGGGCCAGCCGGTACACATTGGCTTCGCGCGACCGGTAGTCGCCCCCCTTCACAGTGTCGTAGAAGAGCCGGAAGATCGAGTCGCCGTCGTTGGGGTAGTTCTTGGCGGCGTTGATGCCGCCCTGGGCGGCTATCGAGTGTGCGCGACGTGGGGAATCGTGGAAGGTGAAGACGTCGACGTTGTAGCCGAGCTCACCGAAGGTCGCCGCCGCCGATGCGCCGGCGAGACCGGTGCCGACGACGATGATCTTGTACTTGCGCTTGTTGGCCGGGTTGACGAGCCGGATGCCGAACCGGTGGTTGTCCCACTTCTCTTCGATCGGGCCGGCTGGGACTTTGCTGTCGAGTGTCACAGTCATGATGCTCCGATCAACCGATGATGCCGAGTTGGACGCTGATGGGCACCAGGAGGAAGCCGCCGACGACGATGATCGTGAACGCCGTGGCGAACGTGCGGCGGAAGTGGTTGTAGCGCGGGTTGTTGACGCCCAACGACTGGAACATGCTCCATGCACCGTGCCAGATGTGCAGCGCTAACGCACCTTGCGCAACCACGTACAGGAGCGTCACCGGCCACCGCTCGAGGCTTGCTACGAGGTTCTGATACACCTCGCCCCTCTCGAAATCGGGGTTGACTGCTCCGACTCCCCAGGTGAGGTCGGCGAGGTGCCATGCGAGGAACAGCAGGATGATGACGCCGGCCCACCCCATCGTCCGGGACGCGTAGTTCGCTGCGTAGTAGTTGCGCATCTCGTATCCGCCGGCTCGGGCCCGCTGGTTCTGTCTCGCGAGCGAGTACGCAGCGTGAACGTGCACGGCCAGCGCGAGAACGAGCGGCAATCTCAGGAAGAGCCACAGGATCAGTGTCCTCGGGACGAGCGGCTCCCCGATGTCGCGAAGGCCTTCGCCGTACTCGTTGAGCTCCGCGGCGCCCTCGAACGCATGCAGATTGCCGATCATGTGGAAGAAGATGAAGAGCAGCCCGATGATGCCGGAGATGGCCATCGCATACTTCTTGCCGACGTCGGTGCTGTAGACCTCGACGATCCAGGGGCGTCGCCGTCGACGCTGGTCGGTTGGCTGCTCGGTCGTTGTCACCCTTCCGTCCTTTCCGCTGCGGCGGGGCACATTATGCCAGGCCCCACCGCAGGCCAATTGTGGGACGCCTCGGAGTGGCGACCAGAATCCCGCCACCGCGGAATGTCTGTGCCTCAAGCGTTTTGGGTTGACAACCGCGCGTAAGATCTGTGAGAATCGCACTGGCGTAATTACATCTGTGTAGGAGAGAGGGCGTGTGTTCACCCAACTCGTAGAGCTGCTGGCCACTGATGACCTGGCCTGGCAGGACCTGGCGAATTGCCGCGGGGCCGATCCGGATCTGTTCTTTCCGGAGCGCGGCGCTTCGACACGGACCGCAAAATCCATCTGTCGTGAATGCTCGGTGCGCGGCGAATGTCTCGAGTTCGCCATTGTGAGCTCGGAGAAGTTCGGCATCTGGGGCGGTCTGTCGGAACGGGAGCGACGCAAGATTCGCCGCGAGCGTGCGGCATCGGCGCAGCGTCGCCACGTCTCCTGACGCACACACCCATCCGCACATTCGGCGCAAGTCACGAAATGTTCGGCTCGCAGCCCACGCTCCTACAATCTTTGGGACATCGAGCCCCAGGAGCAACCTGCTGTGACTTGGATCATCCTGATTGTTGCCGTCGTTGTGATCGCCGGCGTCTTCTTGCTGATGCGAGGTGCGGGCGGCGGCAGGTTCGCCGCTGCGCCGGCATCCGATGAAGCCGCGGCCGCGGATGCGGGGCTCGGTTTCCGTCCACCGGCATCCGACTTTCACGTCAGCCAAGGCGAAGCCCATGTGTACTTCGACGTGCCGGTCCCGGACGGCGAGACCGATCCGGTACTGAGGGACATCCTCCTCGGCTCTGCGGTCGAGGTGCTTCGGGAGAAGCGATCCCACCTGCCGCTGGAGGGCGTCTCGACCGTCCATGCCCACGCTGTGCGGGAAGGTGAGCGGGTCGAGGTCGGCAAGCTGACATTGGATGGGCCCGGGGAGTTGCCGCCGCCGAGCCCGATCGGCGGTCCCATGCTCGGAACACACAAGGGACCTGACCTCTTCGAGGAGTTCGGCTCGGCGCCACCGGAGGCACCGGGACTCGATGTGCGGACCCCGACCGACGATCTCGCGCCGATCGGTGCCGATCTCAGGCTCACCGGGATGGTGGAGGCGGGCCTGCGAGCTCAGGGTCTCGATCCACAAGCCGCTCAGATGAGCGATCTGGTTCCGGCGCTCTTGCGGGTCGGCGGCTACACGGTCACGGGGGACGGGGCGCGGCTGTCGGCGTCCAAGGGCGGCGTGTCGCACTACGTCGAGATCGTGGACCATGCGGCCACCGAGCATCCAGAGCTCTCCGAGAAGGCCGTGAACGAGTTCATGGTGCGCTTCGCAGGCTCGGGGTCCCAGCGCGGCCTTCTGTTCACTGCCAAATACGGGCCCTTCTTGATCTATGACAAAGAGCGCCGTGAGCCCAAGGTGCGATTCGTGACGAGGGAGCGCTTCCAGTCGTTCGTCAACGCGATCTCGATCGGCTGACGAATCTCCCCGGAAGTAGCTGAAGTCGGTACACTCGGGCCCAACGCAAGGAGTTGTTCGTGTTTCGCAACGTACAGGGATGGGAATTCATCATCATCCTCGTGGTGCTGCTGCTGCTCTTCGGGGCGCGGAAGTTGCCAGATCTGGCTCGGTCGATTGGCGCGTCCGCCAAGGAGTTCCGCAAGGGAATGGAAGAGGGCGCCGACGAGGACGAAGAGTCGACGACCGAGGTCTGAGCCTCGGCCTTGTTCGAGCCTTCGTTGGCATTGGCCGGGCGCTTCGGGAACGTCTCTACGCCGTAGAGCGTTATTCGCCTCGCACCCCGGGGTAGTTCGTGTCGGAAGAAGCAGTGCCAGCATGGGAAGACGTTGCGCGGCGGTATGGCCGTCAGATCTACAACTACGCCTATCGCCTCACCGGCAACCGCGACGACGCGTCAGATCTCGTGCAAGAGGTGTTGCTCCGGGTGCGACGCGGGCTCGCCAACTACACGCCCGGGTCGTTCGAGGGTTGGCTGTGGCGTATCACTCGCAATGCGTTTCTGGATGATGTGCGCCGGAGGAAGCGACGCCCCACGACATCGCTGCCAGACGTCGATCGGACGAGTCTGCTCACCGCGCCCTCGCCCGACGAGGTGCTGGCGCAGGTCCGCCTCTCCGATGACATCCAGAGCGCACTGCTCAAGCTCCCGGTCGAGTTCCGCGAGTGCGTGGTGATGTGTGATGTGGTTGGCCTCAGCTACGACGAGATCGCCCATGCTGTTGATATTCCGGTCGGTACGGTCCGCAGTCGAATCCACCGCGGCCGAAAACTCTTGAGAGAGATGCTGACATGGCCGGTCTGAATGCAGGATGCTGGGATCGTGAAGACCTACTGTCGGCCTACCTGGACGGCGAACTGCGTGCCGGCGAACTCGAGGAGGTCGTTGGCCATCTCGACGCATGCGAAAACTGCCTCTCCACATTTCACGCAATGAAAGAGGCGAGGGCGGCGATTCGGCTGTTGCCGCTCCTCGACCCACCGTCACCCGACCTCGGGGGGTACCACTTCGGCGACCGCCTCTCCGCCTATCTCGATGGGGAGCTCGCCACCACCGAAACCGAAGCCGTGACAATTCACGTCTCGGCTTGTTCCGAGTGCCGCGACGAGCTGCAGGAACTCGATGCCGCTCGTACCGCCGTCCGTGCGCTGCCTCGTCTCGAGGTCACGGTTGATCTGAACGAACAACCTGACGTCGGCTACCGCCGCTCGCTGCGCAGGACGGTGTTGCTGGTCGCCGCGGCGGCGGTGGCGGCAGCGACCCTCGGCTTCTCCATGATGCAGGACGACACCGTCACTCCGCTCGACCTCGACAACCTCGCCACGCGGCACAACGCGCGCGTGTCTGTCGATCCGGGCTTCTCTGTCATCCCGGCGTCCATTTCCCCAAGCGGTGCACCATGAGACATCGACAGGTGCTCGTGACGTTGGGCGCAATCCTGGCGCTGTCGACGGTCGCCGGTCCGGCGTTTGCCGAAGATCTCGAGGACTATCTCGAAAAGGCTGCAGACGCCGACTACGCCGGCACTCGTGTCGTCGTGACGGTGTGGCAAGGAAGATCGGTGGCGGAGATGACACGGGTCGAGCACTCGAGCGACGTGATGATGCTCGGAGCTCCCGGATTCGAAGCGGTGATCGTCGACGGCAAGGTTGCTCGTGGTGAAGATCCCGGCGTTGCCCTCGCCGGCTGGTCGGCAGTGGCCATCTCGGATCGCTACACGGTGGGTGCAGTGGCGGAGGCCGATCGCCTCGGAAGAGCTGCGCATGCTGTTCAGATCCTCGAGGAAGGGGTGCTGCGGGCGCGGATCGTGTTCGACTCCACGACGTGGGCACCGTTGGTGACCGAGATCTTCGACGACCAAGGCACGCTGTTCCGCATCGCCTCGTTCACGGATTTCGACCCCCATCCGCGGCGGGTTTACGAGGAAGCCGGCGATGCCGGCCGTGACTACGAGGTGGTCACCGGCAGCAGCGAGTCATCGCTGCCGGCGACGGCCGCCGGCTACTCCCGCGTGGACATGTATGCGGATGCCGACGGCGTGCATCAGGCGTTCTTCTCCGACGGCTTCTTCTCGTTCTCGGTGTTCGAGGTCGCACCTCGCCAGGTTCGTCAACGGTTCGACGGAGCCGCCACGATCACGGTCGAGGGAGCCGACTATCGCGTGATGGTCAGACCCAGCGAGTTGTGGGTGGCGTGGGAGCACGGACCGACGGGATATGTACTGGTGGGCGACTTGCCGCCGGATCATCTCCGGGACGTACTGGGCGATCTCCCGGAGCCCCGACAGAAGGGTCTCTGGGAGCGCATCTTCGGATTCTTCGGCTAGGGCAGGGCGAGCGCAGTGGAAGAGCCAAGCAGCGGCCACGACGTGACTCCCTCGACCTCGACTAGATGGTGAGGGTATGGGGGGCCTTGACCCCTAGTGGTGCCCGAACGGCGAATAGCCGCTGGGGCCGTCCAGCCAATCGCACGTCAACGCCCTCGCCCAGAAACTGGGCGGATTGCGTTGGGAAGGGTCAGCGGCCGATTTCCCGGCGTGCCACCACCATGTTGTGAACCTCATCAGGACCATCGGCGAGCCGCAGCGTTCGCGCAAAGGCCCACATCTTGGCGAGGGGGAAATCGTCTGAGACGCCGCCACCACCGTGCACCTGGATGGCTTTGTCGAGTACCCACAGTGCCGTCCGCGGCGCCACGACCTTGATCGCAGAGATCTCGGTACGGGCGTTGCGGTTGCCGACGGTGTCGATGAGCCAAGCCGTCTTGAGCACCAGGAGCCGCGCCTGTTCGATGCGCCACCTGGCCTCGGCGACCCACTCCTGGACGATGCCCTTGTCGGCGACGCGCGAGCCGAAGGCGTGCCGGTTCTTCGCTCGATCCACCATCAGCTCGAGAGCGCGCTCGGCCATGCCGATGGCCCGCATGCAGTGGTGAATGCGACCTGGCCCAAGCCGCGCCTGGGCGATCATGTAGCCCTGACCCTCGCCGGAGATGAGGTTGCCCGCCGGTACCTCCACGTTCTCGAAGCTCACCACGCCGTGCCCGCCACGGTCCTGATAGCCGAAGACGTTGAGTGAGCGCTCCACCGTGACGCCAGGAGCGTCCATCGGCACGAGGATCATCGAGTAGCGGCCTTTCGGGTCCGCTTCGGGATCCGTGACCCCCATGAAGACCGAGATCTTGCACGTCGAGCCAGAGGCGCCGGTCGTCCACCATTTCCGCCCGTTGACGACGTAGGTGTCGCCGTTGCGCACGATGCTGGCCTCGAGGTTGCGCGGATCCGAACTGGCGACGGCGGGTTCCGTCATGGCGAAGCAGCTCCGGATCTCGCCTTCGAGGAGCGGCACGAGCCAGCGCTCCTGCTGCTCCGGAGTGCCGAACATGGAGAGCACTTCCATGTTGCCCGTGTCCGGGGCCGCACAATTGGTTGCCTCGGGCGCCAGCTCGATGCTGCGGCCCATGATCTCAGCGAGCGGGGCGTAGTCGGTGTTGCTGAGGCCCGCTCCCCACCTTTCCTCCGGATGGAAGAGGTTCCACAGACCGCGGCTTCGCGCCTCGGCCTTCAGGTCGGCCATGACCGGCGTGGCATCCCATGGGTTGGCTGCCTCGGCCACCTGTGCCTCGTGGACGGGCTCGGCCGGGTAGACCCGCTCCTCCATGAAGGCCAGCAACGTCTCGCGGAGCTCATCACAGCGGGCGGAGTAGGCGAAATCCATGCGGGCAATCCTTTCCGAGGTCGCCCGACGAGATTAACCCGAGCGTGCCCTCGCACCGATCCGGGGTGGCCGGGCGCGAATCGGAGGCGGCCTACGGTTCGTCGCTCGGTGTGACGTGGTGGTGTTCCGGCATCGGCATTTCGGCGGTCACGATGTAGGTCACGTTCTCGCCGATGTTGACGGAGTGGTCGGCGATGCGCTCGAGGAACCGGCCGACCCTCGTCAGCGCAATGGCCGTCTCGAGACCCATAGCCTCTGCCTCGCGCCCGATCTCCGTGTAGTAGCGGCTGATCAGGTTGTCGACCTCGTCGTCGGCACGATCGATCGTCGTACCGGCCTCCTTGTCCATGTCGGCGAGCGCATCGACGGACATCGCAAACACACGCGCAGCCGCATCGACCGCCTGGTTGAGAATCCCTTGAAGCGTAGGGATCTCGGGGAACCCACCTTCCCGCTGGAGCATGTTGGCGCAGTTGACCACCAGATCGCCGGAACGTTCTTGCTCATAGATGATGCGGGTTGCCGACACCAAGAAGCGCAGGTCCTTCGCCACGGGCTGCTGGCGCGCAAGGGTCTCGAATATCTCGCGCTCGAGCTCGAGGTACCGCGCGTCGATGAGACCGTCCGTCTCGTGAATCAGCGGAATCAGGTCGAGGTTGCCCTCCGCCATGGCCACCCCCGCCCGGCGGAGGTTCTCGGTGACGAGCGAACCCATCTCGACGAGCCGCCGCTTGATGTCGCTGAGCTGCGCACCGAATTGCGAGCGCGCCTCCCCGCCGGTGATCGGGTCATAATGCTGTTCGGTCGACATCCCAGCTCCTAGCCAAAGCGTCCGGTTATGTAGTCCTCTGTCGCCTGTTCGGTCGGATTGGTGAAGAGTCTGCCCGTCTCCGAGTACTCGACCAAGTGGCCCGTTCGCTGTCCGCGTTCGTTGAGGCGAACGTTGAAGAACGCAGTGCGCTCGCTCACCCGAGCGGCCTGTTGCATGTTATGCGTGACGATGATGATCGTGTAGTCCTCCTTGAGCTCCTGCATGAGCTCCTCGATCCTGAGCGTAGCTATCGGATCCAAGGCGGAACATGGCTCGTCCATCAACAACACGTCGGGGCTCGTGGCGATCGCCCGGGCGATGCACAACCGTTGCTGCTGGCCGCCGCTGAGGGCGAACGCCGACTCCTGCAGCTTGTCCTTGACCTCTTCCCACAACGCCGCTCGTGTCAGCGCGTCCTCGACCAGCTCGTCCATGTTGCCCTTGAAGCCGGTGATCTTGGGACCGAACGCGATGTTGTCGTAGATCGATTTCGGGAATGGATTGGGCTTCTGGAACACCATGCCGATCCGCCGGCGTACCTCCACGGGGTCGACGTTCGGGGCGTAGAGGTCGGTGCCGTGATAGGTCAGCTGGCCTTCGACTCGCGCCGTCTCGATGAGGTCGTTCATCCGGTTGAAGCACCGGAGCATGGTCGACTTGCCGCATCCGGACGGGCCGATGAAGGCCGTGATCTCGCGCTCGCGGACGTCGAGCGTGATGTCGTACACAGCGTGGAAATCACCGTAATAGACGTTCAACGCATCGACTTCGAACATGACGGATCCGGCGGACGTCGCGCCCGCCGCCGGACCGAGAGAGGGCCGCAGCGGCGGCGAGTGCTTCGTTTCCCTTGAACCCTCGCGGGGTTCGTTCCCCATGCGATCTGCCTCTGTCACCATGTCACCAGTTCCGTTCGTATCGGTTGCGCAGAATGATCGCTGCGGCGTTGGCGGTCAGAAGTACGACGAGGAGCACAACGATTGCCGCCGCCCACGGTGTCGGCATTTCAGAGCAGCACCGCACACGCTTGTTCGAACGGTTCTATCGCGTCGCGAAATCCCGCAGTCGCGGCGACGGCGGCACCGGGCTCGGCCTCGCCATCGTGCGCCACGTTGCGATCAATCACGGCGGAGAGGTCACGCTCGACTCCACACCTGGTGTCGGCAGCACCTTTCGCCTCCACATACCTGTGACAGAGCGCTGACGTGCTGACCGTCCTGATGATCGAAGACGAGGCGAGCTTCGTCGACGCAGCAACGGTCGGGCTGGGCCCCGAGGGCCTCGATGTCGTCGGGGCGGAGGACGGACGATCGGGCCTCCGGCGGTTCCGCGAGCTGCGTCCGGACGTCGTCCTGCTCGATCTGATGTTGCCCGGTCTCTCCGGGCTGGACGTACTCAAACGAATCCGCAGCGAGTCTGACGTTCCGGTGATCGTCGTGTCGGCGAAGGACAGCGAGACCGACATCGTCGCCGCACTCGAACTGGGCGCCGACGACTATGTGACCAAACCGTATTCCCTGCGCGTGCTGCTGGCTCGGATCCGCGCCGCCCTGCGACGCAACGTCGGCGGAGAGGAACAACAGCCCGTGCTCACCGTTGGCAACGCAGTGCTGGACGGCGCTCGGTACGAGCTCCGCATCGAGGAGGAAATCTTCACCCTCCCACGCAAGGAGTTCGAGGTGATGGGCATGCTCGTGACGAAAGCCGGTCGCATCGTTTCGCGTACCGAGCTGCTCGAGGAAGTGTGGGGATTCGGCTGGACCGATTCGAAGACGCTCGATCAGCACATCCGACGGCTTCGTCGCAAGCTCGAGAAGGTTGCCGGGGCTCCGGTCATCACCACCGTGCGAGGTGTGGGCTACCGGCTGGAAGCGGGACCCTCCTAGCCGCCGGTCGTCTTCAGATTGCGGCGAGCGCCTCGGTGTACTCGTCGAACTCCCTGGCGATGCCAAGCGCCTCGGTGCTGATCACGTTGCGGACGATGCCTTCCTCGTCGAGCACGAAGGTGAACCGGTTGGAGACGCCGAGTGCATCGTTGAACGTGCCGTACGCCTTGCACGTCGCGCCGTGCGGCCAGTAGTCCGAGAGCACGGGAAATGCGAAGCCGTTGTCGTCGGACCATTTCTTGTTGGCGGGGACGGTGTCGCACGTGACGATCACGACGTTGGCATCGAAGTTCTTCAGCTCGGCGTGGCGATCCCGGATCGTGCACAGCTCACCCTCGCAGATTCCGGTGAAGGGAAACGGGATGAAGACAACCAGGGATTTGCGACCCTTCAAGCTGTCTGAGGAGACGGGGTTCTTGTCCTGGTCGATGAGTTGGAACGAGGGCGCAGGCTGGCCGGGCGCAATCATGGGTGCTCTCCGTGGTCGTGTCGCGGCGGGGGTGCCGGCGGCAACCCTACCCGAGCGGCAGCACCTACCCGTCGAGCGCCGGAGGATCCTCGTCGAGCAGGACGCGGGCCGCCCAGCCGACAGGGTCGGTCAACTCCTGCAGCAGCGGCAAGTGGTGGGCGGATTCCCACACTCGCTCGACCGTCTCGGGTCCCCAGCGTCGAGTGATGTCGGCGAAGAATGCTGCGGCATCCGCCGCCTTGTGTCGTTCCAGCGTCAAGCCGGCGAGCTGCTGCAGGAACTGCTCTGATTGGTCGGGCTCCGCCCTGCGTCGCGCCTCTGCCTCTTCGAGCCGCTCCAGGTCGGGCAGGATGTCTTTCATCGCAGTGCGGACGAGGTAGTCGCCGTATCCCGAGATGGCGGCGATGAGCGCCTGGACCGGTGCGAGCTTTGCTTCGTCGTGCTCGGCTCCCAGCAGCGCGGCCAGGCCGCCGGCGCCGCCGATCATGCCTTCGAGCTCGGCGGGATCTTCGACTCGGCCCAGCGCGTCGGTCAGCTTGCTCGGATCGAAATCGATGTCGGCGTAATAGTCGGCGAGGAGGCTCTCCAGGTGAGTGCGCAGCCATGGCACGGAGATGACCGCACGGTGGGCGACTTCATGGGCGGCGGCCCACATCCGAACCTGACGTGCGTCGAGGCCGTGGTCGATGGCAAAGGCCTCGAGGTTGGGTACGACGAGATAGAGGTCGGCGTGATCGAGCGGCGGGAGGCCGGTGTCGAACTGGCCGAGAACTCGATGCGACAGGAAACCGACCATCGAGCCCGCCTGCATTCCCAGAACTGCAGGTCCCATCGGTGCCAACATCGATGCCATGGGATTGGAGGGATCCGCGATTCCTCCGCTCAACTTCGACGACAGCGGTTCGATGGCGTAGCGGAAGCTCTTCTCGTTTCGTTCCGCCCACGTCGCTCTGTCGACCGTCTGCACCTTGCCGGAAGACACCTCCAGGTGAGTGGTGTGCTCCAGCCGGAGCTCAGCCGCCAGGGCGAGCTCGGCGTACTCTTCGGCGAGATGGGGTTCGACGGGCTCGACATCGCCGGCCAGGCTCTTGCGCACCTCGGCGGCGAGTTTCCAGTTGATCGGGCCGGACGACTGAAAGAGCTCGAATAGCCGATCGAAGATGTTGTCGCTCAAGGAGACCTCACAGGTCGTCGGGGCGCTCGCCCAACTCTACGTTGAAGGTGAGTGACTCGCCGTCACGCATCACGAGCAAGGACACCGATTCGCCGACGCGGAACCTGCGGAGGATGCTGATCAGGTCGTCCCTGGTCGTCACGGTATCACCGTTCGCGGCAATGATGACATCGTCGATGCGAAGCCCGGCACCGGCTGCGGCGGACTCTACGCCCTCGGGGAAGTCGGACACTCGGGCACCTGCCGGTCGCGACGTCGCACCGTCCACCTCCTCGAAGAAGTTCTCGAGCCTGACGCCCAGAAACGCATGGCGGACGTCGCCGGTTTCGATGAGTTCTTCTGCGATGCGGTCCACGACCTCGACCGGAACGGCGAAGCCGATGCCTTCCGCACCTGCCGAACTCACGCCGATCGCGGTGGTGATCCCGATGAGCCGGCCCTCGCTGTCGACCAATGCGCCGCCGGACGACCCACGGGTGATGGGGGCGTCCGTCTGCAGCATGCCGAAGAGGGTTCCGGAGTCGGCGGTGCTGACCTCACGTTCGAATGCGGAGAGCACGCCGAGCGTCAGTGAAGCCCCACCCTCGAGTCCCAGTGGATTGCCGACGGCGATCGCGGTGTCGCCGATCGACAGAGTGTCCGTCTGCCCGAGGTCGATGGGAGTGAGATCGGTGGCATCGATCCTGATCACGGCGAGGTCGGTGCGCGCATCGCTTCCGACGAGTTCGCCCTCGTAGGTCGTGCCGTCCTGAATCACGATCCGGATCCGGGCCGCTTCGTCGATGACGTGGTGATTGGTCACGATGTAGCCGTTGCTGGTGAGCACGACGCCGGATCCAAGCCCCGTCTGTCGGAAGATTCCGTCGGCTGCCGAGTCGCCGACCTCGACCGTGACCACACTTGGAGTGACTTTGCTGCCAACGGTGGCAGCGGAGGTCGAGCCGCCCGCATCGGAAACGATCTCGCGCATTTCAACGACGTCGCCGTCGGCATCGGTCGTGCCGTCCGAACCTCCGCCAAGGAGCCCGAGCAACCAGAGCACCAGCAATGTCACCGCAACGGCCGCCGCGGCGGTCAGGGCGAGCGGCCTCCAGTCGCGCTTTGGCGACTCAGGAGGTGGCGGCATCGTGAAGGACGCCGTCCAGTGTGGGTCGTGCTCGGCCCGGGTTGCGGCTGGTTCGGTCGAAGCCCCGGGCAAATCGTGGTTGAGTGCCCACGCGACCACGGCAGGCACGCCGGGCTCGACACCATCGAGCGCGCGCTCATCTGGCACGAAGTCGGGGGTAGATTGGTCCACGAAGTGATTGTATGACCCCCGCACCTATAGACGTCAGTAATAATGATGATCTGGTTGTGGTTGGTGACGCGCCAATCGATCCGGCATCGGTGCTCGCCC
>DATHZQ010000066.1:0-14698 GCA_035458525.1 Acidimicrobiia bacterium
CGTGCTCGTCGATGACGTCGCAACGAGCGGCGCCACGCTCGACAGCGCCGCCGGCGCCTTGGGCGTTGCGCACCTCCGTGCGCTCGTGGCAACGTCGCCGAGTAGGGTTCTCCCCACGTTGGTGAACACGAATCGCCCCGCAGTCGAGCGAGTCCGTGGACGCCGCGTGCCATTTGGGAACCACGCGGGCCGGTATGCGCTGGAGTCCCAAGCCCCCTCAACACAGTCAAACGGCCGCGGCGTGCGGCCATTCCGGCAAGATCTGCCCGGTCGCTGACGAAAGGAGTTTCGGTGGACGTTCGTGTGCACGGGAAGAACATGCAGGTGGACGATTCGACGCGTCGACTCGCAGACGAGAAGGTGCGTCACGCCGGTCGAATCCTCGACGGTGGAGGAACCGCAGACGTCGAGTTCGCAGAGCGAACCAACCCGCGGCGCTCGGACGGGCGATTCTGCGTCGAAATCACGAGCCACACGAAGGGCCACACGGTCCGCGTCGAGGCCGATGCGGCCGATGACCGTGCCGCCCTCGATCTCGCCGTCGACAAGTTCGAGCGGCAGCTGCGCCGTCTCAAGGAACGTCTCATCCAACGCAACCGCCCAACGGCGGAGCGCATCGACAATGGCGACTCCGCGATGACCGAGTCCGCCAAGCCCGAGTTCGACATCGTGCGCACGAAGCGGTTCGAGATGCGTCCCATGTCGGTTGAGGAGGCCGTGCTCCAGATGGAGATGCTCGGCCACGACTTCTTTTTCTTCCTCGACGCCGACAGCGGCAAGCACTGCGTGCTCTACCACCGCAAGGACGGAGCCCTCGGCCTGATCGAGCCGAGCTGATTTCGCTCCAAGCTGGCTTCGAGCGAGTCTGACCCGTCGACGCCCACGAGAGGGTTCTCCAAGTCCTGGGGTCCCTCTACAATCTGCTGAGCAATGTCGATCTTCAGCAAAGTTCTCCGCATCGGCGAGGGCAAGCGGCTGAAGGAGCTCCAGCAGCTCGTCGATTCTGTCAACGCCCTCGAATCTGAGATCGAGCAACTGACGGACGCCGAGCTGGCCGCCAAGACGGTCGAGTTCCGGAGGCGTCTTGCGGACGGCGAGACCCTCGACGACCTCGAGTCCGAGGCGTTTGCCGTCGTGCGCGAGGCCGCCAAGCGAGTCCTCGGCCAGCGCCACTACGACGTGCAGGTCATCGGCGCCGGTGCCATGCACCGTCACATGATCGCTGAGATGCGCACCGGCGAGGGCAAGACGCTCGTCTCGACGATGCCGTCGTACCTGAATGCACTCGCGGGCAACGGCGTGCACATCGTCACCGTCAACGACTACCTCGCCAGCCGCGATGCAGAGTGGATGGGCAGCATCCACCGCTTCCTCGGGCTCTCGGTCGGGCTGATTCAGTCCGACATGAAGCCGGAGGAGCGGCGGCCGTCCTACCGCGCCGACATCACGTACGGCACGAACAACGAATTCGGCTTCGACTATCTCAGGGACAACATGGCGATGCGCCCGGACGGACGGGTGCAGCGAGGCCACGCCTACGCCATCATCGACGAGGTCGACTCGATCCTCATCGACGAAGCGCGGACGCCCCTCATCATCTCCGGCCGCGTCGGCGAGACCGCCAAGTACTACCGGGACTTCGCCCGCGTCGCCTCACGGCTCCGTCGTGACGAGCACTACGAGGTGGACGAGAAGAAGCGGCAGGTCATCACCACCGAGCTCGGTGTGCATCGCGTCGAGGAGATGCTCGGCGTCGAGAACATGTACGACTTCGCCAACGTCGATCTGATCCACCACCTGGACGTTGCGCTCAAGGCCAAGGAGCTGTACGAGCGCGACGTCGAATACCTGATCAAGAACGGCGAGATCAAGATCGTCGACGAGTTCACGGGCCGCGTGCTCGAGGGGCGGCGCTACTCCGAGGGTCTGCATCAGGCGATCGAGGCCAAAGAAGGCGTGAAGATCAAAGAGGAGAACCAGACCCTCGCCACGATCACGCTGCAGAACTACTTCCGCATGTACGACAAGCTGGCCGGTATGACGGGCACCGCCCTGACCGAGGCGGGTGAGTTCAAGGAGATCTACGACCTCGAAGTCCTGGAGATCCCGACCAACCGGCCCATCGCCCGCCTCGACCAGCCTGACGTCGTCTACTTGAACGAGGACGCCAAGTTCGACGCATTGGTTGCCGACATCCAGGAACGCAACGAGGCCGGGCAGCCGATCCTGGTGGGCACGGTCTCGATCGAGAAGTCGGAGAAGCTCGCCAGCTACCTGACGAAACAAGGCATCAGGCACGAGGTACTCAACGCCAAGCAGCACGAGCGTGAAGCACACATCATCGCCCAGGCGGGCAAGTTCCGGGCTGTCACCGTCGCTACGAACATGGCCGGCCGCGGTGTCGACATTCAACTGGGCGGCAACCCCGAAGAGCTCGCCAAGGCCGAGCTCCGCCGCGAAGGCATCGAAGCCGACTCGGATGGCTACGAGGAGGCGCTGGCGGGCGCCGTCGCCAGGTTCAAGTCGGAGATCGACATCGAGCGGGAGAAGGTTCTCGAACTCGGCGGGCTGTACGTGCTCGGAACGGGTCGGCACGAGTCGCGGCGCATCGACAACCAGCTGCGTGGTCGGTCGGGCCGGCAGGGCGATCCGGGTGAGTCCCGCTTCTACCTCTCGCTGGGTGACGATCTGATGCGGCGCTTCGCCAACGATCGTGTTGCCTCGATCATGCAGCGCCTGAAGATCCCCGAGGACGTTCCCATCGAGCACAACATGGTCACCAAGGCCATCGAGCGGGCACAGAATCAGGTCGAGGCACAGAACTTCGAGATCCGCAAGAACGTGCTCAAGTACGACGAGGTGATGAACACCCAGCGCGAGATCATCTACCGCTGGCGAAATCAGGTTCTCGACGGTGAGGACACTGCCGCCCTGCTGGCAGGTTGGCGAGAAGAGGTCGTCGAGGACGAGGTTCTCGCGATGACCGAGAATCTCGACCCGATCGACTGGGAATGGGACGAATTCACGGTGCGGATGACCCAGCTCTATCCGACCAACATCACGCGTGACTCGTTCGACCGGCCGAACGATCTCGATCAAGCCGAAGTCATCGAGGCGTTCCAGGAAGAGGCCGCGGCCACGTATGCGGCTCGCGAAGCCGAGCTCGGCGAAGAGGTGATCCGCCAGCTCGAGCGGCAGGTGGTTTTGTCGATCATCGACAACAAGTGGCGGGACCACCTGGCCGTGATGGACTACCTGCGAGCCGGCATTGGCCTACGGGCGATGGGCCAGCGTGACCCGCTGACCGAATACCAACGCGAAGGCTATGACCTCTTCTCGACGTTGGTGAGCTCGACCAAGGCCGACGCGCTGCGCTATCTCTATCACGTGGAAGTGGTCCGCAAGGAGGACGCGCCTCGGCCCAAAGCGATTCAGACCAACGCTCCCAACGCCACTGCCAAGCCTCGGACGGTCAAGGTCGGCGACAAGGTGGGCCGTAACGCTCCCTGCCCTTGCGGCTCGGGCAAGAAGTACAAGCAGTGCCACGGCCGCCCTGGAGCCGAGCCACTCTGAGCATCGCTCAAAGCAGCTTCGAGCGGGTTTGATCGAGCGGCCCTGTCGGGTTGCCAGCCTCTCAGGATCGCACCGCACATGTCGCTGCGATCCCATCGATGGGATCAGGACGAAGCCCGCCCCCTCGAGCACCCTGTCAACGAGGTCTGAAATCCTGGCATCCTGGAACGAGGCGAGCGCAGCTCGCCGATCCATCTGGCACCTGGCACATTCCGCCTACCATCCGCTCTACATGAACGACAAGGTTGACCCCCGCGCTGTGTTCAAAGACCTCGAGGCCCGTCTCGACGATGCCAGGAGGTTCCTTTGACGTCGACGGCAAGACGGCAGAGCTCGATGAGCTGAAGAAGGCGGCATCGGCTCCCGACCTCTGGGACGACCAGGACCGGGCGCTCGAGGTCACCCGCAAGCTATCTCGTTACGAAGGCACCATCGCTCGCATCGCAGCACTGGAGAGCAGGCTCGAAGACGCCGAGGTGCTGTTCGATTTGGCCGCCGAGGAAGACGACCCCTCTGCTGCCGCCGAGGTCATCACCGAGCTCGCCGATGCGGAAGCGCTGCTGAGCGGCCTCGAACGCGAGACCCTCTTCTACGGCGACTACGACGATCGCCCGGCGATCGTGAGTATCCACGCGGGCGCAGGGGGAGTGGACGCCCACGATTGGGCCGAGATGATGCTTCGCATGTATATCCGTTACCTGGAGCGCTCGAGACTCAAGTTCGAGGTCGACGAGGTCTCTCCCGGTGAGGAAGCCGGTATCAAGAGCGCCACACTGACTGTCAAGGGCGACCATGCGTATGGGATGTTCGAGAGCGAGCGGGGTGTCCACCGGCTCGTGCGCATCAGCCCTTTCGACGCCGCCGCTCGCCGCCACACATCCTTTGCCGGTGTCGACGTCATCCCCGAAGTCGAGGTGGGCGACGTCGAGATCAACGACGAGGACCTCCGGATCGACACCTACCGGTCGCAAGGTGCAGGCGGACAGCATGTGAACACCTCCGACTCTGCGGTGCGGATCACGCACATTCCCACCGGTGTCGTGGTGGCGTGCCAGAACGAGCGCTCCCAGCTGCAGAACAAGAATCGGGCGATGGCGCTGCTTGCGTCCCGACTCGCCGACCACAAGAGAGCGGAGCAGCAGAAGGAGATCGATGCGATACGGGGCGAGCAAACCGAGGCCGGCTGGGGTCGCCAGATTCGGTCGTACGTACTCCAGCCCTACCAGATGGTCAAGGACCTGCGCACCGACCTCGAGGTCGGCAATATTCAAGGCGTCCTCGACGGTGACATCGAGCCGTTCATGGACGCCTATCTCCAGTGGCGGCGAGCGGCTCACGAGGCGTAGGGGCCGTGTTGTCCCTCCGAGGGGCGGCTCAGGCGCCGCGCCGGCTGGGCCTGCTTCCTCTCGCTGCGGCTGGCCCGGCCCGCAGAACTCCGTTCGGTGTCAGCTGCATCCCGCCCGTCGCAGCCGGCGCCTCCCTTCACCTGCCTGCCTTCGTCGGTGTGGGCGGACACGGCATCGAGGGCGGAATCCGGGCCGGGCCGTGTTGTCCCCCAGGGGGTTGCTCATGCGGCGCGCAGGCCGGGGACACATCCTCTCGCGGCGAGCGTCCTGGCTCGCCGAGGGTGGCTTCGTTCTGCGAGCGATCGTGGCGCGAGGCAAGGTGTCCGGTGCTTTGTGTTGACCCGGAGTAGGGGTAGGCTCACCCCTGCGGAGGAGGGGATTGACCATTTAGCAAACGGGCCGGGTGCGCGCTGCACCGGACCCGACCACTGAGGTTTCCTCCATGATCCGTCTCGAAAACGTGACGAAGGTGTACGACGGTGGCGTCGTCGCCGTCAAAGATGTCGCTCTCGAAATCGCCAAGGGTGAGTTCGTGTTTCTCGTTGGGCCCTCCGGGTCCGGCAAATCCACGTTGATCCGCTTGATGATGCGGGAGGACCAGCCGACCAACGGCGACATCTGGGTCGCCGGCAAGCACGCTTCTGCGATGGCGAACTGGAAGATCCCGCACCTCCGCCGCTCCATCGGCACCGTCTTTCAGGACTTCAAGCTGCTTCCGAACAAGACGGTGTACGAAAACGTTGCCTTTGCTTTGGAGGTCACGGGGCGGCCGCGATCGGTCATTCGCAACCAGGTGCCCCAAGTGCTCAAACTGGTCGGCCTGTCTGCCAACGCCGAGCGTTACCCCCGTCAGCTCTCCGGCGGTGAGCAGCAGCGTGTCTCGATCGCACGAGCGTTCGTCAACCGCCCGCTCATCCTCCTCGCCGATGAGCCGACCGGAAACCTCGACCCTGCGACGTCCGTCGGAATCATGCGCATCCTCGACCGAATCAACCGCACCGGTACCACCGTCGTCATGGCGACTCACGACCACGCCATCGTCGACGCGATGCGGCGCCGCGTGGTCCAGTTGGAACGAGGTCGACTCGTGCGCGACCAGCGCAGCGGCGTCTACGAACGTCGCTCTCGCTCGGCGGGGGCGATCACCGAGGAGCTCGTCGCTCCGCTCGCCGTTCCTCCTGCGCCTCGATTGGATCCCGAGATCCCAGCACGGCAACCCGAAACGGCGTCACCCCCGCCGCCGGCCGCCGAGGTCGCTCCAACGCCGTCAGCGCCGCCACCCGAGGCCGCCTTGCCCGAAGACGAGCCAGAGACAACCTCGTGAGCCTCCAATACGTATTCATCGAGGCGTTCAACAACATCCGCCGCAATGCGCTGGTGGTGCTTGGTGCCATCCTCGCCGTGTTCATCTCCCTGCTCCTGATGTTCGGCACGCTGATCTTCGGCGAGATCGCACGTATCAACACGCTCCGCTGGTCTGAGGACGTGCGCGTCATCGTGTTCCTGCGCGACGAGTTCCGCGACGTCGACGAGCTCCAGGAGGAGGTGCAGGGCTGGGAGGAAGTGGCCGAGGTGTTCTATCTCTCCAAGTCCGCCGCCTACGACGAGGCGCTCGAGCTGTTGCGCAACAACACCGCAGCCCGCCGAGTCATCGAGGAGCAGCCCACGATCCTGCCGGCATCGTTGCGGGTGCGACCCGCCGACCTGACCGACTACGACACCATCGTGCAACGATTACAGGGTTCGCCGGGTGTCGAACAGATCATCACGGCCGGACCTCAAGTCGATGCGCTGGCCGGGTTACGCGACGGCCTCCGCGTCGTGTTCTGGGTGTTGTCGATCGCATTGGGAGTGGCGGCGGTTGCGCTGATCGCCAACACGATCCATATGGCGATCTATGCCCGGAGGGAAGAGATCGAGATCATGCGATTAGTGGGTGCTTCGAATTGGTTCGTGCGCATCCCGTTCCTCCTGGAGGGGATGCTCGAGGGCCTTTTCGGCGGGATCCTGGCGATTGCCGTTGCCGTTTTCGTCTATCGCCTGTCACTGGATCGCCTCACCGACCTTCCCACGTTCATCAACATACAAATTGGAAACGAGTTCTTGGTGCGCTGGGGTGTTCTCACGTTGGTCTTCGGAGTGCTGGTCGGAGCCGTCGGTTCGAGCCTCAGCCTGGCGGTGCACAGATACTTGCGAACGTGAGCCGGCGTCTCCTCTCCGCGCTCGTGGTCCTCGGCGTGCTCGTGGCGTTGTCCGCACCCGCCCTCGCCTACGACCTCGAAGATGATCTGGCGGACATCCAGTCGCGGATGGACTCCGTGAGGTCACAGATCGACTCGGCGGCATCGCAGCGCTCGTCACTGGCGGCCGACCTCTCCGCAAGCGAAGGCAGGCTCGACGGCATGATCGCCGAGCTCAATCGGACACGTCTCGAGCTGAGTCTCACCCGCGATCTCCTGCAGGGTCAGGAGACGATGCTCGCCGACGTGCGCCTGGCACTTGCTGCGTTGTACTCGGATTTGGCGGCGACGCGTGAGGACGTTGCGGCCAGCAGGGACGACGCAGAGCATTGGGCCCGGCAGCTCTACATGAACGCCGGCCAAGACGAGGCGTTCCTGGCCCTGTCGGCCGGCGAGCTGGCCGACATCTCCGTGGGGATGGGGTATCTCAACGCCATTGCGGTGGCCAACGAGCGGAGCATCGTGGTCTACGAGGCGCTTCGTCAATCGGAGCAGCGCCAGGCCGAGCGGATCGCGCTCCGCCAGGCCGAGCTCGCCGCCGAGGTGGCCAACCTGAGCGCCATCGCCGCCGGGCTCGCTGATCTCGAGAACGCGCAAGTCGAGCAGCAGGCCGCCGTCGAAGCCGAGATCGCCCGGCAGCGCACGCTGCTGACCGACCTGGCTTCCGACATCGCCCAGTTCGAAGGCGAGCTCGCGAGCCTCGAAGCCGAGCAGGATCGGATCGAATCGACGATCCGTGCGGAGCAAGACTCAGGAGGTGCCGCTCCCTCGCAGTTCGTCCGACCGGTGCCGGGCGCCATCACCTCCCCCTTCGGGCCCCGGGTTCACCCGATCCTCGGGTATGCGCGTATGCACACGGGCCTCGATTTTCGGGCGCCACACGGCCAGGCCATCCGCGCCGCAGCGTCAGGGCGAGTGATATTGGCCGGTCCGTACGGCGGCTACGGCAACACGATCGTGATCGATCACGGCGGCGGCGTCGCCACGCTCTATGCCCACCAGTCCTCGCTCGCTGTCGGTTACGGAGCGCAGATCGGGGCAGGGGACACGGTCGGCTACATCGGTTCGACCGGCTTTTCGACGGGCCCGCACCTGCATTTCGAGGTGCGAGTCAACGGTGAGCCGGTGAACCCGGTGCCCTACCTCTGATGGCCCGCCAGGCGGATACCGGACGCAAAGTGATGGCGTCGAACCGCCGCGCCCGCCATGACTATGAGATCCTCGAGACGTTCGAGTGCGGGCTCGTGCTGACGGGCAGCGAGGTCAAGAGCCTGCGGGCGGGCCAGGTCCAGCTCAAGGATGCGTACGCCGACTATCGCGGTGGTGAGATGTGGCTCGAGAGCATGCACATCGCCCCCTACCAATTCGCCAGGGACGGTGGCCACGAGCCGGAGCGACCGCGCAAGCTGTTGTTGCACCGTCGTGAGATCGAGCGGCTGATCGGCAAGGTCAACGAGCAGGGCCTCACGCTCATCCCGCTGAGCCTGTACTTCACCAAAGGCATTGCCAAGGTGGAGCTGGCATTGGCGAAGGGCCGGCGGACGATCGACAAACGGCAACGCATCAAGGAGCGTGAGATCAAGCGCGAGATGGACCGCGCCAAGGGCAGACGCCACTGACCGAAGGATGATGCGCCAGACCCGTCGTCATCCCATCCTTTCCCGGCTACGTTCGTAGTGGCCGATTCGCGACGGCGAGAGGTAGGGCTGGCCACATGAGAATCTTGTTCGTGTCGCTGCTGGCGGGCTCGCTGCTGGTAGCGACGGTTCCGCTCGCGCTGGCGCAGGAATCCGGCGCAGACCCTACGGGCAGGTCGGTCGAGCAGAGCGAGGAACCCGGGTCGGCTAGAGGCAACACCGATTGGATCCGCACCGTCGGCATCCTGGGCATCGTCGGCGTGTGGGGCATCCGGGGCGTGAACTCCGTGAGGCGTAGCCGCCGCGAGCGCGAGCAGTGGTCGGCCGAGGCCGTTCGAGACGAGACCGTTCGAGACGAAACGGGCGCTCCCCCGACCGTGGTGCCCGGTGCAGCGGAGGGTGCCAGCTGAGCCGCCACCGAGCAGGCACGACCTCACTACAATGGGGGGGCTGACGACATCAGTGTCACGGGGGTGACATGGTTTCGACCGTGAGGGTCGATGCGCCGGAAGCGAGCCGAGGTACCCCGGAGTCCTCGTTAAAAGCCGGGAAACCAATACGTGCCGACAACGAAATGGCACTGGCTGCCTAACAACTAGCAGCCTGTCCGCCCGGGGGGTGCCTGCCTCGCCGGAACCGGGCAACGCAATGCAGGACGCAGCCGCCGGGGTTCCGGAGACCGGCGGTCAAGATCACTCCGGATAGGGATGCGAACAACGTGCCGACAGCGGTTCGCAACCCGAAAGCTCGCTGTTGGCTGCGCTCGGAGATGCCGACGCTGAAACCTCATGGGACGGGGGTTCGACTCCCCCCACCTCCACAAAGCCCCGCATCAGCGGGGTTTTGTCGCGGGTTGGTGCCCCGGTTGGTGGGGAGGCCTTCCCGCCGGCACGCAGCCGACGTCGACGAGTGTCGGGTTTTGAATCAGCGGTGAGAACGTCGGAGGCACCGCATCGGTTTTGACGACGAGCGGCTACGGGCCCATGGTCTTCGATGCGACCTGCGGTAGAGGTCCCACGAGCAAGTGCTCGGGCGGCGACCCAGACCTGCACGCACCCGCACAACGATGCGTGCTCATCATTTGCGAAGATGGTGACGCCAGCGACCCGGACGACCTCGGCACCTGCACGAACGGCAACAACCCGCCGCTGAGTGTGACACCCGAGTGACGTCACCGAAGACTGCGCCATCGTGTTCGACTTCCGCGCCTTCGGAACCGGTCTCGTTGCGGTCGAGCAGGTCACGCTGGTCGAGGTCGAGGAGGACGCCCTCGTGTGGCTCTACCGGGACGGCGTGCTTGTCCCACCGTCACCTTCGACGACGTCATCGACGGCGAGACGGCCATTCGCCCGGTGCTCGGAACACCTGCCGCAGACTTCATGGTGGTGAAGCTGGAAGGTTCGGGTGCCGTCGACGATATCGGCTACGGAGAGATCATCAGATTGGTGCAGTAACAGGGCGCTTCGCGTTTGAGCGGGGTTCGACGGTTTGAGGGTGCGCGGGGTCCTCGGCGGGTAACAGGGACTCGACGAATCTTGCGGTGTGTTAGCGCCGTCGAGATCCGGGAGTCCCTGTTGTCGTCTGATCCTATTGCTATGTGCGAGTTGCTGGTCGGTCTGGGTGACGTGACCGTCTTGGACGTCACCGACACCGGCGGGAGGCTTCGGGTCACTATCGAGACCCGTGGGGTCCGGCCGTTGTGTCGGGGTTGCGAGGGCACGGTGGTGGTCAAGGACCGGGACACGGTGGAGTTGACGGATCTTCCGTGTTTCGGGCAGCCAGCAGTGCTGGTGTGGCGCAAGATCCGCTGGGGGTGTCCGTCAGGGTGCGGGTCGTTCACCGAACAGGCACCCAGGGTTGCGGCACCTCGTCTCAAGCTGACCGATCGGGCCGGTCGGTGGGCCACGGTGCAGGTGGGTCGTCATGGCCGCTCGGTGAGCGAGGTCGCCAAGGATCTCGACTGCGGATGGCACGCAGTGATGGACGCTGTGGTCGCCTACGGGCAGGTCCTGGTCGACGACCCAGATCGGTTCGGTGACGTCACCGCCCTTGGTCTGGACGAGACGCTCAGGTGCCGCCTGGGTCGCTGGCGGCGGCAACAGTGGACCACCCAGATCGTCGATGTCGGAGCCGGTCAGCTCCTCGATGTCGTCGAGGGCCGAACCGCCCAAGGGCCCATCGACTGGCTCGCTGAGCGACCCGCCGAGTGGCGCAACCGCATCGAGTGGGCCACGTTGGACCTGTCCGGCCCCTACCGCAAAGTGTTCGATGCCATGCTGCCCGACGCCGTGCAGGTGGCCGACCCGTTTCACGTCGTTCGGCTGGCGAACACGAAACTGGACGAGTGCCGCCGCCGGGTCCAGAACGAAACGCTCGGGCACCGGGGCCGCAAGCACGATCCGTTGTATCGGGCCCGCAGGTTGTTGACCAAAGCCCATGAACGTCTCGACGAACGAGGCGACGCCAAGCTGCGTGGCCTGCTCCGTGCCGGGGATCCTCGAGGCGAGGTGCAGATGACCTGGCACGCCAAGGAGACCATCCGGTCGGTCTACGACATCACCGACCCTGTCCTGGCTTCCGAGTACGCAGGTCAGCTCGCTGACGACCTCCGTGACGACTCGATGCCACCCGAGGTGCGTTCCCTCGGCCGCACCATCAGCCGCTGGCGAGACCTGATCGTGGCATGGCACCGTGCCCGAGTGTCGAACGGCCCGACCGAAGCCGTCAACAACCTGGTCAAGCGCATCAAGCGGGTCGCGTTTGGCATCACCAACTTCCGGAACTACCGGATCCGAGCGTTGCTCTACGCCGGCAGACCCAACTGGGACCTACTCGCCAACATCACACCCCGCTGAAACGCGGAGTGCCCCTTTTTCACCCACGGCCGAGTGCACCCCCAGGCGCAGGAGTATCCGTGCCCCCGGCACGGATACTCCAACCTTGACCATGGAGGGCTTTGCCCTACATGGTCAACGCCATGACGGACTTCTGGGCGTGCAGTCGGTTCTCGGCCTGATCGAAGACTCGGCTCCAGCGGCCGTCGATCACTTCGTCGGCGACCTCGATGTTGCGGTCGGCGGGCAGCGGGTGCATGTAGATCGCATCCTCGTCGGCCATCTCCATCCGGCGCGCGTCGACGATCCAGTCCTGATACTTCGCCGAGATCTTGGCCGACTCCTCGTGGTCTGAGGTGGTCAACATGGAGCCCCACGCCTTGGCGTAGACGACATCGGCACCTTGCATTCCCTCTTCGAAGTCCTCGACGATCTCGAAGCTTCCGTGGGCGTGCTTGGCGTTCGCCTCGGCCTGCGCCACGATCTCGGGCATGAGCTTGAACTCTGGCGGACGGGTGAGCCGAACGTTGGCGCCGTAGCGCGTCATGAGCAGGATCACGCTCTGCGGCACGCTGATCGGCTTCTGATAACTGGCCGCGTATGCGTAGCTCATGTTGATCGTCAGCTTGGAGGGGTCGCCCTTCTGCTCGATGATCGTGAGCAGGTCAGCCAGTGCCTGGAACGGGTGGTACCAGTCGCATTGCATGTTGAGCACCGGTGTGCGACTCGCTTCGGCAACCGCCCGGATGTACTGGTTGCCGATGCCCCAGTCGACCTGGCGGATGGCGATGCCGTCGTTGTAACGGCCCAGGATCTCACCGATCTCTTTCCACGTGTCGCCGTGACCGATCTGGGTGGTGGTGCTGTCGAGGAACATGGCGTGGCCACCGAGCTGCGCCATGCCGGCCTCGAAGCTGGCCCGGGTTCGCGTGCTCGAGAAGAAGAACAGCATCGCAAGCACCTTGTCGCGCAGCAACGCATGGGACTCCCGCAGCGCACGCCGCTTCTTGAGGTCGATGGCGATGTCGATGACGGTGTCCAATTCGTCCTTCGTCCACTCCTGGGTGGTGATCATGTCGCGACCACGGAGGTAGGTCTGCATGTGTTGCTCCTTGTCTCTGCCCGAGCCCTCGAAACTCTCCCGCATGGGAAGGGAAGATCGGTTCTCAGACTGCCTTTCTTCTTATCAAACGGAATCTCAGCAGGTCATCGCGGAAGAAGGAGCGAGCGAAGACGACCGGTACGTCGTCCTGATCGAACCCGACCTCCTCGAAGGAGATGACGGCCGCGCCGGACTCGACGCCGAGCACCCTGGCTCGCTCGGCATCGAGCGCCACCGGCACGATCTCGGAGAGGTAATAGGCCAGGTGCCGCTCGGCGAAGCGCTCGAGCAGCTCGTACACAGGCGCCGCGGCGTCATCCAGTGCCGCAGCGTCCATCAGCGCTGCGTTGATTCGGTTGGCGGTGACCACCACGGGCTCGTCGTTCTCGCGGAAGAGCTTGGCAACGACGACCACGTCGTCACCCGGCTCCAGACCGAGGGCCCGCGCGGTGGATTCGTCGGCGGGCTCGATCTCGGCCCGAAGAACCTCGACCGAAGGGGCGTAGCCGTGGTCACGCAGCACTTCTTCATAGGACCAGATCTCCTCGAGCCGTGACTTGATCTGCAAACCGGCCTCGTTGACGAACGTGCCGGCGCCCTGCTTGCGAACGATGGCGCCCTCGTGCTCGAGGCGGCTCAGCGCATCACGCACGGTGGTGCGGCTCACGCCCAGGTCGGCGGCGAGATCGTTCTCCGCCGGGATGCGGCCACCCTCGAAGCCACCGCTGACGATGCGCTCCTTGAGATGTTGCTTCACCTGTTCGGTGAGTGATGGGCTGCGGGCGATCATGCCAATTCTCAGCTAGCCAGTCCTGTCATCATATTGTAGGATTGTAGGACCAATTGCAAGATGTGTCCTAGTTCGATGGAGGAGGACCCCCGTCATGCGCAGCTTCGCCGGCCGCGACATCCTGTCGCTCAAGGAGTTCGAACGAAACGAGTTCCACCATGTGTTCGAGATCGCCGATCGACTCGAGCCCATCGCCCGGGAACGCCGCAACAGTGATCTCCTCGCACACAAGTCGCTCGTCACTGCCTTCTATCAGCCGTCCACCCGCACCCGCCTGGCTCACGAAGCCGCGATGCACCGTCTCGGGGGACACGTCCTCGGCTTCTCCGACGCCAAGATGACCCGCGCCGGCGACTTCTATCAGGAGTCCATCAAGGACACCGTCCACATGCTCGAGTACTACGGCGATGCGCTCGTCATGCGCCACTTCCAGCAGGGCGCTCCGCACGAAGCCGCCAAGTGGGCCTCGATCCCGGTGATCAACGCCGGCGACGGCTGGGGCGAGCACCCCACCCAGGTCCTCACCGACCTCTACACGATCACCAAGGAAATGGGCTCGGTGGACGGCAAGACCATCGTCTGCATCGGCGACCACCGCATGCGCACGATGCACTCCATCGGCTATGCGCTCTCCCAATTCGACGCCGAGATGGTCATCCTCGGCCCCGAAGACATGTCGCCGACCGAAGAGTTCCTCGCCGAGTTGGACGACAAGGGCACCTCGTGGCGCATCGTCGAGCACATCGATGACGTCATCGCCGAGGCCGACGTGCTCTACATGGAGCCCGTGGTCCAGCCGGATTACACGGCATCGCGTCAAGAGAAGCAGGACGAGTACGGCCTCACACCTGCCAACTACCAGGTCACCCGCGAGGTCATGAAGAAGGCGCCGTCGAGCTCGATCGTGCTGCACTCCCTGCCCCGCATGGATGAGATTCCTCCCGATGTAGACATCACCCGCTGGTCCCGCTACTGGCAGGAAGCATTCAACGGCGTGGTCATGCGCATGGCTTTATTGGCATTGGTTTTGGGGAAGATGGAATAAATTTTTGGTAGGGACACGATGTGCGTGTCCCTTTATACCTTTTAGGAGAAATATCATGCAATCCGATTTACGAGGCCGAGATCTGATCGGCGATCTGGACTTCAACAAAGAAGAAGTCGAAACCATATTAG
>DATHZQ010000067.1:0-74105 GCA_035458525.1 Acidimicrobiia bacterium
GTTCGAACCGTTCTCGACGTGTACGGGCACCTGTACGAAGGCCTAGATCGGGACGCCGCCGACGCCCTCGCGTCACCCTGGAGCGACGCTCATGTGGTCGCGATGTGGTCGCGGACCGATTCGGCCGACGGAGGCGTCGGGACCTGAATGGCGAAACCCGTTGCACCGCAACGGGTTTCGGGGGTGGGCGCTGGCAGGATTGAACTGCCGACCTCTTCCGCGTCAAGGAAGCGCTCTCCCACTGAGCTAAGCGCCCGCATGTGGAACTCTAGTTCCGAGGCGACGCCGGGAATCGAACCCGGGTAGAGGGTTTTGCAGACCCTTGCCTAACCACTCGGCCACGTCGCCGAACTCGCCGCCACACGACGGTGAATTGTGTGCTGCCAAAAAGAGGCGGGCGGCCTCGAGCCGCCCATCGAGCGGACGACCGGGATCGAACCGGCGACCTCAACCTTGGCAAGGTTGCGCTCTACCAGCTGAGCTACGTCCGCCTGAGGCGATCATGATAGCCCGGCACCTGCAGCGTGCCGAACTTCCCTTCAACGGCCGGTGGATCCGAACCCGCCATCGCCTCGAACCGAGTCGGGAAGCGCCTCGACGGCGAAGAACTCCGGCGACACGAACGGTACGACGACGAGCTGGGCGATACGCTCACCGCGCTCGATCGAGACCGAATCGTGGCCGTGGTTGATCAAGATGACCTTCAATTCGCCGCGATAGCCCGCGTCCAGAATGCCGGGAGCGTTGACGACGCCGACACCATCACGAGTGGCGAGACCGCTCCGCGGGGCGACAAGGCCCACGTAGCCCTCGGGCAGGGCCACGGCGACTCCCGTAGGCACGAGCGCACGCTGTCCGGGACGGAGCACGAGGTCATCCCGCGCCCGCAGGTCGACGCCGGCGTCTCCCGGGTGCGCCGGAGCGGGAAGCGGAAGACCGGGATCCAGCCGTTGGAGAGGTATCTTCATAGCCGCACGATTGTCGCGACCCTGCAGAAGGCCAGCAACCCGACATGAGCACGCCCAACGGATCGGGCCCGAACTTGCCCGGCAACGACGGATCGTGGTTCCTCCGCGCCGTCGGCATCGAAGCGCCGCCTGAGACGCTCGACGACGTGGAGGCACAGAACACCACTGAAGCCGTGAGCCAGCTGTGGAAGGCGGGAGAAGCGGACGCATTGACGGACTGGGCGCCCGAGGAGCTGTCCAAGACCGCCGAGAAGGAACGCAGCTTCCGGTGGCCGGTGGTCATCACCGTCGCCGTCCTCGTGGCGGCGGTGGCGGCGCTCCTGCTGTGGCTCCCCCGAACCTCGGAGGGCAGAGCCGATGACCTGGCCGTCGCCTACGGCGCCGCCCTCGGCGAGATCCGCAACGATCTGCCCGCCGCCCAACAGGTGCTTGCCGTCGTGACCGACCCCGCCGAGGACGCCAGCCAGTTCCCGGAACTGATTCCGGTCATAGCCGACCTTCGCGCCGACGCCGACGGCGCCCTCGAGCTTGCTTCCGAGCCCATGCCGTCGGCGTGGCCGCTGGCGTCGGACGAACCGTTCGACGAACTGAGACCGTTCCGCGATCAGACGTCCGCCGAGGCGACCACCGCTCAAGCCATCGCACGGCGACTCGGCGATGTGCTCGACTACCGATCGCTCTTCAGCGGATTCATGGTCGTCGGGGATCTGCCCACCACCAGCAACGATCTGAACGAGCTCAACACTCGTCTCGCAACGGCCGCCGCCGACAGTGCACTGATTCTGACCGAACTCCCCGAAGTGGCTGCATTCGCCGACCATCGTGCGGCGGCCCAGGACCTGGTCGACCGCTTCCTGACCTGGCAGGTCGACTACGTCGACGCCCTGCGCACCGGTGACACCGCCACCGTCACGATCCTGCTCGCCGAGTACACGCTGCTCCGGACCGAATTGGACGAGCTGATGCTGGACGCCTTGACACAGCTGCGGGTGGAGATCGATGCGCAGATCATCCAGCTCGCCGGAGACATCGACGCCACCATGGCCGGGCTGGCCGGAACCTGACGAGTCCCGGGTCAGCCGTCGCCCTCGAGTGCGGCGACCTCTCGCTCGAAGTCCTCGGCGCCTTGGAACTCCTTGTAGACCGAGGCAAACCGCAGATAGGCCACCTCGTCGATGTCTCGCAGGCGTACGAGCACCTCATCCCCGAGCTCGTCGGCGCTCACCTCGCCGCCCTGTGCGCCCACGAAAGCGGAAAGATCGGCGACCAGGCGGTCGACGCTGCCTTCCGCAACGGGGCGCCCGGCGAGTGCACGTTCTACGCCGCGCCGCAGCTTGTGACCGTCGAACGGCTCCAGGCCGCCGTTCCGCTTGCGCACCATGTGGGCGATGACGGGACGTTCGTAGGTTGTGAATCGCCGCGTGCAGGTGACGCACTCGCGGCGGCGCCGGATGCTGCTGCCGGCGTCGGCTGCACGGCTGTCTACGACGCGCGTATCGTCGCCACTGCAGAAGGGGCAATGCATGGGTATCGAAGAGCGTAACCCTCCATCGTGGCCAGAACGAGTTGGCGTATTCACGGCAACCATCGAATCCGTCGGCCGAGTGACTGCAGGGATCGACGATCCGCATCGACCTGCCCCAAGCCGCCCTCCACGATGCAAGTGCATTGCTTCTCGAAATCGCCACACGGCGCGGTCGGCAATCGGACATGATTCGGGCGCTGACGGGACGAAGCGGGATGGTTCCGCCGCTCCTGCAACAGTCCAGGAAGCCAGCCGCCGGCAACGGGTGCTGTCAGCCGCTAGCGACGAGCGCTGGGAGCTCCAGGACCTGCCCGGCGTAGATCAACGAGCCGTCGAGGTCGTTGATGCGCTTGATGGCCGAGATCGTGGCTCGCACATCGCTGCCTGCGCCGGTCTCGGCGGCGATCGACCACAGTGTGTCGCCCGCCTCCACGCGGTAATCGATCGTTGCGACCGGCTCACCGGTGGCTTGGACGGCAGAAGCGAGGAGGAGCAACGCTGCCACGGCGATGGAGATGATGACCAACATCCGCATTGGGACGGTGGGCTGCCGAGTCATCGTTACTCCTCCTGCTGCTACTGCTGTTGTGGGTGCGTCCCGTGGCGTAAACGGGACGCTGGCGTGTGTTGCCGAGGAGGTGCACTCCTCATTCGGGAAGGTATCTGGTCGGTGTGACAGATTCCGTCCCTCGGTGCCGTTGTGGTGTTTTCTCTCACCATTCCGAACACCTGTTCGAACACATTGGTACCGTATCGAACGTCTGTTCGGGTGTCAAGTCGAACATATGTTTGGTAGGTCGCGAAAACCGGGCTACGCTGGCCCGCAGCGGAGTAAGAAAGGCCCAAAACCATGGATCGTGACCGACTCACCGCCCGACAAGCGCAGATCCTCGACTACATCCTGAGCACGGTGCGGGGCCGTGGCTATCCCCCATCGGTGCGTGAGATCGGCGAGGCGGTCGGCCTCAGCTCACCCTCCACGGTGCACAGCCACCTCTCGACGCTGGCGAAAGAGGGCTTCATTCGACGTGATCCATCGAAACCCCGGGCCATCGAGGTCATCGACGACGGTGGCTACAGCGAATCCGGGCTCGTACGGGCGCCGGTGCGCGACGTCCCCTTGGTGGGTCGCATCGCGGCTGGTTCGCCGATCCTCGCCGAGGAGGACATCGAGGAGGTCTTCCCGCTGCCGACCGAGCTGGTCGGGAACGACCCCGTCTTCATGCTTCGCGTGCGAGGCGATTCGATGATCGACATCGGGATCTTCGACGACGACTACGTCGTGGTCCGCCGCCAGGAGCACGCTCGAGATGGTCAGATCGTCGCCGCCCTCATCGAGGGCGAGGAGGCGACCGTCAAGCGGCTGCAGCGGCTCGACAATCGGGTCGTGCTGAAGGCCGAGAACCCGGACTTCCCACCCATGGTCTTCGCCGACGGTGTTGAGATCCTCGGCGTCGTCGTCGCGGTGCTGCGCCGCGTCGAATAGCGCTCGGCGACGTCGAAGCTGCCAATCGACCCTCATCGAGGGGGCAACGGCCTGCAATCCGTCACCACGCCGAACGCGTCACGACCTAGGTCCGGCCAACAGGCCCGACCGGCATCCACTCAATCAACCGTGCCCTCGTACACAACGACGCCGGGGCCGGTCATCCATGCCTGATCGCCCTCGAAATCGACCAGGAGCTCGCCGCCGGGTAGCTCCACGGTGACCGGCGCCTCGACTCCCCGATAGTGAACGCTGGCGAACGCCGCCGAGGTGGCCCCGGTGCCGCTTGCCATCGTTTCCCCGACCCCCCGCTCCCAGATGCGCATCCGGATCCGATCCGGGCCGATCGGTGTCACGAACTCGACGTTGGCCCGATGCGGGAATCGGTCATCGTGCTCGATGCGGGGTCCCAGCGTCTCGACCGGCTCCTGGTTCGGATCGTCGACGAAGAGCACGGCGTGTGGATTGCCGACGCTGATCGGGTGGATCGTGCGACCGGCGATCTCCTCCGGCACACCGGCCACGCCGACCTCGCCTACCAGGGCGCGGACCAGCCCGTCATCGAGCACTTCGGCGGGTAGGTCGCCCACGGCGGTCTCCACCACCAACAAGCGCTCGTCGACCCAGCCCCGCCCTACGGCGAGCGCCGCCAGGCACCGCAGACCGTTGCCGCACATTTCTGCCTCTCCCCCATCGGCGTTCCAGTAACGCATGCGGATGCGATCGCGCCCCAAGGGCGTGACCTCGAGCACACCGTCGGCGCCGATGCCGAGCCGCCGATCACACCAGCGCACGATGGTGTGCGTATCGAGCTCGACGGGGCCGGTCACGACGACGAAGTCGTTGCCCAGGCCCTGCATCTTCACGAAGTCCACGTTGGCTCCTCGAACGCTTCGATCACCGCAGCGATACGGTCGGCCGGGTCATCCTGCCACGGCAGCCAACGAATGCGAGGATCTCTCCGGAAGTACGTGCGCTGCCGCTTTGCCAACCCGAGGGTGCCGCTGATCGCAACTTGGCGCCCCTCGGCGAGCGATGCGTCGCCGGCGACGACCGGCAGGAGCTCCTTGTAACCAACGGCCTGGCGGGCGGTGCGGCCGAGCTGGGGAGCCAAGCTCCGCACCTCCTCGAGCAGCCCTGCCGCGAGCATCGCGTCGAACCGTTCGATCACCCGCGCTTCGAGCCGTTCGCCTGGATCCAGCCCCACTGCCCGAAAGGGTCTCTCGGGCCGGTAGTTGCGCAACGCTCGATACTCGTCACTCCCGGTGCGTTGCGACGGCGTCGCTCCCGTCAGGCGGAAGACCTCGACCGCACGGATGACCCGACGTGGATTGTCGGCGTCGACATGGGCCACGGCGTTCGGATCGGCCGCGAGCAACTCGGCAACGAGCTCCTCCAGCGGTGAGGCCTCCAGCGCCTTGCGCAGGGCCGGTTCCGAGGGAGCGAAGGTCATCGGATCGACCAGCGAGCGGAAGTGCATCCCGGATCCGCCGGCGACGATCGCGGGCGTTTCACGAGCCTCGAGATCAGCCAGCAGGGTGCGGCCCACCTGCTGGAACTCGGCGACCGTCATGTCGTGAGCCGGCTCGGCGAGGTCCAGCAGATGGTGCGGCACGCGCTGGCACATCGCGGCGTCCGGCTTGGCCGTGCCGATGTCCATGCCGCGATACACCTGCATCGAGTCGACGGAAACGATCTCTCCGCCCGTGTGTTCTGCGACCGCAATCGCCACCTCCGACTTCCCGGAAGCGGTCGGGCCCAGGATCGCGCAGATCGTCAGGACACCAAGCTCCCGAGGAGGTGATGCGGTGCCGCACGATCGACCACGGCGCGATGATACGTGCCGGGTTCGAGCTGCTCGGCAACGTGGAGCAGTTTGTTGCCCCGGGTGCGTGTCGTCACAACGCTGGCGTCCTTCTTGGAGGGGCCCTCCACCATGACTTCGAGCTCGGCACCCTCGAGTTCGAGGTTCTTCTCGTATGAGATCTGGTTCTGCAACGCCACAAGACGCTCGAAGCGCTCCTGCACCACCTCGGGGTGGACCTGCTGGTCCATCGTGGCGGCAGGCGTACCCGGGCGCGGCGAGAACTGGAACGTGAACGCACCGTCGAACCGCGCCTCGGCCACGACCTCCATCGTCCGTGAGAAATCGTCATCGGTCTCGCTGGGGAATCCGACGATGATGTCGGTCGACACCGCCAGCCCGGGCACGATGTCACGGGCCATCGCCAGCTTCGTCAAGAAGCGTTCGGCGTTGTAGCCGCGGTGCATCGACGCCAGGATGCGATCGCTCCCGGATTGCAGCGGAAGATGCATCTGCTCACACACCGCCGGAGTTTCCGCCATCGCTTCGGCCACGTCCTCGCGGAAGTCCTTGGGATGGGGGCTGGTGTAGCGAATCCGTCGAATGCCCTCAATCTCGCCGGTGCGCCGGAGAAGGTCCGCAAACAGCGGTTTGCGGCCGTTGAGCTCGAGGTCCCGCCCATACGAGTTGACGTTCTGTCCGAGCAGCGTGACCTCGCTGACACCGTTCGCCGCCAGACCACGCACCTCCTGCAAGATGTCGCCGGGGCGACGCGAGATCTCGGCGCCACGAACGATCGGCACGATGCAAAACGTGCACGAGTTGTTGCAGCCGATGGTGATCGTGACCCACGCCGAGAATGGTGATTCCCGGTGCGCCGGGAGATACGACGGTAGGTCATCGACGGAGGTGGTCTGCTCCAGGATCTCGGTGACCGGGCCCCACTCGACGGCATGGTCGAGCAGATCGACGACGCGGTGGGTGTTGTGGGTGCCGAACACGACATCGACCCAGCCGGCTCGCTCGTGTATGAGCTCTTTGTCCTTCTGGGCCATGCACCCGCCCACGGCGATCTGCATGCCGTCCCGGCGCCGCTTGATCGCCCGCAACGCTCCCAAGTAGCCATACAGCTTCTGGTCGGCGTTCTCCCGAATCGTGCACGTGTTGAGCACGACCACGTCGGCATCTTCCGGCCGGTCGACCGGCACCATGCCATCGGCTTCCAGCAGGCCACCGATGCGCTCCGAATCGTGCTCGTTCATCTGACACCCGAAAGTACGGATGAAATAGCTCTGGCCGGTGCGTTTCGGGTCGCGCGCCACGCGCACACCCGGCATTCCCAGCATCACGAGCTCGGACATGGCAACTTCCTGAAGTGGACGGTCAGCGAGCGTAGTCGGTGGCGCGATATTCCCGGATCACCGTCACCTCGATCTGGCCGGGGTATTGCAGCTCGTCCTCCAGCCGCCGGGCGATCTGCCGGGCCAGCTGCGCCGACGCCAGGTCGTCGATCGTGCCCGGGTCGACGACGACACGGATCTCACGCCCTGCCTGCATGGCGTAGACGCGATCGACGCCGTCGAAGGCTCCTGCGATGTCTTCGAGCTTCTCGAGCCTCCGCACGTACGATTCGAGCGCCTCGCGCCGGGCGCCAGGGCGAGCCGCGGAAACGGCATCCGCTGCTTGCACGAGCACGGCGGTGAGCGTGCGCGGTTCGACTTCGTTGTGGTGCGCCTCGATGGCGTGGACGATCGAGGCATCCTCGCCAAACCGGCGGGCGATCTCGGCACCGATCAGGGCATGGGAACCGCCGACCTCGTGGGACACCGCCTTGCCGATGTCGTGCAAGAACGCCGCTCGCATGGCTTCGCCCGGCTCGAGACCGAGCTCCGACGCCAGCATCCCCGCGATGTGGGCGCTCTCGATGAGGTGGTTGAGCACGTTCTGCCCGTACGACGTCCGGTAGCGGAGCCTGCCGAGCAGCGTGATGAGCTCAGGATGCATCCGGCTCACACCCACTTCGAGCAATGCCCACTCACCCGCATCACGAATGGTCTGCTCGACTTCCGCCTGGGCCTTCTCGTACGCCTCTTCGATCGAGGCAGGGTGGATCCGTCCATCTTCGACGAGGCGTTCGAGCGCAATGCGGGCCACCTCGCGCCGCACGGGGTCGAACGTCGAGACCGACACTGCTTCCGGCGTGTCGTCGACGATGAGGTTGACCCCTGTGACGGCCTCGAAGGTGCGGATGTTGCGCCCGTCCCTGCCGATGATCCGACCTTTCATCTCATCCGAGGGAAGCGCGACGACACTGACCGTGGCTTCGCTCACGACGTCCGCGGCGAGCCGCTGCACTGCGGTGGCCAGGATGCGGCGGCCTCTGCGGTCGGCTTCCTCGCGGGCCTTGATCTCGAGATCCCGCACGACGACCATGGCTTCGCGCCGGGCCTCGTCCTCGACCTTCTGCAGGAGCTCACTCTTGGCCGCCCGAGAATCGAAGCCGGCGACTCGCTCGAGGTAGCTGCGGGCTTTCTCTTCCAATGCGTTGATCTGGGACCGGGCGTCACTGATGCCACGCTCCTTGTCGATCAACATCTCCTCACGCTGCGTGAGGTTGGCGGCGCGCTGCTCGAGGGTCGCCTCGCGTTGGGCCAGACGCTCTTCCAGCGTCGACGCCTCGACACGGCGATGGTCCAATTGCGCCTCTTCACGCTCCCGATAGGCCTCCGCCAGCGCCCGGGCTTCCTCTTCGGCACGGGCAAGGATCTTCTGCGCTTCGACTCGGGCCTCGCCGAGCACATCCTGTGCCGAGTCCGTCATCCGTTCCCGCCGGCGGCGCGACGCCTCCCGCCCGGCAAAGAACGCAGCGACACCGACAGCTACGGCCACCGCCACGGTGATGACCCATTCCATGTGTCCCCGTTCCCGGGACTGAGAACGCAGCGTGCCGAGCCACAGAGGCTCGGCACACACACAAGACACGGACGCGATCGACGGGGGCCTCAGCGGCCGTTCGGCCTCGCCCTCCCTCGTAGCTCACGTCGCATGTCGCTCCTTCTCAGTCCCAATGTTGGTGTTTTCAGAGTTGTTGGTGTGTGGTCTTTGGATGGTACCCCACGATCCCGAAGATCGGAACCGCGAAATCTTGGTTTGACCACAAATACCGTCAATTGCGGTGCAACCCGCTCGTCAACGCTCGCCGTCCGCATCAGCTGCGGCTTCGGCGTCCGACGCCTCCCCCTCGGCCACATCCTCTTCCTCGTCGACGATGAAGCCGACGGCACGGAGCACCTGGTCTTGGAGCTGCATGGAGATCTCCGGATTGTCCCGCAGGAACTGCTTGGCACGCTCTCGGCCCTGACCGAGCTGGTCACCATCGAAGGTGTACCAAGCCCCCGCCTTCTTCACCACGCCCTCTTCGACGGCGACATCGATGAGGCTGCCCTCACGAGAGATGCCCTCGCCGAACATGATGTCGAATTCCGCCACGCGGAACGGCGGCGCCACCTTGTTCTTGACGATCTTGGCCCGCACACGGTTGCCGACGTTGTCGGTGCCCTGCTTGATGGCTTCGATACGGCGCACGTCGATTCGCACGCTGGAGTAGAACTTGAGCGCCCGCCCACCGGGGGTGGTCTCCGGAGAGCCGAACATGACACCGATCTTCTCGCGAAGCTGGTTGATGAATACGGCCGTGGTGTCGGATCGATTGATGGTGCCGGCCAGCTTGCGCAGCGCCTGCGACATCAGACGTGCCTGGAGTCCGACATGCGTGTCGCCCATGTCACCCTCCAACTCGGCGCGGGGCACGAGGGCGGCAACGGAATCGACCACGACGACGTCGAGGGCCCCGGAGCGGATGAGCATGTCGGCGATCTCGAGCGCCTGCTCCCCCGTGTCCGGCTGCGAGATGAGCAGCTCGTCGACATCGACACCGAGCGCCTTGGCGTACACCGGATCGAGAGCGTGCTCGGCGTCGATGAAGGCCGCCACGCCGCCGTTGCGCTGCGCCTCCGCCACGACGTGGAGGGCCAGGGTCGTCTTGCCGGAGGATTCCGGGCCGTAGATCTCCACGATGCGACCCCGCGGCACCCCGCCGATCCCCAGCGCCAGGTCCAACGCAAGCGCTCCCGTGGGGATTGCTCGGACGTTGCGGACGGTGCCGTCGCTGAGCTTCATGATGGCGCCCTTGCCGAACTGTCGCTCGATCTGCGACATCGCCATCTCGAGGGTCTTGTCCCTGTCGAGGTTGTCCTTGCTCACGTGGGTCCCTCCTGGGGCGTCGTCTGGGTTACTCGGCGAAGGTATCCGCTGGCTGTGACACGAACGCTACCCGGGGCCGAATTGCAAGCATGTGATTCGACGGGGAATAGTAGGCGAACATCTGTTCGATGTCGAGGATCGGAAGACGTCGAACGTCACAGGTCGACCACTTCGATCGCTTCGTACTCGGCGGGGCGATTGCCACCGAGAATGCTGCGGTAGAGGGTGACCGCCGTCACATCCATTGCAATGCCGAGGGATTCGCCATCGAGCAAGGTCCGCACGTTCTCAGGCGGTCGCATTCGCGAGATCGTCAGATGGGGATGGAAGGGACGACCTTCCGGTTCGAAGCCGGCGGCCCGCGCAGCCTCCTCGGATTCACCGGCGAGGGACGCCAGCGAGTCGGCACCGGTCGTCACCCCGATCCAGAGGATCGAAGCACGCGAGGCTCGCGGGAACGCACCGAGCCCGCCCCAACGAATGCGAAACGGGGCGGCCTGGACGTGTTGATCGAGATGCGCCAGCACCGCATCACGCTCCATCGGCGTCGCCAGACCCAAGAAACGCAGCGTGAGATGCCAGTTGCCAATCGCAACGGCACGACCCGGCAGCCGATCGCCGGCGAGACGGTCTTGGAGCCGAGCGGCAAGACCGTGACGAGCCTCATCCGTCAGTGCCACGGCGAGGAAGAGCCGTTCCGGCCGCTCACTCATCGCTTCTGTGGGGCGCTCCACCGCTCCGGCACACTCCCCCACCACGCACCCGTGATCGCAAGCCTGGCGAGCTGGAGTGCCGCCGTTGTCGTGTAGACCCGGACTCGCTCGCGATCGCCAGGCATGAAGAAGGTGCGGGCGTGGGCGGCTTCGGGCGTCTGGACAGCGATGATCATCGTGCCGGCCCTCTGCTCCAGCGGGTCGGGGCCGGCAGCACCGGTGACGGCGATCACGACATCGGCGTCCAGCTGCGTGGCGGCGCCGCTCGCCATCGCAAGCGCCACCGCTTCGCTGACCACACCGTGCTCTCGTACCAATGCTGCATCGACCCCGAGCACGGCTTCCTTGACCATGGGGTCGTACGCGACCACGGAACCGACGAAATGCTTCGACGCCCCGGGCACGCCGGCGAGACGGGCAGCGATGAGGCCGCCGGTTGCCGACTCGGCGGTGGCGATGGACCACCCCCTCTCCCCCAGGGCGGAGAACAGCACCGCCTCGATCGTCTCGTCGTCGGCACCGAAGACGAGCATGCCCATGCGGCGCCGCACCTCCTCCTCGGCCGGAGCGATGAGCGCACGGGCTGACTCGACGTCTTCCGCCTTCGCCGTGAGGCGCAGCTTGATCTCGCCGGAACTGGCCAGGAACGCAAGCGACGGATTGCTCGACTGCTCGAAGAGATCGCTCATCATCTCCCCGACCCTCGACTCCGACTCACCCCACGTGCGGATGAGGCGGCTCACCACCACGGAGGCTTCGCCCGCCTCCGTGCGCAGGAACGGCAAGATGTCGTCCTCGAGTAAGGCGATCATCTCGGCCGGCACGCCCGGTACCGCAAAGACCCAGCATTGCCCGATTCGCATGCGGAGTCCCGGAGCCGTGCCCTTGCGGTTGATCAGCATCTCTGCGCCGTCTGGATATTCGGCCTGGCGCAAGTTGCTGTCGGGCATCGTGCGACCGCGGCGCTCCCACCAGCGGCGCAGGCGATCGGCGTACTCGTCGCTGAATCGCATCTCGACGCCGGCCGCCGCACACAGCCCATCCCGGGTGAGGTCGTCCTGCGTCGGGCCGATCCCCCCTGTGATGATCAGCGCATCGGACCGCTGCGCGGCACTCGTGATCGCAGCAGTGATCCTGGCAACGTTGTCACCGACGACCGTCTGGTGGAAGTGGTCGAACCCCGAGTCGGCCAGCCGCGTTCCGATCGCAGCGGCGTTGGAGTTGACGATCTGCCCGAGCAGCAGCTCGGTGCCGACGGCCAGCGTCTCTACGATCATCCGGCGGGGTCCGCTCCCGACACATCGGACCGGCCGCCGGCTTCGTCCGCAGCCTCGTGCTCGGACGCGGAGGTCTCATCCGCGGACACGGCGGGGTCATCGGACTCGGCGGGGTCATCGCTTCCGGAGGCGTGGGCCCAGGATTCCTTTGCGGTGTCGAGACCTTGGTCGATGGCCTCCGCTGCCTGGTTGACGGCATGCTTGGCCGTTTCCCAAGCCTGGCCCCGCGCTCCCTCGGTCGACTTCCATGCGGCGCTCACGGCCTCGCTGGCGCGCTGCAGTGCCTCTTCGGCCTTCCGGAGCCAATTGTCTGCACTGGACGGTTGCTGGTCGGTCACGTCAATTCCTTTCGGAGCTCTCGTGTCGCCAGCCTACCGACGGCTACGGACAGGATCTTTGGGCAACCAGCTAGGAGTGTGCGGAAAAGCACCAGTGCCAGCCCGGCAAACAACGTCAAATCGTGCGTGACAGTGCCGCGTCCTCGGCCACCAAACCGGCGGACCCCCTTTTCCGCACCCTGCTAGTGCCTCACGACGGTGGCGATGAGGTCGGTCCCGTAACCCCCGGTGATCTCCGCCTCGACCCACTCACCCGGCTCGCCTGCGTCGAGCAAGATGACGCCGTCGATCTCGGGGGCCTCTCGATAGGACCTGCCGACGGCTCGGCCATCCTCCACCTGATCGACGAGCACCTCGAGCCGGCGCCCCGTCTGCCCGGCGTTCCGCAACGCCGTGATGTCTTCTTGGATGCTCTGCAGATACCGCAGCCGCTCGGTCTTGTCTGCCTCGGCGACCTGGCCGGACAGCTCGGCGGCCGGCGTGCCTTCTTCGGCCGAGTAGGGGAAGAAGCCGGCCCAGTCGAGCTGGGCAGCGTGAATGAACTCTGCCAGCTCCTCCACCTCTCCATCGGACTCTCCGGGGAAGCCGACGATGAACGACGAGCGCAACGCCGCATCGGGATCCGCCGCTCGGATCTGATCGATGAGGGAGAGGTGCCGCTCGCCGCTGCCGGGCCGCTTCATCGCCCGCAGCAGCGAGGCCGACGCATGCTGCAGCGAGAGATCGAAATAGGGTGCCACGACCGGGTTGGATGCCATCTCATCGATCAGGGCTGGCCGGATCTCCTTGGGATAGAGGTAGTACAGGCGCAGGCGCCGCAGTCCATCCACGTCGGTGACGAACCGCACGAGCTCCGTGATGCCGCCGGGTGCACCGATGTCTCGCCCGTACGCGGCGAGATCTTGCGCAACGAGCACGACCTCGCCGACACCTCCCTCGGCGAGCCCCGCGATCTCGGTGCGAATGTTCGCGGGTGCCCGGGATCGCTGCTTGCCGCGGAAGAGCGGAATGGCGCAGAACGTGCACGGTTTGTCACACCCCTCTGCGACCTTGACGTAGGCATACGGCGTCACAGGAGTTGGTCGACGTGTCTGATACAAGATGTCCATGTGCGACGACCGGGTTGGTCGGATCCGCAGCGGCTGCCACTCGGTCATGGCATCGAGCCGATCGACGAGTTCGGTGTAGCGATCGAGCGGGATCACCGCATCGGCCTCTGGCAAGGCCTCCGCCAGCTCGGTCTCGTACCGCTGGGCCATGCATCCCATGACGATCAGTCGAGCGTCGTCACGTTTGGCTTCGCTCAACTCGAGAATCGTGGCGATCGACTCCTCGCGGGCTGCCTCGATGAAGGCGCAGGTGTTGACCATCACGACATCGGCCGATTCGGGCGAAGCGGCGTCGAGGTAGCCGGATTCGCCGAGCATCGCCGTCACCTTCTCGGAGTCGACTTGGTTCTTGGAACAGCCCAGCGTGGTCAGCCAAACACGGGGTGGAGCGCTCGTCATAGGTGGCGGAGTCTACGGGCGCGCCGCGTCGTTGCCGTGGGCTGCGATGTATCGCTTCACGGCGTCGAGGTCGGCATCGACCACGGCGACGTGTTGTTCGCGATCGAGAAGGCCGGCGAACCGCGCCGGAATCGCGGGAGGCGCACCCAAGGCCTCCTCGATCGTGCCGGCGAACTTGGCCGGCCGGGCCGTCTCCAGGCAGACCAGGGGCACGTCCGGGTCGCGCAAATCGAGCCCTACCTTGACGCCGTCGGCCGTGTGCGGGTCGACCACGACGCCCTGCTCCGCCGCCAGGCGCCGGATCGTGGCGATGCGATCGTCGTGACTCGAGGAGCCTGCGACGAGGCCGGTGGCCGCAATCGCCCGGCGGGCATCCTCATCGACCGTGAATCCTCCCCCAGCCACGAGGTCGCCGAAACGCAGCCGAACCGCATCGGCGTCGTCTCCATAGATGCTGTAGATGTATCGCTCGAAGTTGGACGCCTTCGAGATGTCCATCGACGGGCTGGACGTCGCCGCCACCTCTGCGGCGTCACGGATCCGGTAGGTCCCCGTCGCAAAGAACTCGGCAAGGACGTCGTTCTCGTTGGTGGCGACGATCAGCCGCCGAATCGGCGCACCCATGCGGCGTGCGATGAAACCCGCATAGACGTTGCCGAAGTTCCCGGTCGGCACCGCCACGTCGACCGGCTGGGCGTCAAAACGACGGTGCAGCGCGATGAACACGTAGTAGGCCACCTGGGCCGCGATGCGCGCCCAGTTGATGGAGTTCACCGCGCCGATCCGATATCGGGCCTTGAATTCGGCGTCGCCGTTGACCGCCTTGACGAGATCCTGACAGTCATCGAACACCCCGCGCACCGCCAGGTTGAAGATGTTGGGCTCATCCAGCGTGTACATCTGCGCCGCCTGGAACGGGCTGGTGCGACCGAGCGGCGAGAGCATGAAGACGTCGACGTGTCGCTTCCCGATCATGGCGTGCTCGGCCGAGGAACCGGTGTCGCCCGATGTCGCTCCAAGCACCGTGAGCCGTTGCCCGCGCCGCGTCAGCTCGTACTCGAAGAGCTGGCCCAACATCTGGAGGGCCATGTCCTTGAACGCCAGCGTGGGACCGTGCGAAAGCCCGGCGAGGTGGACACCCGGACCCAGCAGCGACAGCGACACGACGTCGGGATGGTCGAACACCGACGGGGCGTAGGCGTCGTGCGCCATGCGGGCCACCTCGGCTTCGGGAATCTCCGGGGCGAACCGCGCAACGACTGCCGCAGCAACGGACGCGTATGGCGCGCCACGCAGACGATCCAGGTCTCGCGCCGAAAGCACGGGCACCGGCTCGGGCACCACGAGACCGCCATCCGGTGCGAGCCCGGCGAGCAGGACGTCGCTGAACGACGCCCCGTCCATGCCGCCGCGCGTGCTGGCGTACTGCAGCGTCATGCGTCGAGCGACCGGTAGCGGCCGCGAAAATAGAGCAGCGGGTCGTCGAGTTCAGCCGTCACGATCTCGTCGATCGTCGCTCGGACCAGCACGGAGTAGCTCTCCTCCCGAGCACCGACGAGCGAGCAAAACGCAAACGTGTCGAATCCGGCGAGCCGGGGTCCGTACTCGGTGTCCATCGCCTCTCGCCCCCGAAAGAGCCCGCCAGGGCTCGGGCGAATCCCGGCGAACACGTCGGCGATCGACCGATGCTCCGTGGCACAAACGTGCACGACGAATCGACCCGTGGCACGCAAGGCGTCGATGAGGTCGCTCTCCGGGCCGAGCAGACAGTAGGCCAGCGGGGGCGCCCCCTCGGCCACCACCAGGGACGACACGGTGAGTCCGGTGCGGTTGCGATCGCGGCCCGCTGTGAGGATGGTGACCGGTGCGGCCAATCGACCCCGGAGCCGCCGCGCCGGATCACGCTGCTCGGGCGGCGTGACGAACGGGTGCTCGTCGTGGATCTCGCCGTGGGACTCGCTCACCCTTCCTCCAGCGGAACGGGCTGCCCGTCGCGGCGCCGGAAACGGAGACGTTCTGAGTATCCGGCGCGCCGCGCCGCAGCGATGACGACGTCCCGATCCCGGGCAGCATCGGCCGGGTAGTGGGCGTCGCTGGCCAGCGTGATGGGCACGCCGGACGCAGCGAACATCTCGAGGAACTCGGGGGCCGGGTAGATCTCGCCGATCTTCTGGTGCAGACCGGCACTCGACACCTCGACGGCCACGCCGCTCGTTGCGGCTGCGGCCACGACCTCTCCGTACATGGCGATGGGTGGCGCGGGGAGGCGGTGTCCCATCTTCTTCACGACATCGACATGGGCGAGCACATCGACAGCACCGGAGGCCGCCAACTGGGTTTCGAGGGCGAAGTAGTCGAGATAGGACTGCTCGATGCCGCGCCGATCGAACTCGAAGATCGAGTTGGTGTGATCGATCGACCACCCGCCGACCCAATGCACCGATCCGATCAGGATGTCCCACGGGTACGGTTCGAGGAACTCGAGCACCGCCCCGATGGTGTCGGGGAAGAAGTCGACCTCCATGCCGAGCAGTACCGGAAAGCCGGCGTCTCTGGCATCGAGCACCGCGTCGACGTATGCCTCGAGCGACAACGTCATGTCGGAGACAACGAACTCCGCCGTCGCCGCCGCCAGCTCACGATCGGGCTCCCGCTCCCAGAACCGGCCGAGCACGGGTCCGGCTTCGACGCACCGGTACAGATGCTCGGTGAAAGCGATCTCGTCCGCCCCACGACCGAGCGCCGCCTCCAGATACGCCTCGATGTGCCCGACCGGGTATTCGCCGGGCGGCGGCCCGGTGCCGTCGTAGGGCCCGTGCGGATGGAGGTGGACGTGGTAATCACCCATGCGGCCGGCAGCGTACCGGGTCCGTCATCTCCGGAAGACATCGACCGACGCCCGCAACGGTCCGGCCGGCAACGCTGCGGCGATGGCCTCCCACGCCGACGCCGACACCGTGCCGGCGGTCTCGAGCTCGGCGGCTGCCGCCTCGATCGCACCGGGCAGGGCGGCGTAGACGTTCAGCTGGTCGAAGGCTGCAGCTTGGGCTGCATTGAGCCGCGCCCGTGCCGCATCCGACGCCCCCAGCGCAACTACCGCGTTCTCAGCTGCTGTGAGCGCACTTCGCTGCCGTCGACCGTCCACCGGCGCAGCGTACCGATGCAAGCGCAGCGACCAACCGCAGCTAGCACCAACATGCGATCGACCAGGGCTTCGACCATAATCGCCGAATGCAGACCATCACATGGAAGGGCCGCCTCGGCCCGCTGGAACTCCACGCTTCCGACAACACGTTCCAACCCTCCACGATCTCCACGCTCGTCGCCAAGGTGCTCGAGGTGAGAGAAGGAGACGTTGTGATCGACGTCGGCTGCGGCACGGGCATCCTCGGGATCATCGCCGCCAAGCTCGGTGCCGCAAAGGTCTACGGCGTCGACGCCAGCCCCGACGTAGTTGCCGTTGCCTCGGCCAACGCCGAGAAGCACGGCGTCGCCGACCGGATGGAGTTCTACCAGGGCGACCTGTTCTCGCCGCTTCCGGCCGGAGTCAAGGCCGATGTCATCATCGGCGACGTCTCAGGCGTGCCGGACGCGATCGCAGCTGACAGCGGCTGGTTCCCGTCGAAAACCGGAGGTGGACCGCGCGGGTCCGAGCTGCCGGTGCGCATGCTGCACGAAGCGCGCCGCTGGCTGAGCGAAGGCGGCCGGCTCTTCCTCCCCACGGGCACGCTGCAAGACGAGAATGCGATTCTCGAGGCTGCCAGGAGCGCCTTCGGCACGTTGAAGAAGCTCATCGACCGGATGATCCCGCTCGCGGCGCCACTCGCCGAGAGCAAGAGTCTCCACGAGCTCGTCGACTCCGACGTCGTCCACGTCACGCCCAAGGGCTCGCGTTACGTGTGGGAAGCCCGAGTCTGGGAGTGCGAAGGAGCCCCCTCGGCCTGACGGGGCCACGAGCACCGTCACTCCACCGCGGACGCCGCCTGCTGCGTCTTGCGCGAAGCCAGCCATGCGGCGCCGAGGCGCCAGCCGAGGAATCCGGCAGCGAGGAACAGCGTCGCCACGATCACGAACGGTGTCGCGGTGCCCTCGTCGAAGACGATCCGGCGGAGCGGCATCCCGATCCCAATCGTTGCGACCAGAACGCCGAGACCGACAGGCAGCCGAGCGGGCCGGGTCCAGGCGCTCGTGACGGTCCATCCGGCGAGCAACGCCAGCATGAATGGTGCCGCGGTGCGCAAGACACCGGACAGCGTCTCGGCCTCTTCGTGGGTGCGGCGTCCCAGGACGACGAACAGGAGCAGCACGCCAACGTCGAGCCACAGCAGCGCGGGATTCTTCACACGTCCATGGTATGCGGGTGTCTGGCGGACACCTATTCGACGGTCGTCATGCGGCGAGCAACATGCGTCCCGCTGCCACCACCGCCGCCGCCACGAGAATCCAGCGGACGAACTCGGCTCCCCGCTTGAGGGCCAGGTGCGCTGCGATCCACGCTCCGGTGACCTGGCCGATCGAGAGCACGACGCCCACCATGACGTCGACCTGGGCCGCGCTGGCGAAAAGCAACAGCGCCACCGGTGTGTACGCAGCGATCAACAAGACCTTGGCGCCGTTCGCCTTCACCAGATCGAGCCCGGCGCCCAACACGAGACCGAGCAGCAGCAAGAACCCGACGCCGGCCTGGACGAAGCCTCCGTAGAAGCCAATCGCCAGGAAGACGACCTGACGCCACCCGACCGGCAGCACGGCTTCCCGATTCTCGACCCACCGAGAGGGACGCAACAGCACCGATGCCGCCACGAAGATCAGTACAACGGCGAACACGCGGCGGGTCGCCCCCGGCGAGAGAAGCGTTGCCGACCACGCACCCAGCGCAGCGCCAACGATGGCTGCCGGGAGCAGCGGCAGAGCCGTTGACCAAGGCACGGCTTTGCCCTTCGCGAAACGGCCCAGGGCGGCCAGGTTGGCGAGCTGGATGGCGATACGGTTCGTCCCGTTGGCGGCATTGGGACCGATCAGCTCGGTGAGGATGGGCAGCGTGATGGCCGACCCGCCGCCGGCGAGGGTGTTGATGAAGCCCGATGCGAGGCCGCCGGCGATGACGATGGCAGCCTCGAAGGGCGTCATGCCGTAGCCGGGGCCTCGAAGGCTCTGACCAAGGCGCCGAGGAAGGCGCGGCCGGTGCCGCCGTCGATCACCCGGTGGTCGTAGGACAGGCTCAGCGGCATCTCGGTCGCGACAACGATCTCGCCCTCTCGCACCACCGGCCGTGGCACCGCACGACCAACGGAGAGGATCGCCGTGGTCCCGAGCGGGATGATCGGCGTGCCGTAGCGACCGCCGACAGCACCGATGTTCGAGATCGTGAACGTCTGGCCGCGCAGCTCGTCTGGCGTCGCGGTGCGGTTGCGGGCCGCTGCGGCCAACCGGGAGATCTCGCTGCTCAATTCTGCGACGCCCCTCTCGCCGGCGTCGCGGACGACGGTCACCATGAGGCCCTCCGGTGTGTCGACCGCGATGCCGATGTCGTAGTGCAGCTTGTGAACGATCTCGTCGCCCTGGAGCGTGGCGTTGAACTCGGGGTACTCGACGAGCAGCGGGAGCAGCCTCTTGACGAGCAGCGCCTCGAGCGGAGGCTTGCCCAAGCTCGCACGCTCTGCGAGCACCGCCGCTGCGTCCGCCTCGTCGTAGACCGTGACGTGGGGAATCTCGCGCCACGACTGTGCGAGTCGACGAGCGATCGTGCGCCGAACCGCCGACATGCGTTCTCTGCGTACCGGACCCATGTCGCTCGTTGCGACCGCGTTGCGGATGTCGTCTTCCGTGATCCTCCCGCCCGGACCGGTCCCTGCGATCCGCTCGACGTCGACGCCGAGTTCGTCGGCCAAGCGTCGCAGCATCGGCAACAGCCTCACCCGCTCCGCGGGAGTGGTGACCACCTCGACGCTGTGATCGATCGAGCCGACGATGGGTGCTGCGGCTGCCGATGCGACTTCGCCGGCCGGCGCAGCACTCCGAGGCGTCCAGGTCTCACCGGCCTCGCCAACGACCGCGAGCAGCGCCTCGACCTCGATCGTGTCTCCCTCGGCACCGCCCTGGTGGAGCAGCACGCCGGCAACCGGCGACGGTATGTCGACGACGGCCTTGTCGGTCTCGACCTCGACGAGCGGGGCGTCCATGGAGACGGTCTCCCCCACTGCCACATGCCACTCGACGATCACCGCCTCGGTGAGCCCTTCGCCGATGTCAGGAAGATGAAACTCGGTTGCCATGTCCCTCCTAGGCCAGCGTCCGGTGCACCGCGGCGACGATCCGCGCCACCGACGGCATGTAGTGCTGTTCGGCTCGCCGCAGGGGGACGACGGTGTCCCATCCGGTGACGCGCTCGACCGGCGCCCGCAGGGAGTAGAGCGCTCGTTCCTGCAGCGTGGCTGCAATCTCCGATGCCAGGCCGCCGGTACGGGGAGCTTCTTGCACCACGACCGCGCGGCCGGTTTGCTCGACGGCGCCGACGACGAGGTCGAGATCGAGCGGGGCGAGCGAGCGGAGGTCGACCGCTGCGGCGCTGATGCCCTGTTCGGCGAGGGCCCCGATCGATGCCCGCACCTCGCGCATCATCGCCCCGTAGCCGATGAGGGTCACGTCGCTGCCCTCGGCCACCATCGCCGCCTCGCCGAGCGGCACGGTGTAGTCCCCGGCCGGGACTTCGCCCTTCACGGCCCGATACAACCGGATGGGCTCGAGAAAGATGACCGGGTCCGGATCCTCGACCGCGGCGAGCAACATCCCTTTGGCGTCGTACGGGTTCGACGGGACGACCACCTTCAGGCCCGGCGTGTGTGCGTAGATGACCTCGCTCGATTCGCTGTGATGCTCGGCAGCACCGATGCCGGCCCCGTACGGGATCCGGACAACCATCGGCGCCGTGAATCTGTGCCGGGAGCGGTTCCGGATGCGCGAAACGTGGCTCACGATCTGGTCGTAGGCGGGGTACGAGAACCCCATGAACTGGATCTCGGCAATCGGCCGCAAGCCGGCGACCGCCATGCCAAAAGCGGCTCCGATGATGCCAGACTCGGCAACCGGCGTGTCGATGACTCGCAACGCGCCGTGCTTGTCCAGCAGCCCGTCGGAGACGCGAAACACACCGCCCGTCCGGCCGACGTCCTCGCCAAGGAGCACGACGTCGTCGAATGCCAGCGCAGCATCGAGAGCTTCGTTCAGCGCTTGGGCGATGTTGCGTTCAGGCATGCCCTTGCCCTTCGGCGCGGCGGCGTTGGTCCAAGAGCGTCGGAGGCGGTGCGGCGAACATTCCGTCGAAGATCTCTGCCGGCCCCAGCGGGGCCAGCGCCTCGGCTTGGGCGACGGCGGCCTCGACCCGCTCGGCCTCGGCGGACTCGAGATCGTGCTGCCATTCCGCGGTCCATGCCTCCCGAACCTCGAGGAAACGGCGTACCCGCTCGATCGGATCGCGTGCCCGCCACGACGCCACGGCATCGTCGCTGCGATAGCGGCCCGCGTCGTCGGTGGTCGTGTGCGGGCCGATGCGATAGGTGAGGGCCTCGATGAGCGTCGGTCCGTCACCGCGCCGGCCGCGTGCCACCGCCTCGCTGGCAGCGGCGTAGACGGCGAGCAGGTCATTGCCATCGACGAGCTCCCCTGGCACGCCGTAGGCGTCGGCCTTCTGTGCGATCGTGGCCGAGGCGGTCTGCCGCTCCCGGGGCATCGAAATCGCCCACCCGTTGTTCTGGCACACGAAGACCGTCGGCGTCTTGTATACGCCGGCGAAGTTCATGGCCTCGTGAAAGTCTCCCTCAGACGTTGCCCCGTCGCCAAAGAAGGTCATCGCAACGGTGGACTCGCCCCGGATCTGTGCAGCCCAGCCGATCCCGACGGCGTGGATCATGTGGGCACCGACGGTGATCGAAGGCGGGAGCACGTTCACCCCGGCGGGTGCGTGGCCGCCGCGCTCGTCGCCGGTGCGGCCCAGGATCAGATTCACCCACGGGTAGCCCTGGAACCACATGGCAGCGGCATCGCGGTACGTCCCCACGACCCAGTCTTCTGTGCCGAGTGCGGCCACCGCCCCGATCTGTGCGGCCTCCTGGCCCTCGAACTGGGCATAGGTGGCGAGCCGACCTTGCCGCTGCATCGCCGAGCACTTCCGGTCGTAGGTTCGCCCCGCGACCATTGCCGCGTAGAGCTCACGAATCCTGTCGAGCGGCAGCGGATTCTCGCCGACGAGGTTCCCGGAAGCATCGAGGATGGAGCGAGGCTGCTGCGCCGGTGAGGACATGCGGCGGGAGGCTAACTGAACCGAGCGACCGCCCGAAACCTCACCGGGAGCCCGGCGTCCCGCGGCTCAATCGCCCGGCGAGATCAACTCTGCGGGGCGCCACCCCCGCACCGAGTTGAGGAAGGCCACGTTCGTGGCGGACAGGACATCCTCGACGCGGATCGGCCGCTCGATCAGCACCCCCGCCTCCAGCATCACCCTGCGATAGACCCCGCCGAGTAGGCCACAGTCGATCGGTGGGGTGCACCAACGGCCGTCGATGTGGACGGCAACGTTGCCGATGGTGAACTCCGTGACCGTACCCCGATCGTTGACGAGCAACACATCATCGGCGTACGGATGCTGCTTGAGGCGCTCGTCGTAGGCGCCGCGCCGCGTCGTCTTGTGGAACAAGAACACGTTCTGCGGATTGATGGGACTCATGTCGACGACGAATCGAACCACCTCGGCTTCGGTGTTGGGCTCTTGTCGCAGCGGCATGAACAGCGGCACCGCGGTGGTTTCGATGTTGCCGTCACGCCGCAGCAGGAGCCGCACACGCTGATCCTGGGACGCTCCTGCCACCGCATCGTCCAGCGCAGCGTCGACCTCGTCGCGGTCGAAACCAAACGCAAAGAAGTCGGCAGATTCAGCCAGCCGCTCCAGGTGCTCGGGGCGCCATCGGTAGCCGGCTGCAGGGCCCCACCGCAAGGTCTCCACGAGCGAGAAGTCGGGCCGTCGCTCGACGAGGAGTTGTGCCTTCACCCGGGCTTCCTCGTATTCGGCGTCGGAGAGTGAGTCCCAGGTGATGCCGCCGCCCACGCCGTACTCGGCGGCGCCTTCGGAGGTGTCGATCGTGACCGTGCGGATGCCGACATTGAACGCGGCATGGGGCGGGGCGCCACCGACGTGGGGGGCCGAGTACCCAACGGCGCCGCAATACACGCCGCGCGGCGATTGCTCGAGCTCGGTGATGATCTCCGTCGTGCGCGCCTTCGGTGCGCCGGTCACCGACCCCGAGGGGAACAGCGCCGCAAATGTCTGATCCAGACCGACGTCGTCGCCGACCTCGGCCGAGATCCGAGAGGTCAACTGCCACACCGTCTCATAGCGTTCGAGGGCAAAGAGCTCGTCGACGCACACCGAGCCGAACTCGGCGATACGGCCGAGATCGTTCCGCAAGAGATCGACGATCATCAAGTTCTCGGCACGATCCTTGACCGAGCTCGTGAGCCGGCGTGCGTGCCGCCGATCCTCTGCCGCCCACCTTCCGCGCCCGATGGTCCCTTTCATGGGGCGCACCTCCAACCGCGACCCGTTGCGGGCGTAGAAGAGCTCCGGAGATGCGCTGGCGACGATGTAGCGGCCCGTGTCCAGATAGGCGCCGAACGCACCCCGCTGAGCCAGCACCAGATCGCGGTACAGCTCGAATGCGTCTCCGGAGAAGGCCGCATGAAGGCGGAACGTGAAGTTGACCTGATACGTGTCGCCTGCCTGGATGTAGTGCCGGATGTGGCGGATCGCGTCAGCGTGAACCTCGCGGTCGACCCGGGTCCGCCAGGCGGAGATGTGATAGGGCGCCGGACGCACGACCCGGGGAGCGACACCGTCGACGTCGACCCTGCGCCGGTAGAGAGCGAACCACAGCGCCGGCAGCTCAGAGGTCGATGCGTGAGCGTGCAGCGCCGGATCAAAGGCCGGCGCCGCCTCGTACGCGACATACCCCGCCGCCCACAGCCCTCGCCGGTTGGCCGACTCGACCGCTTGCAGCGCCAAGCGAACCTGGCCCGGCTCGCTGGCCACGATGACGTCCTCGAGACCCTCCAACTCGAAAGAGTGCTCTGTTCCGGGCGTCAGATCGTCGAACCGTGCGTGCACCATCTCGTCCTTGACCCTACCGATCGCCAAATCGATGAGAGATGGTCACGATTGCGAGGTTCGCTCACGGCGATTCACACGCCAGGCGAGCCGCGTGCGTCAGTCCGAGACGAGCACCGAGTCGAGCTCGTCCTCGGCGAGCAGCACCGTGCGCGCTTTGGATCCTTCGGACGGACCGACAATGCCCTTCCGTTCGAGGATGTCCATCACCCGGCCGGCCCTGGCGAATCCGATGCGCAGTTTCCGCTGCAGCATCGACGTCGACCCGAGCTGGCTGCGCACGACCAATTCGATCGCCTGCTTGACGATCTCAGGATCTTCGCCCTCGAACTCTTCTTCAGCCTGAGCCGTCTTCTGTGCCGGTTCGAACACCTCGGTGTCGCGGTACTGCGCGTCCTGCTGCTGCTTCGTCCAATCGACGACTGCGTGGACCTCGCCCTCCGAGACGAAGGCACCTTGGATGCGCTCCGGCTTCGGATCGCGGGCGGTCACGACGAGCATGTCGCCGAGACCGACCAGCTTCTCCGCACCCGCCGAGTCGATGATGACCCGGGAGTCGGTCTGGGAGGCGACCGAGAACGCCAGGCGCGAAGGCACGTTGGCCTTGATGACGCCGGTGATCACGTTGACCGACGGCCGCTGGGTGGCGAGCACGAGGTGGATCCCGACGGCGCGCGCCATCTGTGCGATGCGAACGACCGAATCCTCGACCGTGCGACCGGCCACCATCATGAGGTCGTTGAGCTCGTCGACGATGATCACGATGAACGGGAATCGGTCGTAGCTGTCTTCCTCCAGCCCACCGGCGTCCCATTTCTCTCGGTAGCTGATGATGTCCCGCACCCCCGCATCGGCAAGCAGTTCATAGCGGCGGTCCATCTCCTGCACCGCCCACTGCAACGCGTCTGCGGCCTTCTTCGGGTTCGTGATGACCCGGGTCAGCAGATGCGGCACTGCGTTGTACTGCCCCAGCTCCACTCGTTTCGGGTCGACGAGGATCATGCGCACCTCATCCGGTTTCGCCCGCATGAGGATCGATGTCACCAGCGCGTTGATACAGCTCGACTTTCCGGCGCCGGTGGCGCCGGCGATGAGCACGTGCGGCAGCTCGTCCAGCTTGAGGAGCCGCGGCCGCCCGCTGATGTCCTTGCCGAGCGCCACGCTCATCGGATCCCCATCCGCCGCCGCCTCTGCCGACCCGAGGATGTCGCCGAGGGTCACGAGCGAACGATGCCTGTTGGGAACTTCGATCCCGATCGCGCTCTTCCCGGGGATCGGCGCAAGGATCCGGACGTCGGCGGACGCCATTGCGTAGGCGATGTCGTGGGCCATTCCCGTGACTCGCGAGACCTTCACGCCGGGGGCGAGCTCGATCTCGAAGCGGGTCACCGTGGGTCCGGGGACGATACGAACCAGCCTGGCGTCGACGCCATGCTGATGCAGCGTCTGCTCCAGCTCGGCTCCCGCCTGCTCGAGTGACCGCCGGTTCTGCCCGCTGGCCTCGCTGCTCTGCAGCAACTCGACCGGGGGCAGCTGGTAACCGTCGCCGCCGGTCGGAGGAGGAACGGGCTTCGGACGCGGTGGCTGCTGGGGCTTGCTCTTCTTCGGCCCCTTCTTTGCCGGCTGCTTCTCGGCCTCGGCCTTCTTCGGCTTCGGCTTGGCAGCAGGCCGTGCCGGCGGACCGCCGGCGGCGAGGACTGCGGTCTCGCCTGAGGTTCGGAAGGGGTTCCGCAACCATCGCCACGTGTCGGCGAGGGTGTGCCCAACATCCCGGATCGTTGCCTTGGTCGAGATCAACACGCCGAGCACCAACACCGAGAACAGCACCAGGAAAGCACCCCAGAACCCGATCAGGCGCCGCAGCGGGAACGCAATCAGCGATCCGATGGCGCCACCGCGGTCCATCACCTGGTCCATGGATTGGGAAAGCGATACGGCACCGGTCATGAGGTGGAACATGGCAAGGGAGCCGAGGAAGATCGTGAGCAGCCCAAGCGTCAGACGGCCGTAGTCGGCCCGCGGCATCGTGCCGACCATGGCGACGCCGACGATGGTGAGAACGAGCGGCACGAACCACGCCCAGTGACCGAACAGAAACTGCAGGCCAGAGGTGGTGAGCCGGCCTGCCGGACCGGAGAGGCCGATCAGGGCAAGCACGAGGAGGCCGGCGACGACGAGGATCACCAGGCCCCAGACATCATCCGTCTGGCGCCCGAGGCGCTGCCGCACCCGGTCTCTCATCGCTCTCAGCGCGGCGATGAGGCCCTGGCGCGGCTGTTTGCTTGGCCGCTTCTTGGTCCTACTCCGCCCCTTAGCCCCACGGGACTTGGTCCGTGTTGCCATGGGAGGCCAACCTTACACGCGGCGCGCGCGGGAACAAATGATTGGCGCCGCCTGCACGGCACGGTTGCAGGTAGCCGTGGACTCGCCCTGGCGGGGCCGGCTGCCGTCTCCGACCCTCCGCTGCGCTCCGGGCCACCTCTCCCACTCCGTGAAAGAGGTGGCCGAACCGACTCCCCAACTCCCCCTCGACGGGACGGGAAGCCGATCAGAGGTCGATGCGGTCCAAGACCTCGAACGTGTTGATGTCGTTGGCTTGCACGGAGCGGAAGCCGATCGTCCACACCACCTCGCCAATCACGACGCTGCGCCGGATCTGACCGCGGTCGTAGTTCTCGGGCCAGCAGACCGTCGTCTGCTCGACGTCGATCTCGTCGCTGGTCGAACCTTCGGCGATCCCGAAGTTGTCGAGCGGCTCGCAGTAGTAGCCGCCGAAGCTCCGCGGTTCCTGCGGCTCGGAGCACGTCACGACGAGGCCTCCCTCGTAGGCCAGCCATTCGAGCTCGGTTCCCAGGAAGATCTCGGTGTCGACCAGCTCGCACCCCGGCGGCAGGTCTTGATCGACCGGCGGCGCTTGGCGAATGCGAGCGACTTCAACGAGTGACCGGTCGACGACCTCGAGAGCCACCGCCCCGGAAGTGTCTGCGCCCCAGCTGTCGACCGGAACGACGGCGAGACGCTCGGGCGCCCAGTAGAGGAACGCCTTGTGGTCGTACTCGACCGCCGAGGAGCTCTGCTCCTGCACCCAGCGGTCGATCTCGCGCGGGTCAGACGGATCGCTCACGTCGAACAGGGAGACTTTCGTGCCGATCGTTGCGCCGTCGAGGGTGGCTTCCTGCCCAACGCCGAGGACGAGTCCGTCGTCGACAGGATGCAGGTAGGCCGAATACCCGGTGATCTTCAGTTCGCCCTGCACAGCAGGCGCAGCGGGATTGGAGAGGTCGATCACATAGAGCGGATCGGTCTGCCGAAAGGTGACGACGTAGCCGGTGTCGCCGACGAAGCGCACCCCGAAGATCGACTCGTCGACGCCGAGATCGCCAACCGCTCCGACCTCGACCAACTCGTCGTCTTCCGCGGCCAGAATGCGCACCGAGCTCACCGAAGGTTCATCGCTGCAGCAGAACCACGGCGAGCCCTCGGTGACGGCAACCCGCAGATGCCCTTCGTGTTCGCTCAAGGAGAACTGGTTGAGCAGATGTCCCGGAACCGCACCCGATGCGGAGTATTCGGCGCCGGCCACGTCGGTGATGTCGAACTGATGGATCGCCGTCATGAAGTCATCGTCCTGCTCGACGGCGCCGTCCTCCAAGATCACGATGTCTGGGTAGTCCATCGTTGCCGCATAGAGCGAAGAGGTCGAGGCGTAGACCGTCTCGCCCGCACCAAACAGTGAGAGCGCGTTCCCCTTGGAGAGCGGTGCCGTCATGTCGAGCGTCAGGACGGACACGGTCGACATGCCGGAGAACTGCTGCGGTGCCCGCACCCGATCGCACGCCGGCAGAATGCCCGCAGATTGCTCGCTGCCATCGGCGAGGCGATAGCTTGGCAGCCACTGCTCGAGGGTCGAGTCGAGCACGACCTGCCGGTTGACTTCGGCGGCGCGCTCCTCGGCCTCGGGGCTCGAGGGGAACAGGAACGGCAAGGCGACCTGCGGGTCGTGGCGAACGACGATGCGCGCTCCGTCGCCGATCTGGCGAGCGGTGACGTACGCACCGGAAACCTCGAGACGTCCTCGTTCGGTCAAGCGCCCGCCGTCAACGAGCACCTCGGTGATGACGAGGGTCGGCTGCTCGAACTCCGGTACAATGGCGTCGCCGCCTTCGCCGGCGTAGAGCACCGGTCCGTACCAGTTGGAGAGCACGTAGAGCCGGTCCGCCCCGATCAGGATCTCGTTCGGGTAATAGTCCTCGAATCGCATCGTGTCGCGCAGCTCGGCGTCGCCGCGGACGTCGATCAGATGCAGCTCGTTGTCGGCCAGCACGAAGAGGAAGTCACCGTCGGTCTTGACGAGGTCCGGTTCATCGACGCCGAGCTCCTGAACGTTCGTAGTAGAGAACTCGCTCGCCGGGGCCGCTTCGGCAGCGGCAAAGGACTCGGAGCCGCCGTCGCCGCCGCCCGCATCGTCCTCGGCAACTGCGATGGCTCGCTCACCGGGGAAGTAGCCGAAGTTGTTGTTGAAACCGTAGGGGCCCACCAGCTCCGCTGCCTCCGCACGGATCCACGTCAGCAGCGCATCGCATTGATCGAACTGCTGGAGCGCATAGGCGAATGCAGGCACACCGGCGCCGGCGCCCTGCCCGACACCGCCGCCGCCCGCAGTGGTTGACGACTGGGCACCCCGGGTCGTCGAGGTCGCTGCCGTCGACGTGGTGCCGGTATCGCCTGGACCGGCGTCGCTGGTGCACGCCCCCAGGAACAGTGCCACCACCACGAGCGCAACGTTCAACTTGGCCATCATCCTGTACTCCCTGACTCGGTCTCCCCTACGACGCGCAGAACCTCGGCGCGGGTTCCCACCAATGTGGAGGCTACGCCGTCCGGGATGCGACCGATACCGGCGAACCGGCCCGAATCAGGCCTCGATCAGGATGGGAATCACCACGGGACGGCGGTTGAGCGCCTTGCGAACGACCTTGCCCGACGCCGAGCGCACGCGACGACGCACCGCATCGGGATCGAACGGAGGAGACAACTCAGCCATGACCTCGATGACGCGCTCGGCGATGTCATTGTCGATCTGCGACATGTCGTCGGTCACGCCGTGGCCGTCGACGTCGGGTCCGATGACGATCTCGCCAGAGCCCATGTCGACCCCGACGGTCACGATCAGCACGCCGTCGTCGGCCAGGTGGCGCCGGTCACGCAGCACTCCTTCGACATCGCCGATGCCATGCCCATCCAGATAGACGTAGCCGTGGGGCGCCGCCGCTCGCTCGACCCGTATCGCCCCGCCCTCGAGCACGACACGATCGCCGTCCTCGCAGACCTCGATCTCAGGCACCCCGACCGATGCGGCGAGTGCAGCGTTGGCGCGCAAGTGGCGGTACTCGCCGTGCACCGGGACGAACGCCTGCGGGGCGAGCACGTTGATGAACGTGAGCAGCTCGTCTTGCGCGGCGTGGCCGGAGACGTGGACGTTGGCGTTGCGGCCGTGGTGGACCGTCACCCCGAGTCGCACCAGGTTGTTGATGACCCGCGACACCTTCGTTTCGTTGCCCGGTATCGGCGTCGCCGAGATGATCACCGTGTCGTCGGATTCGAGCGTGATCCAACGGTGCTCACCTTGTGCCATCAGCGAGAGCGCAGCAAACGGCTCTCCCTGACTACCGGTGCAGATGACGGCCGTCTGGTTCGGGGGCAGCTCACGCAGCTCCTCGATGGTCCGCACCGCGTCTTCCGGCACGTTGAGCAAGCCGAGGTCCTTGGTCACCTCGGTGTTGCGCAGCATCGAACGGCCCAGGAACGCGAGTTTCCTGCCGGAGCCGACGATCGCATCGATGGCCTGCTGCACCCGATGCACATGCGAGGCGAAACAGGCAATGATGACCCGACCGGACGCCTGCGCCGTCAGCTCCCGCAGCGGAGCGCCGAGCGTCGACTCCGACGGCGTGAATCCTGCACGTTCGGCATTCGTGCTGTCGGCGAGCAGGAGCCGGACCCCCATGCGGCCGAATCCGGCGAACGAGTTCAGATCGGTTGGGATGCCGTCGATCGGCTTGGGATCCAGCTTGAAGTCTCCGGAGTGCACCACGAGGCCCTCTTCGGTGTCGAAAACCACGCCCGCAGCCTGCGGCACGCTGTGTGCGACCCGCACCAGCGCAAATCGGATGGGACCGAGCCCAACCCATTCACCGGGCTCAACGGCGTGCATGTCGGGCGCTACACCGAGCTCCTCCACCCGGGACCGGGCCAGCTCGACCGTCAACGCGGTCCCGTAGACCGGCACATTGACCTCACGCAGGAAGTACGCCAGCGCACCGACATGGTCCTCGTGACCGTGCGTCAGCACCACGCACGAAACGTCCGCCGCTCGTTCGAGGACGAAGGAGAAATCGGGCAGGACCAGGTCGACGCCGAGCATGTCCTCTTCGGGAAACATCAGGCCGCAGTCGATGAGAGCCAGCTTGCCTCCCACTTCCAGAACGGCGCAGTTGCGGCCGATCTCGCCCAGGCCGCCGAGGAAGGTGATGGAAACGCTCATACGGCAGCGGCCGCTTCCAAACCTCGTTCGACGAGCTCGAGCGTGCTCTCCGCAGCCGGGATCAGCGGCAGGCGCGGATCGCCAACGGGTGCCCACCAGCGATTCACCGCCGCCTTCACCGGGATCGGATTTGGTTCGGCGAACAGGGCATCGAACACCGGCATGAGGGCGTCGTGGATCTTCTCCGCCTGTGGAACGTCCCCCGCGACGCTGGCATCGAGGAGCCGGGCGAGTTGGGGGCCGACCAGATGCGAGGCCACGGAGACCACGCCGACGCCACCGGCGAGCACGATGTCCTTCAGCATGAAGTCAGACCCGGCATAGACGGCAAAGTCGTCGGGCAACCTCGCCAGGCTCTGCCGCGTGAACTCGATATCGTCGACGGCGTCTTTGACGGCGACGATGCCGGGGTGGGCGGCGAGCCGGACAAGCGTGTCGACCTCGATGAGGCGTGACGTGCGACCCGGGACGTTGTAGAGCAGCACCGGCAGATCGGTCGCTTCGGCAATGGCCGTGAAGTGACGGTAGAGGCCTTCCTGCGGCGGCTTCGAGTAGTACGGAGTGACGGCCATGACGCCGTCGCACCCTGCGGCGGCGGCCCGTTCGGTCAATTCGACGGATTCGGCGGTGTTGTAAGTGCCGGTGCCGGCGATGACCGTCATCGTGCTCCCGACGGCATCGACCGCCGTCCGGAACAGCATCACCTTCTCGTCAGGGCTCAGCGTTGGGGACTCCCCCGTCGTGCCGCAGACGACGACTCCTTCTGTGCCGTTGTCTCCCAAGTACTCGACGAGACGACTGAACGTCTCGTAATCCACGGCTCCCGCTGCGTCGAAGGGAGAGATGACCGCAGTCAGGAGGCGTCCGAATGGTGCGGTTCGATCGTCCATGATCCGGACGGTAGCACTGCCCTCCGCCACTACGATTGCATGCTGGAGACGCCCGAACGCAGCAGGAGCACATGACACCACACGAGCTGATCTCAGACATTTCGGCAGCGGAGTTCCCGCAGGCGGTGCTGCAGCGCAGCCACGAGGTTCCGGTGGTCGTCGACTTCTGGGCAGAGTGGTGCGGGCCGTGCAAAGTCCTGGGCCCGATACTCGAGGACCTCACCATCGAGAGTGACGGCGAGTTCGAGCTGGCCAAGGTCGACGTCGATGCAAACCCAGAGCTCTCCCAGCAATTCGGGGTGCAAGGGATCCCTACGGTCGTCGCCTTCCGCGACGGTGCGGTCGCGGGCCGGTTCACGGGGGCACTTCCGGAGCCGCAGGTGCGGACCTGGCTCGAGGGCATCATGCCCGACGAGATGGACCGCATGGTCGACCAGGCGCGAGACGTCGCTCTCGGCGGGGATCTCCTCCAGGCCGAGCAGATCTACCGCATGGTGCTGGAACAGCGGTCGGATCACCACGAGGCGGGCACCGGTCTGGCCGGCCTGTTGCTGGCCCGAGGCGACTCCGAAGAAGCCTTGATCGTGCTGGGCCGGCTTGCGCCCACCCCGGACGTCGAGCGGCTCCAGGCGGCCGCCCGACTCAGCGCGTCGAGGGTCGACGACGTCGCGAGTCTCGAAGCGGCCGTGACCGCCGACGCCGGCGACGACGGTGCACGACTGTCCCTGGCCAAAGCGCTGGCTGCACGCAGCGAGTTCGAGCCGGCACTCGACCACATGCTCACCGTGGTGACGGGGAAAGGCGAAGGCGCCGATGAGGCCCGCAAGGCGATGCTCGACATCTTCGAGCTGCTCGGTGACGCACACCCGCTCACCGGGCCCTACCGCCGCCGCCTTGCGTCGGCCCTGTTCTGACGAGCCGTTCGGTCAACCGCGCAAAGGGCTGAGGAAGCGATTGCGCCGTGCGGCCCGCAGGTGGACGGGAGCGTCGAAACGCTCGACGGCCACGGCTCTGGTGCCCAGCATCGCCACGATGCGCCCGCCTTCGTTCTCGACGGCGTCCCACGTCGTGACGGGCCACGACGCCAACGGGGCGATGCGCACCCGGAGCGGATCATCCGACTTGCCCAGGTCCCACGTTCCGGCAACGCGGCCGCCGCATTGCCCTCCTTGGAGAGGTCGATCCCGTCCGCAGCGGCCACTGTGGCGGCCTTGGTCCACCCGGTCCACCACCGCACGTCTTCGAGATCGACAGGCCCGTAGGCCGCAACGTACCGCCGCACCAGCTCGCGCTGTGCCGAGAGCTCGTCCATGGCCAACGGATCGAGATCCGGTAACCAGTCCGCCCATGCGGCATAGGCGAGGCGATTCGAGCGCCAACTGGCGGCGGACGTCGACCGGACGATCCGGCATTCCGCGGCCATGCGCCCGAGGAGCTGGCCGTACATGCCACCGAGTCGCTTGTCGGGATCGACCCGCTAGCGCAGCTCCGCTCCGGAGAGCGGGCCTTCGCGCAAGGCGGACTCGATCCGCACGGCATGGGCTGCGTAATCGTTGCCGAGCGCACGTGTCGTGTTCGCGTACACCTTGGCGTTCTGGCTGCGCATCGCCGCGGTGGCGATCTGCAACAACTCGTGAGGAAAGGTGTAGACGGAGTGCCGCATTGCGCGCACGCGCACGAGCGATCGGTCGTCCTCAACGGCTCTACGCCAAGATGCAGGCCGGTGGCCCTGAACCCGGGCCAAGCTCGACAGATGGCACGTCGGCGCCGACCCAGAGATCCCGACCGCCCGTTCCACCGAGGCCAGAAGAGCGGACTGGTCCATCAGGAAGGCGCCGAACGATGGGTTCTGCAGGTTCGGCCCTGAAGATGCGTCGGCGGTGCAAGCATGCGACGGTATCTGTCGAACCGCTCCCGGTGCTTCAGCACGCTCCTAGATCCCGAGAAGACGCTCGAGCCCCACCGTCACCGCATCGCCGAATCGGGCGACATTTCTGATTCCGAGCAGAACGCCCGGCATGAAGGACTTGCGGTCCGTGCTGTCGTGGCGGATCGTCAGCACCTCCCCGTCATTGCCAAACAGCACTTCTTGGTGCGCCAGCAAACCCGGCAGTCGAATCGCATGCACCTTGACGCCTTGGGTGTCGGCGCCGCGGGCGCCGGGGACGAGCTCGGTACCTTCGACGTGGCGTTGCTGCACGGGACTGGCGGCTGCGATCCGCTCCGCCGTGGCGAGCGAGGTGCCCGATGGGGCATCCGCTTTGCGGTCGTGATGCAGCTCGACGACCTCGGCCGCCGCAAAATGTGGCGCCGCCAGCTCCGCCAGCCGCATCATCATCACCGCACCGATCGAGAAGTTGGGAACGACCAGGCAGTTCGGAGGACCGCTGCCCCACATGTCGCGCAGGGCATCGAGACGGTTGGCGTCGAACCCGGACGTGCCGACCACTGCGTGCAGACCGGAGGCGCGCCACCTGCGGAGGTTGTCCATGACGACATCGGGTCGTGTGAACTCGACGACGACGTCGGCCGCCGGCTCGGCCGGCTCACCGACGATGGGCACGCCGCAGACCTCGCCGCCTGCGGGATCGATCGCGGCCGCCAGCACCAGGTCATCGGCTGCGGCCACGGCCTCGCACACGAGCCGCCCCATGCGACCCGCAGCTCCGGAGACGGCGACCCGGATCATGCGACGTAGGCGGCGAGCTCGTCTTGTTCGAAAGGACCCACGGCACCGATCACGTATGGCCCGGCGTACGCTTCACGCACGACATCGAGCACGTCCTGGGCGGTCACCGCATCGATCTTCGCCACGATCTCGTCGACGGAGAGATGCTCCAAACCCGTGAGCTCGTTTCGTCCGAGGCGGGTCATGCGGCTGTTGGCGTCCTCGAGCGAGAGCGCCAGTGCGCCCTGCACGTGACCTCTCGCCCGATCGAGCTCCTCCGCGGTCAAGCCGTCCTCCATCATCTTGTCGAGCTCGGAGCGGATCAGCTTCAGCACCTGGGGCGCCTGGCTCGGGGTCGTACCGACGTAGACGGCGACCGCACCGGAGTCGGCAAAAGGAAGCCGGAAGCTGTGGACCGCATACGCCAGGCCGCGTTGCTCGCGGATCTCGCGGAACAAGCGGGACGACATGCCGCCACCAAGGATGTGATCGGCCACGAGAAACGCGTGGCGCCGGTCGTCGTCGCGGCGCAACGCCTCGGCACCGAACACGATGTGCGCCTGCTCGGTTTCCTTCGTTCGCACATTGACGCGGGGCGCAACGCTCGCCGGCACGGCAGGGCGACCGATCGCCGGCCCGCGCCACGCACCGAAGCGTTCGGTGACCAGGTCGACCAGCTCGGTGTGATCAACTCGGCCGGCACATGCTACGACCACCGATTTCGGGGTGTAACGCCGGCCCCAATACTCGGCGATCGTGTCCCGGCTCATGCCCAGGATCGAATCGCGTGTTCCCAGGATCGGCGGCGACAGCGGATGGTTCGGCCAGATCGCTTCCATGAACAGCTCGTGGGCGACATCGGTGGGGTCGTCCTCGTTCATGTTGATCTCTTCGAGAACCACATGTCGCTCTGAGTCGATCTCGTCCTGGCGGAAAGCGGGCTGCCGGATCATCTCGCCGAGGATCTCCACGGCGAGCGGGAGATGCACGTCACGCAACCGCGCCCAATACGCGGTGTACTCCTTCGACGTGAACGCGTTGTTGCGAGCTCCAACCGCATCGAACGCGTCGGCAATCGCCTGTGCGGACAGCCGCTCCGACCCCTTGAAGAGCAGGTGCTCGAGAAAATGGCTGGCCCCGGCCTCGGGGCCGTGCTCGTCGCGGCTGCCGGTGTCGACCCAGCACGCAATCGCAACCGAGCGGGCAGATGGCATGTCCTCGGAGATGATGCGCAGCCCGTTCGGCAGCGTGGTGAGGTCGTAGTGCATGCCGCGATGATAGGACCGGCCCGCACGCTGGCTCCCGGAACGGGCCGGCCGCCGCCGACTTGCAGCGAGAATATACTGCCGAATGCAAACATATTGGTGCCATCACGCACTACATCGGAGGCAACGATGCAACGAGCCCGCTTTGTGGCGACGCTTGCCGCGCTGACGCTGGTCGCAACCGCCTGCGGGGCAACGTCATCGTCGACCGGTGTCGAAGGCATCACGATCACGACCACCACCAATGCGTCCTCCGCAACGACGACGCCGTCCGTGGCCGCCGCCGAATCGACCTTCGCCACGACCACCGCGATTCCACAACCAACGGTGCTCGACATGACCATCGAGCCTTCGGGTTGGGAGGACGTGACGATCACGACAGAGGACGGAATCTCCCTCTACGCCCGGTTCTGGCCCGGCAACGATGTTGCGGTGCTCGCCGGCCATGACTTCGACAACCCCGCCCCCGGTTCGAGCGGCCAGCGGCCGCCCCAAAGCTCCGAAAACGTCCTTCCGTACAGCGCAGCCATCGCCCGGGAGGGCTTCACGGTGCTCTCGATCGACTTCCGGGGTCACGGGCAATCGGCGGGCGAGTACGACGTGCAGGCCTCCCAGCAGGATCTCGCCGCGGCATACGCCTGGCTCGAGGCCAAGGGCTACGAGACGATCGTGATGATGGGGTGGGTCGGCTCCGGAACGTCGGCCGTGGTGCTGGATGCCGCACGCGACGACATCGAGTTCGACGGCATTGCCATGCTCTTCTCTCCGCCCCAGGACACCGGCCTCGATTTCAACCGTGTGATTGCGGAGATCGAAGCACCGCTGCTCTTCATCGGCAGCAACGCCGGCCCGACGGCATCGTGGTCGAAACGGGCCGAGGCCAAGGCGGCGAACTCCCACGGCGTCTTCATCTTCGAGCGGGTACCAACCGGCGTGACCTTCTTGGACGTCTACGGCGGCGAGCTCGCCGGGCGGATGGTCGACTTCCTCAACGCCATCTGACGATCAGTCCACCTCTGGGCGGCGCCGTAGGCGTTTGACTCGACCTCTCGCCTTCTTCTCGTCAACGCGGCGGCGTTGCGAAGCACGCGACGGCTTGGTCGGCCGGCGAGGTGGGGGTAGCGGGCGCAACGCCTCGGCGAGCACGTCGGCCAGGCGCCGCCGCGCCGACTGACGGTTACGCCATTGCGAACGTGACTCGTCGACGACCACGGTGACGACCCCGCCGGTTGCCTGCGCTGCCAGACGTTCCAGCAACCGCAGCCGTGTCTCCTCTGCCAGCGACGGGCTGCCGGCGACGTCGAACGACAGCGCGACGCGACTGGCGGCGCGGTTGGCATGCTGGCCCCCCGGCCCGCCCGAGGTGTCGAACCGCTCCGAGAGCTCCCGGCCGGGGATCGTGACCTCTTCGTTGACTCGCAGATCATCCACGTACGGGAGGCTGGCGTGAATGCCACCCGGTGGCAAGCCACCCTCAGAACGGTCGGGTTCCGGCACGGTGCGCGCTGTGGGACAATCGACGGCTGTGCGCCGTCGCAACCAAACCGTGCTCGAAGGAGTCCTTCCGCCCGAAGAGCGAGCGATCGAAGCGGTCGTGGCGCGCTATCAGCGGGTCGCACCCGCCGTCACTCGCTTCGCTCGTGCCATCGCAGGCGACGACCAGCTTCAGGTTCGGCTCGGGTCGCAGGCACAGTCGGGCGACGGGGAGATCACGATCGACCCAGGGATCTTCCAGGCTGCGTATGCCCGAAATGCGCCGGTGACCCCAACCGAGGTGGCGCTGACCTCGGCGCTCCACGAAGCGGTGCACTTGATCGCAACGGACTTCGAGGAACGGCGGCCGATCCCCGTGGCGTGGCTGGCTCATCGCAGCGCCGCTCCACAGATCGACGAAACACCGATCGAGAGCCCGCTCACGCTGTTTCCCGACGAGACACCGGACGCCTCGGACGAGGCGCTTGCCGATCTGCTCGAGGCGGCTGCGGAGCCTGGCGAGGCGGCGCAACCGCTCACCTTCTCCCTGCTCGACGCACTCAACGAGGTCGGCGGGGACTCCGCCGAAGCCCTCTTCCTGGGTCTCGAGGATGCCCGCCAAGAGGCGAGACATCTGGCAGCATTCGGCGGCGCCCGCTCGGTGCTGCGAGACCTCTACGTCGCTGCCGTCCCCGACGCGATGCGCGAGGCGCGACCGCTCGGGCAGTTTGCGCTCGCCGCATTCCTCATCGTTGGCGGCTACCTGCAGCGCGAGGAGTTGGAACGGCGCGTCGCACCCCACGTCGCAGCGGCTCTCAACGACGCCACGGTCTTCTTCGACACCGTGAACGCCACCGACGACCCGTGGGAGGTCGGCACGGCAGCACTGCAGCTGCTGGAGGTCGCCAGATTGCACCGACTCGTCACCGATACCGGCGGTGTAGACACCGCAACGACCCGCAAGCTCCAAGACGAAGCGGATACCTCGGCGATCAGCGAGTCGGTTGATGCCGTACGCATCGTCACGCCGCCGCTGCGCAATCAGGAGTCATACGACCAGACCCGGCAGGCTGCGCAGACGGTGAGCGCAGAGGCGGGCCGCCACGGAGAGGCCGACCACGCCGGCGACCCGGCGACCGAGCAGGTGGTACGCGTGAGCGAGTCGCCGACCGTGTATCTCCCCACGGGTCAGGGAGGCAAGCTGCTGGTGTGCGACGTCCCCGATCGCTTCCGCAACTTCGCCGGCGACGGGCGCGGCATGATCGAGGAAGCTGCGGAACGATGGCAGGTCGCCCAACGCCGCGTCTCCGGAGAGCTCTACCCGCTGTTCCTGGCGAACCAGCGGCGAGGTCTGCGCAGCGGCTACGACGCCGGCGACCTCTCTCCGTATGCGGCGCTGCTGCTCGGCGCCGGCGTGTACGAGCGGATGTTCGAGCGGCGCGACCTGCCAATGCGGCGCTCCTATGCGGTGAGCGTGCTCGTCGATGGCTCGGCCAGCATGCTGCAGCCGCGCCGGGGACCGGGGGGCCGCAAGACCCCGTGGGCGCTGGCGGCCGCCACGCTCGGCGCGTGGACGCTGGCGCACTTGTGCGACGAGCTGCAGATCGAGTTCGAAGTGGCACTGTTCAACCGGGCCTTCGCGGCCGCCCCGGATGATTCGGAACGGACCTACAGCGACCGGCGCCACCGTGCCACGGGTGCGCTGCGCCGCTCCCAGGGCGGCAACGCCGACCGGCTCACGCGAACCGTGAACCACTACCTCGTCAAGCCGTTCGATCGGCGCTGGCGCGGCGCCGACGACGTCACTGCCGGCTTGTTCTTCACCGCGGCTTCACCGATCGACGCCGGACGCCGGGCTCGCAACGAGCCCGAGCTGGCACCCCCCGTGTCCATGTTCGACAAGGCCGCCAACGTCGACGAGTACAACCTCTCCTACGCGGCGAACCGGCTTGCGTCGCGCCGGGTTGCCACGCGGATCATGGTGGTGCTGGCAGACGGCATGACGCGGGGCTCGGTGCAAGACCTGGCCGATTCGGTGCACCTCATCGAGGAAGCCGGCACCACCGTGCTCGGCATCGGCATCGGCGACACCACCGTCCAAGCCGCATATGCGAGGAATGAAGTCGTCGAACGCCCCGACGAGCTCGCCAGAGCGATGGTGGACGGCGTACGATCCACGCTCTACCGCACGCTGGCCAGCATGGGCGGCCACGGCTGGTGGTCCCATCCCGAACGTGTTTCCCGACTGGCTGCGGACGCGCCCGCAGCGAGCTGATCGAACGACACAGGAGTCCACATGGCAGAGACGGTCACCTTCACCGACCCCGCGGGAGCCGGTGCGCCCATCGAGCTGCGCAAGGCCGAGGTCCCCGAGGATCTGCCCGACTGCGAGCTCCGCATGTCGCACATCCCCGAGCCGGATCCCTACTACGTCGACATCGGCATGCTCTACCGCCTCGCTCAACTCGAAGCGGCGCGCCGCGATCACTTCACCGACACCCCGCTCCACCTGGCGTTGCGCGGGCACATGGGCACCGGGAAGGACCACGATCTCGAACAGTTTGCTGCGTTGTTGCATCTTCCGCACTACCGCATCCCGCTGACGGGCGAGGTCCGTGACATCACGCTGATCGGCTCGGTGAAGCTGCACGGTGACGGCAAGGGCGGCACCGAGAGCCGCTGGGAGGATGGCGACATCACGCGCGCCCTGCGCGGTCCAGCGCTGTTGAACCTCTCGGAGCTGAACGCTGCCGGCGCCGAGACCCTGTTTGCGCTCCACGGCTTGCTCGACCGGCACCGTGCGCTCGAGCTGCCAACCGGTGAGCTCGTGACGCTGCGGGAGGACGTGCGCATCTTCGGAACGCTCAACCCGACCGACCTGCGCGACTATGCGGGAACCCAGACGCTCAACAAGGCATTCGCCGACCGCTGGATCATCTGGGAGAAGAGCTTCCCGGCCGAGGTCGAGCTCACCACGATGTTGGAGCGCCGGTACCCGACGCTGCGGCCCGAGTTCGTCGAAGCGATCGCCAAGCTGGCGATCGAGGTCAACGCTTCCTTCACCGCCGTCGATGCCCGCACTCGAGTCGAGACGCCGATGAGCCTCCGTGCGGTGTTGGAGCGGGTGCCGGCCGGGCTGCGCATCATGAACGACGCCGAAGACCCGCTGCGGCGCTCGTGGGAGGAGTTCGTACTCCCCCACATCGACCCGTTCGATCGCGACCACTACGAGACGGTGTGGGCCGCCGTCGTGAGACGGGGCCCGGACGGCCCTGCCTTCAAATAGCGGCCAGCCGTCTGCCCAGAATCCGTCGCGGCATGCCGGCACTACGCTCTCGTCCATGCCGAGCTTCGACGTCGTTTCCCAGGTAGACATGCAGGAGGTCCGCAATGCCGTGGACCAGGCGATGCGCGAGATCGTCAACCGATTCGACTTCAAAGGCACCAATACGACGATCGACATCGGCGACGGCATCACCGTCGAGTCCGCATCGGAGGGGCGGCTGGACGCCGCCGTCGACGTGCTCAAGGGACGTCTCGTCAAGCGCGGGGTGTCGCTGAAGGTGCTCCAGGGCGGCGACCCGAAGCCCGCCTCCGGCGGTCGGGTCCGTTCTGAATTCACCCTCGCCCAGGGCATTCCCCAGGACGCAGCCAAGGAACTCGGCAAGAAGGTGCGCGACTCGAAACTGAAGGTCCAGGTCCAGGTCCAGGGCGACCAATTGCGCGTCCAGGGCAAGAAGCGCGACGACCTGCAGGAAGTGATTGCCCTGCTCAAGGGCCTCGACTACCGGATCCCGCTGCAGTACGTGAACTTCCGCGACTGAGCCGTCCCAGCTCAGCCGATCGGCTTGGTGTAATCCCACATCGTCCACGTCGGGGCGAAACCGATGCCGCGATACAGCGCTCCCGATGCGGGGTTGGATCCCTCGTACGCAACCATGCCGTGCGTGAGCCCCGCCGCACGCATGCGGTGCATCCCTTCGGCCAGCAGCAGCCTCCCGAGGCCCTTGCGCCGGTGGTCGGGGTGCACCCCGACGGGTTCGAAGAGACCGATGCCGTTGACGTGGTCGTGCCAGGTCACGGTGAAGCCGCACAGGTCGCCGGCGGCGCTGGTTGCAACGAGCTCGCGCTCAGGTGCGTAGCCGGGGGCGGACATGTACCGGGCGTACTGGCCCGGCAACCAGGAGGAGCCGAACGACGCCGCATGCAACTCCCCGACCGCATCGGCCTCCTCCGGGCCCTTCACCGCTCGCACCGTGTAGCCGACGGCCGCCTCCTCCGGAATCACATCGAGGGAACGGAGCGTGATCACGTACGGCTCGGTTCCCCGCTGCCAGCCCGTGTCCTCGAGCAACGCGATGCGGACCTCGTCGTCTTCGAAGGCATCGGCGATCATCTCAGTGGCTGCGCTCCCCCGCTCGGTCAGGAGCTCTACGGTCCTCGCCTCCGCCCAGGTCAGCGCCTCGCGCTCCACGCCGCCCACCACGCTGCTGCGAAGGTCGGGGCGCACCTGCAGATCGAAGCCCTGGTGATTGGGTGACACGAGCACCCATGCGGCGATGCCCAGTTCGTCCTCCCAAACCCGAACCGTCTCGCCGCGGACCTCGTTCTTGAGCCCGCCAGCAATTCGGTGGGCGACGTCGCCGGGATGCATGTAGCTGCGGAAGCCGACCGCTCGTATGCACTCGGCAGTGAAATCCTGTAGACGGGGCACGTCCTCGGCGTAGAGGAACGGCCGGGCGACTCGATCAGTCACGAACCTGGTGTACGGCATCTATGTAGCGGTCCATCTGCGCTGCGTAGGCCTTGGCGTTGTCCTTGGCTTCCGGGAAACGCCGGCTCATTGCGATGGCCGCGAACTTCGCACCGCGGTAATAGGCAGTCAGAGCGGGGAACGGCATCGCCTTCGGACCGGGCTCTGCCTGCTGCGGCGGCGTGATGGTTTGGCTCGTCCCCGGCAGGCCGAGCGACCTCACCGCCTCGAGCACCGCATCTTCTTCCGGCCGCTCGGCGAAATCGAACGACTGCTTGCGCCAAGCCTCATTGCCTTCCGGATCGATCACGACAGTGGTCGGGATGGCAATCTTCCGCGGATCCTTCGGATCTGCCACGCCGAACGGGGTGATCGCAAGGTCACGATCCGGATCGGACAAGATGGGGAACGGGAGCTTCAACTTCTCGACCATTGCGGCGTTGTGTTTCGGTTCGTCCACCACGATCGCGGCCACAATGGCACCGGCGGTGAGGAACTCGTGATGTCGGACTGCCACGCTGACCAGCTGGCCGTTGCAATACGCTCACCAGTCGCCGCGCAGAAACAGCAGAACGACAGCGGTGCCGCGATTGTCGCTCAGCGTCCACGGGGCGCCGCCCTGATCGAACAACGTGAAGTCCGGTGCAGTCACGATGCCAACCTAGTGGCTGGGCACCGAAATGGGCCCGCGAGCACTAGGTTCTGGCCATGCGCCGCTACCAACTGGGCGACGAGCTCGACCGCCGTTTGGCTGAACTCATCAGCGATGCCGTGGCTGAGGACGGACATCGCGAGCACGATCACGACGAAGACCTGATCGCCGAGCTGCTCGTCACCGGCATCAAGCTGCTGCGCGACGACACCGAGCGCGGTGACCTGAAACTGGTCAATACCGCACTCAAGGAGATGAGGTATTCCTTCCTCATCTTCTCGCGTTACCGGGACGTGCCGAAGGTCACGATCTACGGCTCGGCTCGCACTGCTCCCGAGGATCCGAACTACCTGATGGCGGCCGAGTTCGCCAACCGCATGGCTGACGAGCACCAATGGATGGTCATCACCGGGGCAGGGCCCGGCATCATGGAGGCCGGGAACAAGGGCGCCGGCACCGAGTACGGGTTCGGGGTGAACATCCGGCTTCCGTTCGAGGCGAACGCCAACGAGTACGTCCACGAGAGCCGGCTGATCAACTTCAAGTACTTCTTCACCCGCAAGCTCATGTTCGTCAAGGAATCGGATGCGTTTGCGATCTTTCCCGGCGGCTTCGGCACGCAAGACGAGACGTTCGAGCTGTTGACCCTGATCCAGACCGGCAAGTCGGATCTGCACCCCATCGTCCTGATGGAGGCGAAGGGAACGGGCTACTGGGACTCGTGGCTAGGACTCGTGGAAAGCCTGGAGCAGCAGGGCATGATCTCGCCCGCCGATCGCAACCTGTTCCACTTCACCACGGACGTCGATGACGCCTGTCGAGAGATCCGCCGGTTCTACAACAACTACCACTCACAGCGATACGTCGACGGCAAGCTCGTCCTACGCCTCAAGCACGAACCGTCCGATGACCTCGTCGCTCGCCTGAACGAGGAGTTTGTCGACCTGCTGGCGTCCGGCAGCATCGAGAAGACGGGCCCGACGGACCGCGAGATCGCCGACGACGACCACGTGGATCTGTACCGGTTGCGGCTGCATTTCAACCGGCGCGGCCTCGGCAGGCTGCGAGCAATGGTCGACCGGATCAACGCGGCGGCGGACCCGACGACGGCGGGCTGACCGACGTCCCAGGCGGCAGGCCGCGAAACCCTCACGCCGACTCGGAGTGCGTCGTGTGCCGGTAGAATTGTCGTTCCATGCGTGAGATCCTCTCAGACCTCGTAGCCGAACAGCAGTCCCTCGACCAGTTCCTCCAACGGATACGCGAGCGCGACTGGAAGCTCCCGACCCCTGCTCCTGGATGGTCGATTCACGACACCGTCAGCCACCTTGCCTACACCGAGACGTTCGCCGCACAGGCGATCGAAATCGGGCAAGACTTCGTCGACGCGGAGAAGGTCACCGACATCGACGAGTGGACCAACCGCGGCGTCCAACTCGGTCGCGACAAGCGCTACCAAGAAGTGATCGAGTGGTGGCGCAATGGTCGCGCCTCCGTCGTCGATGCGCTGTCCCGCAGGGAAGCCGGCGATCGCATACCGTGGGTCATCAACTCGGTCAGTGCCAAAGGCTTCGCAACGCTTCGACTCATGGAGACCTGGGCCCACGGCCTGGACATTCGCGATGCGATGGAAGGCCGGCTCCCCGTCCCCGAGGACGAGGAAGAGGCCGAGATCGACTCGCCGCGTCTGCGCCACGTGACCTGGCTCGCCCATCGCATGCTGCCTTACTCGTTCGAGCAGGCCGGTGAGGAATACCCGGCCGAAGGAATACGGGTGCAGGTCATGGGCCCGAAGTACGCCAGCTGGGTGTTCGGCCCCCGGGAGACCGATCAGGTCATCAAGGGTCACGCCGGAGAGTTCTGCCGTGTGGCAGTCCATCGCATGGACGCCGCAGACACCGGGCTCAAGGCGATCGGCGACTACGCCGAGACCGCGCTGCGCATCATGCGCGCCTATTGAGCGAACGGATGCCGCCACTCCCCCGCCTCATCGGGATGGTCCATCTCGGGCCGCTCCCCGGCGCCCCGCGGTTTGATGGTGACTTCGACACCGTCGTTGCCCGCGCCGTCTCGGACGCCGAAGTCCTCGCCGCGTCCGGCTTCGAGGGCATCGGTGTCGAAAACTTCGGCGACGCACCATTCTTCAGAGACGACGTGCCCAAGGTCACCATCGCCGCCATGACGAGAGCAATCGCGGAAGTCGCCAAGGCGGTCCGGTTGCCCGTCGGTGTGAACGTGCTCCGCAACGACGCGTGCGGCGCCCTCGCCATCGCCGCCGCTACGAGTGCTGCGTTCATTCGCGTCAACGTGCTGTCCGGTTCGATGTGGACCGACCAGGGCCTCATCATCGGCAAGGCCGCCGACGTCCTCCGACTGCGGAAGACGATCGCCCCCGACACCAAGATCCTCGCCGACGTCTTCGTCAAGCACGCCACGCCGCCGCCCGGTGCAACCCTGGAGCAGGCCGCCGAAGAACTCGCCGGACGAGGTCTGGCCGACGCGCTCATCGTGTCCGGTACCGCCACCGGGAGACCACCGACCATCACGACGCTGCGAGACGCCCGCAATGCGGTCCCGGATGTGCCGCTCTATGTGGGCTCCGGTGCCTCTGCCGGCAACGTCGCCCAGTTCCTTGCGGTCGCCGACGGCGTCATCGTCGGTACGACGCTGAAACTCGGCTCCCACACGACCAATCCGGTCGATCCGGAGCGGGCCAGAGCCTTCGCCGACGCCGGCCGACGCGCCCTCGCTTCGTAGCGCGTCGCTGCCTCTGACGGCGGAAACGGTACCTCGGCGGCGGGTGACCCGAATTCGCAACCCTCGATGATCTGTCGAGGGTTGCTGCGCACCGGTGGACTCCGCCTCCTTCCGTGGTCGAGGTCGCCAACCCTTGCCGCACAGGCACTTATGTAACGGTGGCGCGTAAGATGATTTTGTCATTTGGCGCTCGCCTCGACCCTCGAGTGAGGGTGATCGAGGGTTTCGGGCTGGCCGTATCGACCTCGCGTCGACGCGACGGCACCGCCGAATATGTCATCCCGGACCGGTAGCCTGCGGCTGTGCCCGTCACCCTCGATCGATTCACCGATGCGACCAGGACCTGGTTCGACGCATCCTTCGCCTCCCCCACTGCGGCCCAGGAGCGCGGATGGGACGCGATCGCCCGCGGTGACCACACATTGATCCACGCACCGACGGGCTCGGGCAAGACCCTGGCTGCGTTCCTGTGGGCCATCGACGGGCTCGCACGCGAGCCGGTACCCGACGAACGGAGCCGGTGCCGGGTGCTCTACGTGTCCCCGATGAAGGCGCTGGCCTACGACGTCGAACGCAACCTGCGGGCACCATTGACCGGCATCCAGAACGCAGCCGGACGGCTCGGGCTTCCGGCCCCGCGGATCACGACCGCCATGCGCACCGGCGACACGCCGGGGTCTGAGCGGCAGGCCATGCTGCGGCATCCGCCCGACATCATGATCACTACCCCTGAGTCGCTCTATCTGATGCTCACGTCGCAAGCCCGCGAGATCCTGCGCCCGGTGCGAACCGTCATCGTTGACGAGATCCACTCGGTCGCCGGCACCAAGCGCGGCTCACACCTCAGCCTGACGCTGGAGCGCCTCACCGCGCTGACGGACACCGAGCCACAGCGCATCGGGCTGTCGGCGACGCAACGACCGCTCGAGGACATCGCGGCGTTCCTCGGCGGCGGCACGGCGGCAGGTGCGGATTGGCAGCCACGCCCGGTGACGATCGTGGATGCTCCGTGGGACAAGACACTGGATCTCGGCATCGTCGTACCCGTTGCCGACATGACCCGACCGGAGGAGACGCCCCTCGAGGGCGTTGCCGATGACGATGGAGCGCGCCGTTCCATCTGGCCCGCGGTCTACCCACGCCTGCTGGAGCTGGTGCTCGCCAACCGCTCGACGCTCCTGTTCGTGAACTCCCGCAGCCTGGCTGAACGACTCGCTGCTGAACTGAATCGCCTCGCAGGCGAGGAGCTGGTTCAGTCGCACCATGGCTCCGTGTCTCGAGAGCAGCGGCTGGAGATCGAGAACCGTCTCAAAGCCGGCGAGCTGCGCGGCGTCGTGGCAACGTCGACGTTGGAGCTCGGCATCGACATGGCGGCGATCGACCTCGTGGTCCTGGTCGAGTCGCCGTCGTCCGTGGCGCGTGGCCTGCAGCGCGTCGGTCGCGCCGGGCACCAGGTCGGCGCCCCGAGCGTGGCGCGGATCTTCCCCAAACATCGAGGCGATCTTCTCGAAACGGCCGTGGTCGTCGACCGGATGTTGCACGGCGCCATCGAAGCAACCCGTATCCCACAGAACCCGCTCGACGTGCTCGCCCAGCAGATCGTGGCCATCGTTGCGGTCGAGCCGACGACTGCCGACGAGCTGTACACGCTGGTCCGTCGCGCCGCGCCCTACGGCGAGCTCGCTCGCTCGGCGTTCGATGCCGTGCTCGACATGCTCGCTGGAAGATATCCGTCGGACGAGTTCGCCGAGCTGCGCCCACGCATCATCTGGGATCGCATCGACGGCACCGTGGAAGCCAGGCGCAACGCCAAGCTGCTTGCAGTGACCAATCCGGGAACCATTCCCGACCGCGGTCTCTACACGGTGACGCTGCCCGATGGTGGCAAGGTCGGCGAATTGGACGAGGAGATGGTCTACGAAAGCCGGCCTGGTGACGTCTTCGTGCTCGGGTCGACATCGTGGAAGATCGACGAGATCACCCACGACCGCGTCATCGTCCATCCCGCACCCGGCGAGTCGGCAGCCCGGATGCCGTTCTGGCACGGCGACACCCTCGGACGGCCGCTCGAACTGGGAAGAGCCGTGGGGGCGTTCATCCGCAAGATCGGCGGAAAAGAGCCGGACGCAGCCCGCTCCACGCTGCGTGACGACTACCACCTCGATGCATGGGCCGCCGACAATCTCGCGGCGTTCATCGAAGAAGAGCGAGCGTTCACGGGCACGCTGCCGACCGATCGCACGATCGTGGTCGAGCGCTTCCGCGACGAGATCGGCGACTGGCGCATGGTGGTGCTTTCCCCGTTCGGGGCGCGGGTTCACGCTCCGTGGGCGTTGGCAGCACGCCATCTCCTTCGCACCCAGGTCGGTAGCGAGGTCGACGTGATGTGGTCGGACGACGGCATCGTGTTCCGATTCCCCGACGTGGACGAGCCACCGGACGCCGCAACCCTCATCCTCGATCCGCAGGACGTCGACGAGTTGCTCCTCGAGGAGGTCGCCGACTCTGCGCTCTTCACGGCACGCTTCCGCGAGGCGGCCGCCCGGGCGTTGCTCCTCCCCCGCAGGCGGCCGGGGAGCCGCACCCCGCTGTGGCTGCAGCGGCGCCGCGCCGCCAGCCTGCTCGACATCGCAAAGCGCTTCGCCAGCTTCCCGATCGTGCTCGAGACCTACCGGGAGGTGCTGCAGGACCACTTCGACGTGCCTGCGTTGTCCGAGGTGCTCCGCGACGTGGCGGCCAGGAAAGTGCGGGTGCGTGAGGTAGAGCTCGCCGGACCGAGCCCGTTTGCGTCCTCGCTGATGTTCGACTTCATCGCTTCCTTCATGTACGAGTACGACGCACCCATCGCCGAGAAGCGAGCTGCCGCGCTGACGCTGGACCGCACGCTGCTCCGTGAGCTCCTCGGCGATCCACAGTTTCGCGACCTCCTCGACGCCGACGTCGTCGCCGCTGTGGAGACCGAGCTTCAGCGGCTCGCCCCAGAGCGCAGAATCGGCTCGGCCGATGCGCTCCACGACGCATTGCGCGACCTCGGCCCGCTCACCCACCATGGCATCGCGGCCCGCAGCGAGCCTGCGGCTGCCGTGGACGAATGGCTCGAGACGCTGCACGAGTCGCGCCGTATCGCCGAAGTCCGGCTTCACGGAGAGCCCCGGATCGCTGCCATCGAAGACCTGGCGCGACTGCGCGACGCACTCGGTGTGGCTCCCCCGCTGTGGACGCCCCCCTCTCTCTTGGAACCGCCCGAGGATCCGCTCGGGGACGTCGTAGGTCGCTTCGCCCGTACCCACGGACCGTTCGCCGCCGACGCCGCTGCGGCCGAACTGGGCCTGCCGCTTGCGGCCGTCAACGAGGTGCTGCAGCGCCTCGCTGGCGAAGGCCGTGTGTCTGCCGGTGCCTACCGGCCCGGCGGGGATGGTCAGGAATGGGTCGATTCGGACGTGCTGCGCCGTCTGCGGCGACGTTCGTTGGCGGTGCTGCGCGCCGAGGTCGAAGCCGTCGATCCCGAGGTGCACGCCCGCTTCCTCCCCTTGTGGCACGGTGTCGGATCGGGTGCGGCGCATTCGGCGCGTTTGATGGAGGTCGTGCGTCAGATCCAGGGGACGGCGATTCCGGCGAGCATTCTCGAGCGTGACGTCTTGCGGCAGCGGCTCGCGTACCAACCGGGCATGCTCGACATGCTGCTCGCCTCTGGCGAGGTCGTGTGGATCGGGCGCGGACCCCTGGGCGCCTCCGACGGACGGGTTGCGCTCTACCTGCGTCACCAGGTGCCATTGTTGCATCAGCCGAGCCATGAAGACCCGCCACAGGGCGAGCTCCACGATCTCCTCCGCAGCCACCTGGAGCAACGCGGCGCCTCGTTCTTCAACGATCTCTACGTCGCCGCTGAAGGAGGACCGCAGGAGGCCGTCTTGGAGGCGCTGTGGGATCTCGTGTGGGCCGGCGAAGTGACCAACGACACGCTTGCACCCCTCCGTGCATATGGCGCGATCAAGGGGAAACGGCGCTCCGGCCGGCCCGCCTTCCCGACGGCCGCTCCTCCCGCCGGCAGCGGCCGCTGGTACCTCGCTCGAGACCTCCTCGCCCCTGGGGAACCGATCGTGGGAGAACAACGCGCCAAGGCCGTCGCCGATCAGCTCTTGGAACGGCACGGCGTGGTGACCCGCGATGCGGTGCTCGCCGAGAACATCCCCGGAGGCTTCTCCGGCCTCTATCCCGTGTTCGCGGCGATGGAGGATGCCGGGAGAGTGCGCCGCGGCTACTTCATAGAGGGTCGCGGTGGTTCGCAGTTTGCACTGCCGGGCGCCGTCGACCGGCTGCGTACCGCTACCTCCCCGGAGGTCACCGTGCTGGCGGCTGCGGATCCCGCCAACGCGTACGGCGCTGCCTTGCCGTGGCCCGAACATCCCAGCGGACGCCTCGCACGGCGCGCCGGTGCCTATGTCCTGACCCACGACGGGGCCCTGATCGGGTTCCTGGAACGCGGCGGCCGCACACTGCTGACCTTCGACGCGGACTCCGCACTCCTCGCTACAGCGTTGGCTTCATTCGCCGATCGGACCGGCACACGGCTCATCTTGGCGACGGTCGACGGCGCACCCGCCGCCTCCGGCCCGATGGCAGAGACGCTGCGCGCTGCTGGATTCACCCCCGGCTACCGCGGGCTGACGTACGGCTCCACTCGCCGCCGTGCCTGAGGGCGACACGCTGCATCGTGCGGCGATGCGGGTCAGTGCCGCCATCGGCGGACGCATCCTCACCGATGTCCGCGGCGGCCATCCGGCGATCCGCGGCAATCGCCGCCGCCTGCTGGGAGCGACCGTGGAGGACGTGAGCGCCATTGGCAAGCACCTCGTCGTGCGGACGTCGGCGCAGTGGACGCTCCGCACCCATCTGGGTATGACCGGCTCGTGGCACACCTATCAGCGCGGCGAACCCTGGCGCATCACCCCCGGCAAGGCAAGAGTCGTGCTGGGCACCGATCACACCGTCGCCGTCTGTTTCGCCGCTCCCTACGTCGAGCTCGGCCGCACCGAGGATGTGATCTCCGGACTCGACCGCATCGGACCCGACCTGGCCCTCGAGAACCCACCGCTCGCGACGATCATCACCCGCACGGAGACCAGTCCGGCCGAGTCCATCGCTGATCTCCTCCTCGACCAGCACGTCGCATCGGGAATCGGCAACGTCTACAAGAGTGAGGTCATGTACCTCGAACGCCAAGATCCGGCGCAACGAGCCGACACCGTACCCCGTGACCAGTTGGAGCGGCTCTACCGGCGAGCCAACCGCCTGCTCCTCGCCAATGTCGGGGACAGCCGCCGCACAACCACCGGCAACCGTGGCAGGGAACGCACGTGGGTCTACGGCCGCAACGGCCGGCCGTGCCGACGCTGCGGCTCGATCGTTCGGGCAACGACGCACGGTCCCCTCGATCGGGTCACGTATTGGTGCCCGTCTTGCCAGTCATCGTGACGGTGCACCCGCGCTCACATTCCGCTCAGCTCGCGGAGTGCGGCAAAGGGGTAGATGCCGGTGCCGTGCCCGTCGGGTTCGAACACGAACTGCAGTGCATAGCCCCCGACCAGTTCCGCTCCGGCGATCTTGATTGGGATCGGGCCGGCCAAGACGGCCTGCGTCACCGACTCCCCTGCAGGTTCGCGGCACCCGGCGCACATGCAGGCGCCGCGCAGCGTGGCGGCATCGAGCTGCGATACCACGCCGTCTTCCCAGGTGAGTTCCACCAACTCACCGTCAATGACCTCAATGCGTTGCGGAACCACGCTCATCGGTGCGACCATACCCCAGCCCCCGCAGGTAGGCGTGATCCATGAGCAGTCCCACCCTTTCGATTCGTCCCGGCCATCCGGCGTTCCTCGACCTGCCCTGGCACGAACCGCTCAGCGCCTGGGAAGGCGGACGTCTCATCGAGGTACCGACCGGCGTCCACCGCCACGTCGTGCGCTTCGTGGCGTACGGGGAGGACATCTATGCGATCAAGGAGTTGCCCAGACGGATCGCACGCCACGAGTACCGCACGCTCCGTGCGCTCCGGCAGCGCGTGACGCCGGTTGCCACGGCTGTCGGACTGGTGGACCGTGGATGGGTGCCCGGCGATCGGGAGCACTCGGCTGCCGTGATCACCCAGTACGTGAAGTTCGCTTTCACCTATCGGGAATTGATCTCGGGAGGGAACTTCGGCCCGAGACGCAACCAGATGCTCGATGCCGTTGCCGGCCTGCTCGTCGAAATCCATCTCGCCGGGTGCTTTTGGGGCGACTGCTCGCTGTCCAACCTGCTCTACCGCTACGACGCCGGCGCCATCGAGGCCGTGATGATCGACGCCGAGACATCGGAGCTCCACCCCGAGTTGAGCCATGGCCAGCGTGAGCACGACCTGGACATCATGATCGTCAACCTCGCCGGCGGCATGGCGGACATCGCTGCCGAGCAGGGTCTCGACATCGATGACGCCGATCTGCTCCTCGGCGAAGACGTGGCGTCTCGCTATTCGGCACTTTGGGACGAGCTCACCGAACCCGTGGTGATCGGGCCGGAGGAGGGTTTCAAGGTGCGTCAGCGAGTCGAGCGGCTCAATGCGCTCGGTTTCGACGTCGACGATGTCGACCTGTTGCCGGTCGAGGGCGGCGGTCGTTCCATGCAACTCCGTGTCAGCGTCGGCGGCAGGAACTACCACCGGACCCGGCTTCGCGAACTCACCGGCATCGATGCGGCCGAGCACCAGGCCCGGCAGATCCTCAGCGACCTCCGCTATTACGAGACGACTCACGATCGTGTCAGCACGATCGGAAAATCAGTTCGGGCGATCCGCTGGCGCGTGGATGTCTTCGAGCCGCTGCTGCTTCGCATCGCCGATCTCGAGCCGGAAGCCGAGGTCGTGCAGCGGTATTGCGATTTCCTCCACCACCGCTACCTGGTCGCTGTCGACAAGGGCCGGGACGTGCCGAACGACGAGGCCTTCGAATCCTGGAACGCGGCCGGTAGGCCTGGCTACGACCTCGACATCGCCGCGTCCGGCGGCGTGATCGCTCCGTAAGTGCCGGAGGGCTGACCTCGTCACTCCGTTGCGGAGCACGACGGTGCGGCCGCCGGCGACCCGACGGTTTGCGTCAGCCGCCGCCTCGTTTCATGCCGCCGTACTTCATGCGTGTGTCCTCCATCCTGGCGATGAGGGCGTCCTCGCCGGCTCCGGAGAACCCGGCATCGACCACCTCTCCGACGAAGATGTCGTGCGAGCCACACTCGATGGTCTGCCAGACGGTGCATTCCAGGAAGGCCACCGCTTCCGTGAACACCGGTGCGCCGGTCACGCCTTCCCGAATCGGTCGGCCGTTCAGCGCCATTCCCTCCTTCGCCGCCGGCTTCGAGAACTTGACGAAGGGCCGGGTGTCGTCGCGGTCCCAGAGGTTGATCGTGAATGATCCTCCGTCGCGGATCAAGCGATTGGTCACGGCATTTGCGTCGATCGATACCGCCACCAGCACGGGCTCCATCGCTACCTGGGTCACCCAGCTCTGAGTCATACCGTTCCACTCGTCTCCGGCTCTCGATCCGACGAGACACAGCACGTTCGGGATCTTCCACAAGACCTTGTTCAACGTTTCGGCCGACAGATCAGGCATGACGAACTCCTGGGATCGGGGCTGCGCACCCTAGGAGGGAACGGCGCAACGCTGCGGCCGTCAGCGACCGACGGGGAGCCGGAATCCCACGCGGCCACCAGGCCCGAGCTCTGCCCAGATCGAGCCTCCGTGGGCCGTCACGATGCCGCGAGCGATCGCCAACCCGAGCCCGGCGCCGCCTGCGCTCCGCGTCCGTGCCGGGTCGTCGGTGATGAACTCTTCGAATGCACTGTCCACCATCGATGGCGAGAACCCGGGGCCTTCATCGGCCACGATGACGGTCGCGTCTGTGCCGTTGTGCACGCTGACGACGACCTCGGCGTTGGCGGGACTGAAGCGTATTGCGTTGTGCAGGAGATTGCGCATCACTCGGCCGAGCGCCTCGGGGCCGCCCACCGTTGGCACGCTGCCCGCCGCATCGAGCCGGAGGTCGACGTTCCGGCTCTCGGCAACCGGCCGCAACGCATCGATCGACTCGTCGGCGATTTCGGCCAGGTCGAACGGCTCGCTCTCGATCTCGAGCCGGCCCGCCTCGATCGTTGCCAGGAGGAACAGATCGTCGACGAGATGTGCCATCGCGTCCACGTCGGCCCGCATCGACCGCAAATACCGCTCCGGATCGGGGGCGAGACCGTCTTCCAGCGCCTCGACGGCAGCACGCAGCGCCGCCAGCGGGCTACGCAGGTCGTGGCCGACGGCCGCAAGAAAATGGCGTCGTGCGGCATCGTTCGCATCCCGCTCGACCTCGGCGATCGCCAGCCGCTCGGTCATACGGTCGACTGCGGCAGCCGCTTGCCCGAGCTCATCCGTGCGGTCGACGCCGGTCCGCGCAGTGAGGTCGCCGGCCGCGACCTCGTTGGCGGTGCGTCCGATGTTCTCCAAGCCCCGGGTGAGCTGACTCGCCATGGTCGTCGCCAGCACGACTCCCAGCCCCACGCCGAATCCGAGCACGACGGTGAGCAACTGAAGGTCATGCGTCTCGAGAAACATGAGACGGGCCGCAATCCCGGTCGCGACAGCCACCGACAGTACTGACGCCACGGCGAGAACGAGGATCGAGGAACGCAGCGATCGGAACCCTCGCGTGATGCGAGGGAGCAGCCAGCCCAGCACGACCGTGCCGGCGGCCATTGCGATGAAGAGCCCGAGCAGCTGGCTGCGTTCCGCCGCGGAGGGCTGCATCGTCACCTCGAAGAGGGCGATTGCCGCAATCACTGCTGCGCCGAGCGCAAGAATCGCCCTCACGGTTCGAACCTGTAGCCGACGCCCCACACGGTGTGGAGCCAGCGCGGCTTCTCGGGCTCGGCCTCGAGTTTGCGACGAAGGCGGCGTACGTGCACCGTCACGGTCGAAGGATCCTGGTAGTCGGCAGAACTGTCCCACACCTGCTCGAGCAGTTGCGCTCGCGAGAAGACCTGGCGGGGAGAGGCAGCGAGGAAAGCGAGCAGGTCGAACTCCTTCGGCGTCATCTCGACTACGCGCCCGGCTTGCAACACCTCTCGTGTGGCCGTGTCGATGGTGAGCCCATCGAACTCCATTCTGACCGGCCCCGCCGTGGCGGGTCGGCTTCGACGAAGAACGGTCCGGACTCGGGCTGCGAGCTCGCGGGGCGAGAAGGGCTTGACGACGTAGTCATCGGCGCCCAATTCGAGTCCGAGCAGGCGATCGGACTCCTCCGTCCGGGCAGTCAGCAAGATGACCGGTACGTCGGCACGTCGGCGCAGCTGTGCAAGCACGCTGAAGCCGTCGATCTCGGGGAGCATCACATCGAGCACGACGAGATCCGGGGGCGCAGCGTCGAAGCTCTCGATCGCCGTCCGGCCGTCCGCAGCCGCCGTCACGCGGAAGCCGTCGCGTTCCAGATACGCGGTCACGACCTCGCGCACCATCGGCTCGTCGTCGACGACGAGCACGCGTCCGGAGGCGCCAGAGGCATTCATGCCGCAATCGTACGGCACTGCGCCCGGCTCCCCACACCTCGTCCGGAGAAATTCACGGATTGTTCAGGCGGCAAAAAGGCCCCGCTCGGATCTACCATGTGATCTCCATGCACATTCTCGTAGCGACTTCAGGTGTGCTCAGCCCTGCCTCGGCGGTCGAGTTCGTCAGCCGGTTGCTCGACGACGGCGGTCATGTGACGGTGACGACGGTGATCGAAGTGCCACGGACGTTCCTCGACGACCTGCGCTCCGAGCGGTGGCATCCGATGCAGCATGGCTCCGAGCCGATGTGGACGTTGCACGACGACGCCGTCGTCGACCGCTACGTCGAGGAACGGGGACGGCGGATCTGTGAGCCTGTGGTGAAGGCGCTAACGGCGTCCGGCATCAAGACCGAGGCGGAATACCTCGAGGGCGAGGACCCGGCGGCAACCATCTCGGGTCTCGCCAACAAGCTCGAAGTCGACATGGTCGTCATGGGGGCAACCCGGCCGATCTTCGACCAGTCGGCTTGGGAAAGCGTCTCGGCGCGGGTCACGCTCGAGTGCAACAAGCCGGTGCTGGTCTTGCCTCCCCCGGTCCGCACCACCGTTCCGACCATGGGCGAGCCTGACTCCGATTAGTTTCAGCCGAGCGCGGCGCGAAGCGCGGCGACCGCCGGCCACACGAAGGCCTCAGGCGTGCCATTCAGCAGGTCGCGGACGTCGTCCACCGGCCACCATGCCGGTGCAGCAGTCTCCCCGGGAACGCCACGAGGCTCGCCTTCCCCGTAGCATTCGAACACGACGTGGAGCGAGGGATACGCGCCTTCGATGCCGACGACGACTGCGAGAGGGCGTGCGGTCGCGGTGGCGATGTCCGGCTCGTGCTCGGTACGTTCGATCGCGGCGGCGACGGCCGTGAGTTGCACGCCGGTCTCCTCCGCGACCTCGCGCACGATGGCCGTGTCCGGGGATTCTCCGGCCCGCCACCTTCCACCGGGAAGCTCGAGCCTGCCACGCACCACTTCACCCGGTTTGTCCCTTCGCTGCAGCAGCAGAAAACGCCGATCCGGGCCGCGATACACGACGGCGTTGACGTTGGGCACGACAACGGGCTCGCCTCCGCTCACAGGAACGGGCAACTGGATCCACTCGGAGCCGGTCCACACGGGATAGTCGAACGTCACTGCCGATCAGGCACCGGGAGCGTCAGCGTGTCCCCGCACCACCCGTCGACAGAGTCGTGGGCGGCCAGGACGACCTCAGAGATCTCATCTGGGATCACGACCGCCGAGAGGCTGCGGGTGAACGGCTGCTCCGTCTCGTGGGGGTGTGCCAGCTCGCGCACGCCCAACACCTCGCCTCCGGGGGCACGAACCTCCCAGGCATCCGCATACTTGTCCCAGCCGGTGTCCGCGGATCGCACCGTGGCACTGACTGTGGCAGTCTCGCCTTGCCAGACGATCTCGCCTGCGATGACATGAGCACAACCGTCGCCGGCGGTCTGCGGAGATGTCTCCTGTGGCGAGGGCACTGCGGTCTCGTGCGCAGGAGGTGCCGTCGCCGCGGCAGCACTGGAACGCTCCGCTGCAGACGCGGCATCGTCACCACCGGCATCGCCACATGCGGCGAGGAGCAGAACCAGAGCGAGCAGCAAACGATGCATCGCTGCCAAACTACTCGGCAGAGCCCTCTATTCCGTCCGGGCAGTTGAGGTCGACCTCGATTCCGGCGCCGTTCGCCGCAGCTTCGAGGTTCTTGCACGCAATGCCGAAGCGCTGCGCAGCCACCGTGAACGGCGACGAATCGATCGACTCTTGAAGATCCTCGATCGAGTCAAGGCTCCGAACCCCTTCGATCGTGAGCGGCATCGTGGCGGCCAGCGCCTCGCCGGCAGCGACCAGATCTTGATGCGCCGGCTGGAGTCCGTTCGGCGGTTCCATGGCTTCGAGGGAATCGATGAGCTGGCGCAAGGCAGAGCCGGTGTCGGTGAACAGGTCCGCCGTCTTGACGATGGCGACTTCCTTGGCCTGATCGAAATACGCGTCCACGGAGGCGGTGTCCGTGAGGTCAGCGTTCTCCTGCAACGCGGTGAGCTCTTCCTCGAGCTCCGTGCCGTAGTTGTCCCTGGCCTCGGAGATCGTGTCGTCGTAGAGCTGCATCTCGTCGGCGAGGCCCGAGAAATAGTCCTGGGGGCTGGCACCACCTCCACCGCACGCTGTCGACACGAGCGCCATCGCGGTCGAGACCATGAGCATCCGCCACGGCGTTCTCTTCGGAAGTCGGCGCATCACAGGCAGCAGGCTAACCGTCCTGCACTCCGGGGCGACGGATCCGGCCACCGCCTCAGGGCACGGCGTTGGCGGCAAACTGGGTGCGGTACAACGATGCGTAGAGTCCGCCCCGGTCCATCAGCTCATCATGAGTGCCGGACTCGATCAGCCGCCCGCCGTCGATCACGAAGATGCGATCGGCGGCCAGAATCGTCGACAGGCGATGTGCGATCACCAGGGACGTCCTGCCCCGCATGACCCGTTCGAGTGCCTCCTGGATGAGCGCCTCGGAATGGGCATCGAGATGGGAAGTGGCCTCGTCCAGAATGAGGATCTTCGGGTCCTTGAGGATCACGCGTGCGATGGCCATGCGCTGCTTCTCGCCGCCGGACAACCGGTAGCCGCGCTCCCCCACCACCGTCTGGAGGCCCTGGGGCAGCTGCGAGATGAACTCGGCGATGTTGGCGGCCTCAGCAGCATCCAACAGCTCCTCATCCGTGGCGTCCGGCCGGGCGTAACGCAAGTTGGTGGCGATCGTGTCGTGGAAGAGGTACGTCTCCTGGGTCACCACGCCGACGAGACCCGCCAGCGCGGCGAGGTCGTACTCCCGGACGTCGCGACCGTCGATCAGCACCCGACCTCGGTCGACGTCGTAGAGGCGGGGAACGAGGTAGGTGGTCGTGGTCTTCCCGGCGCCACTCGGACCAACGAGCGCGGCGAGCTCGCCGGGCGCCACTTGCAGCGACAGATCCTGCAGTGCCCACTCGTCGCCATCGCGCGGCTGCGGACCGTCCTCGCCGTCGGACAACCGATGCCAGCCGTACCTCCGCACCGACTCGAGACCGCTGGCGCCACCGTACGAGAACCAGACACCGTCCAACTCCACGTTGCCCGCAACTCCTTTGGGCACGTATGGGGTGGAGGGTTCCTCGATGTCGTGAGGCATGTCGAGCACCTCGAACACCCGCTCGAAGGAGACCAATGACGTGGCAAACTCGACCCTGGCGTTGGTCAGCGCGGACATCGGGCCATACAGGTTCGCCAGATACGCCGACAGAGCGACGATGGTTCCGACGGTGAGGGTTCCGTTGATCACGAAGACGGCACCGAACCAGAAGACGAGCGCCGAACCGAGGGCGCTCATCACGCCCAGGGCCATGAAGAACCACCGGCCGATCGTGGCCTGGCGCACGCCCAAGTCGCGCACGGCTGCGGCATGACCGGCGAAGCGCCGGTCCTCCTCCTGGGTTCTGCCGAACAGCTTCACCAGCAGTGCCCCCGAGACGCTGAGCGTCTCCTGCATGTGCGAGCTCATGGAGGCGTTGTGCTCCATCTGCTCGCGACGAATCGTTCGCAACAGCTTTCCGACTCGGCGCGACACGACAATGAACAACGGGAGAATCACCACCGAGAGCAACGTCAGGCGCCATTCCAGGTTGAACATCACCGTGAGCGTCAAGACCGTGGTGACGACGTTCGAGACGAGCGTGACGAACGTGCCCGTCACTGCTTGCTGTGCGCCCACGACATCGTTGTTGAGCCGGGACATGACCTCGCCGGTGCGGGTTGCCGTGAAGAACCCGAGTGACATTCGCTGCAGATGCCCGTAGAGCTGACAGCGCAGATCGAAGATGATGCCCTCGCCGATCGCGGCAGACGCCCAACGCTGCAACACGCCGACTGCACCGTTGATCAGCGGGACCGCCACCATGCCGAGGCCGAGCCAGGTGACCATGCCGAGATCCTCGTTCGGGATCGCAGTGTCGATGAGGCTTCGCATGATCAATGGAGGCACGAGCGTCAAACCAGAAATGACGACGATCGTTGCCAAGACAATCGCAATCTTGCCCTTGTAGGGCGCGCCGTACGAGAGCACTCGACGCAGCAGTGCTCGGTCGAGTTGGGGCTTGTCCTGGTCCTCGTCGTACCTCAGGTACGACCACCAGCCACCTGAGTGAAAGATCGTCAACCTCCGTGCCGTGGCGATGGTACCCGCCGGCGTAGACCGTAATCACGATTACGACGAGAAGATCCCATCGAGATCTGGTGACGGTGGGTCGGACGCATCAATGTGCCCGAAAAGCCGTCGAATCAGCAACGCTATCCGACCCGATGGTCTACCGTGGACGACGGGAACAGGGTCGCATGACCCGCAGGGGGAACAAGGGGAAATATCATGCTGGACTGGATCCGCTCGATCGAGCGGCTCTCGAAGGCTGCGCTCATCAGTCTGATGTTGGGACTCGTCGCGCTCTCGGCGATCCTCAACGTGACTGGCTGAGCCACAGCCGCCGAAGCACACGGGTGACGCCATCCGACGCGGTGGCGTCATCTCGCGATAGGGTCGGCCCATGACCACCATCGCTCGCCTCACAGACTCGTGCCTCACCGTCACGACCGGCTCTGGCACGACCCTCTTCGACCCGGGATTCCACACGTGGGAGTCGGACGACTTCGACAAGGCCACGATCGGGGACGTGCAGCGGATCGTCATCACCCACGAACACGGGGATCACGTCAGCCCTGCATTCGTCGCTTGGCTGTTGGACCGCGGCGAGGACGTGAGGGTCCATGCCAACGCTGCGGTCGCCGCACTGCTGGCAAAGCACGAGATCGAGGTCTCGACCGACACGCCTCACGGCATGACCGCTGAAGACGTGATGCACGAGGTCATCCCGACCGGGGCCCAACCGCCCAACCGGAGCTGGACGATCGACGGGGTGCTCACGCATCCCGGAGACAGCTACCAGCCCACTCGGTCTGCGCCCGTGCTGGCGCTGCCGCTGCTCGTGCCATGGGGCTCGATGACGGCCTCCGTGGAATTCGCTCGCCGGATGGGGCCCGCCCAGGTGGTTCCCATCCACGACTTCTACACCAGCCGCCAGGGGCGGCAGTGGGCGATGGGCCTCGCCAGCGCGGTGCTCGGGGGATCCGGCATCGAGGTGGTCCCGCTCGACTGGGGTGAGCGCTACTCGGTGTGAGCCGGCGCAGCAGTGTCGACATCGGCTTCGACATCGACGGTTGACGTCCGACGCCGGTACGCGACGATTGCCAGCCCACCGACGACCACGGCCACGCCGATCGGCACCAAAACGCGCCATCCATCGCCAATCCGCATTCCGAGCGAACGAGCGAGCGCACTGCCGAGCAGGCTCGTCAGCGAAATGAGAAACCCGACCGCGCTGCTCAGCAGCACGCCGGGCAGACGTGGCCACCGCACACCGAGCAGTGCACCATCACCTGCGTCGGCAAGTGCGCTGAGCAACAAAGCGCCGAGCGCGAACCCGACGGTTGCCAGATAGGCAACCGCCTCTTCCTCTGCGACCACGGCCCACACGGCCACGACAACAGGTGCGAGCACCATCGCCGCCGTCAGCGCAGCGAATGGCACGGCCGCCACCGCTTGCCCGAAGCCGAGGGGTCGTTCCCCCGCGTCGGGCTCGAATCGTTGCAGCCAGCCGAGCACATACCCGGCGGCCACCGTGCCGAAGGCCGGCGCCAGCACGAGACCGGCGAGAAAGAAGAGATCTGCGACGACGTCCATCAGGTCCGATCGTAGGCGTGGGAACACCTGTCAGGGCGACAGCACCTCTGATGAGGACCGAAGACGAGCCGTAAACAACGGACCATGTGGGTCGATTGACCTATTGACGGGGTTCCGACAGTCTTTATCCTCCCGCTCAAAGGTGCTCCCTCGGGAGCAGAAGGGGCCCCGCCGACCCGACGCGGTGGGCGATGCCGCCGTGGCGGCAAGGGGGAAGAGATGACGAATCTCGTTCGCGCTGGGCGCGTACGCTTGTTTGCGGCGCTCCTCGCAGCAGCGATGCTGCTCACTGTGTTGGCGGCGGCACCAGCCGCAGCCGCACGACCTTCCGGAGACCGTCCCACGGTCACGACGTTGACCAACGATGACTTCACGTATGGGACCTACATCATCGACAAACCTGGCGTCTATCGGCTCGGCGAGGACATCAGCTTCAACCCGAACTCGCCGGCCACGCTGACGGCGGCCGTCGCCAGCGGAGAGATCCCCTATTGGTTCGCACAGGCATTGCAATGGCCGATGCCCGTGGATGCGTTCAACGCCGGGTTCCCGCTCTTCACGCAGTTCGTCGAAGGCGGAACCAGCGACTTCGCACCAGCCGGTCCGATGACTGCGCAATACGATCCTTCCGCCTACGGCGTCGGGTTCTTCGCTGCGATCGCCATCTCGGCCGACGACGTGGTACTCGACCTGAGCGGGCACACCATCGAGCAGAGTGCCGAACATGCGCTCTTGCAGCGATTCTTCGCGGTGATCGAGCTGGCCGACCAGCCGTTCGTTCCCGGACAGGGTCCTGCCGGCTTCGGCGATGAGATCGACGCGGCCAAGAACGTCGTCATCCGAAACGGCACGATCGGCCTCAGCTCACATCACGGCATCCACGGCAACGGCAACGAGAACATCACGATCTCGAATGTCGATTTCGTCGACTACGAGGTCGGGGCGCTGGCGCTCAACGGCGTGCAGGGGCTCACCGTGAGCAACTCGACTGCGGTGAACCGCAAGGACGTTCCGGTGCTCGGCACGTTCTCCTCGGCGCAGTTCATCAAGCACTACATCAACGACCTCGCCCGCCACAGTTCGACGACGACGCTCGACGTGGACGGCGAGACTCTTGGGGTGCTCGACATCCGTGATGGACTGATCGACGCGATCAACAACGTGCACGCCGACGTGGTCGCCAGCCCGAACATCGTCGACGGTCGCGCGGTCATCGACAGCGCAGTCCACCCCGACGAGTACGCCCTCTTCCACAACGCCGCCGGCGTCGTGGATGGCAACTCGTACTCCTATCTGGTGAATGCCATGGGTGTCGCCGTCAATGGCTTCCCGCACGCGCCGGGTGCCGACGGACTCCCGGCTCGCGACATCACGTTCCGCAACGTGCACGTCGTCGACCAGGTTGCCTTGATCAACGAGATTCCCGCTCTCGACGCCGGGGTCAGTGCGGGACACGGCTCCGCCGCCATCGATCCGGTGGGTGCCGTTTTCCAGACGCAGAACCGGCACCCGGACACGGGCGAGCTGATCACCGTCTCGAGCGAGCGGCTCGACCTTGCCGAGTACACCGGCAACGTCGTCGCCAACGCCCAGGCATTCGTTGCCAAGGCTGAGGCTGCCGGCGAATTCGCCGGCTCCACGCTGGACTTGAGCCGTTTGAACATCACTGCGGACATGCTGGCGTGGGTCGAAGGTGCCTCCGGTTCCGAGACGCTGGGCCGGATCGGCGCCACCTACTTGTGCAACGGCGACTCCATGTTCCACGTCAACAAGGGCGTCATCGCTTTCAAGATGGACGCAGCTGAGGACGTGCGGCTGACCAACACGAGCGTCTCCGGGTTGGAGAACCTCGGCGCAGCCGGCACCGGCTTGTGCGGAGACTACCTGAACGGGGTGTCGCATCCGGCGGCCACGCTCAACGGCTATGGGGGCTCCACCGTGCGGGCTTACACCTTCTCGGGCACCCACGACGCCGTGATGCGGAACGCTTCGATCGAGGGCTTGCGCACCGCCTACGGCTCGGCGTTTGGCGTTGACGTGTTGACCGACGCATCCAACATCATGGTGGTCGACGCCGTCATCGACGACGTTGCTGCGGGCATCGCCGGCGCCTGGGCTTCGCCGACGCCGACCAAAGATCCGAAGGCCTACGGCTTCTACTTCGGAGAAGATGCCGACGGCGTGACGCTCGTCAGGGGTTGCGCCACCAACATGAGCGGTCTGTACGGTGCAACCTTGGTCGACGACCACACGGCGGCCGGCGCCACGGTCGTGGGGAGCTGCAAGCCGTAACGATCACACTTCCCCTTCCGGCCGGGCTCCCACGGAGCCCGGCCGGATCGCGTCTGGTGTGTGATCCGATTGGGGCGTTCGGTCCGCACTCTTCACAACGAGAGGGATTCCAGAGGAGGCAACTCGTGAGGAGGGAACTCGTGCGACGATTCTTCGTGACGGCTCTGACACTGGTTGCAGTGCTTGCTTCCATCGCACCGGCGGCCGCGGCGCCCCCGCAGAGCCCAGACATCATCGATCTGCCCGACGGCTTCTTCCCGGAGGGCATCGTCATCGACGATCAGCGACAGGTGTACGCATCGTCGTTGGCAGACGGTGCGATCTGGAAGGGCGAGTTGCGGACCGGCATTGGCGACGTCCTCGTGCCCGGGACTCCCGGACGATTGGCCGTCGGCATGTCGCTCGACGAGCGCACCGGACACCTGTTCGTGGCGGGCGGGCCGGATGGCAACGCTTACGTGTACGACTCGCAGACGGGCGGCAATGTCGGCGTGTTGAGCCTGACCCCGTTCGGCTTCGTCAACGACGTCATCGTGACGCACGATGCGGCGTACTTCACAGACTCGTTCGCTCCGCAGATCTACGTCGTGCCGCTGTCGCCCGGCGGTGCAATCAGCGGTGCACCGGGCGTCATCCCACTGAGCGGCGACTTCCAATTCGAGCCGGGTCAGTTCAACGCCAACGGCATCGAGGCAGCAGAGGTCGGCAACCAGCTCGTCATCGTCAACAGCTTCTTCGGTGAGGTCTACACGGTCGACCCCGCAACCGGCGCTGCCTCGCTCATCGATCTCGGCGGTGCCGTGGTCAACGGTGATGGGCTGGTGCTGCTGAGCCGCACGCTCTACGCCGTCGAGGGAGGCAAAAACCAGATCACAGAGATTGCGCTCGCACCGGATCTGTCGAGCGGCGTGGTCGTCGATGCGCTGATCAGCCCCGCCTTTGACGTACCCACCACGGCGGCGAAGATCGGTGACAGCCTGTACGCGGTGAACGCCAAGTTCGCTACCCCGCCGTTGCCCACGACGCCCTACGAGATCGTGCGTGTGACCCGCTGACGCATCCTGCGGTGCACACGAAAGTTCGCTGCGACACCCACCCAGCTTTGCGGTGTCGGCAGCTTTTGGACTCCGCAGCGCCAGCAACGCCTCGGCGGCGCACCCCGGCTCGCACGGTAGGTTGCTTCCTCGTCCTGGCCGGATACGGGAATGGCTCCACCGCGTTCATTTCGACTCGGCCAGGATCTGCGCTGCGGCCTTCTGCACCCGCACGGCGGACCGCCGCCTGCCCGGATCCGCTGCGGCGGCGACGCAACGCAGGCTGGCCCGAATCGGCGCTCGAATGTTGCTCCCCCCGGAATCCTTCCGAATCGCCGAGGGCACGGGTCGGGTGCCAGAGGTCGAGTTCGATCGCGCTGAGCGCTGGGGCGAAGACCTGGCGCGAATGCTCGGCGATGGCTTCGGGGCCGTGGCCGCGGGGTGAACCAGAGGAAGCTGCGGTGGGAGCCCGGGGAATCTGTCCTGCACGGCCGCCACGAAGCTCCACGAGGGCGTAGATTGAGACGTACGTCGAACCGGGAGAGATTCGTGCGCAGGTCCGCGTTGCTCGTCGTCATCAGCATGTTGGCGCTCACCGTTGCCGCCCTGCCGGCCATTGCAGCGCCCAAGCCCCCCGATAAACACCCGGTGGCCATCGGCAGCGGCGGCGCCGTGGCGACGGTGGATCCCCTCGCAACAGACGCCGGCGTCGCCGTACTGAGGCAAGGCGGAAACGCTATCGATGCGGCAGTGACCGCCGCTGCGGTCCTCGGAGTGACGGAGCCCTATTCCGCCGGCATCGGTGGAGGCGGGTTCATGGTCATCTATCTCGCCGAGACCGGCGAGGTCGTCACCATCGACGGACGCGAGGAAGCGCCAAGCGACCCCGACTTCGATGCGGACGTGTTCCTCGAAGATGGCGTACCGATCCCATTCTTCCCCGAGCGCATCACGAGCGGGCTGGCAGTTGGCGTGCCGGGAACATTCGCCACGTGGGTCGATGCCCTCGATCGGTACGGCACGATCACCATCGCCCAGGCGCTGCAACCGGGCCGAGCCGTAGCTCAGAGCGGCTTCGTGGTCGATCAGACCTTCGCCGATCAGACCGCCGGCAACCTCGACCGGTTCCGGGCGATCACGTCGACGGCGGAGACCTTCCTCGTGGACGGCGAAGTTCCGGCTGTGGGTTCCGTTTTTCGGAATCGAGATCTGGCTCGGACCTATCAGGTGCTGCAGCGCGACGGGCTCGCCGGGTTCTACAGCGGGGCGCTCGCCGAGGAGATCGTCGCAGCAGTTCAAGAGCCACCGGTCGTCGCAAATCCGCCCTTCGAGGTCCGGCCCGGCCTCATGGTGATCGAAGACATCGAGCAGTATGGGGTGCTGCACCCGGATCCAACCGTCGTGGACTATCGGGGCTTCGAGGTATTCGGGATGGGCCCACCGTCGAGCGGGGGAATCACCGTCGGCGAGAGCCTGAACATCTCGGAGAGCTTCCCGCTCGACGCCGTCGACGACGTTGCGTTCCAGCATCACGTCCTCGAGGCTACGGCGCTGGCGTTTGCGGACCGCAACGCCTACATCGGCGACGATCGCCCGCAGTACAACTATGTGCCGACCACGGGGTTGCTGTCGCAGGCCTTCGGTGACGAGCGCGCCGTATTGATTGATCCACTCGCGGCGGCCGCCAAGCCCGTCACACCGGGCAATCCCTGCGACGAAGACGGCAGCCCGCTGTGCGTGCCGCACGCCGCTGCGGCCGGATTGGCGACCGGCGGGACGTCAACCACCCACCTCGTCACTGCGGATGAATGGGGCAACGTCGTGTCGTACACGCTGACGATCGAGTCAACCGGCGGCAGTGCAATCACGGTACCGGGGCGCGGTTTCCTGCTGAACAACGAGCTGACTGACTTCAATTCGACGGGAGACGGGCCCAATCTGCCAGCACCGGGCAAGCGGCCGCGCAGCTCCATGAGCCCGACCATCGTGCTCGACGGCGGAGAACCGTTCCTGGCCGTGGGAACGCCTGGGGGGTCGACGATCATCACGACCGTGTTCGAGATCCTCACCAATCGGATCGATCGTGGCATGACGCTTCCCGATGCGATCGCCGCACCGAGGGCCACCCAACGCAACACGAGCACGGTTGGCGCCGAGGCTGCATATCGGGCGTTGTACGAGGCCGACCTGGCAGCACTCGGCCACGCGTTCAGCGATCGACTGGAGATAGGCGCCGCGACCGGGCTCGAGTTCCTGGCCGACGGCAGCGTGCTGGCAGCGGCTGAGCCGGTGCGACGTGGTGGCGGCGATGCGGGGGTCGTCCGCCAAACGCGTTGAGCCCAGAGGCCGACTGCAGAAGGGGGCGGCCGGCCCAGACCCGGAGCAGGATCTCGACAGACTCGGCGCAGATCGCTGCCAGCCCAGCGCGTGGCGGCATAGATTGGAACCGAGACGACACATTGGGTCGCTCGGTCCAAGGAGGTTTCCGTGGCACGAGCAACCGGCATCGGCGGAGTGTTCCTCCGGTCGTTGGCGTCTGGTCTCGGGCTCGTCCATGACATCGTGTTCGAACCTCATTTCGCCGAACTCGGCGGATTCCCATGTTTGACCGAAGCCATGCACCGCTCTGGCTGCAGATTTGGCGTCGGCATCGACGAGCCACTCGGCATCGTCATCGAGAGTCGCCGTGGCACGGCGCTGGGAGCCGGGCGTGGCTACCTCCTCGATCAGAACGGAGCGTCGGTGACGGCTACCGTACTCCGCCCAGGAGACGCTCTCGATCTGCCGCTCGGTTGAGCAGTGGTCAGCCGGACTGGAGCACCGGCCCGGGAGCAACCGACTCGAGCGGCGCCAACACCTCTGCCATCTGCCAGCACACGTCCTCATCGACCCGGAGGTAGCAGAGCAGCTCGTAGCGATACGGACCGTCGCTCCACGCCAGCGTGAGGCCATTCTCATCGGGAGTCGGCCGAATCGTTGGCGAGGCGTTGGCACGAGCCTCTCCAACCCGGAGAACGGCGAGCCGCCCTGAATCATCTGCGTACGGCGAGACACTCCACAGACCGAACGCGGCCAGGGTGTTGGGATCGAGGGTTGCCGAGGCAGGGTCGTAGACCAGCTGGCTCGTCACCCAGACGGCTTCCTGCGGTACGAGGGCGGGGAACTGAATCCCGGGAACCGCGACGTTGATCTCGGCGGGACTGGCCTGGATGAAGCGGCCCTCGGCGTTGCCACGCGCCCATACCCCGGGAATGACCAGGTTGGGTTCCGGCGCCGTCTCCTCACCTTGGATCCCCTCGTTGTACCAACGGACGCCCTCGACCGGGCCGACTCCGGACGCCGCCGATACCGTGTCACCGACCCGCACGAACACCGTGGTCGTCGTCGACCCCACGACGTAGCCGTGAGAACGCTCGCCGAGGTCGTCCATCAACGCAGAATCGCTGCAGCCGGCGACGAGCACCGCCAGTCCAATGAGCGCAATGAGACGATTCACCCGGATCTCCAACATCGTTCGTGCGGCCCCCGCACGGAGGTGAGGTTACCGGCGTATTGCCGCAACCTGGGTATCAGTAGCCTGGCGACGATGCCACCCACCGCGCCACTGCGACTCGTCCGCGACGACTTCAGCGCCACGCCGGAGCTGGACACCGCCGTGTCACGTGCGCTCCTGCTCAGGGCGTCCAACGGCGAGATCGGCGAGACATTCCGCCTGCACACTCCCGGCAACGTCGTCGCCTTCGGCAAGCGCGACACCCTCGAACCCGGCTACGGCGATGCGGTCGAGATCTCGCGCCGGAACGGATTTGCCCCGATCGAGCGCCTTGCTGGTGGGCGTGCGGCAGTGTTCACGCAAAGCACCTTGGCCTTTGCGTGGACGATTCCGGATGAGGATCCGCGTAGCCACATCTACGACCGCTTCCGCACGCTGGCGGACGTCGTCGTCGACGCCTTCCGCCGCCTCGGGGTCGCGTCATCGATCGGGGAGATACGAGGCGAATATTGCCCCGGCGATTACAGCGTCAACCACGCCGGCCAGATCAAGCTCATGGGCGTCGGCCAGCGGCTGGCGCGTCACGCTGCCCACGTGGGGGGCGTGATCGTGGTCGATGACAGCGCCGGACTGCGAGACATTCTCACCGACATCTACACCGCCCTCGGTCTGGCGTGGGAACCGGCCACGGCGGGGGCACTCACCGACGTCGACCCCACGATCACCATGGAGGCTGCGGCTGCCGCGATCGTTGCAGAGCTGGCGACGCGCAGGGCGACGGTGCCGGCGTCGATCGACCGGGAGACCGTGGCGTTGGCGTCCACCCTGACCGAGGACCACGTACCGAGCTAGGTCGTACGAGGCCGCGTTGGATCGAGGTGGCTGTACGCCCCGGTGCGGAGATGGCACGCGGCGACGTGCGATTCGTCACCGTTCACGGTCAGCAGCGCCGGCTTGTACACCGAGCACGGATCTGCCAGGGCGATCGGGCAGCGGGGATGGAACCGGCAGCCGCTTGGCGGGTTGATGGGGCTGGGAACGTCTCCCTCGAGCACGACCCGGTCCCGCTTGATCGTCGGATCCGGGATTGGAATGGCCGACAGCAGGGCCTGCGTGTACGGGTGGGTCGGGTTCCGATACAGGTTGTCACGACCGGTGATCTCGACGATGTCCCCCAAGTACATGACGGCGACCCGATCGCTGATGTGCTCGACCACCGCGAGGTTGTGGGCGATGAACAGCAGCGTGAGATCGAGCTCTTGCTGCAGCTCCTTGAGCAGGTTGAGTACCTGGGCCTGCACCGAGACGTCGAGGGCAGACACCGGCTCGTCCGCCACCACGAACTCCGGGCGCATGATGAGCGCCCGGGCGATCCCGATGCGCTGACGCTGGCCTCCGGAGAACTCGTGGGGGTAGCGTCCTGCGTGGCTGGCGTCGAGGCCGACCAGCTCGAGCATGTCGTTCACCCGCGTGCGCCGTTCGGCGCGGTCCCCTATGTCGTGGAGGCGCAGCCCTTCGGCGATGGAATCACCCACCTGGGTGCGAGGGTCCAACGACGAGAAGGGGTCCTGAAAGATGATCTGGGCCCGCCGCCGAAACGGTTTGAGCGCCTTGCCGCTCAGGTGCGTGATGTCCTCGCCGTCGAACCTGACGGTTCCCGACGTGGGTTCGAGCAGGCGGACCAGCATTCGGCCCAGGGTGGTCTTCCCGCACCCCGACTCCCCCACCAGACCGATCGTCTCACCGCGGGCGATGTTCAGGTCGACCCCGCTGACGGCGTTGACGGTGGCGATCTCGCGCTGGAAGACCCCGCCCTTGACCGGGAACGTCTTGACCAGCTCGCGGACTTCGATCAGCGGCTCAGTCATCGGCCTCGTCCACCGCATGGAGCCAGCACCGCACGTGGTGGCCGTCCCTGATCTCTTGGAGCTCGGGCTTGAGCTTGGTGCAGATCTCGAGGTCGTTCTCGACGCGCGCGGCGCATCGAGCCGCAAACCGGCATCCGACGGGCAGGTCGATCAGAGAGGGCACGACGCCGGGAATCGTGTCGAGGACCGACGTTGGCGCCCCCAGCACGGGGATCGACCCGATGAGGCCCTTCGTATACGGGTGGAGTGGCTGGGCGAACAGCGTGCGCACGTCGGTCTGCTCGACGATCTCGCCTGCGTACATCACTGCGACGCGGTCGGCCATCTCCGCGACGACACCCAGGTCGTGGGTGATCAGGAGCACCGCCGTGTTCGAGGATGACTGCAGGTCGCGCATGAGATCGAGGATTTGGGCCTGAATCGTCACGTCGAGGGCCGTGGTGGGCTCGTCCGCGATCAGCAGCTCGGGCTCACAGGCCAGCGCCATCGCAATCATCACCCGCTGCCCCATGCCGCCGGAGAGCTCATGCGGGTAGGCCTGGGCTCGCGACTCGGGGTCGGGGATGCCAACCTTGGCGAGCATCTCCACCACCCGCTCATTCTCGACGTCTTTCGACCAGTCACGGTGCAGCTCGAAGACCTCACGGATCTGGACGCCGGCTCGCTGAACCGGATTGAGCGCCGATCCGGGCTGCTGGAAGATCATCGAGATGTGCTCGCCTCGCAGCTGGCGGATCTCGTCCGCCTTCATCTCGGTGACATCCCTGCCGTCGAAGAGGATCTGCCCGGCCACGATCTCGCCGGGATGACTGATCAGCCCCATCACCGACAACGACGTCACCGACTTGCCGCATCCCGATTCTCCGACCAGACCCAAGACTTCGCCGCGATCGATGTGGAACGACACCTCGTCGACGGCCTTCACGACGCCATCGCGCGTGTCGAAATGCGTCTTGAGTCCGCGTAGCTCGAGGAGGTGGCCGTCGCTCATCGGTTCAACGTCGGGTCGAGCGCATCGCGCAAGCCGTCGCCCATGAGGTTGAAACCGAGCACGGTGATCATGATCGCCAGGCCGGGGAAGAACACGAGGTGCGGTGCCGTGAAGAGCTGGTTGCGTTCCGACGCCAGCATCGACCCCCACTCCGCCGTAGGTGGCTGCGCACCAAGGCCGAGGAACGACAAGCCGGCGGCCTCGAGGATGGCCGTGGCGATGCCGAGGGTCGCGAGAACGACCAGCGGGGTGAGGGCATTCGGCACCACTCGGCGCCACAGAATCTGACGAGGCGCCGCACCGAGCGCCAAGGACGCAGACACGTAGTCTGATTCCTTGATGCTCAGCACCTGGGCGCGCATGACGCGCGCGTACGCCGGGATGGTGACGATCGCGATCGCAATCAGGGCATTCTCCAAGCCAGGCCCCAGCACCGCCACGATGGCAATGGCTAACAGCAACGACGGGAACCCCAGGATCACGTCCATGATGCGCATGATCACGTTGTCGAACCAGCCCCCGGTGTAACCGGCGAGCGCCCCGAGCAGGCTGCCGATCAGCAATGCGATCGTGACCGTGAAGAAGCCGAGCGTGAGGCTGACGCGAGAACCGAACACGACTCGCGAGAACTCATCACGAACATTGCCGTCGGTTCCGAGGATGTGCTGGGGTGTCGCTTCGTCACAGCCAAACAGGTGGACGCATGGCGGATCGCGGGGACCCACCTCTTCCTTGCCGATGAGCACCTCGTTCGGGTGGTACGGAGCAATGAGCGGGGCGAAGACGGCCATCACGACAAGCGACGAGACGATGAAGAGGCCGATCATTCCTGACTTGCGCTGCCGGAACCGTCGCAGCGCAAGCCGCCACTGACTCGACGGTTTCGTCGTGATCAGGTTGGACTGCGCCGCCAGTTCCTCGAGGCTCTCGGTCGTTTCGCGTAGCGACATCTACTTCACCCTGATCCTTGGATCGAGATAGCCGTACGAGAGGTCGACCAACAGGTTGACGACCACGTATCCGGCTGCCACCACGACTGTGAACCCCTGCACGACGGCATAGTCACGCCCGGTGATTGCGTCGAAGAGCGCCCGGCCGACACCGGCCAGGTTGAATACGGTTTCAGTGAGGACCGCCCCTCCGAGCAGCAGTCCCATCTGCAGACCGATGATCGTCACCACAGGCAGCATTGCGTTTCGCAGCGCATGGCGGCGCACAACGCGTTGCTCGTTGGCCCCCTTGGCCCTTGCGGTGCGGATGTAGTCCTTGCCCATGACCTCGAGCAGGGAGCTGCGGGTGATGCGGGCGATGATGGCCAGCGGAATCGTCGCCAGCGCAACCGCGGGCAGGATCATGTGGCGGACTGCGTCGTTCAGGACGGTCCAATCCCGAGTGATGACGGCGTTGAAGATGTAGTGATTGCCGACGAATTCGTGGTACTTCGCCCAGAAACCTTCCTGCAAGGTCCATCCCCACGCCTCGTAATACGGGGTCGAGAAGACACCGGCAGTGAGCCGGCCCGACGGAGGTAACGCGAACGGCGTGTCCTTGAACACGACGGCGAAGAGATAGGCCAGCATGAGACCGAGCCAGAAGACCGGCATGGACACGCCGACGTTGGCAAAGGCCATCGTGGCCGTGTCCACGGCTGTGTTGTGCCGGCGGGCTGAGATGATGCCGAGAGGAACCCCCACCACCACGGCAATGGTGAGCGCACTGAGCGCCAGTTCGATGGTGAGCGGAAGCCGTTCGATGAGAAGCTGGTTCACCGGCCGCGAGAAGCGGACCGATTCGCCCAAGTCGAAGGTGACCACGTTGCCCATGTAGATGGTGAGCTGGGTCCAGATCGGCTCGTCGAGCCCATTGGCTTCGTTGAAGCGATCGCACGCTTCCTCGGTGGCGCGCTCGCCGAGCATCGCGGTGCACGGGTCGCCGGGAATCGCCCGGACGAGCAAGAACACCACGATCACGATCCCGATCAAAACCGGGATCGCAAGCAACGTGCGGCGAGTGATGAATCCGAGCATCTCAGGTGGAGAGTAGATGAGGGGGAGGCGCGAGCGCCTCCCCCTCTGTGTGCAATGTGGTTGGCCTATCCCTCAGCGTTGATGAGACCGTTCCACAGATACGAGTAGTAGTCGAACGCACCGCTGTTACCCGTGTGCAACGGGCTCGCAGCGTCGAGACCGGCCGTGAAGGACACGACCACGTCGTTGGCGTCCAGCGTCGAACCGTCGTGGAACACCACGTCGTTGCGGAGCGAACAGGTCCACAGACTCAGGTCCTCGTTCGGGACACATTCCGTCGCGAGCTGAGGCTGGACTTCGCCTGACTGCGAGTACGAGTAGAGCCCCTCGACGACCTGGGCACATGCCCGCAGCGACTCACCATCGGACTCATCCGCGCAGTACAGCGAGATCGGCTCGTTGCCCTGGACGAACACCATGGTGTCGGTGCCGTTGTCCCAGTAGTTGAACAGCACCTGACCCCATGGCGGGGCGTAGGCGCCGTTCACGTTCGAACCCGCCACGAAGGCGCTGCCGGCGTGGGCGATCGGAATCATCGGAACCAGGTCCCGAATGGCGTTGTTGGCCGTCTCGTAGAGCGGCTGCGCCACGGCCGGGTCCGCGGTTTGAGAGGCCTCGGTGAGCGCCTCATGGATCTCGGGGTGCCCGTTCCCGAACTGCGTCACACCTTCACCGAAGTGGAAGTCGAGGAAGTTCGTCACGTGCGGGTAGTCGCCCGTCCAACCGAGAAGGTGGATGCCGTCGCACTGGCCGGCGGAGGAGCATTGCTGAATGAACTCAGCCGACTCCATCTGCACGACCTCGGCGTCGATGTTGAGCGTCTCCTTGAGCTGCGCCTGGATGTCCGCGGCGACGTTGCCCGGCGTGGGCAGATAGCCGCGGGTCACGTCGCGGTAGAAGATGCTCGTCGAGAAGCCGTCCGGGAAGCCGGCCTCGGCCAGCAACGCCTGAGCGGCTGCGACATCCTGATCCGGCCACGACTCGCCCTCACAACCGAACTCGACTGAGCACGGGGTGAAGTGGGACGCCACCTCGGAACCCGGCGGGTAGAAGGTGTCGATGATCCGCTGCCGGTCCATGGCGAGCGAGATCGCTTGACGCACACGCACATCGTCGAAGGGCGCAAAGATATCCGTGAAGCCCATGTAGAAGATGTTCGGCTCCGGCTTGTCGAGCAACGACAAGTTGGCGTCGGCTTCGATGGTTGCGTAGTCCTCCGGACCCGGGAAGGTCATGCCGCTCGCAACACCGGATTGCAGCTCGAGCAGACGCCCGGCGCTCTCCGTTGCCCACCGAAGGACCGCAGTCTGGTGGGGAGCAACCTGTCCGTAGTAGTCGTCGAAGCGCTGGAACACGACCGAATCGCCGCGGACCCACTCTTGCAACGTGTAGGGACCTGTGCCGATCGGGTTGTCGATCGGGGCGCCGCCGGTGGCTTCGAGGTACTCGGCGGGTTGGATACCGAACACGATGAATGCGATCTGTGCAAGGAACGCAGGGTGCGGACCGCAGAGATCGAACTCGACTGTGTGCTCGTCGAGCGCTGAGATCTTCTCAACGCGTCCGCCGTAGTCACAGCCGCCGGCATCGAGGACCAAGCCCTCGAAGTCGTCCATTGCTTCCGCAGCGGTGGTGGTGGTCTCGGCGTCACCTGCAGCCGCCGTGGTCGTTGTCTCCGCGGCAGCTTCGGTCGTTTCCGCTGCCGTATCTCCTGTGTCGTCGTCGTCTCCGCCACACGCGGCCGCCACCAAGGCGAATACGAACAGCAGAGCCAGTAGACGTTTGGTCAACGTCATGGAGAAGGCCTCCTTTCGATGCGGTGGCTGGGAGAGCCGCCGCACCTGTCAAGCTAGCGCCTCGGACGCCACGTTGTCGTATCCGCACCCGCGTTCGCCCGGCCCTCGCTCACGCAATAGCCTGCCGGGATGCAGCGTGTTCTGATGGTGAACGGCCCCAACCTCAACCTGCTCGGTGTTCGC
>DATHZQ010000068.1:0-24459 GCA_035458525.1 Acidimicrobiia bacterium
TGCCAGGTAGGGCTTGTGGGTCAGGTTTCCGCGGGCCATGGATAGTGCCCCGGTGGCGAGTGGTTGGAACATGCGCTGCGGGTGCCTGGTGGAAAGGACAGCATTCATGCTGAAGCTTTGGAGCGATCTCCAGGCGTGGAAGGCCTCTGAAAAGGGCGCCACGATGGTGGAGTATGGAATTGTTGTGGCGTTGATCGCCGTGGTGTCGATCCTGGTGGTCGGTGCGTTGGGTGTTGATGTGTTCAACGCTTTTGATCAGAGCCAGTCGAACATGGATCCCGGTGCCGGCCCGACGCCGCCGACCCCGTAAGGGAATCCACGTCAGTATCGCAAGGAGGGGCGCTTCGGCGCCCCTCCTTCATTTGTGTGCCTGCTGCTGTGTGCCTGCTGCTCCCCGCCGGCACCATCAACGCCGGAGTCCTCGATGAAAAGTGCGCCGCTCACTCGGTGAGCTCGCCGACGATCAACAGGTCTACGGCGATCTGCAGTCCGAGGATCACGGTGACGACCGCAAGGACGACGTTGGTGGACCAACCGGCACTCACGAGTGCGACCAACAGCACGACGCCCGCTGCGACGAACCGAACGATCGCCTGCTTGCGGTCGCGCTCGTCGTCGCCTCGGTCGGTGGCGATCAGGATCAGCCCGAGCGCCACCATCGCTGTCGCCACGCCGCCTCCAACGATCCAACGGCCGGCCTCGGGTTCGTTCGCCACCAGGAACTCCATTCCGATGCCGGCCGCGGTGAGGGCGATGGCGAGCGGCAGGTGGCTGAAGATCCAGACGGTTGGCCGCCACGCCTTCACCTGGTCCGAGCGGCGGCGGACGACCTTGCCGTGAGCGTTCTCGAAGTAGAGCCACCAAAGCGCCGATGCGGCCATCACGCCGATCATCGCCCCGATGGCGGGCTCGAGTCGCCACCCTTCGTGCGCCAGACCGGCAACGATGGCTGCGATCGGCTCGCCGAGCACCAGAATCGTGAAGAGGCCGAATCGCTCCGGCAGGTGGTCGACATCGAGCGGCACTTTGGCCTGTTCCTTGCGCACGAGCCACGGAGTGGCGAAGTCGACGACCATTCCGATCCCCCAGAGGACGAAGCGGGCCGGGCTCGGGACCCAGATCGAGATGAGCCAGATCAGGCCGCCGAGCGAGAACCCACGCAGGTAGCCGCGTACGAGCGCGCGAGTCGGCTGGACGTGCCGGTACGCCCGAACGTACATCACCAAGAGGACCGCCCGCGCCAGCACGTAGGCGACGGCGAACGCCGTCATCGAGTCGGCCTCGTCGCCCGAGATGCTCGCGGCCATGAGGGCAATGGCGACCATCTGAGCGATCGCGAGCAAACGCTGCCCGAGATCGTTCGTGTCGTAACGGTCGGCGTAGAAGGTGAACTGCGCCCATGCGTACCAGAGGGGTATGAAGAGGCCGATGTAGCCGAGGGTTCCCTGCACGCTGTGATCCACGAGTAGCCGGTGACCCAGTTGCGCAACGGCAACGACAAAGACGAGGTCGTAGAACAGCTCGAGCCATGTGACTCTGTGTTCCTCGGCCTCTGTCTCCGCGGTGCGGAGCCGGGGTGGACGAAGTCCGGTCAGCCGCATTGCGCTCCTCTCCTGATCGCCTCGCGCGGATGGGAGACTACTCCGGCCGCCGTCGTGTACCGTCCCGGCCATGGCCGGGCACGAATTGACGGTATACGGAGCGCGCGGGTCGATTCCCGCACCGAGTCGCGATCGCCAGCGCTACGGCGGCAACACCACCTGCTTTGCGATGCCCCTGGAGGCCGACCGGGTGCTGATCATCGATGCCGGAACCGGGTTGGCGTTCGCCGACGATTTATGGCTGCAGCGCCCGTCCACCTACGACGTGCTCATCACGCACTACCACCTCGACCATCTGCTCGGACTTCAGTCGTTCCGGCCGTTCTTCGATCCTGCCAACTCCTTCACCTTCTTCGGCATGGCGCCGGAGCGGGGGACGATCGAGGAGGCCATCGGCGGCGTTTTCGCTTCGCCGTGGTTTCCGGTCCAGTTGCCCGACATCGCATGCGGACGCCGCTATGTCGAACTCGACGGGTCGCCTTTCACCGTGGCCGATGTGACTGTGGCGACGACACCGCTACAGCATCCACAAGGCGTTGTGGCGTATCGCCTGCAACGGGGCGATCGCAGCGTCGTCATCGCCACCGATCACGAGGCGGACCGCGGGCCGATGGACGATGCGTTGATCGAGCTCAGTCGCAACGCCGACGTCCTGATCCACGATGCCCAATACACCCCGGACGAACTGGAGTCGTTGTACGACGGCTGGGGCCACAGCACGTGGCGCGATGCGGTGCGGGTGGCGAGGGAGGCCGGGGTGTCGCAGCTCGTGCTGACCAGCCACGACCCATATCGGCCTGATAGCGGAATCGACGCCATCGTGGCTGCAGCCAGGCGTGAGTTCCCTCACGTGATCGGTGCCTACGAGGGTCTGTCGATTCCTTTGTAACGTGGCGCCGGGCCACGCCCCCCCACTGTCGGCGACGAGATCTGGTCCATCGCTACCGCGCAACCCCATGATCAAGTAGCCGCAGGTAGCCGCAACGGTGCGCTCAGCCGCTCCGCAGCGAGCGCACGCCGTGGTCCTCGGAACCCCAGCGCAGCAGAGCTTGTGGGCCGCTAGTCGGTCTCTAACCACTCGCTAATCGTCGGTTGCAAAGGTGCCGTCATGAGTATCACAGACCTCGTGGGGACGCCGGCCCGAGCGACGACGACACAGCTGCATGCGGCGGCTATGGCCGGGTCCGAATCGGCGTGGCTGGCCATCGTCGAGCGGTACAACCGGCTGCTGTGGAGTGTCGTCAGGGCCTTCCGGCTCGATACGGCTGAGGCAGAGGACGTCGTCCAGCTGACGTGGGTCAAGCTCGTCGAACGTCTCGGTCAGGTGCGCGATCCCGAACGACTCGGGGGGTGGCTGGCCACCACGGCGAGGAACGAAGCGCTCGCGGTGCTCCGGCGCTGCCGGCGCGAAGCGCCCATCGGGGCAGCCGGAGACTTCGAGACTCTGGCTGCCTGGGCCGACCCGGACCTCGTGGTCGCCGCCGATGAGCGCAGCACGCTCGTGAGAGCGTTTGGACGTCTCGACGAGGAGGACCAGCGACTGCTCGTGCTCTTGATCGCCGATCCGCCGCTGTCGTATGCCGAGATCGCAGCCGTGGTAGGGCGGCCTGTCGGGGCCATCGGTCCCAGCCGGGGACGGGCGCTGGAGCGGCTGCGGCGTGCGTTCTCCGCCGAGGAGCTACGCCGCACTTCTTCAGTGGTGGCGAGTTGAAGCAGCAGTTCGCTCCAGAAGGCCGTTGAGAATCGCCATCACCACGGCGGCAACGGCGAGGAAGGGGCCAACCGCAGCCAGCGAGCTGGCGGCGATCACGCGGCCGGCGGTCCAAGGGACGGCAGCCGCTCCCAGGCTTGCTGCGGCCAGCTGGTAGCCGACCATCGTTGTCGTGCGGTCGGCGCCGAGGCGCTGTGGCGTCAGCGAGACCAGCGTCGGGAAGATGCCGGCGAGGCTGAGCCCGAGCGTCGGCAATCCAGCGACACCGAAGCCACTCGGGTCCCACCAGAACCAGATCGAAGCTCCGACCGCCCCGGCCATGCTCATACGCAGCACCATGACCGGGCCCAGCCAGTCCGCTACACCGCTCAGGATGAAACGACCCACCATGAGGCCGCCCCAATAGGCGGCCACCCATGCGCCGCCGGCTCCCGTCGTAAGACCCCGATCTTCGGTCAACACGGAGAAGGACCACTGCCCTGCAGCGACTTCGATGCCGGTGTACAGGAAGAACATGGCCAGCGTGGCGATGGCGACCGTGTCCATCCGGCGGGGGCGGCTCGGCTGTTCGGCATCATCGACGGCAGTGACCAGCCAGCGCCGGCGGACCACGATCAACACGACGAGCATCGAGGTCTGGACGGCGGCGTAGACCAGGTAACCGGCTTGCCAGCCTGCACCTCCTGCGACCGCTCCGGCCATGACGAGTGGTCCGATGGTGGCTCCAACCCCGAAGCCGGCGTGGAGCAGGTTCATCGCGCCGGCTGAGAAGTGGTGGGCGCCGTGGGCGTTGAGCGTGCTGTCGAGGACGCCGCTCCCCAGCCCCAGCAGGAGTGCGGCGGCGAGCACCCGCGACCACGAGCCTGCAGTGCCGTACGCTGCGAGACCGCTCAGCGACAACATGCCGGCGATGATGAGGCTGCGGCCAGTGCCGAACCGGATCACGACCCTGCCGGAGAGGGCACTCGACGATGCGTATCCGAGCAATCCCACCACGAGCAGGGTTCCCAAGTCCTCGACGGGGCGGCCAACCGACCGTCGCATCGACGGCCACGCGGTGCCGAGGCCGCTCTCGGTGAGACCGAGAACGACGAACGAGGCGACGGAGATCATCACCATCGCACCGCGTGTCCTTATCCGCATGGGGCGGGGCATCGGAGCAGGCTATCGGGTATCGGCCCGTCGCTGCCGTGTGGGTATCGTGCCCCCATGAGCCAACCCGACTTCACGCTCGAAGGGCACGTCGCCGTTGTCACGGGTGCGACTCGTGGTATCGGACGCGGCCTGGCGGGAGCGCTTGCCGGCGCCGGAGCAACCGTTGCGGCAACGGGCCGCAGCGCCGCGGCCCTCGCCGACGTCGTGGCTGAGATCACGAGCGCCGGTGGCCATGCGTTCCCGTTCGTCCTCGATGTGCGGGACGTTGCGGAGATTCGCCGTGTGTTTGCCGAGATTCGTACCGAGCTCGGCGCCGTCGACCTGCTCGTGAACAATGCGGGACTTGGCGCCAACCACCCGGCGGAGGACGTCACCGAGGCCGATTGGGACGACATGATGGCGGTGAACTTGCGCGGTCTGTTCTTCTGTTGTCAGGCGGCCGGTCGGATCATGCTCGACCAGGGCAGGGGTCGGATCGTGAACATCAGCTCACAAGCGGGCATCGTCGGGATCCGAGATCATGCCGTCTACTCGGCGAGCAAGGGCGGGGTGAACCTCCTCACGAAGGTGTTGGCCCTCGAGTGGTCGGAACGTGGCGTGACCGTCAACGCCGTTGCGCCCACCTTCATCTACACCCCCGGAACCGCCGAGCGACTCGATCAGCCCGAATATCGGGCCGCGGTCGTCGAGCGAATTCCCATCGGGCGGGTCGGCTCCATCGACGACGTGGCTGCCGCCGTCATCTACCTCGCCTCGTCCGCAGGGTCGATGGTCACCGGACACATCCTGGCCGTCGATGGCGGATGGACCGCGCACTGAACTGATTCCGTTGCCGTCTCAGCCGGCGACCTGCTGCGGCTTGACGACGAGCACGTCGCACGGAGCCAGATGAATGGCGCGGTGACTCGTCGAGCCGAGCACCATCGACGCCAGTTCGCCACGTCCCCGGGTCCCGACCACGAGCAGCTCGGCGCCGACGTTCTCCACGTACGCAACCAGAGCGTCCGGCGGATAGCCCTCGAGATCGACCCGTTCGATCTGCACATCGGTTCGCTCGAGGTGGCCGCGCACCAGATCCCACACGCGCTGCCGCTCGGCATTCGCCAGACGGTCCACATCGACGGGAAAGATGCCGTAGCCCGACGTCACGGTGGCAGGCAGGTGGAAGACGTGCACGACGTGCAATTCGGCGTCGCGGAGCCGAGCGACTTCGATCGCATGCTCTAAGACGCGAGCCGAATGACCCGTGTCGTCGATCCCCGCCACGATGATCATGTTCGTCACCTCCTGGCGCGATGATGTCTACCCCCGCAATCGGTCGGTAGGGCCGTTCGTAGGCATGCGCTGAGCCGATGCGCTCGGCGGGGGCCGGCACGGCCGGCCGGTACAATCTCCGCATGCGGCCCGTCATCGGCATCACCACGCGTCCCCGAGTCATCCCGGCTTCCGGCGGGGAGATGGAGGCGCACACGCTGACCCACACCTACACCGATTCGGTGCTGCGGGCCGGCGGGGTGCCCGTGCTCCTCTGCCCGGTGCCCGACCTCGATGTGGCCGCCGTTCTTGCTCGGGTCGATGGACTCGTGCTTTCCGGTGGTGGCGACATCGAGCCGGACCGCTACGGCTCCGAGGTGCGGGATTCGATGTACGGGATGGATTTCGATCGAGACGAGTTCGAGTTCGAGCTCGTGCGAGTTGCCGCGCAGCGGCGCACACCGATCCTGGCGATCTGCCGGGGGATGCAGGTCGTGAACGTCGCCTTGGGGGGAACGCTCATCGAGGACATCCCCACCGAGATCGGCTCGATGGACCACACGGTCATCGGGCATCACGTCTTCAATGGTCACCAGCACGTGCGGCTCGAACCCGACTGCAAGGTGGCCGCCGTGGTCGGTGCGACCGACCTCGAGGTCAACTCGATCCACCACCAGGCCGTGCGGGATCTGGCCCCGGGATTCCGTCCGGTCGGCTGGGCCGACGATGGTGTGATCGAAGCCATCCAGCATGAGGATTCGGATTGGCCGCTGCTGGCCGTCCAATGGCATCCCGAGTATCTCGGCCAGGTCGACGACAAGTCGTCCTGGTCGTTGTTTCGTGCGCTCGTGGACGCCGCAGCGGCCTGATCGCGGCTATCCCGGAATCAGCAGGACCTTGCCGCTCGTCGCCCGCGCTTCCAGGGCCCTATGCGCCTCAGCTGCTTCGGCCATTCGCCAGCGGTGGCCGATGCGGATGCTGAGCTCACCCGCAGCCACTGCAGCAAGCACCGCTCCCGCCCGGGCTTCGAGAGCCGCGCGGTCGGCGATGTAGTCGAACAGCCTTGGACGGGTCACGTAGAGCGAACCGTTGCGCGCCAGCGTGCCGAGATCGACGGGCTCCACCGGCCCGCTGGACTGGCCGAACAACACCAGCATGCCTCGCTTCCTCAGCAACTCGAGGCCGCGTGCGAAGGTGGACTGACCGACACCGTCATAGATCACATCCAGGCATCGCTCACCGCCGATACGTTCGACGTTGTCGCCGAAGTCCCACTTGTCGTAGCGGATGACGTGATCGGCTCCTGCGCCGCCGGCGAGCTCGGCCTTCTCTTCCGTCGACACCGTGGTGAACACCTCGGCTCCGATCTGCTTCGCCATCTGAATGAGGGCGAGGCCGACGCCGCCGGCGCCTGCATGGATCAGGCAGCGCTGTCCTGCCTGCAGGGGGAAGGTGTCGTGAGCCAGATAGTGGGCGGTCATTCCCTGCAGCATCGAGGCCGCCGCGGTCTCGAGATCGACCCCATCCGGGATGGCCACGGCTTGGCCGGCCGGGACGATCACCTGCTCGGCGTACGAGCCGATGGCGTTGCTCCATGCCACTCGGTCGCCCGGTTGGAGCTGAACGCCTTCCCCGACGGCGACGACGTCGCCGGCGCCCTCGAGTCCCGGGGTGAACGGAAGTGGCATCGGATAGAGGCCGGTGCGGTGGTACGTGTCGATGTAGTTGACGCCGGCCGCGGCGACCCTGACGAGCACCTCACCGGGCCCGGGCACGGACGGCTCGACCTCGCTCCACCGCAGCACACCGGGTTCCCCGATCTCGGTCACCTGGATTGCGTGCATCGCCCTCTCCTCGTGTTCGGGTCGCTCATTATGCAGTGGCGGGTAGGAGAGTGGCGGCGGAGCCGGGTGACGGATCCATCAGGCACACCTCAGCGCCCACTCAGGTGCGAGGGGCACAGTGGGGCCAGGAAAGGAGGATGGCGATGAGGAGAATCGTCTTCGTGGCCCTTGTGGTCGCCCTCCTGCTGCTGCTGGTGGTTCCGGTCGGCACAGCGAAAACGTTTCAGCCACCCGTAGTGATGCGGGACAACGGCGTCGCCGTTGTTGGCTCAGACGTGCTCGCCGCCCCCGGCACATCCGCCGAACAACTCGGATGCATCTGCCACCAGCTCCGGCATGAGCGGCAATTGCTGGTTCGACACATGAACTTGCCGGAATGACCCGGCAACGTTCCAACCCGATGACCCCGACGATGAGTGCCGCGTCGTCGGGGTCATGGGGATTCCGGCCCTAGTGCCCGCAAGCGACGATAGATACCGTGGTTTGCAGGGGTCGTCGTATGAGATTCTCGATTCTCGGACCCGTCCAAGTCACCGACGGAAGGGACCGGGTTTTCGTACGCGCCCCGCAGGACCGCAAGCTGCTGGCACTGCTCGTGCTCCACGCGAACCGTGTGGTGTCACGCGACGAGATCATCGATGCGCTGTGGGGCGAGTCGCCTCCGAGCCGCGCCGTCAACGCGGTGCACTACCACGTGCGGTCGCTGCGACGCGCCCTCGGCGACGAGCAGCGGACACTGCTGGTCACCGAGCAGCCGGGGTACGTGCTGCGAGTCGAGCCGGACCACGTCGATCACCTTCTCGTTGAGGACCTGCATCGACGCGCTCAGGCTGCTCTCGAGTCCGATCCCGAGACGGCGGCAGCGCTGCTTCGCCGGGGGCTTGCGCTCTGGCGGGGACGGCCCCTCGCCGACTTCGAATACGAGCGTTTCGCCAGGGCGGCCGTCATCACCCTCGAGGAGATGCGGCTGGCGCTCCTCGAGGACCGGATCGCAGCGGACCTGATGCTGGGCCGCCACCGCCAAGTCATCCCGGAGCTCAAGGCGCTCATCGCCGAGGTTCCAATGCGAGAGGGCATCGCGGCGCTGCTCATGACGGCGCTCTACCGAAGCGGGCGCCAGGGGGAGGCGTTGCGTGTCATGACTGCAACGAGGCGCGTTCTGCGAGACGAACTGGGCATCGATCCGTCGACCGAACTGGCCGATCTGGAGGAGCAGATCCTGTTGCGGGATGCGGCGCTCGGTGAACGGCAAGACACCCCGAACAACCTTCCGCCCGCTGCGCACATCATCGGAAGAGGAGAAGAGCTGGAGCGCATCGCCACCATGTTGTCGGTGAACCGGCTCGTCACCGTCACGGGGCTCGGCGGTATCGGGAAGACGGCCCTTGCCGTCGCAGCGGCGCATGCGGAACTGCGTAGCCATGCCCACGGGGTGTGGTTCGTCGAACTTGCCGGTTTGGTCTCGGCCCGGGAGCTCATCGCCGACATCGAACGGCAAATGGGTTTCGAGGACCGCCATACGAGCGTTGCGGCGATGGTGGCGCTGCTCGGGTCGCGGTCGATGCTGCTCGTCGTGGACCACTGTGACCACGTTCGTGCTGCGGTGAGAGAGCTGCTGTCAGCGCTGCTTTCGCAGTGCTCGGGAGTTCAAGTGCTTGTGACGTGCCGAGAGCCGCTCGACGTCATCGGCGAACAGGTCGTGCGGTTGGCGCCGCTGGCGACGGCGTCACCACTGGCACGGCCCGAAGCTCAGACCGCAACGGCTTCCTTCCAGCTGTTCTTGACGCGTGCGCAGGAACAGTGTCCCGACTTCTCCGTCACGGCGGACCGGGCGGCACCCGTCTCCGAGTTGTGTCGCCAGCTCGCCGGCATCCCGCTGGCGATCGAGTTGGCCGCCGCCCGCATCCCGGACCGGAGCGTCGAGGAACTGGTTGCAGCGGTTTCCAACGGTGGCGACGGGCAGCCCCGCAACGAGGGTGAGGCGCTGCACGTAGCGATGGAGACCGTCCTGCACTGGAGCGCGGCGACTCTGTCCCGAGCGGCCCAGGTGCTGTTCGCCCGCCTCTCGACGTTCCGTGGCTCATTCACCGCTGAAGCGGCCGGTGCGGTGTGTGGCTTCGGATCGCTCGACGAGCTCCTGTGCCGGCAGGCGATGGCGGAGCTTGCGGCTTCCTCCCTTGTCGAGTCGGCGATGGATGCGTCCGGCTACGCAGTGCGCTACCGCCTCCTCGAGCCGGTTCGTCGGTTTGCGGCGCTGCGGCTCGACGATCGTGCTCGGGCCGAGGCGGCCAGTCGTCATGCGGCGTATTACGTGGAGAAGGGGCGGCGAGTGGACGATGTCTTGACGTCGGCCGTTCCTTGCGGCACGCAGCTCGCAGCAGAGGATCTCGCCAACCATCGGGTGGCCTTCGACCGAGCCATCGCCGCCGGAGATCGGCGCGTGGCGGTCCAGCTGGCGGCGGGCGGGTACAGCCGGTATTGCAACGATGTCGGGTTGTCCGAGGAACTGCTGGAGCGCGTCGATCAGATCCCACTTACTGCTGTGCCCGTGACTCCGCACACCGTCCGTGCGCTTGGTCATGCCATGCGGGCTGAGGGAATCGTTGGCGGTCCACCGCGCGGATACCTCGAACGATACGAAGCAGCCGTTGCCGAGTTGGGCGATGCGCGAGAGCTGGCGCTGGTGAAGCTCGAACGCGCGAGGCGGTGCCGCCGCCGTGGCCAATGGGGTGTTGGGCTCGATGCGGCTGTGCAAGCCGCCAGAGCCCTGTCCACCGACAATGATGCGTTCGTGGCGCTTGCGTTGCGTGAGGTCGTCTTGAGCAGCGCCAACCTCGAGGAGCTCGACACGGCGGGCCGCGCCTTGCGGCTTTTGGACAAGCTCTCGGCAAGCCGAGAGCTCCCGCTCACCAATGCAGATCGTGTCGGCCTTCGCGGATATGTGGCTGCGCAGGCAGGTGATCTCGAGTGCGCCCTCCACCTCTGTGCACACTCGGTGCGAGCGCTGGCCCACGAAGGCCGCGAAGTCGCTGCTCTTGGACCGATGGCGCTCGCTGTAGATGCGGCTTCCATGCTGCGCGACGCCGAACGTGCGATGCGTCTCGCCCGTTGGGGCGAAGACGTGGCCCGGCGTCACGGTATCCCCGGTCGTCTCGCTGCCGCCCTTGGCGGCCTGGCTCAGGCGGCGGTGCTCGACGATGATACCGGTGCGGCTGCGGCCGCCTGCCTCGAGCTCAGTGGCCTCGTTGCGTCGGGCGTCGTCTCGCCAGGCTGGTGTGCGCGGGCGCACGAATCGGCGGCGCGGGTTGCCCTTGCGCGACGGTGCGAGGAGGAAGCCGTGCGTCTGTTCTCGGCCAGCCGGCATTGCGCAGTCGTCCACGGCGTGGCCCACAACCCGCATGCGCGAAGGCGCATTGCGGTGCTTGGCGAGGACATCCGCCGTGTCGTGGGGCCCGAGCACTTCGAGAAGTGGATGCGTGAGGGCGGTGGCTCGTCAGAGGCGGCGCTTTGCAACTTGCTCGAGATGGTGCTCCAAGTGCCGGCGGATGCGGGAACACCTCAGGTCGTCGCGTAGCGCAAAGCCTGGGGGGAGCCGCTCGAGGTCGATCGGTTCGGTCTGATCGACCTCCTCGCGATGGGTGTCGCCGGCCGAGAGTCTGGATTTTCGCGAAATCTCGGCTAGCGTGTCGGTTGCGGAGTCGGATGTGAGGGGCCTGGGAGATCTATGTCCGTACTCGCGTTCGTATCCATGGCTGTAGCCCTCACGCTGCCGCTCGCCCCGTCCGTTGATGACGATCACACCGTCGTCCCCGGTGACACCGTCTCTGCGATCGCAAAGGAGTACGGCGTCTCGACCCGTGAGCTCGTCGCCGCCAACGATCTCGCCAACCCGAACCTGATCGTTGTCGGCGAGATCCTGCGGATTCCCGGGCAGGACGTGATCCACAAGGTGCAGACCGGAGAGACGTTGTCGCAGATCGCTCGCAAGTACGGCACCACGGTCGCCGAACTGGCTGCAGCAAACGGCATCGTCAACGTGAACCTGATCGTGACGGGCAGTCAGCTCACCGTCACGGGTAGCGCCGCGTCGTCCGGCTCCACGCCAACGGCGGCTCCGCCGCCTCCACCAGACTTCGGTCAGAGTCCGGCGACGTACGTCATCGTGGGCGGCGACACGCTGAGCGTCATCGCCGCTCGGTTCGACACCACCGTCGATCAGCTTCTGAAGCTCAACGGGATGAGCGACCCCAACCGGATCACCGCCGGGGCGAGTCTGACCGTCCCCGGCCAAGGCTTCATCTGTCCCGTTCCCAATGCCATCTATATCAACGATTGGCACTTCCCGCGGCCGGGCGGTCGCCTCCACGTCGGTACCGACATGTTCGCTCCCGCCGGCACACCGATCCTGGCACCCGTCTCGGGAGAGCTCGAACAGATCGACGGCTCACTCGGTGGTCTGCAGTTCTGGCTGCACGGTGACGACGGTCACCGGTACATCGGAAGCCACATGGCGTCGTTCGGGCTCGAAGGCCGGGTGCAGGCCGGTGACATCATTGGTCGCGTCGGGAACACCGGCAACGCAAGGACGACACCCCCGCACCTGCACTTCGAGATCGCTGTCGACGGGGTCGAAATCAACCCGTACCTCGTGCTGAAGGACCACGGCTGCTGAGATTCAGCGGACCGGTGCCGGCACGGGTGCGGGTTCGTTTTCGACGAGCGGTACTTCCGCCGGTTCGGTTGTGATGTCGACGTCGGCCGGTTCGACCGTGATCACGCGGATTTGGTTTCCGATATCCATGCCACGTCCTCCTTGGCGTGTTGGGTCAAGAACGTTGTCAGATCGGGAAGGGGCGAGTCGCCATTCCAGGGTTCGCACCACGTCGAAGGGACTCGATCGCACGCCGCAAAGAGCGCCTCGAGCTGAGCCGCATCGACCGTGGCCAGCACGCGATCGGGCCAGACCGCATAGGCAGCGGTGACGCGTGCACGGGCGCCGCGATAGCCCCGCTCGTGCTCGACGACGCGCCCCGCAAGCGCCACAACGGCGGCCACGTAGCTGTGGCTGTCGAACTGGAGGTGCATGTTGACGAGCGGCGCGAGGTCCTTCGTCACGTAGATGCCGCAACCGAGCCGCCCGCATCTGGCGTCGGCGTGCGGCGCTCCTTCGCCGTGGCTGCTGCACGTGGCGACGAACGCAGGTTGTGACCACTGGGCCCTCGCACCGAAGAGCTTGCCGTTGCGCATCGCCCACAACCGGTAGCCGAGCAGCGGAACGGGAGACCACGCATCGCGGTGTCTCCGCTCGAATCGGTCGACGACGTGCCCCAGCAGCATCGCCAGCGCCTGCTCCCGGCCATAGACCTCGTCCTCCAGACGTGTGATCTCGGAGAGGATGGCCGCAGCTTCGTGTTCGAGGCGCTCGAGCCGAACCTGCTGGGAGGCGATGGTGCGCCGCATGCGTTCGATCGAGGCCGTCTCCTCCGGCGGATCCGTCAGGCGGCCCCGCAGCGTGTCGAACATGCGGTTCAGCGCGGTGAGGTCTTCGAGCAGGCGGCGCCGGGTGGAAGGCGCGAGGGGTGTGGGGGGCGAGTCGGGCATGAGGCTTTCGAACCTACGCAATCGAACATATGTTCGCAAGGAGTTTGTTGGGGAAGTTCTCGCACCCCCCGGCTCGATGCGGTCCATGCCGCGCGAAATCCGATTGGGCAGGCACCGATAGGGCGATGTGCTCATCGGCGTCTGCGCCGAATCGGCGTCACCCGACAGCCCCACGAGCCGATTGCCCGTGGGGCCGCGCGTCGATCGATTGCGTCAGCGGATGATGTCTTGCTCGCTCGGCATTGCGGGGTCGGCCCCACTCGATACCGCCTCGCTCGGGGACGCCGGGCTCTGTCCAGGCTGTGCAGGCACCGGCTCGGTGCCACCGAGATCCAGACGGAACGGCGGGTACTCGTCACGCATCAGCCCCGCATAGGCCCAGACCCGGTAGACCCAGCGGTTGAGACCCATCACCAGGTTGAAGAGCTCCTTCGGGTACCGGCCGGTGAAGAGCAGGATGACGAGCGCCACGAAGACCAGGAGCCCGATGAGACCGCCGCCGATCTGCAGGGCGTCCGTGCCGTCTCCCGCCGACGTGGTCCACCAGATCAGACCGCTGGTGAAGACGCCCACGATCAAGTAGTGCGGGATCGCCAGCAGCCACCACTTGACCAGGACGAGTCCGCGGGACAGCTGCTCGGGATAGGCGACGTCGAGGCGAGCCGGGTAGTCCATGTCCCGCAGCGCAAACGGCGGGTACTTGTCCGTCGCCGCAGGGCTGAACGCGTAGTAGCCGACCCGGTAGCCCCAGCGCATCACGCCCACGTTGAAGTCGAAGATCCCGCGCGGGTACCGCCCGGTGAAGAGGATCGCAAAGAACGCTGCGATCGTCAGGAAGAAGAACGCAACCGCCAGCACCGCCAGGGCCACGTAGTGGGGGATGGCGAGGAACCACTTCACCAGCCACTTCCAGCGGCTCAGATTCGGATCGAGTTGGCCTTCGACCATCACCGGGTAGACCGGGAAGTCGGCGCCGAGCGCACGTGCCGCCGGCGTCGGCTCGATCACACGATCCCCGCTCGGTCGCGTGCCCCAGACCAGGAGGGCGGCGGCCAGGATCGCAAGGAACAGGCCGACGATGACGGTGGCGATGGTGATCGCAAGGAGGGCCGCAATGCGCACCGCTCCCTCCGCCGAGACGGCGACGCCCTCGGAGGCGTCGGCGTTCATGACGACGGCCGTCCAGTTGCCGCCCTCGACTTCCCATTCGATGACCTGGGCACCGGGTCCCTCGGCGCGCGCCGCCCAGAACGTCTCGTCGGCGGGAAGCGTCGCCGGAGCGACGCCGCCGCGCACGTCGTACACGAGGGTCGCGGTGGTGTCGCCGATCTCGGTGATCTCGCTGACGGCGACCCCTGCCAGGTAGCGGTCGACGTCGGCGGTCGGTCCGATGCCGACGAACACGCTTCCGCCGTCTGCCGATTCCGCCTCGAGGCGAACATCGAAGAATCCGGACGGGAACCACTCGTTGGGCTCGGCGGCGAGATCGGCGTCGGTGGTGGTGATCGCGTAGCCGGTGCTGACGAGGTCGTAGGTGGGGCTGTCGATGAAGCCGTCGGCGTCCCGCTGCGTGCCGTAGGCCCAGGCGAGGGCGGCGCCCCCGATGAGCATGCCGAGTGCCACGAGGCCTGCGATGGCGCCGACGATGATTCCGAGGACTTTGCCGGGTGTCATTGTGCTCTCCAAACGTGTGCCGCGCTCCACGGTCGCGCAGATGATCGGCGATGCTCTACGGCTGAAGGACCCTGTGCCGAACACCGGATGCTGGGTCGGGGCACACTCCCGTGACTGCATACTCCGCATCGAGCACCTGCACGACGTCGGCGAGATCGACCGGCGCCGTCGCGATCGACTCGGCCGGTGCGGTCCCGGCCGGAACTTCCATCTCGACCGGCGGCGGGTCTGTCGCTTCGTCGTCGGAAGGGTGGTGGGGTACGCGTCTAGAGACGGGAGTCGAGCGTTCGGCAAACGCGTGCGTTGCGCCGCTCGAACGCAGCCGGTCGAATCGGTCGTGCTCGGCGGCCTCCGGTGCGAACAACTGAGGAGCGGGCGTCGCCTCGTTGGGTTGGGCGACGAATTCGTCGACGAGAGCGAAGGCCTGCTCGGTGGTGCCGTCGACCGTCGTCGCGGGCTCGGGCACCGCGGGCAGTGCGCTTGCGGGCGGTGTCTCCGTTGCCGCCGGTCGCATCGCCAGCGGCAGTACGGCCAGCATCGCCGCAAGCGATGCGGAGAGCAGGATGCGGGGTAGGAGCGCCCGTCGGTCGGCCGGTGCGTGAGGTGCAACGCGGTCGCGTTGCTCCACCGCCGCAACGCCGGTGGAGCCGAAGGCTGCCTGCATCAGTTCGTGCCATGCCTCGTCGGACAGCCTGCGGTGGGCCGGATCCCGGAACGGATTGAACTCGGAGGTTGGGTCCATCGCTTCCTCGTTCATGCGAGCCCGTGACGGCGGGCGATCGATCGTGCACGGCGCCGAATCCGATGTACGCGGGTGCGGACCGTCGCCTCGGCCATGAACAGATCCTGTGCGATCTGTCGCGCCGTCAGGCCCTCGACGAACCGTCCCACGATGATCTGCTGGTCGGTGGGGTCCAGCGCTTCCATGAATTCTGCCAGCGCCATTTTGTGGATCAACCGGCTGGCCGCCGTGTCGGAGCCGGCGGTCGGGGCGTCGACGACAACACGAAGGTGACGCTTCTCGCTCCGCAGCACCATGAGCGCTTCGTTCGTTGCGACACGTCGCAACCAGGCGCCGAATGTGCCCCGTTGTGCGTCATATTTTGCCAGTTTCGAGACGAATCGCATGGCGAGATTCTGGAGAGCGTCTTCGCCGAGATCGCGGGCGATCCCGATGCCGACAACCTCCAACATCGGCCGGTATCGCGTGAGCAGCGCCGCAGCCGCGTCGCCCGTTTCCGCTTGGGCCGCCGCAATCAGGTCTGGCTCCGAAGCCCTTGCAAGCCACCGGGTGCGTTGGGCACTGATCGCCGGGACAACCGCCGCCGGCGGCATTGCGGCGACTGCGGCGTCAATGTCGGGGGCACGCTCGGTCATGACCAATGAATGCTCCAAGGGTGCGCCATCGTTTCCAAAAGAGGCGTCGCGTTCTGTATGCGGCGGGCGGCGTGTCCGTTCCAACCTTCCAAATGTTCGAACGAAGCTCATTGCTGCCTCCATATCCAGGGCACAACGCAGGCGGAATGCGCTGGCAGGGCAGCGTTGGTGTGCGGTGATGTGCTCAAACATCGCAACAAGGCCTTGACAGAACCTTGACAAGGGCTTTCAACACTGCGGCACGAACCAACGGAAAAGGGCACGTGATGACGGCACAGCGCGACGGCAAGCAACACCGGCCCAGCGGCGACGGGACATCGACGACTGACCTGGTGGAGGCGGTGCGCGGTGGCTCGATCCCCGCGTGGAGCGAGCTGGTCGGGCGCTACGAGCGGCTCGTGTGGCACGTGGTTGCTGAGTTTCGTTTCGACCAGGCGACGCGCGAGGACCTCGCACAATCCGTCTGGCTGAAGCTGTGGCAGCACCTCGACGCCATCCGTGAGCCTGAGGCGCTCGGCGCCTGGCTGGCAATCACGGCCAAACGACAGGCGATCGCCGAGCGGCGCAGAAGGGATCGGCTCGTGCCGGTCGAGGAGGTGTTCGAGGCGTCGCTTCCGGTCGAGTGGATGGACGAGGACGGTGTGCTTGCGTTCGCCGAGTACGAGGCTGTGGCCCGCGCCTTCGCTGCGCTCGCCCAATGCGACCGTCGCCTGCTGCGGCTCCTCGTTGCGGAACCGAAGCTGTCGTATCGAGAGATCGCCGCGGTGCTCGACCGCCCGATCGGCAGCATCGGACCCAGCAGGCGTCGGGCCCTCGACCGGCTCAGGCGGCGGTTGGCCGTCGAGCTCGGGCCGATGGTGCCGGACGGCTGAGTTCCGGAGCTGCCAACCAGCCGTGCGTCTTGTGTCCACGGGCTCCCTCGCCGCCGCTGCAAGGGAGAGCCGGAGGAGGGCGCTCAGATACCCAGACCTCGGTGAAGGATCGGGGGAAACAGGTCGAGCGACCGATAGGAGTTCCTCTCGCTACGGCATAGGTTCCGGAGTTGCTGCGTTAGTAGCAAAATCTGTTTGACTCATTACACACACTCCGCTTCTCCAAGGCCAGAACAATGACGAACCGCTTGCTCAACATGAAACTCCCGTTGCCGCCGCCGACCAAGCCGCAGGTGGTGCGCGTGGCGTCCGACTTCCTCATGCTGACTATTGGAGCGGTGCTCCTCGTGTACGCCTTCCGTGCGTTCATGCTCCCGTACGGCATCGCTGGCGGAGGCGTCGGCGGTATGGCGCTCGTGGTCAACGACTGGACCGGGTTTGCCCCGGGCCTCACGATGATGGTCCTCAACGTCCCGGTCCTGGTACTGGGCTATCGAATGCTGGGTCGCCTCCAGTTCCTCGTGCGGACCGCCTACGTCGTCGCGATCTACAACGTCGGCGTCGACACGATCGGGGCGCTCTTCCCCGCCTTCGAGTCGGACGACTTCCTGCTGATGGCGCTGTTCGGCGGCGTGGTGTCGGGTATCGGAGCCGGTCTCGTCTTCCGTGCGGGCGGCACGGCGGCGGGTACCGGCGTCATCAGCCGGATCATCCAGCTGCGCACCGGCCTGCCGGTGAGCCAGATCTACCTGATGCTCGATGGGGTCATCATCGCCATGCAGGGACTGACCTTCGGCTGGGAGAAGGCGCTCTATGGAGTCGTGCTGCTGTTCGTGAACGGACTGGCGCTCGACTATGTGCTGGAAGGCCCCAGCGTCGTGCGGACCCTCACCATCGTCACCGACAAGCCTGACCTCGTTGCGGGTGTCGTCTACGACACGATGCGGGTCGGCGTCACCGAGTGGCGGGCCACCGGGATGTACACCGACGAGGATCGCCACATTCTCTTCTGCACGGTCAGCCGGGCGGAGGCAGGCCGCCTCGTGGAGGCGATTCAGGATGCCGATCCAGACGCGTTCACCGTGATCGGTCATGCCCACCAGCGCCGCGGCGGCATGGTGCGATAGCCCGACGAGCTGCAGCTCTCGCGGTTCTCGAAGGCCCGGTGCAGCCAGACTGCGAGCGTCGCTCTCGTGATGGCCTCGTCGGGACAGAACGTGGCCGCGTGGGTTGCTCCACACCCGTCGACGACGCCCGTATCGTGGAGCGCAGTCGCCGCGTCGCCATGAGCCGGGCTGGCGTCGGTGAAATGTGGGCGGTCCTGGGCGCCCAGGGCGAGCGCCGTGGCCAGGGCGAGCGCCGCCTCACCTCGCGATGCCCGTTGGTCGGGGCAGAACTGGTTCGCACCCTCGTCACAGACCGTCATCAGTTCAGCTTCGAGGACCGCGTGCGCAGCCGCCGTGAGCGAGGCCGATGAGACATCGCGGAAGGTGCTCGTCCCCGTCGGGTCGATCCCGAACGGAGCGGTCAGGACCATCGCAAGGTCGCCTCGTGTGACTTCGCCGTCCGGGCAGAAGCGGTTGGGATCGCCGCTGCATGCGGTTGTGGCCCCGTTGTCGATCGCCCAGCGGATTGCGTCGTGGCTTGCGTCACCGGGCGCCACGTCGTCGAGCCAGATCGGACTTCCCGGCGGCACCGCATAGAGGTTGTCACACGCTCCGGCATCAGCGCCCAGCATGCTTCCCTCGAAGCATGCTGTTCGGGCGCGCTCGATTGCGGCCCGTCCGGCTGCTTCCTCTCGTGTGGCGACTGCGGCGACGAAGCGACCCGAGCTCCAACCGGGCACGTGCGCCGAGTCGAGCGTCGCCGCCGGCAATCCGACAGCGTGGAGGCGGTCAACACCCGCCCGTGCGCCGCTCTGCTCGCTCCACGTGCCCATCACGCCGAGCCAGCAACTTTCGCCATCCCCCTGCGCATTCCCGAGCGCAAACGTCATCGGCTCGGCGGTAGCTTCGACCGGGGGCTCGGCACTGGGTGGCAGGGAAGCCGGAATCGCACCGATCGGTCCCGCAACCTCCGTTGGTCCGCTCGGGCCAGGCAGCACCATTGCACCAGCAACGACCATGGCCGCAACCCCGGCGAGGGCGGTGATGCGAATCGCCCTTCGGTGCGATCGGGCCGGCTTCTGCAACGGCTGGATCCGGTCGCGGTGGCGAGGTCGGCTCGGTGCCGACTCTCCAGATCCGGCGGGACGGCGCCGATCATGCGAGCCGTCGCCGTGCGGCGGCGATGCCTGCGCCTGCTCAATACCCTCTCCGTCGGAGCGGAGCTCGGTCGTTGGGATCACGTTTATTGGCTGTTGCGGGAGCGGCTCGTGAGCGACGGACTCGACCAGCCGCTCGGCGAGGCTCTTCGTTGGATCCCGGTTCGGTACGTCTGTGCCGGCAACGTCGATGAACGCCGGCAAGGCGCGGTCGACAACACGATGGATGATGCCCGCTTGGTCGACTGAGCCGGAAATGCCGCGAACAACGGCGGTGGACAGGTCGATGAACTTCTTCACGGCGAGCGGGTTGGGGCCCTCAATGGTCCAGTGGCCGGGTGCGGTCTCCTCGGCGACGCAGCCGCTTTCACTGCAGATCCGGTCGATGGTGACATTTCCTTCGCCCACGATGAATTCGCGCTCCTCCTGCGGCACCTTCATGTGACTCTTGCTCGGTAGCGTGAGCTCGTGGAGCACGCGCACCGCGGTCATGGCGGCGACGCTGCTCTCTGCGATCACGGACACGACAGAGTCAGAGATTTCGATGGCGACGATGTCGTCGCGCTCGCGGAGTTGCTGCACCGTGTGGGCGCCGTCTCTCACGATCCGTTCGGCGCTTCCCCGTGCGATGGCAATGGCGATCACGGGGAGTTCGTTCAGCGCATCCAACTCGGCCTTGGCGGCTGCAACGGCTGAGCCGTCGTCGCCGGACACGTGCACGGTGGCGCCACGAGTCGCTCGGCCCATTTCCTCCGGCCGCAGCTGCCCGCATTCACAGAAGATGTCCTTGAACCCACGATCAACTGCAGCGACCCGAGTGCAGAGGCCGAGAACCGACAGGATGGCCACGATGTCGTGCTCGCCGTCGCCAAACGACGGGTACACCGGCCGGGCCCTATGGGGCTCGGCACACGGGGTCGCGGGAGCCACGCGTAGCGTGTCGAGTTTCCCACCTCACCACTTCGGTGAGGCGCGAAGCTCGGGTCCCCAGCCGTCCTGGAACCGTGCGCAAGCCACGCCGGGGAGTCCTACTCTGAACGTTGCGACATCAATGATCTGAGCATCGGAGCACACGGTGGAAACTGACGAGGAACGGGCCGAGCAATACGAGCGCGAGCGCAAGGAGTCGCACGAGCGACACGAGCGCGAGCGCAAAGCGGCGGGGGAAGCGGCTGATCGTCAACGCAAGGAAGACCGTGCACGCCGTGAGGAAGAGCGCCGCAACCGACAGCGCACGTAACCGTCCCACGGCGTACGGTTGGGTGAGTGTGTTTTTCCGTAGAGGCTGACGTCGTCGCCGGCGTGGTGGTCACGGCCGTCGGCATCGATACCCTTCGCCACGTCGGCCATGATCGTGAGGCTGCGATGGCAGCGCTTCCGGTCATCTTCGGCATCCACCAGCTGATCGAGGTCCCGGTGTGGCTCGGTGCGGAGGGTCGAGTGGACGAAGGGGTGGCGCAGCTGGCTGCGTGGGTCTATCTGGTGATTGCGTTTGCCATCATTCCGGTGGTCGTTCCATATGCGGTTCGCCGGCTGGAGACCGATCCACGCCGACGAGACCGCATGACGTGGCTCATCGGCGTCGGTGGGGTGGTGGCGGTGGCCCTCACCATCCCCTTGTTGGTGGGTCCCATTTCGGCCGTGGACGGCGGCAACCACATCGCCTATTCGGTTCCTCTGGCGATCGGCGGGTTGCTGACGGTGCTCTATGTGGTGGCGACATGCGGATCGCTGCTCTTGTCGACCGACAAGGCGGTGGTGATCTACGGCGCAGTGAACCTGGTCGCGGTGACGACGCTTGCTGCGCTGTTGACCTCCGGGGTGATCTCACTGTGGTGCGTGCTCGCAGCGGTCACCAGCGTGGCCATTGCGATCCACCTGCGGCGCCTCCACCGTCAACACGAGCAGTCGGCGGCGATGATTGCGTGAGGACCGGCCGGGGCCGCCACGGCCCGTCTGTCAGTGGCCGAAGGTCTGATCTACCGATCGGTTCCCGTGGCTCTGATGCGACGCCTTCTTGGTCTTCTTGGCAGCGCGTTTTTCTTTGAGGCTCTTGCTTGCAGCCTTCTTGGAGCTCTTGTCGCGCCTGCCCTTGTCCTTGTTCCCCATGGGAAACCTCCAGACCTGCCGCCACGCTGGCAGCGAATCACCATCCTCGCACATCTGTCGAGCGACCGGCGGAAGGCCGCTGTCAACCATCATGGCGGGCGGTGGCATCTGAGGGCATCTCGCGGGAAGAGATCTATCGCCGGAACGTCCACGACCTGACGCGGTTCGCCACGAGCCTCGTCGGACCTGCGGACGCGGGCGACGTCGTAGCGGAAGCGGTGATGCGGGTGATGTGGTCGAAGCAATGGGACGGCGTCACGGACCACCGAGCGTACCTGTATCGCGCCGTGCTCAACGAGGCCCGGATGCTCGCAAGGAGTTCGTAACGCCGTCGCACCAGGGAGGCACGGGTGGCGGTCCGGGGCGCGGCTCCCGAGCTCGGGTTCCGGCCAGACGTGGCTGCGGCAGTCGGCCGGCTGTCGGTGAGACAGCGGGCGGCGGTCTTTCTCACGTATTGGGAAGGGCTCAGGCAGGACGAGGTTGCCGCACGCCTCGACATCAGCGTCGGGTCGGTGAAGCGGCACCTGACACGGGCCAGGGCCAAGCTGAAGGAGCAGATCCATGAGTGAACGTTCCGACCGCTACTTCACCGAGCTGATGGCCGTCGTGGCCGAAACGTCCCCGCCCCCGTCCCCATGGCCGGGAGCGCCGCCAGCACCGTTGGCCCCGCTGTGGCGGCCGGTCCCGGGATGGGCAATGGCTACTGCGGTTGCATTCGTGGGCGTGCTCGTGTTCATCGGCGTGACGGGGCTCCTCGTGCGAGACGGTGGGGGCGACGTGGCGGCGCAGCCGTCGCAGGCGGTGTCGATCGTCACCCCCGACGGCGTTGCCTTGCGTGGCGACCTGTGGGCCGGATCGGACGTAGCCGTCGTAGTGGTGGGTGCGTACGGCGCAGCCGCCGGTGAGCTGGACCCGATCACCGAGCCGCTGGCGGCGTTGGGCTACACCGTTGTGACGTACGACCCGCGTGCCCAGGGACGATCGGGCGGGTCCGTCGAGCCACAATTGCTCGATGACGACCTCGGGGCAGCCGTTGCCCAGCTGCGCGACGAGGGGGGCGCGGTGTACGTGGTTGCGTACCTGCACTCGGGGGCCGCGGCCCTGGCGGCGGCAGGGGAGGGTCGGCTCGATGTACACGGCCTCGTCGGGCTCTTCCCGATGGAGCAATACCTGGAGCAGGATGCGTTGGCTGCGATCGGCGGCGTGGAGGTGCCGCTGCTGCTCATCGGCGGCTCGGATCGCCTGGCGCTGGAAGCGCCGCCGGGTACGGAGCGGCTGTCGCTGGCTCCGGATCACGTGATCGTCACGAAATCCGGCACCAGTATCGCCGACCTGGTGGACGAGTTCATCGCCACGATCGAGGGTTGATGTCAACCACTCAGCGGGCCGGTGGCATCGTTGGGCATGCGACGACTCACGATGATTCTGATGACGGTGGTTCTGATGGCGGCGGCGTGCGGAGGCGACGACGCCGTCGACGGGACGGAGGCTGCCGCGGCTCCGACGACGCAGGCCGCGACCTCTACGACTGCCGCACCCACGACCACGACGGCAACCGAGACTACGACCACGGTGGCCGACACGACCACGACGACTTCGAGCACGACCACCACGATGCCGGCGGAACCGCACCCGGCCGTGATCGGCGAGATCGCCGGGGGCTGAACGTGCGGTGCCGGGAGACGAGGCGGCGCACGCCGGAGATGTCGAACCCTGCTGAATGCTCGATCGTCTCTGCGGGCGCGCCCGCCGCCGCGAGCCCCGCCGTGGCGGCACATCTCGCAAACGACTGGTGGCCCTCGGCCAGAGGGATGCGGAATTCTGGGAGGTCGGCGGTCGTGCGGACGAGCCGGCGGGCTGTCTCGGGTCGAGGTCGGCTCGAGCGGCGACCCATTCGGCGAGGTTGCGAGCGCCGCCCTGCAAGGTGACCTGGGCGACGTCGAGGTGGTCGAGCAGCGCCATCTGCATCGCTCGGAGATGGCCGATTCGTTGCTCAGCCTCGATGAGCGTGCGCTCGAGTTGGTCGACGGTCCATGTATCGAACATGAGCCCATTGTCTCGAGGGGGTGCGACAGAATCTGGATGACGGCGGCGCCGTCGCACCTACCCGGCAGGCGGTCCTGGTCCGCACGAGCGCAACTATTCCGAGGCAATCACGATGCAGGTGCGTATCGTGTGCCCTGGATGGTGTGACGGTGCGGCGCCTGACCGGGGGCCGGTTCGACCGCACCGAGGTGACAGGGAGCGTGAGTGGCCGACATCTTCATCTCGTACACGAGGGGCGACGCCGCGAGGGCGGGGGAGCTCGCCACTGCGCTCGAGCAGCGCGGATTCAGCGTGTTCTGGGACACGGAGGTGTTGCCGGGGCAGATGTGGCGGGACGTGATCCACGACGAGTTGGTCCAGGCGTCGTGTGTGATCGTGGTGTGGTCGGAAGGTTCGACCCGATCGCGTTGGGTGGTCGAGGAGGCGTCTGAGGCCCTCGAAGCCGGGAAGCTGCTTCCCGTGCTGCTCGACGGCAGCCTGCCGCCGTTCGGGTTCCGGGCGGTGGAAGCGGCGGATCTGAGCAATTGGACGCCGGGATCGCCGAGCCGGGAGTTCGACAATCTCACCGACGCGGTGCGTCGGATCGTCGGTGAGGCATCGCCGGGCGATGACGTCAGCGAGGCTGCGTCGCTGGTGGCGCCCTATGAGGCGCCCGAGCCGGCGGTGCCACTGGTCGTGCCGGCGATCGACGAAGACGCTGCGGAACCTGAGACCGAGCCGGAAGCTGCGGCTGAGCTGGTTCCGGCCCCCGTGGAGGAGGAGCCGGCCCCGCGCGCAATGGAGCTGGAGGCGGTTCAGACCCTGCCGGATAGGCCGCCTGGTCCGCCACCGGAGCAGCCGGAGCAGCCGGAGCAGCCGGAGCAGCCGGAGCACCGTAGCCGTAAGGAGCGCCGTAGCCATACGGAGCGCCGTAGCCGTAAGGAGCGCCGTAGCCGTACGGGCCGTAGCCGCC
>DATHZQ010000069.1:0-35807 GCA_035458525.1 Acidimicrobiia bacterium
CAGCTGGCTGTGTTCTTCCGGCCCGACGAGGCGCAAGCACCCGGCTAGCTATAGCTAGGGAGCGGCCGTAGTCGTCGTCGTGTCCGGAGGCGCCATAGTGCTCGGTGGAACCACCACCGTCACCGTCACCGGCACCTCGACAACGACGATGTCTCCGGCAAGGGTCGTGACACCATCGATGTCCGCCACCTTGTCCGACTCGGGTTGGCCGGCATTGAGCACCCCGCGCATGCGCACGCTGACCGTTTCGGCACTGCCGCCGGAAGCGATCATCAACGTGTCGTCGTAGGGCAAGCCGAGGGCAAACCCGTTGATCTCCATGCCGATGTCGCCGTTGACGAGGAACACACGCCCATTGATCGCATCGGGCGCACCGGCCGCCTCACCGAACCGGTCAACGTCTGCACGTCCAGACATGGAGACGTTGGCGGCAAGGATCGCCGGCACCTGAGAGGGAACACCGTTGGCGTCGGCGTTGTAGGAGGGTTCCGCCAGGATGAGGGCTTGGCGAGAGACGCCCGACATGTCGCCGGTGCCCGATTCTGCGGGGAAGCTGCCGCCGTCGTCGATCCCGGAAGTCATTGACACGTTGGTCAATTGCAGGGGTTGAACGCTCGGCGCAATCAGGTGAAACCCGACCGCGGCATTGTCGATTCTGAGATCCTCGATCTGCCCCCAAGGACCGTTACCTGGATCGCTCACGACGAAGTCCTGGTTGGTGGGATCGATGATCGGGTAGTCGAAGGTGGCGCCGAGCCGGATCGCTGTGTTGCCGCCGTGGAATGACACGTTGTCGAGCACGAATCCGTCGGAACGCCCGAAGTGGAAACCCACGTTGTCGAGATTCGACGCAAGCGCACCAAACGCCCATGTCCACGTCTCGGTTCCGGAGGGCCCCGGCACAAACGGACCGACCGTCGGTCCGAAGGTGATGTTGGTGAAGACGTTGACCGCATCGGACGACTCCACGACGAAGCCACGCTGGTAGCCGTACAGCGCGACACCATCGACGCGCAGCGGCCCACCGGACTTCATGTGCAGAAAGTCGTAGTACCGGTCGGCGACGATGTTGGATATCAGGACCTGGTCGCCGGATTCGATGTAGAACGTGGGACCTGCAGGAGCAACGTGCTCTTCGATGAAGAAGTCGCGTGCGTCGCTGAAACTGCGGTATTGGAAATCGCCGCTTTCCCGCGAGATGTCCCGGTCGGACGGCAGCGGCTGCTGGTCGTAGGTGATCCACAAACCCTGAACGGAAGTCCCTGCCTCGAGCCGGAACATCGGCTGGGTGACCGGGCTCGGCCTTGCAAAGATCTTGGCGCCGGTGATGTCCGTCTCCGGCCAGGGATAGGGCCCGCCTACGTCGAGGCCGGTCCCAACGACCGCACCGATGAGCGAAACCCCGGTCTTGACCGTCACCGTCGAATTCAGGACGTAGGCGCGACGTCCGGCGACCGACGGCACCACCACCACGCCTCCCTCGACGGCGGCGGCGTCGACGGCGGACTGGAACGCGGCAGAATCGTCGTTCTTGCCGTCCGCCACCGCACCGTAATCCGATACGAAGAAGGTTCCCGGCTGGGTTGGCAACACCACCGGCAGCGCCGTTGTGGTCGTGGGCGCTGCGGTGCTCGTCGTGGTCTCGACGACCGTCGTCGTGGTCGACTCCAGCGTCGTCGAGGCGCCTTCCGTCCCCAGCGAGCACGCGGCAAACAGCACGGCCAACGTGGCGGCGACGACGAGCGGGCGGATCCACCTATCCATTCCGCGGACTCTAGGAGTGTTGCGGAAGTGCGCTGCGCGCCGTGTCCGGCTGCGCACCGTCTTCTGCAAGGATCGTGTCGAGGAGATCGATCACCCGATCGGCTTCCGTAAGGCCGAAGGTCAGCGGCGGCTTGAACTTGATCACGTTGTGGTGCAGTCCGTCCACCGACCACAAGACACGCATGTGCCGGGCCCGTTCCACGATGTAGTGGGCTTGGTGCGACGCCGCCGTCCTGGCGTCACGATCGGTGACCAGCTCGATCCCGAGGAACATCCCGGCACCGCGGACGTCGCCGAGCAACGGATACGCGCCGGCCAATTGGCGGAAGCCTGCAGTGAGGTGGGCGCCGACCTCGATAGCTCGCTCCATGAGTCCCTCGTCCTCGATGACGTCGATCACGGCGTTGCCCACAGCCGCGGCCACCGGATTCCCGCCGAAGGTGTTGAAGTACTCCATGCCGTTGGCGAAGGCCGCCGCGATCTCACGCGTCGTCACGACGGCGGCGAGCGGATGGCCGTTGCCGAGCGGCTTGCCCAGCGTGACGATGTCGGGAACGGCGCCGTCGCGCTCGAATGCCCACCAATGTGTGCCGATCCGACCCATTCCGACCTGCACCTCGTCGGCGATCGACAGCGCCCCGGCGTCTCGGGCTTGCGCAAAGGCGCGTCGCAACCATCCGGCAGGAGGAACGACCTGTCCAGCGACCCCAAGGATGGGCTCGGCGACCAAGGCGGCGGCTCCGCCCTCGGCCGCGGCGGCAGCGAACGCCACGTGGACGGCTGAACCGTCCCCACGGTCCGGGAAGCGATACGGATCCGGGATCGGCACAACGTGGACGTGGTCTGGCGGGCCGACGCCTCCCGGCCCGTCGTGCTTGTACGGGCTGGCCTCGATCAGGTGGCCCGTGTGCCCGTGGTAGGCACCTTCGACGACGACGAGGCGATGCCGGCCCGTGACGGTACGGGCGATGCGGAGGGCGAGATCGTTTGCCTCCGAACCCGAACCGACCAGGAATGCGGTGTCGAAGCGATCCGGGAATCTTGCGAGCAGGCGTTCCAGATAGCGCACGCGTTCCGGATGCGGGTAGCGACTGTTGGTGTTGAGCAGGCGCGCCTGTGCCGTCAGCGCGGCTACCACGCGAGGATGTTCGTGGCCGACGTGCGCAACGTTGTTGACGCAGTCGAGGTGCGCCCGTCCCCAGCCGTCGTAGAGATACGAGCCGAAGCCGCGTACCGCAACGAGGGGCGTGCCGTAGCTGGTGGTGAGGCTGGGGGGCAACACGGCACGGCGCCGCTGGACCGTGGCGACATCGTCAGGATGCTGGGCATCCACCATGTGCGCGGGCAGGCGCAATGCCGCCGCAGGCGAGGGGCTGAGACTGGTCCACACCTCCCATTCATCGGGAAGGGCGACGCCCGGAAATGGACCGTCCAGATCCAATAGGTCGGTCACGAGCTGGAAGTGGAGGTGCGGGGGCCAGTTCCCGTTCTCGGGCGGCGCGCCGACCGCACCGATCGTTTCGCCGGTGGCAACCACGTCGCCATGGGAAAGGTGAGCGACCGCCGCCGCATCGAGGTGTCCGTACAGCGTGTGGAACACGAGTGCGTCGCTGGGTTCGTGACGCAGGGTCACGACCGGTCCGTACCCGCCGTCGAGCGCCTCGACTTCGACGCGCTCCACCGTCCCCGCGCAGAGCGCCCGAACGCCCGTCCCGACCGGACACGACAAATCGACGCCGAGGTGCACGGTGCGAGCTGCGGGACCGCGGTTCGTCGGAGTGGCGAACTCGGGAGCTGCGTACACCCAGCGGGGCTCGCCGTAGCGGCCAAGACCGACCGACGCACGGTTTCGGCGCATCGTCTCCTCAGTGAGCGCGACCTGTTCGACCATTGGTGGTGCAACGGTCGGATGGACCGCCTCGGCCGCAGTAACGCTCCAGTCGATCACGCACGTGGTCTCCGGGTCCAACTCCAGCTCGAGCGGTGACGACAACGATGCGGCGTTCTGCCGCAGCCATTCGACAACAGTGCGACTGGACGCGACTGCCGGGCGGCCGCACGCGGCCCGAATGCGGGCCTCCGCCAGCCGCAGCGGGACACCGTCCAGGCGTTCCAAAGTCGACCACGCATCCTGCTCGCTGATCGCCAGATACGCATTGTCCGGGTCGGCTGCCGTCTGCTCGGCGGCCATGGCGACGCTGACCGCCAGGCGCAGCGTCACGAGCGATGCGAGGACGGCGAGCTCGTCGTCGTGCAGCGGCGTGACCGCATTGGCCCCGGACGCAACGGATGCCACCACTTCAACCGGGTCCGGAAAGCCAAAGGCGGCGTACGCTGCGGCGATCGCAACCTCAGCGATGCGATATGAACGGTGCAGATCACCGAAGTCGATGGCACCGATCCGATCTCCGACGATGACGTTGTGATCGTTGAGATCGCCGTGAATGACACCCAGCGGAAGCTGACCGTCGTGCGCCGCCACTACGGCGGCTGCTGACGCGACTTGGCGGAGCAGCTTGGTCCGCCTGGGCTCGGGGATCGAAGGAGCCAGGGCAACCACGGTGGCCGCGGCCCGGCGCAGGTCCCAGGCGAAGTCGTCCTGCAGCGGAGTCGCATCCAGGTCGGCGAGCGCCTCGAGCAGGCGTCCGGCCAGGGCGCCCACGCGCCGGATCACTTCGAACGGCTTGGGCACGAGCGAGCCGAGCGTGCGCCCGCCAACGTACGTCACCAACCGGACATGATGGAGTGTCCCGCCGAGGTCGACGCTGGTGCTGCCAGCGCCGGAGCGGTCGGCTACGAGCGCAGGGACGGCAATCGTGTCGCCGTGGGCGGATATCAACGCGAACGCCTGTTGCTGGAGTTTCAGCGACTCCGCCGGAGTGTCGGCATGGGCGATCTTGAGCACGAACCGCCCGGCTTCGGTGTCGATGAGAAAGTTGCGATCCCGTTCCGACGGGAGCTCCGTCACTTCGCCGGCGACTCCGTAGAGGTCGGCGGCCAAGGCGGCGGCGCCCGGCGCATCGATCCTCGGCCTGACCACGTCCCTCGCTGCAGTCATGCCGCCAGCTTCGCAGTTGATGAGCGGCGCTGCGTCACGCCACAGGCAGCCCCAGCCCCCGGCTGATCACCAGACGCTGGATCTCCGAGGTGCCTTCCCCGATCTCGAGGATCTTGGCGTCCCGGTAGTAGCGAGCCACGACGCTCTCCTCGATGAATCCATACCCACCGTGGATCTGGGTGGCGATTCTCGTCGCCGTCACGGCCGATTCCGTAGCGAAGAGCTTGGCGATGGCGGCAGCCTGCTTGACGGGCCGGCCGGTGTCCTTGAGCGCTGCGGCCTTGTACGTGAGCAGGCGGGCAGCCTCGACCATCACCTGCAGGTCGGCAATCTGGAACGCCACCCCCTGGTTCTTTCCGATGGGTGCGCCGAATGCGTGCCGTTCCTTTGCGTAGTCGACGCTCACATCCAGGCACGCCTGCGCCAGGCCAACGGCGAGGGCTGCGATGGCGATACGGCCATCGTCCAACGTCGCCAGGAACTGGCGGAAGCCCTGCCCCCGTTCGCCAAGCAGGTTGGCCGCAGGCACCCGGCAGTCTTCCAGCACCAGCCCGTGCGTGTCGGACGCCCGCCAACCCATCTTGTCGTATGCCGGTTCGACGACGAGCCCGGGGGTACCTGCCGGCACCAGGAACGAGCTGATCTCATCCGGGCCGGTTCTGGCCGTGACCGTGATGACCGACGTGATCTCGGTTCCGGAGTTGGTGATGAACGCCTTGGATCCATTGATGACCCACTCGTCCCCGTCGCGCTCGGCCCGGGTCTGCGTGGCTGCTGCGTCCGATCCGGCACCCGGTTCCGTCAACCCAAACGCCGCCAGGGTCCGTCCGGTCAGCAGATCGGGAAGCCAGCAGTCCTTCTGTTCGTCGGAACCGAACTCGGCGATCGGGTTGATGCCGAGGCCCACCGCAGCCTCCAGGGTGATTCCCATCGACTGGTCGACCCGGCCGATCTCCTCGATGGCCACGCAGAGGCTCGTGAAATCCCCGCCGGCGCCCCCGATCTCTTCTGGATAGGGCAGACCGAAGAGGCCCAGACCGCCCATCTTCCGAACGGTGTCGAGCGGGAACGTATGGGTGCGGTCCCAGGCTGCAGCGAAGGGGGCAATCTCCGTCTCGGCGAAGCCGCGGACGACCTTGCGAAAGGCTTCGTGCTCCGGTGACAGCTCGAACGGCACCTGGACTCCTTAGTTGACGTTTACGTTAACGGCAACGAGAATAGCACCATGAACAGAGCGCAGGGAAGCGATTTCTCGGACGACCGCTACTCCATCTCGGAGCTGTCCGGCGAGTTCGACGTGACGCCGCGCACGTTGCGGTGGTACGAATCCGAAGGTCTGCTCTCCCCCATTCGAGAGGGGACGCGCCGCATCTACAACGGGCGCGACCGAACCCGTGTGCGTCTGATCTTGCGCGGCAAGCGCATCGGTTTCACGCTGGCAGAGATCCGGGACATCATCGAGATGTATGACGCCGCCCCTGGGGAGGGCGGACAACTGCGCCATCTCATCGACCGCATCGGCGACCGCCGCACGGAGTTGCAGCAGCGCCGCGACGATATCGAGCGCACGCTGCGGGAGCTCGACGAGGTCGAAGCGCGTGCGCTGCTGCGGCTGTCGGAACTCACCCCGGATCGTGGCTTCTGACCCCTCGCAGTGCCCACAACGGAGCGGCGACGAGAAACGTGGCCGGCAGGAGCACCGCACTCCGCAACGCCGCGTCCCAGCCCACGGCGACCTGACCGTTCCGGTCGATCAGGCGCCACGGTCCCGTCGTGATCGACAACCGCCCCGTCCAGTCCAGGAGCGCAGCAATCCGAGCCCAGGGGTTCGGCGCATCCAAGGCGCGATCCTTGCTCCGTGGCACGACCCAGATGACGAGCGCAACCAGCGCCGCATAGCTGAACAGCTCGACATCCGCGGTCAGCTCGATCGCAAGATGGAACGCCACGGCCAACCACACGGCCACCCATCTCGTGCGGCCGAACCACAAGCCGACGCCGATGAGGATCTCAGTCAAGACCACCAGCTTGGCAAACCACAGGTGGAAACCTGCCGAGCTCGCCAGATCGACGATTGCCACAGGAACGCCACCGGCCACTGCGGCCTCGGCTTGGGCGGCAACCCGCAAGTACAGCACGGTGCCGCCGAACCAGTCACCATCGACCAGCTTGCTGATACCGGAGGCGGCGTACACCGCACCCACCTGAAACCGCACGAGTGTGAGGGGCCATCGCACGCCGAATCCCGGTTCGGGACTCTTCACCCGACCCAGCCGCGCATCCAGCGAGACACGCTCTCCGGCCGGCACAAGCGCCAGGAAGACCAGGAGCACGGCGAGAAAGGCACGATTGTGGTGATAGTGCGTTTCGGTCAGGAACAGGTGATACGTCATGAACCCCGCAGCCCCGATCGACGCCTGCCGAGTGAACAGGCCGCACGACAAGAGCACGGCAGACGCTGCTGCCGCCCACAACGCAACGACGAACAGCGGATCTGGCAGTTCCGGGTACCACCCCGTCACCGGGATGTGGAACACGTCGCGGTACGTCCTGCCGTCGAGACTGTCAGCCAGGGCCGGCGCCAGGTGACCGAGCAGGAGAGGCCCGGCGGCGATGCGGAGGGGAACGATCGACCGGTAGTCGACCACTCCGTCGATGGCGTCGTCGATGTGCCCCCGCAGCCCTCGCCTCGCCATCTCCGCCGGCGGCATTGCAACAGTCATGGTGCGAGGCGGCGGGTAGACCGCAATACGAGTGTCTCCGGCGGATCAGTGTTGTGCCGATACCGCACGGTGGCCTCGAGGAAGACCGTCTCCCGGTCATCCGGGGTGTTCGCCGCGACCCAATCCAGTGCATGCTGGAGCGCCTCCAAAGTCGTGGCGATCCCGTACGCGGCGTGCCCTTCCGTAGCCGGGTACGACAAGCCGGACTCGGTGACCATCTCGCTCCAAACGTATCCACCCGGCCAGGGGGCGTCCAAGGGGTGCCGTTGGCCGTCTGCGCCGACCCGGACGATGTCGGCCTGCCAGCGACTTGCCTCCGGGAACATCTGCCACGCGAACACCCGCGAACCCGAATAGCCGGCACCGATCCCGAGCAGCGACAATCCCACGAAGCCGAGCACGATGACGCGTCGCCACCGCCTGATCCGCGGCGATGGTGGTACGTGCCGCACGTTGCCTAGGGGCGGCGCCCGACCAATCCATGCCGCTCCAGCAGCGGCACGACGGTCTCGAGCGGCATGCCGATCACGTTGGAGCGGGATCCGTCGACCCGCTCGACGAAACGTCCCCCTTCGCCCTGGAGCGCATACGCACCAGCCTTGTCCAGCGGTTCGCCGGACGCCGCATAATCCGCGGCTTCAGCCGCAGAAATCGGACGCATGGTGACCACCGTCTTGACGATGCCTCGCTCGATGCGGTCGTGCCGCGGCGGGCGAACGGCATAGCCGGTGACAACCTCGTGGCTCCGCCCGGCGAGGCTCAGCAGCATCGCGGCGGCATCGTCGATCGACGTTGGCTTGCCGAGCGCCGACCCGTCGCGCACGACCGTCGTGTCGCAGGCGAGTACACAGGCATCCGTCCCTGCGGCAAAGGCAACGGCAGTCGCCTTGTCGATGGCAAGTCTCAACACCATGGCGTCCGGCGCTTCCCCTGGCAGCGGCGACTCGTCGACGCCCGGGGCTCGCACGTCGAACTCGAATCCAGCGAGCGCCAGCAGCGTGCGGCGTCGCGGCGAACCGCTCGCCAAGACGAGCACCGGATCACGTGCCGTGGGTATCTCTGCGGCCAGACTCACCGCAGCACCCTACAGCGCCGGCTGGAACCTTTACGGCGGTATCGTGTCCTAGCCAACGGCACCCGAAGCCCTTCACAGGAGTTGATGCATGCGCTGGCGCAGGCTCGAAACCAGTAGCAACGTCGAAGACCGTCGCGGCACCGGTGGCGCCGTGGCCGCCGGAGCGGGTGGGCTCGGGATCGTCGACCTGCTGATCGCGCTCCTGTTTGGTGGAGGCAGCGGGGGTGGCTTCGGGGGCGTCGACGACCTGCTCGGACAGATGCAGGGCGGCACCGCCCCGGCCCAACCCGCCCAGCAAGCTGAAGAGTTCGAGGGCATCGACGAGTCCGAGGACTTCGTGCGACGCGTACTGGGCTCGACAGAGACGGTCTGGACCGACATCTTCGCCGCGGGGGGCCGCGAGTACACCCCGGCCAGCCTGGTGCTCTTCGATGCCCCGACGTCGTCTGCATGCGGCGGAGCCCGCTCCGAGGTCGGCCCGCACTACTGGCCTCTCGACGAGACCATCTACGTCGATTTGAACTTCTTCGACGAGCTGAACCGGCGTTTCGGCGCCAGCGCGGGTGACTTCGCCCAGACCTATGCCATCCCACACGAAGTCGCCGACCACGTACAAAACGAACTCGACAGCATGGATGAGGTCCAGCGATTGCAGCGTGCCAAACCCGGGGACGCCAACGACCTGTCGGTACGACTCGAGCTGCAGGCGGACTGTCTCGCCGGCGTCTGGGCCAGCGCGATCTGGCTCCGCGAGAATGTTCTCGAACCCGGCGATATCGACGAGGCGTTGAGTGCGGCCGCCGCGGTGGGCGACGACCGCATCCAGCAAGCCACGACGGGCCGCGTCAACCCCGAATCCTGGACCCACGGCTCTTCCGAGCAACGCGTCGATTGGTTCAACGAGGGCTACGGCTCCGGAGACCCGAATCGCTGCGACACGTTCTCGGGCTGCGGCGGAGCGCAACGATGACGATGCGTGCCATGCAGGTCCAGGCGCTGGGCGGAATCGACCAACTCCAGTTGGCTGAGGTCGAAGTCCCTGCGCCGGGACCGGGTCAAGTCCGGGTCTCGGTCCAAGCCGCAGGCGTCAACTTCCCCGACATCTTGATGATCGCGGGCCAATACCAGGCCGATCCGCCCCTCCCGTTCTCGCCCGGCTTCGAGGTTGCAGGCACCATCAGTGCGTTGGGACCCGACGTGACCGGCCTGGAGGTGGGCCAGCGCGTCGCCGCCACGCCGCTATGGGGCGGCTACGCCGAAGAAGTGGTCGTGGAGGCGGCGGTGTGCGCACCGATTCCTGACGCCCTGGAATCCGCGGATGCCGCCGTACTGCCGATTGCCTTCGGCACGGCAATCCACGCTCTGCGCGACCGCGGCCGGCTCGCTGCGGGTGAGACGCTCCTCGTCACCGGAGCCACAGGCGGCACAGGGTCTGCCGCCGTGAAGCTCGGCAGACTGATGGGCGCCCGCGTCATCGCCGCCGTCGGCTCGGAGGCGAAGACTGATCTCGCTCGATCCATGGGGGCGGACGACGTGATCGTCTACGACGGCGCCGCACGCCTGCGGGACTCGATCAAAGCTGCCACCGGCGGCAAGGGAGCAGACGTTGTGTTCGACCCCGTCGGCGGCGAGGTCACCGGGGAATGTCTCCGCGCCACCGCTTGGGACGGCCGCCTGCTGATCATCGGCTTTGCGGCAGGGTCGATCCCGCAACTGCCGGCCAACCTGCCGTTGCTCAAGGGCTGCTCGATCATCGGCGTCTTCTGGGGCCGCTGGCGCATGACGCAGCCCGCAGTTGCCCACGCCCAATTCGAGGAACTGGCGCAATGGGTCGTCGACGGCGACCTCGACCCGGGCGTCTCAGCGCAGTACCCGCTCGAGGACGCTCGCACAGCGCTGAAGGCACTGGCGCAACGTCACGTGGCGGGCAAAGTCGTACTGACGGTCTGATCCCGTCGCCGGGCTCAGTTGAATGCGTTGATGCCTGTGACGGCTTGCCCCAGCACCAGCGTGTGGATCTCGTTCGTTCCCTCGTAGGTATACACGGACTCGAGGTTGTTCATGTGACGAATGACCGGATACTCGAGCGTGATGCCGTTCGCACCGAGCACGCTGCGAGCCTCCCTGGCAACGTTGAGCGCCATACGCACGTTGTCCATCTTGCCGAAGCTCACATGTGCAGGATCGAGCGTGCCGTCGTCATGCTTCCGCCCCAGGTGCATGGCCAGCAACATCCCGCGATTGACCGCCACCACCATCTCGGCGAGCTTGCGCTGGGTGAGTTGGAACGAGGCGATCGGCACGCCGAATTGCTGCCGCTCCTTGCTGTAGTCGAGCGCGGCCTCGTAGCAAGCACGGGCAGCCCCGACGGCTCCGAACAAGATCCCAAACCGGGCTTCGTTGAGGCATGACAGCGGGCCTTTGAGCCCGGCGACATCCGGCAAGACGGCGTCGCCGGGCAAGCGGACGTCGTCGAGCACGAGCTCCGAGGTGACCGACGCTCGCAGCGAGAGTTTCTTGTGAATGAGATTGGCGGTGAAGCCGGGGGTATCGGTGGGAACGATGAATCCGCGGATGCCTTGATCGGTCTGAGCCCACACCACGGCTACGTTCGCCACGTTGCCGTTCGTGATCCACATCTTCGAGCCGTTGAGCACCCAGTCGTCGCCATGGCGGGCTGCCTTCGTCCGCATGCTGCCCGGATCACTACCGGAGTCGGCTTCCGTCAGGCCGAAACACCCGATGACCTCGCCGGCGGCCATGCGCGGCAGCCATTCTTGCTTCTGCTCCTCGGATCCGAACGCCCAGATCGGGAACATGGCAAGCGACCCCTGCACCGACACGAAGCTGCGTACCCCGCTGTCACCGTATTCGAGCTCCGTACACGCGAGGCCGTAGGAAACGGCGTTCGTTCCCGCGCATCCGTAGCCGTCGAGATGCATGCCGAACAGGCCCATGGCGGCCATCTCTTTGGCGATCTCCAGCGGGAACGATCCTTCCTCGAACCAGTCCCCCACCTCGGGCACGACGCGGCTCGCCACGAACTGCCGAACGGTGTCACGCACCAGGCGCTCTTCGTCGGTGAGCAGCGCATCGATTCCGAGGAAGTCCATCGGATCGATCTTGCCGGGCCGCAGCGCCTTGTCACTCATCGCATCCTCACCTGTTCGTCCGGTGAAACCGCCGTTCTCGGCAGGCCACATTGGTCCACAGTTTGCCGCAATCACAACCCGAGAGAAACCCGTCAGCCGGAGCTAGATTCAGGAACATGCCCGATCTTCCCTCTCGACTCCGGCTGGCACTGCTCCCAACGGCGCTGCAACGATGCGACGCCTTGTCGAACCTGTGGGGCGGGCCGACGATCTGGATCAAGCGCGACGACCTTACCGGCTTCGGCGCTTCCGGCAACAAGGTGCGCAAGCTCGAGTTTCACATGGCTGCGGCGCAAGAGGCGGGGGCGGACACGGTCATCACGTGCGGCGCCGCCCAATCCAATCACTGCAGAGCCACCGCCCTCTCCGCCGCCGCATTGGGTTTGCGCTCCATCCTGCTCTTGCGCACCTCCGACGGGCAGCCGCCGGGGGCGGTGACCGGCAACTACCTGCTCGACCGGCTCGCCGGTGCCGACATCCGTTTCGTCACACCGGCCGAGTACGACGAGCGCACTGCCGCCATGGCCGATGTGGCCGCCGAAGTGGCCGCGGGCGGTGGCTCGGCGTGGGTGATTCCCGAGGGCGCTTCCGATCCTCTCGGCATGTGGGGCTTCGTCCTTGCGTTACGTGAGTTGGAACAACAGCTCGGGGGCATCGACGCCCGCATCTCGGCGGTGTGGCATGCCTCGTCGTCCGGGGCCACGACGGCAGGTCTGGGGTGGGGCGCCGACCGGCTCGGACTCGACCTCCCCATCGTCGGCGCATCGGTGGGTGATTCGGTTACCGACCTGCGGCTGCGCGTCGATGCCATCTGGGAGGAAGCAATCGCCGCCCACGGCGGAACGCTGCCACGACCCGACCTCGAGCTCACGGACGATCATGTCGGGCTCGGCTACGGCTTGACGACCGACGACGAGTTGGCGGCACAGGTGGAGGTGACCGCGCACACCGGCCTGATTCTCGACCCCACCTACACGGGCAAGGCACTTACCGGATTGCGCAGCGAAATCCTGGCCGGTCGGTACGCACCGTCGGAGCACGTGGTGTTCTGGCACACCGGCGGCGGCTTTGCTGTCTTCGCACACGACTTTGGTGCGACGCTCAGCTCGCGACGTCGAACAGGGTCCCCTGCGGATCCGGCCTGACGTACCGCGGCACGCCGGTCCACGGCAAGGCTTCCATGAACACCCAGCTGCGGCGATGGATCGTCGAGGGTCCCCAGTGCTGTAACGCTGCTTTGTGGCGCGGCCCGGGATAGCCCTTGTTCGCCTCGAAAACGTAATACGGGTAATGCGGCGCGAGCTCGCGCATGATTCGATCCCTCGTGACCTTGGCCAGGATCGAGGCGGCCGAGATCGATAGCGAGGTGCGGTCGCCGCGCACGATCTTGCGTGTCGTACCCCGACCGACGAAATCCCAATTCCCGTCGAGCAACACACGATCGGGCTCGAAATCGAGCTGGTCGAGTGCTCGGGTCGCCGCCAGTCGCTGGGCGTCCGCCATGCCGAGCTCATCGCATTCGTGGTGCGAGGCATGGCCGACGGCCCATGCCGTGCACCACGCGTCCAACCGTGCGAACAACGCTTCTCGCTCCGCTTCGGTGAGCATCTTCGAATCGCGAACCTTGTAGACCCGGCGATCCCTGGGAACGAGTGCGACGCCCACCGAGATCGGGCCGGCCCACGCACCCCGGCCCACCTCGTCCATGCCGACGACGAAATCGTCGCCTGCATCCCAGCACGTCCGCTCCACGTCAAGCGTGGGCGCCTTGCGCTGAAGCGCCTTGCGAAGACGGGGCACCGTGACGGTCATCGCGGCGCACGATAGCCGTGAGCGCCGCGGTGGCCGGGATCAGTTGAGGCGGGGATCCGGCGGGTAGTTGGCGAGCCAGGACAGCCTCGAAGGCTGGCGGCTCAGCACGGTCCGCCACAGGTCCTGGGGCGCATCGCTGAAAACGTCCGATTCGTCGGCGTCGACGACGAACCAAGAGTCGATCGCCAGCTCCATCTCGAGTTGACCGGCGACCCAGCCGGAATAGCCGGCGAACACGCGGCATCGTTCCACGCCACCCAGGTCGTCGGGAGACCCGGACAAGTCGGCCAAACCCACCGGTCCGAGAGCGGGTGTCCACCCTTCGGGAGGCTGCCCGGGCGCGGCCACGACCCCAATGGCGACGTCGGGCGTCACTGGACCGCCCACGAACACGACGGCCGGGTCGGATGCGACGTCGTGCCAGCGCGGCAGGTGCTCGGCGACCGTGGCTTCGGTCGGCCGGTTCAGCACCAATCCGAGCACCCCTTCGACGTCGTCGTGTTCGACGATGAAGACCACCGAACGATAGAAGTTGGGATCACCGAGGTCAGGTGTCGCGACGAGCAGCTTCCCCGCAAGACTTTCGGCCATGTTCACAGTTTCCCACGGCCCTGCCCGGCCGTGCCAGGCGCCGGTAGGCTCGCCTCGGAGGTGTCGACATGCATTTGACGAGCAACAGCTTCCACGACGGCGCGTGGATCCCCGGCGATTGTGCATTTGGTCTGCCGGACCCGGCTACCCATGTGACATTCGGCGGGAACCACAACCCGCACTTGGCTTGGACGGACGTGCCGGAGGGAACTCGTTCGTTTGCGCTCATTTGCAGTGACGATGACGCTCCGACCAAACCGGACGACGTCAACCAGGAAGGTCGAGAGGTTCCCTTCGACCTGCCACGGGGCGAGTTCTTCCACTGGGTGATGGTGGACCTGTCCGCCGAGTGTCGTCGTATCGACGCAGGCGAGTTCGCCGCGGGCGTGGTCGAACATGGGAAGGACCCAGGACCCGGACCCCACGGCGCACGTCAGGGGATCAACGACTACAGCGGGTGGTTCGAAGGCGACGTCGGAATGGAGGGCGACTACTACGGCTACGACGGGCCCTGCCCGCCGTGGAACGACGCCCGGGTCCATCACTACACGTTCACCCTGTACGCCCTCGAGCTCGACACGGTCCCGCTCCACGGGCGATTCACCGGCCCGGAGGTGCGCGGTGCGATCGAGGGGCATGTCCTGGCGACGGCATCGATCAGTGGGCGCTACACCTTGAACCCACGGCTCATGGACTGATCGGCGGAAGCGCCGCCCCGCCAATCCGACGCGACGCTTCGTCTGGGGCGGTGCCGGCTGGAGTGGTGCCGGCCGGTGCAGCGCCGGCCTCCGGCGAGACGAGTTCGTAGCGCTCGATGTATGTCGATACCCACGCCTGGATCGTTGCCGCAACCGGCAACGCCATGAGCGCTCCGGCGACACCCAGCAACGTGGCACCGACGATGGCGGAGCCGAACGCCACGGCGGGATGCAGCGACATGGTGTGGGCGGTCACGCGGGGAGCGATGACGTAGTTCTCGAACTGCTGGTAGAGGATGATGAACACGACGACCCAAAACGCCATCACCGGCGATTCGAGCAGCGCGATGATCACCGGAAGCACCCCACCGAGGTAGGTGCCGACCACCGGAACGAACTGGGAGAGGATCCCGACCCAGAGCGCAAGTGGTTCTGCAAACGGTACGCCGATGATGCGAAACACGATCCAGGCCGTCAGTCCGGACATGAGAGCGAGCAGGGCGCGTGAGTAGATGTATCCCCCGGTCTTCTCGACGGCGATCTCCTGAATGCGAAGGAGCATGCGTTGCCGCTCCTGCGGAAAGAGGCGAAGCACTGCGCGGCGTATGCGCGGGGCGTCCGCGGTCAGATAGAACGTGAACAGACCGATCGTCAGCAGCTGGAAAACCGTCCCCACGACGGCAGAGCCAAACCCGAGCAACGTACCGCCGACACCACCGGCGAGGCTGGGAACGGACGCATCGATGTTCGTCACCGCATCGACGAGTTCCTCGGTCGACACCTCGATGTCGTAGTCGGCCAGCAGACCACTCACCTGGTCGATGTAGCCGGGGACGCTGTCGATCAGCTTCTGCGTCTGGTCGATGACCAGCGGCAGCATGAGCCCGACCACCAGCAGGACGGCTTGAACGCCGAGGATGAACATGACCCCCGTCGCCACACCCCGGCGCCATCCCCGCTTCTCCAAGAAGCTCGCCCCCGGCTCGAGAGCGGTCGACAGGAACAGAGAGATCAGGAGCAGGATCAGGAATCCCCGCAGCGCTCTGCCGACGTGGTACGCAGCCCACAGCAGGACGACGATCCCCGTGATCTGGGCGAGCAACCGCGGTACCCACGGTGGCATACCGTGGGTGGCGGTGAAGAACCCGGCCCGCCTGCTCGGCGTCTCCTCCAATCCCTCCATCCGCAGGAGCGTACAACGTGTCCAGGTGCGGTGCGTCTCCGCCGCAATGCTCGATTCGCCTAGGCTCCCCGAATGGAGCGCGAACTCGTCAGGTCCCTTCCCAAGGCCGTACTCCACGACCACCTCGACGGCGGCCTCCGCGTCGGCACGATCCTCGAGCTCGCCGACGCCGCCGGATACACAGGCCTTCCGGCAGCCACGGAGGACGGACTCGCCGAGTGGTTTCATCAGGGCGAATCCGGCTCGCTCGTCGAATATCTCGCGGCTTTCGACCAGGCGGTGGCAGTCATGCAGACGCCGGAGGCCCTCAGCCGAATCGCATACGAGTGCCTCCTCGACCACGCGGCGGAGAACGTGGTGTACGCCGAGATTCGCTTCGCCCCGGCGCTCCACACCCGTGCGGGGCTCAGCCTGGAGGCCATCATCGAAGCCGTCATCGACGGCATGCACCGGGCGCGCCGCGAGACCGGCGTCGCGTTCGGCGTCCTCATCGACGCTCTTCGCCACCAGGGCCCCGCGGACGCGGTTGTCCGGGCGGCCATCCCGTTTCTTCACACCGGGGTCGTGGGGTTCGATCTGTCGGGCCCCGAAGCAGGCCATCCTCCCGATGAGCACCTCGCCGAATGCCGTCTGGCCCGCGAATCGGGCCTCGGGCTGACGCTCCACGCCGGGGAGGCGGCGGGACCCGAGAGTATCTGGCGGGCCTACGGACGCTGCCACGCCCAACGCATCGGGCATGGTGTACGCATCGTGGAGGACACCATCAGGCGCGAAGGCGAGATCGTGGCCTGCGGCGAGCTGGCCCGCACGATCCGGGACCACCGGGTGCTGCTTGAAGTGTGCCCGACCTCGAACCTCCACACCGGGATCGCCCCGTCACCCGAGGAACATCCACTCGGAGCTCTGTACCGAGCGGGCTTCAACCTGAGCATCAGCACGGACAATCGGCTGATGAGCGATGTGACGATGACGGATGAGTACTTTTTGGCCGTCGTCCACCATGGATTCAACGCAGCCGATCTCGCCGCAGTCACCGTCAACGCACTCGAAGCCGGTTTCGGAGACTGGCCGGAACGGCGCAGGTTGCGAGACGAAGTCGTGATCCCGGCGTACCGGGCCGTGGAGGTTCGGACGCCCTAGCAGGGTGCGGAAAAAGGGGGTCCGCCGGTTTGGTGACCGAGGACGCGGCAATGCCACGCACGATTTGACGTTGTTTGCTGAACCGGCACTGGTGCTTTTTCCGCACCCTGCTAGACGTGGTCGTCGAGCCAGCTCGCCACGAAGTCCAGCACCTCTTTCGCCTCCGGCTCATTGTGCATCTCGTGACGCAGGCCGGGAAACACTCTGCGATCGATCCCATCCACGGCCGCGAGCGGCGCCGAAGCCGCCGGTGGAACCAGGGTGTCGTCGCCGCCGTGGATCACCAACGCCGGAACGCTGATGTCGTGCACGTTTGCAGTGGTCCGGTCCATCGCTTCGAACAGCTCGGCCCCAAACCGTGCCGTCCCTTTGAGGTCGACGAGCGGATCCGCAAAGTAGGCCTCACCGACCGCCGGGTCACGCGAGAGTTGCTCGCCCTTGGTCGGGGCTTGCAGCCGCAGCCCCGGCAAGATCCGGCCGGCGTACTTCGCCATCGCACGGAGGGCCGCGGGAACCTCCGCGGCGAGCGCCGGGGCCGAGAGCACGTAGACCGCAGGCTGCGGATGATCGCTCTCGGCGTACGCCGCGGCGATCAGTCCCCCCATCGAATGCCCGTAGATGACGAGCGGCAGCTCCGAGCGAACACGCTCGACGACGAGGGCGAGATCGTCGACGTAGTGGTTGAAGTCGTCGACGTGGATGCGGTCGCCGCTCGATGCACCATGCCCGCGATGGTCGTATGCGTGAACCTCGTAGCCGCGATCCACGAAGAAGTCTGCCACGTGCGTCCATCGCCCAACGTGCTCGGAGACTCCGTGCACGATGAGCATCGCGGCGCGCGCATCACGGGTTCCCCAATGACGCGTCAGCAAGCTGAGGCCATCCGGCGTCATCAACGATCCGCTGCTGGAGCTCATGGTCGGTCCTTTCCTAGAGACGCCGCCACGGCGGCGCCCACGATGCCCGCCTGGTTGCGCAGCTCGGCAGGCACGATCTCGCACCCGACGTCGAGCCACGTGGCAAATTGCTCGAACTGCTTGCTGATCCCTCCACCCATGATGATGCGTTGCGGAGAGAACACGCGATGAATGAGCAGGAGGTAGCGGTTCACCCGCTTTGCCCACCTCTTGAGCGACATTTCGTCGTCCTCGACGAGTCGGGCAGCCGTTGAGAGCTCGGCGGCTTCACCGCGGAATTCCATGTGACCGAGCTCCGTGTTCGGGACGAGGGCACCGTCGACGAACATTCCGCTGCCGACGCCGGTGCCGAAGGTGAGGACGATGACGACCCCGTCTGCGGCGCGGCCTGCGCCGTATCGCATCTCGGCCAGACCGGCAGCATCTGCGTCGTTCAGCACCACGACCTCACGTCCCCGCCGCTGCGACAGCTCGGCAGCGACGTCGGTGTCGATCCACGAGTCGTCGATGTTGGCTGCAGTCCTGGCGACGCCGCCGACCACCACCGCAGGGATCGCCACGCCCAGCGGACCGGCCCATTCGTCTTCGGCGAGCAGTTCCTCGATCACGTCGAGCACGGCGCCCGGGGTCGACGGCTGCGGGGTTGGGATGCGCGTGCGCTTCTTCGCCAGGACGCCGGCAGCGAGATCCACGGGCGCGCCCTTGATGCCCGATCCTCCGACATCAACGCCGTAGATGAGAGTCATGGTGCTCCGCTTCGATTCATCACGTTTCGGATCGAGGCTACAACGGCAACACACCACCCGGATCCTGCCGCCCCGGGCGCCTCGATGCTCAGCCTCCGAAACTGCCCGTTGCGAGGCGTCACACGTCGATGAACGGCGGATCCACGCGGGTCGCGTCGTGCCAGGTGCCCCGAATGTCGACTGCGACATCTGCGGAATCCGACGGCGGCGAGACGTAGCCCATGCCGATGCCACATCCGAGAACGGGGCTGAAGTTCCCGCTGGCGACGGCGCCGAACGACTCTCCGACTTTTACGTCGTAGCCCGGTCGCGGCACCCGGCGTCCCGCCAGCTTGAAACCCACGAGCTGCTTGCTCACTCCGTCGCGACGCTGCTGGTCGAGTGCGCTCCGGCCGATGAATTCGTGATCCCAATCGACCACCCAGCCCAGGCCGGCCTCGAGCGGAGTCGTGAACTCGTCGAGATCCTGCCCCCAGAGCGGGTAGCCCATCTCGAGTCGCAGCGTATCCCGAGCACCGAGACCGCACGGAGTCGCTCCGGCTGCGACGAGGTCGCGTAGCAACGCCGGCCCGGTGGCCTCAGGAACCGCGATCTCGGCTCCTCGCTCCCCCGTGTAGCCGGTCCCCGCCGCCCAGTAGGGCTCGTTGCGATACTCACCGCCCGTCACCCGGAAGCGCCCCGGCGAGCTCGCCAGCACTGCTTCGACGACGCCGCGGGCGCCGGGTCCCTGAACGGCGAGCAGCACCGTCGAACTTCGCACCGGGGTGACGGCGACGCCTTCCGGCGCCGAGCCGGCAAACCGGGCGACGATCTCATCGAAGTTGGCACCGTTCGGTAGGACCCAGTAGTCCTCGTCGCCAATTCTCCACACGATGATGTCGTCTTCGACACCACCGGACTCGTTGAGGGCCATGGTGTACTGAGCACGACCCGGATCGACCGTCGAGATGTCGTTGCAGAGCTGGCGCCTCACGAGATCCGTCGCACCCGGTCCGAACACCTGAAAGCGGCCGAGATGCGTGACGTCGAAAACGCCCGCACCGTTCCGCACTGCCATGTGCTCCGCGACGACGCCTTCGTACTGGAGTGGCATTTCCCAACCGGCGAACTCAGTGAAGCGCGCACCCAGCTCTGCGTGGACCGCTCGCAATGGCGTCTCGGGCATCACACTCTCCTCTCGACGGCCGAGCGGCAGCCGGCCGGGACCGACCGGGGTTTCATCCGGCAGCAACGCCGTCGGCGGTTGCGTCCCCCAGGTCGACGACCTGGGGCGGACCGGGAATCCGAGTTGGCGCCGGCGGGAGATCCTGCTCGGCGAGATCATCGAGCCCGTACTTCACCAGCAGGTTCAAGTAGTCACGCTGGTAGAAGATCTTGCAGCGAACGTCCGGATACAGCGACCGGAGTTGCTTCACCTTCTTGTTCTTCTTGGTGACCAGCTTCTGGTTCATCGTCGTGATCTCGATGTAGAGATCCTCGTCAGGCAGGTAGAAGTCGGGCCGGAAGTAGCGGGTTGCTTCGCCGGACGGATCCCACTCCACAGGAAACGCCCGCGGCTCGTATTCCCACGGCATGTCGTAGAAGTCCAGAAGCTTGGCGAACTGGCGCTCGCTCTCGTGCGCGAACTCGACGACGTCTGCCGGTGCCGGGTCGAACCCGTCTGCGCCACTCAGTTGACTGTCGCCTCCGCTGCGGGCGCCACTGCGGGCTCGGCAGGCTCGGGGAAGAGACGATGGATCTCGCCTTCGAGCTCCTCCTGTACCGGACCGACGGCAATCCCGAAGACACCCTGGCCGCGCCGGAACACGTCCACGACCTCGTCGGGCGAATGGGCGGCGTAGATGGTGGTGCCGTCGGACAGCAGCGTGACGTCGGCGAGTGGCGCATCGCTCTCGAGCTGGTCCCTCAGGATGTCCATGGCGCTGCGAATCCTCTTGAGGCTCATCCCCGCATCGAGAAGACGCTTCACGACTTTGAGTTGAACGATGTCGGTGAATCCGTACCGGCGCTGGGTGCCGGAACCTTGGGCCGTCTGAATCGACGGCGTGATGAGCCCGGTACGGGCCCAATAGTCGAGCTGGCGGTAACTGATCCCCACGAGCTTGCACACCTGTGGCGCGCGGTATCCATCATCGATCGTGGCGGCGATGTCGCCTGCGTGCTCCGACACAACGAGCCTCCCGGTTCCTTCGTAGCTTACACCGACGTAATTCCGCCCGCCGAACTACGGAAGTGAAACTAGGAATCGCCACCGCGACTTGTCAACAACCCTTGTGGACAACTGGTGGATAACTCGGGGAAAGGGCCGTGTTCAGGCCTGCGGTTGCTCGAAATCCTCGGGAGTGACGTCTTCGAGGAATTCGCGGAAGCGCTCGATCTCCTCCTCCTCGTCGGCGTCCTGGATCTCGACGCCGACCTCCTCGAGCACCTGCCGTGCAGCGAAGACGGGCGAGTCGGTCCGAGCCGCCAACGCAATCGCGTCTGACGGCCGTGCGGACACCTTCACCTCGTCCCCGTTCCTCACCAGTACGAGGTCGGCAAAGAAAGTGCCATCGTTGAGGGCAGTCACGACGACGCGATCGACGGTCGCCCCCAGTGACTCCGCAACCATCTTGAGCAGATCGTGCGTCATCGGTCGCTGCGGCTCGACACCCTCGAGGGCGAGGGCAATCGCGGTGGCTTCGGTCGTGCCGATCCAGATCGGCAGGTACCGAGTCCCGTTTTCCTCGCGGAGAAGGAGAATCGGTGTCTTCGTCGGCAACTCGAGTCGCACCCCGACGAGGTCCATTGGCACCGGATCGGTCATAGGTTCAGCCTATCACCGGGCCCGAGGCAAGCGGGCTGGCTCGGGAAAAGGCGATCTCACCGAATGCCTCCGGCTTTGCGGCGAGCATTTCGAGGTCCATGACCGCCCACAGCGATCGAACGTTGCGGTACTTGCCCTCCCAATCCAGCCCGTAGCCGAGCAAGAACTCGTCCCCGATCTGGAAGCCGCGGTACTCCAACCGCACGTCGGCGATACGGCGCGGGGCCTTGTCGAGCAGGGTCACCGTTGCGAGGCTCGCCACATCCCTGAGCTCGAGCAGCCGGTGCAGGGCGGCGAGGGTGAGTCCCGTGTCGACGATGTCCTCGACAACGATGACGTCGCGTCCCTCGAGCGAAAGCGACGTGTCCATGGCGATGCTGACCCTGCCGTCGCCACCGAATCGGGTCAACGCCAGAAAGTCGAGCTCCGCATCACAGCCGATCTGCCGAATCAGGTCGGCGAGGAACACGACGGAGCCATCGAGAACCCCGACTAGAACGGGAGCACGATCGGAGTAGTCGGCCGTGATCTCGGCACCCAACTCTGCGACACGTCTGGCGAGTTGGTCCTCGGGCACGACCTCGACGAACGGGGCGCTCATCCCGATCCGCCGAGCACGACGGGCAACAGCGACCGCAGTTGTGCTTCGATCTGCTGGCCGACTTGGGTGTCGGTGATAGCCGTCGTCGGACCCGATCCGTCCCACAGCTCCGGAACCGCTTCCAACCGCACCTGCTCGGCCGCATCGACCGAGGCGATGCCGGCGCCGCCCTCTTCCCCCAGCAGTGGCGTCCGCCAGCGGTCCTGGAAAGTGACGAGACGCCTTCCGTAGTCCAGCAACTCCCGACTGTCGGCGAAATGGTCTTCCGACGCCATCACGACGGCGACGAGCAATCGATCGGGGGTCTCGAGTGCGGAGATCAACACCCTCCCGGCGCGGCCGGTGAACCCGGTCTTGACACCTGCGATGTCCGGGTACTCACCCAGAAGCCGGTTTGTGTTGCGAACGGCGCGAAGCGAACCGTCCGGCGCGGGACGAAACACCACGAAGCGGGTGCGCACGATCTCGGCGAGCACGGGATCGGCGAGCAACTCCTGTCCGAGTTTCGCAAGGTCCGACGCGGACGAGTAGTGGTCGAGATCGTCGAGGCCGTGCGGGTTGACGAACGACGAGTTCTGTAGACCCAGCTCGGTGGCCTTCTCGTTCATCATGACGGCGAACTGCTCGACCGAGCCCCCAACATGCTCGGCGAGTGCCATGGCTGCGTCGTTGGCCGATCTGACCAGCATGGCGTACAGCAGGTCCTCGATGGTCCAGCGCTCGCCCGGGATCAGGCCCACTTCAGCTTCGCCTACCCCTGCGGCCCGCGCCGAGATGCGGCTGCGGTCAGCCAGCTGGGTGTGGTCACGCACGACGAGGGCCGTCATCACCTTTGTCACCGAGGCCATGGGGCGAGGAACGTCATCCTCGAACCCGGCGAGGCGGACACCAGATGTCGCGTCGTACACGACCCAGGCCTCGGCGGTGACGGCCGGCGGCTCAGGCGTTGGCGCCGACACGGGTGACGGCGGCTGGGGCACCCCCAGCAACACCACCGCGAGTGCGGCCAGCACATGCCCCCTCATCCGGATCACCCCTCGAGCAGCCTGCGCAGGCGCGCCCGAACGATCGACTCCTGGAGCTCCGATGCCGCCTGTGAGCAGTCGGCGAGGATCTCCGCCGCTTTGCGGCGGTTGTCCGGATTGCGATGGCGCAGGAGGGGGGTGACGAGCTGCTGGAACAAATCGACTTCACGGTCGGCAGCGATCTTGAGGGTACGGAGATGGCGAGGCTCCAATCCCTGCGCCAGGAGCCGCATGGCGGTGCGGGCGATCGTGAGGTCCTCGTCCCGGAAGACTTTGGTGCGGTCGGGGAACTCGATCGGCTCCAGCACGCCATTGGACACGAGCTCTTCGATCTGGCGCCGCGACAAGCCCGAGGCGCGGCTCAGCTCGTCTACGTTGAGGGAGACGCCGGAAGCGCCGAAATACGACTCCGGCGGCGGTCCGCTGTCGGGCCGCGTCTTCACCTCTTCCCCGCGTTCCCATGCGGTGAGCTTCGACTTGATGACCTTCAGCGGCAGGAAGTGATCCCGCTGCTCGCGGAGGATGTAGCGAATCCGGCGGATGTCATCGTCGCGAAACATGCGATAGCCCGCCGGGCTGCGGCGCGGTTCGATGAGGCCTTGACCCTCGAGGAACCGCACCTTCGAGATGGTGAGATCGGGGAACTCGTCCTGCAGCAGGGCGATGACCTCTCCAATGCTCTGCTCGCGCTCGCCGACGTTCACGATGGCTTACCGCGTTCCGACGGTGACGATGAGATGGAACTTCCCGATGATGACCTCGTCGCCCGGCTGGAGCTTTGCACGATCGCGCCGCTCCATGTTCACGTAGGTGCCGTTCGTCGATCCGAGATCTTCCACCACCAGACCGCCGCCGTCGACGGTGAACCTGGCGTGATGGCGAGACACGGTGACGTCGCCCAGGAAGATCTGTGCGTCATCTGACCGGCCGGCGAGGGTCTCGCCGTCTCCGAGCACATGTGCCAGGCCGGCCCGGGGCCCTCGTTCGATCACCAGCGCATAGCGGAAGGCGCCCTCGACACGCTGCCCGCCATCGGCGGCATCGGGCGCAGGCGCAGCCGGTCGATAGACAACCGTCGGGTCGCTCTCGACGAGGGGACCTTCGCCGTCATGGTCGCGAGAGAGGTCGCTCATGGCCCCAATGGTAGCCCAGGAGTCTCAACATGAAGTTGAGGCTTGCTCCCGCTCGCCGGAGGCCGGATGAGCTACTCCTCGGCGGTGTACGCGCCGTATGCCGCTGGGTCCATCAGCTCGTCGAGCGAGGCACCGTCGTCCGGTCGGATGACGATGAACCAGCCATCGCCGTAGGGATCGGCGTTGACGGTCTCAGGTGCATCCATCAAAGCCTCGTTGACGGCTTCCACCGTTCCGGCGATGGGTGCGTACACGTCGGAAACGGACTTGGTCGACTCGACCTCGCCGAATGCTTCGCCTGCGGTCAGGGACCGACCCGGCTCGGGCAGGTCGACATAGACGATGTCACCGAGCGCATCTTGGGCGTAGTCGGTGATGCCGACGCGGATCGCACCGTCCTCTTCGGTACGAGCCCACTCGTGGTTATCGGCGTAGCGAAGTTCCTCGGGAATCTGCACTGCGGCTCCTCGATCAGATGACGGTGCGAGCTTACCCCGCCTCGGTGCCGGCCTTCTCCTCAGCGAGCAGCGCCCGGGCGTCCATGAAGTACTGCGCGCCCACGACGTAGTAGAGGATCAGGCCCGGTATCGCCACGATCCATGCGATCGTCTCGAGCCACGGCCACGGAGTACCGATGCCGATGAACAGCCAGGCGATGGCGGCGTACAGCATCAGCGTGGCGAGCTTGCCGAGATCCCGTACCGCCAGCTTCGCCCCGAGCCGCGCGCCGAGGAAGAGGGCACCGACCGCAATCATCCCCTCGCGAACGATCAGCGCCCAAGCGAACCAGGGCTCGAGCACACCTGCAATCAACCCGCCGACGAGTGCCGCGGCAACGGCCAGCCGATCCGCCAGCGGGTCGAGGAACTTGCCTACTTCGCTGACTTGGTCGAGCCGCCTCGCCAGGTAGCCATCTACCCAGTCGGTGGCACCGATGATGCCGAGCAGCCACCCGGCCCCGGCGACCTCGTCCCGCACCAGCAGCAACCAGAGGAACAACGGGATCATGAGCAACCGCACGAACGACACGACGTTCGGCAGCGTCAGAATTGCCGAACCAGCCTCGGGGGCGCCCCTCTCGCTGTGTGTCACTGTGTGTGTACCACACGGAGCCTGATGCGGCCCAGCTCGTCGTCCTGGTGCCGGACCACGAATGCGTAGCCCTTTGGCTCCGGAAAGCGCACGTTGTAGAACGGGCTCACGAGCGGCACGACCGACGGCGATCCGGGCGGGAGGATGGGTTGGTCCCGCACTCGCAACTTGCCTCGAGCCTGGACGCCCATGGCCTTGCCGTCCTCGTCGATGAGGTCGATCAGAAGATCGAGGTCCTGATTTCGTTCCTCGGCGCCGACCTCGACGACGAGGGCGACGTTGATGTTGCGATGGATGACCGGCATCGAGCGAGCCCGGACCATCTCGAACCCGCCGCCCAGGATGTAGAGCTTGCCGCCCTGCACCTGAGCCGCATCGGCAAGCATCGCCGTCGTCAGTCGCACACGTCACCTCGCCATGACCGGAGCGTTCACCCTAGCCGTGGCGACACGCGGATAAGCTCTCGCTCCGTGCCGCAGCTTCGCATCATGACCGCCAATCTCTGGGGCCCGCAGGTCGACCCCATCGGCCTGCGCGACGTCCTCGCGGCGGTCGATCCCGATGTGCTGGCGGTGCAAGAATTGGACCCGCCCGCGGCCGACGTCATTGCCGGCTGCTACCTCCACGCCCGGCTCGACCCGGTCGGCCAGACCATGGGCAGCGGCATTGCCGCCCGCCGGCCTGCGGTCTTCTCACGGATCCATCTCCGCTACCGGTCAGGTTGGAGCGCCATGCTCGAGCCGAGCTCGTGGCCGGGGCTGACAGAACCGCTCGAAGTGGTGAGCATGCACATGGCCAATCCGGCGGCGTGGCCATGGTGGCGCAGCGTGGGGCATCGCCGGTATCAGCTCGCCGGGTTGCTGACCCACTGCGACGCCACGCCCGTGAGGCGAGTGATCGTCGGCGACTTCAATGCCTCGCCGGCGTGGCCCTTGTACCGGCAGCTGCGGCAGCGCTTCAGCGATGGTGCGGCCGTGGCCGACACCACGGCAGGGACGTGGCGGTTCCAGGCCCGCACTCCCCCGCTGCTCCGCATCGACCATGCATTCGGCGACGGCGTCGACTTCGTGTCGACCGAGCCGGTCGAGGTGCCCGGGTCCGACCACCTGGGACTCGTCGTCGACGTCAGCGTGTGACGCCGCGCGCTCAGCATCCGACGCCGAGGCCGGTCATCAACCATGAGATCTCGTCATCGTCGTCGAACATGACGAGGATCGAATCCACGACGGCGTAGGAGATCATGCGATCCACGCACCCGTCCATCTCGACCACGATCTCCACGTCGTCGTGGAGGTCTTGGAGCTCAACAACGGTCATGCCGGGGCCGGTCCCCGAGGCGGTGCCCAGCTCGAGGCGGTCGCTGCCCCAGTAGCGCCATCCGACGAATCGACTCACGCCGTCGTGCTGCTCCCACGCCGGCAGGCTGAAGCCGAGGCACAGCCCGAAGTCGCTCCAGCACACATACTCGACCCAATCCGCCTGCTCGCCGGAGTCGGGTGGGGGCGATCCGAGGATCGCATCGAGGAGCGCAACGACCTCACCCCGCTCGGCGCCGAACGACACGAGGCCCAGCCCGTCCGGCTCCAGCGTGAGCATGGCTCGACCGACCGTCGGATGGATCGTGTCGACGGTGGCCACGTAGCGGGGGTAGCACGGCACTTCAAGCTCCCGGCATGCGGCTGCGGCGTCGGCCTGGTTGGCGAAATGACCCGCGTAGACCGCCCAGTAGCCGGGATTGAGGGTGACGTAGCCCTCGGACCAGACGACACCGGTCGGCTCGCCGAGCGACACCGCCAACTGCCCGGCCACGGATTGCGCCTCGTCGTACGTCGTGGTCGCCACGTCGAGAGATTCGAGGATGGCGCCCCAGAACCCGATTGGCTCACCCCACCGTCGCGGCACGTCGATGTGCCCCCCGGTGGTCGTGTCGATGAGCGCGGCGTGGGTGTCCGAGGCGACGTGGAGGTGGCGGCCGTCGAATCCGTCCAGATGGGTGGCGGCGTCTTCCTCGGTGGAGAAGATCTCGGCACCCGTCGCCAGATCCATCACGACGATCCTCGTCGGAACCTCGTCAGCCTGCGCCCGCCATCTCTCGACTGCCGTCGCCACGTCGTCATCGGCCGGCTGCGGTTGGCCCCAGAACGCGGTTGGCCAGTGGGCATAGGCCAACCGCGTCCCGTCAGGCGACAGGTGCGCCGAGAGCGTGCACGGTGCGCACGAGTCGGGGAACGGGTTGTGCGGGACCTCGACCGGCGATCCCGTCCCGTCGTAGAACGAGAGCCCCGCGCTCGAGCTCGACGCACCGACCGCAACCCACCTCACGGCCGAGAACAAACCGCCGCCGAAAGAGGTGAACCCCTCGCCGCCGTCGCTGCCCTCGCCGTGACACATGAGGAAGCGCTCGTCGCCGGTGACGAGGTTGCGAATCGACATCTCGGTCGCAAGCTCGTCGTCGATGCACATCGTGCCTCCGTGACCGGAGCGGGACACCAGCGCCATCGGAGTGCCTGCCTCCGCCCACACCGCGTCGAGGTGCGGCCAGCCTTCGGTTCCGAGGTCGATCCGCTCCGGGCGATCTGCGCCGGTGCGAAGCCACGCATAGCCCGGCTGCTCCGCCACGGAGCGGAAGAGCACCCCGCCCATGCCGTCATCGACAGCCCACATGACCGGCTCGGCAACCAGGAGATCCAACGACGATCCATCCGTGCGAGCGATCCCGTCCCATCCGTAGACGAGCGTTGGAGGCCAGACGGGTCCCTCCCCCACCGGCCCGGACGTCGTCGACTGCGCCGCCTCGTCGGAAGGGTCGACCACGGCCGTCGAATGCATCGACGACGCGGGGGAATGGTCCGTGGCAGCCACGTCGGAGGTGGTGCGAGCTGCGCCGTCATCAGCCGGCGACGCACAAGCCGCGAGAACGATCACCGCCGTCAGAACTACCACCCGTCGGGGATGCATCTCACCCTCCCTGGCTCGCGAGCGCATGGCGCATCAGCACGACGCCTCCGGCGACGACGATCGGAGCCACCCCCATGAACGTGTCGTGAATCACGCCCTGTCCGTCGCGGTGCGCCACCACATGGCGCCCGTCGAAATCCGTCAGCATTTCGTCGGCGGAAACCTCGAGGCTCCAGACGGTCTCACCGGAGACGAGGTCGACGACGGCGATCTTCGATAGCAAACAGAGGTGGTGCTGCTCCTCGCCGCTGCTCAGGTCACGGCTGGTGCACGCCCAACCCTCGCACTGCCACACGTCGAGATCGACATCGGCGGGAACGCCGGCAAAGAGCAGCGACGGTCGGCCGGCGACGACTCCCGTGAACTCTGCATAGGCATAGCTCGCACTCGGCTCGATGAGGAGCGGTTCGGCGGCTCCTGCGGGCAGGTGCGCGATGTCGAGCGGATCGTCGCCGGTGAAGACGACGCCTCCGGCGTGGTCGTCCCACGCCTGCGAGACGGCGCGCTCGCGCAGCCTCGTCTCGACACCGTCCTCGACACGGAAGAGGCCGTCTTCGCCGTAGCGGTAGTAGTCGGGTGCGTCCGTCCCAATCCCAGCCGGCGTCGCAATGGTCACCGGTGCCGTGGCGAACCTGGCTCGGCCAACGAGGGGAAGCTCGCCCGGAACCGGCGCAGACTCAGAGAGGTCCACCAACAGCGCCGCGAGGTGGTAGTCGCCCTCCCAAGCCCGATTCAGGAGGACCTCCCGGCCTGCGATGTCGAGCTCAGCAGGCCCCCATCGCTCCGACACAGCAACCGTGAGCGCTCCGATCTCGCAACCCGTCGCAACCTCGGCGGCCGTGACGGCCCATTGGAGCCCCTGATCGTCGGAGCGAAGCCGGTCGTGCACAACGGCCGCGCCGTCAGCCGACAATGCACACGATGCGGCACAGTCCTGCGACTCGTCGAAGCATGCCGCCGTGGCGCTTGGGACACCAGTTCGCGTGGTCGACCCGCTCGCAGTGTCGAATAGACGGCAGCCGTGCCCGAGCATCTGCGACTCGGTGGCAGCAACGAGTCCGGCGCCGGCCGAGACCTCGCCGAGATTCCACTCCCAGCCCCGCACCCTGGCCAACTCGGTGACGCTGCCGGTGGCGGTGTCGTAGAGCCGCAGCGTGTCTGCCATGGTGCCATCGAGGGGTGGCTCCTCGCCCTCGTGGCGCAGGTAGACGACCGAGAACGCGGTCTCGGTGGCAACGGCGTCGTAGAGCGTCAGCGTGTGCCCGCTGCCCGGGGTTGGCACCAGCAGGGCTTGGGGAGTCGCGGCACCGGCCGGGATCCACCACACCTCGGTCGAGAAGTTCGGCGTTGGGTCGCCGGAGAAGTCCTCCCAATCCCGGCCTCGATCCAGCTGGTACAACAAGCCGCCTCTGGTGTCATCAACGGCGTACGCAACCGGGTGGTCGAGGAGGTGTGTGATCGCGCCGGCAGCGTCGATTTGAAAGACGCCGTGGTCGTTGACCACGAGGATCGATGCGCGTGCCGGTGCCGGCTGTGGCACCGAACCTGTCGCACCGGGGTCGATTGCGTCCGCCGTCGATCTCGTTGTCGCCGCGACCGTCGTCGCCGAGTGGGAGGGATCGATGTCGACGGCGCCAGACGAGGACGCGCCCCCGCCGGTGGCGCAACCGGCCACGAGAAGCAGAGCCGAACACACCACGCCGCATCGACGCATCTGTGCCTCCACCGCGATTGTCGGCCTGCCGGAGCTTCATTTCCAGCCCCTGTGCCCGGGACGAAGTCACTTCGGTCGACGGACGACCGGCCCGAGTACGGTGCGGCGGATCTGCTGGCGGCGCGACCGTCGCATCGACGGGCAACTAGCCTTGCCGCCATGCACGTCTCGTACATCATCGTGCCGGTGTCCGACATGGATGCGTCGTTGGTGTTCTATCGCGACATGCTCGGCTGCACGGCGTTGAGCCAAACGCCGGAGTTCAGCTTCCTCGACGGAGGAGGGCTGCGAATCGGGTTGCAGCTGACCGACGAGGAACCCAACGATGCGTCGCTGATTCGGATCGTGTTCGAGACCAAGGACGTGCTCGCCCGGCACAAGACGCTCATGCAACGCGGCGTTCGTTTCACCGGAGATCCACGACCCGTCCGCACCCACGACCGCCGCCGGCTCTATGCGGCCGACCTGCTCGACCCAGACGGCCACGTGCTTGCGATCACCGGCTGGGTGGCCGACTGAACGGGCGGCTTATGATGCACCGCGATGGTTCATCTCATACGCATGTGATGCCCCGTATCTTGGAACGAGCGGCTCCTGCGACCCCTCGGGTCCACGACGCGCACCGCATCGACTAGTCCAAGGCGTACCTCGTCGCTTCAGCCAGCATGTGGGAATCGACGGGATCGTCGCCCGTTGGCCAGCCACGAGGAGAACGACGATGCGCTCGCATCATTCTCACGGCAAACTGTTCTTGCTCTGGGCAAGCGCTCGGTTGAGATTTCCCTCCGGGGCTTCGCCCCGCAGGCTGACACTGACCAGGTAGGGAACGATGCCGTCGCCCAGCGGCTCGCTCGGAGTCAACGCCTCGGCGTGGTCGTGCGGATCGTACGCGCTGAGTCCGATGCGCAGCAAGTACGTGCCATCTTCGGCGAACGGACAGTGCAAGGCAGCATCGCGCTGCCATCCGGGACGCGCCGGCCGGTCCGCCCAGCACACGACCTGTCCACTCTCGTCGAGGATCTCCAGGACGAGGCCGCCGGGACCGCCACATCCATCGTCGTGCCCCTCGTCCGGCGCCATTGCGGCCATCTCGTGATGATCATCGGCACGTCCGATGAGTTCGTAGGCATCCGAATCGATGTCGACGTGGACGATGTCCCCCGCCTTTGCGGCGAACGAGAACTCGTCGCTCTCATCGTCGTCCGTCAGCAGCCCGACGAACGACGACACGTCGTCTTCGCGAACCACCTGAGCCTCGACGGACTGCAACGGGAACACCATCGCCGCCATCAAGAGGATTACGGCCGCCCCGCCAATCATGTGAACCCGTTTCATGATGCCCTTCCCTTCAACGGTTCTGCTTCCGATTGTGGAGTCACAGCAGGCGATGCTTCGCCTGCTGTGACTCCGTTGCGGGCCTTGCGGTGCCGGCGGGGGGGGCGCGTCGACAACCGCTCGGCGTCGACAACTACCGCGGGCCGCCGCCGCCGCCACCGCCACCACCGCCGCCACCGCCGCCACCACCGCGTTCGAGGATCCGAACGTCGATGTAGGTCAGGTTGTCGGCGTGCTCGATGACGCCGGTGGCTCCTCCGGTGTCGCCGCCGTCGTCACCTTCGGTTGCCACTTCCTCGATGGGCTCCAGCAACTGCGTGATCCCCTCGGTGAAGAAGGTATTGAGGCCGTCCGGGCAGGAATCGTCCAGAGAGAAAGTGAGTCGGTAGTCACCTGCTCCCTCGTTGAGCTTGCGAACGTTCCAGGTGTAGCCGTAGATGACCTTGCCCTTCACGTTGATCTCAGCGGAGTAGTAGCCGGGACCGTCCCCCGCTTCCCAGACCGTCTTGTTGAAGATCGCGGGACTCACCAGCGGCTCGCCTTCCCACGTTGGGTCCGTGACCCACTCCGGGTCTTCGAGTTCAGTGTCCCAAACGAGATTGACCAGGTTTGCGTCGTCACGCTCCACGAGCAAACGTTGGATGGCGAACCTTGCGCAGTGCGAGTACACCGTCGCCTGGGTGCTGGGATACGACACCACGTCTCCGGCGAGCTCGGACAGGCCGTGCACCTCGTCGATCCCCCACCCTGAGGTGTGGAGCATCTCGTAGGCAAGCAACGTCTCTGCCAGATCCTGATACAGCACGACCTCGGCCCGAACCTGGGACTTGGTGTACCAGTCGACGGACTCCAGGTTGTCGCCCCAATCGATCCAATCCACGTCCAGTGGACTGGCGCTGCCATCAAGCGTTTCCGCCTGCCACTCGTTGAGGGCATCCTTCTGGAGATACGCCCGGTGTACCGGGGCCGACCCGTCGCCAGGAGGATCGCCATGCGTCCCCTTGACACCGTCGTCGCAGAAGGCCGCGTCGTCGGGATCGGGCGGGCAGCTCAGCGGGATGACGTTGGGATCCTCTCCCTCGGTGCCCCACCAATACCACCACTCGCCTCCGGTCTGCGGCGTCATGCCCGCTTCCCCGCGAAGGACCTTCGCTACCCCGTCGGACCAGATGACCGGAAAGGACAGGTTGTTGCCGTAGGACTCGGTGTGCCCACCCCCGGGCTTGTCATCTGGTGGTCCTGGCGTGCCCCCGGGGGCAGCCATCGCTGGGGCCAGCAGAGTAGCGCTCAGCGCGGCGACAGCGACGAGCACCACGACTCGTTTCATGTGCTTCATCTTTCCCCTCCTCTGCAGCTTCGCCACGGCCCGCATCCGCGACGGCCTACACATCAAATCGGTGTGTCGACGTCCCGCAATCACCTCCCCGCTCGGTGCTCGTCCCAGCGGACGAACCTGAAGACCACGCTATGGCACGGCTCGACGGCGGGGTATCGGGAATACTCCTGAGAGAGTGTCCCGACAATGCCGTTTGCCCCTGGTCAACACCCCTCTGGTCGGGCCACGCTTGAGGGCAATGGGGGGCGCACCAGCGGCCTAACCGGTAGGGCGGTGGCGGCGTTCGACATGGACGAAGCGACAGATACAGATACCGGCGCCCAACTGGGGGCAAGCTTCTGGAGGCAGCGCTCGGCACGACTGACCTTCTCGGTCGCTGCCGCGCTGACCGTGACGATGCTCGTCTGGCAAGGCGTCCACCTGTATTACTCGTTTAGCAACGTCGACCACAGACAATCCGGCGACTGTCCCACGCGAGCAGTAGAGGAGGTGTACTTCGCCGCCGCCCACCACGCCGACCTCATCGACGATCTCGAGCACGCGATCCTGGTGGTACCCGACATTGCCTTCGGGGCATGGTCCGCGGAGTGGCGGGCCCACTTCCGAAGCAGCAGCGAGGCGCTCGACAGCTCCATCGCGGATGCAACGCCCCTTGTCACAGCCGAGCTCGATGCGGCGTTGGAGCGTACGAGCCAGACGGCAACCGAGATCGAGAAAGCCGCCGAGGCGATCGTCGACAACGCCGAAGTCCGTGGTATCCCCTCATCCGCAGCTGCGCTCAAAGAAACCGAGTACGTCTCCAGCCGGACTGCCTATGTGGCCTCCGTCGAGGGACTCGTGATCCAGAGCCGACGCTTCTTCGAGTCGCAGCTTCGATCCGAACATCGCAGCGAGCTGATCTCTGTGACCGGCGCCATCATCGTATTCGGCGCGGCGATCGGTGCCTGGGGCGTCTTCCTGCGCCAAATCCGACGCGGGCAGCGACAGCTGGCGGCAGCAACCAAGCGGCGTCAAGTCGCGGAGCGAGAGTTACGACAGGCTCAGAAGATGGAAGCACTGGGGACGATGGCCGGAGCCGTCGCCCATGACTTCGACAACCTCCTGACGGCCATCGCTGGATCGACCGATGTCGCTCGCATCCACCTCGATGCGGAATCCCCGGCGCACGAGCCGCTTGCCACCGTCACCGCAGCTACTGAACAAGGCAACGAGCTCGTCCGCGGATTGCTGACCTTCGGGCGTCGAACCTCGTTCCAAGCCGAGCCCGTCGACGTGGGCTCCCTCGTGACTCGCACCGTCAGTCTGGTGCAGACCATGATCCCCACCGGGATCACGGTCTCCGTCATGGTGCCCGACGACTCCGGCCCCTTCGTGATCGGCGACGCAGTCCAGCTCCAACAAGCACTCATGAACCTCATTCTCAACGCCCGTGATGCCATGAGCAGCGGTGGTTGCCTGACGATTCGGGCCCATGTGTGCGGCGGCGAGGACGGGCTCCTTGCCTGTATACAGGTGAGCGACACCGGAGGGGGTATGACGTCCGAGGTGCGGGAGCGGATATTCGAACCGTTCTTCAGCGGCGGCGAGCGGGCGGGTACCGGACTCGGTCTTGCAATCGTGCACGGCGTGGTCACGCGCCACCACGGCGAGGTGCGGTGCGTCTCCGAGGTCGGAGAAGGCACGACCTTCACGGTGACACTCCCGGCGATCACTGCGGAGCTTGGCGCAGCCGCGGATTCCCGCACGCCGCAGCCGCACGAAGCGCAAGAGGACCGCGGTCTCGTACTCATCGCTGAGCACCGCCGCCACATCCGCGAGCTCCTCGCCATGGCTGTTGAAGCGGCCGGGTACACAACCGAACAGCCCGCAGATCCCTCGAGTCTCATCGCCGCCGAAGCCGCTCATCGCGGCAAGATTGTTGCCCTGGTGATCGACACTCGGGCGCCGGAGATGGACGTCGTCGTCCACCGATTGCGCTCGGAGGGAAACCGCACCCCGATCGTGCTCATTGCACCCGCCGGTGATGGCGATCATCAACCCGACGAGGTGGATCCGGCCACCCGCATCCTCACCGAGCCGTTCCCCATCCACCGGCTGGTTGAGCTGATCGACGCAGCTGCACGCAACACGGTGGGTGCTCGTGGCTGAGCCCATCACCGTCGTGCTGGCCGACGACCACGCGCTCGTGCGCGACATGTTGTGCGCCCGGCTCCGGGCGGCAAGCATGGATGTGATCGCGTGTGCCGGCCGTGCCGATGGAGCCGTGGCGCTCGTCGCAGAGCACCGGCCCGATGTTCTCCTGCTCGACATCGACATGCCGGGACGCAGCGCCTTCGCCGCAGCGCGCGAGGTATGCAGCATCTCGCCGCAGACCCGCGTTCTGTTCCTCAGCGCGTTTGTGCACGACGCCTACATCGAGCAGGCGCTGCATTGCGAGGCGAGCGGCTACGTCACCAAGTCCGAGCCGGTCGACGTGGTCGTCGATGCGATTCGCCGGGTCGCCAGCGGTCGGTGCCACTTCTCGCCGGAGGTCATGCAACGCCTGGTAGTCGCGTCCGACGGGGTGCGTCTGTGTTCCGATCGCTCAGCCCGGCTCGCCGCGCTGACGGAGCGTGAGCTCGAAGTGCTCGGATACGTGGCGAAGGGCCTGCAACAGAAGCAGCTCGCATTCCTCATGGACATCAGCCTCAAGACGGTGCAGACCCACATCGCCAATCTCATGGACAAGCTCGACATCCACGATCGGGTCGCACTGGCGCGTTTCGCCATCAGGGAAGGACTGATCGAGGCCTGATGCGGGTGCGTAACGAGGCCCGAAAGGGCACCCACACACCAGGAAGGCCGGGCTGCCCGACCCGGCCTCCCCATCGTCCGACCGTGATCCTGTTCAGTTCAGCGGACAGTAGGTCTCGTTCTGTTCCTCCAGAAGGTCTTTCACCGCCTCGAAG
>DATHZQ010000070.1:0-17159 GCA_035458525.1 Acidimicrobiia bacterium
CCCCCCACCCCAGACACCGCTCCGCTCCGCCTGCGGTACCTTCCCCCGCAAGCGGGGGACTATTCCAGTCGCCACAGGGTTGGGCAGGAAGTGGCCTCAGGGACCCCCCACCCCAGACACCGCTCCGCTCCGCCTGCGGTACCTTCCCCCGCAAGCGGGGGACTATCACCACTCGATAGTCCCCCACGGAGTGGGGGAAGGTACCGCCGCCGTAGGCGGGGGTAGGGGGTGGCCTCAGAAACCGCGCTGCATGCCTTCGTACGGCGGCTCGGCACCTGCCAGGAACTCGTCCACATTTGGACCGCCGAGCCGGTGCAGCTTGCGGTTGCCGTAGACATAGCTGACGATCAGGAGCGGGATGATCGTCGGCCACGACGTGAGCACCTTGGCGATCGCAAGCAGCTCGGGCTCCTCGTTGAGGAAGAGCACCCACTGCACCGCCGCCCGCCCGGCGAAGAACGCAGCCCAGATCCAGGACACGCCGGCGTAGGCGGGTCGGACGTCGTCACGCCAGTACCACTCGAGCGGCCAGCTGCGCATGAAGCGGCTCGTCCACGACGCCAGCGGTCGGCGCACGGCGATGCTGATGATCGTCCCGATCGCAGCACCCGCCGCGGACAAGATCCCCGGCAGGAAGTAGCTCTCGGCTCGCCCGCTCCGCAATGCGAGGAAGGCGGTGAAGCCGATGGCGACGATGCCGCCCATGGCGTAGACGACCTGCTGTCCTTTGCGGATCCGCCACAGCGCAACCGCAAGACCGACGACGAGTGCCGCCGCGGCCGCCCAGCCGAGGCCGGCCACGGCGTTGACCGCAACGAACACGAGCGGAGCAGGAAACGAGTCGCCGATCGTCCGTTCCCCCGTGAAGAGGTCGCGGAGGTCGTTGCGAATGTCCTCTCGCAGCGTGTGGTCCGTCACAGCCAGTGAGCCTACGGGCGCACCGTGGCCTATTCACGCAACGCGATTACTGCGAGCGCTTCCTCGACCGTGAAGCTGCCTTCGTAGAGCGCCCGGCCGACGATTGCGCCCTCGACCCCTGCGCCAGCCAGCATCGTCAAGTCGGCGAGCGAACCCACGCCACCGGAGCCGAGCAACGCGAGGTCTGGTGCGGCGTTCTGCACGTCTCGGATCACGTCGAGGTCGGGTCCCTGCATGGTCCCGTCGCGGCGGATCCCGGTGACGAGCGCCCGCGGAACTCCGGCTGCGACGAGGCCCCCGACCACATCGGCAAGCGGACGCCCTTCGTCCAGCCATCCCTGGCCGGTGGCACGGCCACCGCGCACGTCGAGCGCTGCGACGATGCGATCGGCACCGATCGTCGCGATTGTCCCGGCGAGCAGGTCGGGCCGCCAGACCGCCGCAGTGCCCATCACGACTCGTGCAGCTCCTGCCGCGATGGCGCGCTCCGCCGCCTCGGCCGTTCGGATGCCGCCGCCGACCTGGAACGTGACGCCGGCTTCACCCAGGCTGCGCCACAGTCCTTCCGCCGGCTCGCCATCCCGAGCTCCGGCAAGGTCGACCACATGAACGAGCGTTGCCCCCGCCTCGCACCACTCCCGAGCCTGGGCGACGGCGTCGTCGGCGTACACCGTCACACGGGCATAGTCGCCCTCCATCAGCCGTACGACCTTGCCATCGAGCACGTCGACGGCTGGGATCAGCTGCATACGTCGGGTCCGTTGCTGTCGAGTCGTGTTAGCATGCTATAACGCTACCACGTAGAGACGCTCAAGGAGCGCAAGCGCGATGGGAATCCCCATGACAACTGACGACTGGCGCAACGCCGACACGGCTGCGCTGTTCGACGCAATCATCTCACTGTCCGACCGGGACGACGCCGCCCGATTCTTCCGTGATCTGTGCACGTACCGGGAACTCGAGGAGATGGCTTCGCGCTGGGCAGTGGTCCGGTTGCTGGAGCAAGGCATCCCGTACAGAGCGATCCACGACCAAACCGGCGTCTCGACGGCAACGATCACCCGCATCAACCAATGGCTGCAGCACGGCACCGGCGGGTACCGCTCGATGCTGGAGCGCCTCGGTCAGGAGAACCCAACATGAGCACGCTGCGCATCGCCCTGCCCAACAAGGGCCGGATGGAACGGCCCGCGGCCGACCTGCTCCACCACAGCGGTATGCGATTCGAGAAGACCGATCGCTCCCTTTCGGTGCCGGTGCGCAACGTCGACGTCGAGCTGCTGTTCGTTCGCACCGAGGACATCCCGGAACTCGTCGCCGACGGCGTTGCCGGCATGGGTATCACCGGATTGGATCTCGTCGAAGAGGCCGGATTGCCCGTGTCGATTGCCTTGGAGCTCGGATTCGGGCGCTGCCGCCTCGCCGCGGCCGTCCCGGCATCATCGCTGGTCGAAGATCTCGAGGGCTTCGCCGGGCTGCGGATCGCAACCTCTCACCCTCGCGTCACCAAGCGGTTCTTCGCCGACAAGGGGATCCCGATCACCCCGGTCCCCCTGCGCGGATCGGTCGAGGTGGCACCGCGGCTCGATGTGGCAGACGCCGTGGTCGATCTCGTGTCCTCAGGCAGCACGATGCGGGTCAACGGCCTGCGGCCGGTGGCGACGTTGCTCGAATCGCAAGCCGTGTTGATCGAGCGGACCGATCTGCGCGGTGCCGAAGCAGCGCTGGCAGAACAAGTCGAAACCATGCTGCGGGCCGTGCTTGCCGGACGGCGCCGCCGCTACCTCCTGATGAACGCCCACACCGGTGACGTCCCCGATCTCGCCGCCATCATTCCCGGGCTCGAGGCACCAACCGTCGTGCCGCTGGCCGAAGAGGGCATGGTGGCCCTGCACTCCGTCGTGGAAGTGGACGAGGTGTGGTCGGTGCTCCCCAAACTCAAAGAAGCCGGCGCCTCCGGGATCCTCGTCCTCCCGATCGAGCAGCTCATTCCATGATCACGCTGCGCCAACTCGACCTCTCGTCCGCCACCACGTCCGAGCTGGCGGCCGTGGTTCGACGCTCGGCCGTGCCCGACCCGTCCGTTCGGCGCCGCGCCGCCGAGATCGTCGATGAGATTCGGACAGGCGGCGACTCCGCTTTGCAGGCGGCGGCCCAGCGCTACGGGGGAAGCCCTGCCGACAGCTCACTGCGGATCGACCCCGACGTGCTGCGCTCCGCATGGCGCACCGCTCCGCAGGCGCTGCGCGAGGCCCTCGAGCGCGCTGCCCGCAACATCCGGGTTGCGCACGAGCCGCAGCGCCCTTCGGACATGGAGCTCGAAGTCGTCCCCGGCGTCAGAGTCGATCGCCGCTGGCAACCGCTCAACCGGATCGGGGTGTACGTGCCCGGCGGCAAGGCTCCGTATCCGTCCTCGTTGTTGATGGGCGCCGTGCCCGCACAGGTCGCAGGCGTCGGCGAGATCGCGGTCGCCACTCCCGCCGACTCCGACGGCAACGTGTCGCCGGCGATCCTGGCGGCGGCCGGAATGCTCGGTGTCGACGAGATGTATGCGATGGGAGGGGCGCAGGCCATCGCTGCGCTTGCCCACGGCACGGAGACCATCGTCGCCGTCGACAAGATCGTCGGGCCGGGAAGCGCCTGGGTCACCGCCGCCAAGCTTGCTGTGTACGGCGACTGTGCGGTCGACCTCCCCGCCGGACCCAGCGAAGCGCTCGTTGTGGCGGATGAGACCGCCGCAGCGCGGATCGTGGCAGCCGACTTGCTCTGTCAGGCCGAACACGGTCCCGACTCCCCCGTCGTGCTGGTCACCACATCCCGCCGCCTCGCCGATGACGTCTGCGCACAACTTCTCGCGCTCCTTCCGGCGTTGGAGCGCAACGAGATCCTCGCCAAGGCACTCGGCGACCACGGTCTCATCGTTCACGCCGCCGACCTGGATGCTGCGGTGTCGTTTGCCAATCGCTATGCGCCGGAGCACCTCAGCGTGCACACTGCGGACGCCACCGCCGTGGCGAAACGACTCACCGCCGCCGGTTCGGTGTTCGTGGGGCGTTGGTCCCCGGAGTCGGCGGGCGACTACGCCACCGGCGCCAACCACGTACTGCCCACGGGCGGGCTCGCCGGGAGCTACGGCCCACTCTCCGTCGAGGACTTCGGATCGTGGCGGCAAGTGCAGGAGTTGACCGAGGCAGGCCTGGCGTCCCTGCGGCCGACGATCGCCGCGCTCGCGGAGGCAGAAGGACTCACCGCCCATCGGCTGGCAGCCGACATCCGCTTCGAGAGCCGGCCATGACGGCGCCGCGCTACAAGTGGCAGCCGACGACCTCCGAGATCGCTCGCCGGGCCGGCATCGCCCCGTCCGACGTCATTCGCTTCGACCACAACACGTCGCCGTTTCCCACCGACTGGGCTTCGGAGCTGGCCGCAGAGGTGTCTCGCTCCCTCAACGAGTACCCGGGTGCGAGCTATCTGCCGATCCGGGAAGCGGCCGGGGACTTCGTTGGGCTGGAACCGGAGCGGGTCGCCGTCGGCGCCGGCGTCGACGAGTTGCTACTCCTCGTTGGACGAGCCTTCCTTGGCCCCGGCAGGCGCAGCCTCGCCATCGCGCCGACTTACCCCCTCTACAGGATCGCCTCCCTCCAGGTGGGCGCGACGCTGACGGAAGTGCCGGCCGGGCCCGATCTGGCGTTTCCCACCGATGCCTTCGTCCGCGCCGCCCGGGATGCGGACGTCACGTGGCTGTGTGTCCCCGACAATCCCAGCGGTGCCCGGCTGCCCGAGGCCACGATCGAAGCGGTCATCGCCGCTACAGACGGCATCGTGGTGCTCGACGCCGCCTATGCCGAGTTTGCAGGCGACGAATGGGCTGCGTGGGCGGAGCGGTATCACAACCTGCTGGTGCTTCACACGATGTCGAAGGGTTTCGGGTTGGGCGGTATTCGCGTCGGCTACGGCCTGGGCCATCCCGACCTGGTGGATGCGCTGGACGGGGTGCGGCCCCCGGGCAGCATCGCCAGCATCTCGGTCGAGATCGCGATAGCGGCGCTGCGGGAGCCGGAACGGATGCGCAAGCAGGTTGCTTCGATCATCACCGAGCGCAGCGCGCTTGCCGATCGCTTGCGTGGACTGGGTTTCGCACCCTTGCCGTCCCGTACGAACTTCCTGTTGTGTCACGCCGGCGGCGACGCCCGTGCCGTGGGCGAGGCCCTCATGGGCGAGGGCTTGGTGGTCCGGATGTATCCCACCGACGGACCGCTCGGTGCGTACCTACGATTCACTGTTCGCTCGACCTCCGAGAACGACCGGCTCATCGCCGCGCTGGAAAGGATCCTGCCGTGACCCGTATCGCCACCTGCCACCGCAAGACGGCAGAGACCGAAGTCAGTGTCACCCTCGGTCTGGACGGTGCTGGCACGGCGGCGGTGGCAACCGGCATCGGCTTCTTCGATCACCTGCTGACGGCGCTGGCACACCACGGTCTGTTCGACCTCGAGATCAACACGGCTGGAGACCTCGACGTCGACGACCACCACACCGTCGAGGACACGGCGCTCGTGCTGGGAACGGCGTTTGCGGATGCGCTCGGCGAACGCGAGGGAATCGTGCGCTACGGGAATGCAACCGTGCCGATGGACGAAGCGCTCGCCACGGCCGTCGTCGACGTCGGCGGCCGCCCGTACGCCGTCATCGACGTGTCGTTCCTCGCCGATCGCATCGGTGCGTTGTCGACGCAGATGATCCCGCATGCCCTCGAGGCGTTCGCACGAACGGCCGGATTCACCCTGCACGTCACAGCCTCCGGACGCAACGATCACCACGTCGCCGAAGCCACTTTCAAGGCCCTCGCTCGTGCTCTGCGCACCGCCGTGTCCAAAGATCCGCGTCGCAGCGGAATCGCCTCGACGAAGGGCATCCCCGAGGAGCGCTCTTCGTGACGCGCATCGCCGTCGTCGATCACGGCGCCGGGAACCTGGTGTCGATTGCCCGCGGGCTGGAGCGCTCCGGCGCCGACGTGGTCGTGGTCGAGCGAGGTGATGAGTTCGCAAACGCCGATGGTGTCGTGCTCCCCGGCGTCGGGACCACGGGGGCTGCGATGGAGCGATTGGCGGCGGCGGCGCTCATAGATCCGCTGCGGGACTGGGATGGGCCGATGCTCGGTATCTGCGTGGGGCTGCAGCTGTTCTTCGATTCGTCCGAGGAGCACGGAGGGACCACCGGTCTCGGCGTGATGGGCGGCGCCGTGCGCAAGCTCGAGTCGGCGCCGCTCCTCCCCCACATCGGGTGGAACGATGTGGCGACGAACGGCCACCCGATCTTCGACGGTATCCCCAGCGGCACGCCGTTCTACTTCGTCCACAGCTTTGCCCCGGAGCCGGCGAATCCGTCGGTTGTGATCGGGACCGCCGAGTACGGCGACCGTTTCGTCGCCGCAGCCGCCGAGGGCCCCCGGGTCGGCGTGCAGTTCCACCCCGAGCGGTCGAGCGGCGCCGGGTTACGGCTGTTGGCGAACTTCGTTGCGATCGCCGGAGCGGGCGCCCGTGCTGCGTAAGCGCGTCATCCCCTGTCTGGACGTGCACGACGGCCGCGTGGTCAAAGGTGTGCAGTTCGTCGATCTAGTCGACGAAGGCGACCCCGTCGAGCTGGCCGAGCGTTACGTCGCAGAAGGGGCCGACGAGATCTGCTTCCTCGACATCACCGCCAGCCACGAGGGCCGGGACACGATGCTCGACGTGGTTCGGCGCACTGCCCAGAACGTGTTCGTGCCGCTCACGGTGGGCGGTGGCGTCCGATCGGTCGATGACATGCGGGCGGCGTTGCGCGCCGGGGCCGACAAGGTCTCGGTCAACACTGCGGCCGTGGATCGCCCCGAGCTGATCGACGAGTGTGCGGCGGCGTTCGGCACGCAATGTGTCGTACTGGCGATCGACGCACGGCGCCGCGTCGACGAACCGGGCTGGGAGGTGTACGTCCACGGCGGCCGGACACCAACGGGCCGGGACGCCGTCGAGTGGGCTGCCGAGGGCGCCGCCCGCGGCGCCGGAGAGATCCTGCTCACCTCGATGGACCGTGACGGCACAAAGGCCGGCTACGACCTCAAGCTGTTGGAGGCGGTGCGGGCCGCAGTGACGGTGCCGGTCATCGCCTCCGGCGGCGCCGGGACCATCGAGCATTGTGTCGAAGCGCTCGAACCGGGGCGGGCGGATGCCGTGCTGGCGGCGTCGATCTTCCATCGCAAGGAGATCGCGATCGCCGACCTGAAAGCGGGCATGGCGGCGGCGGGGGTTCCGGTGCGTCAGGAGCGCCCAACATGAGCGAGGTCCGATTCGATGAGCGCGGTTTGGCCGCCGCCGTCGTACAAGATGCGACGACGGGTCGGGTGCTGATGCTGGGATGGATGAATCGAGAGGCGCTCGACCTGACCCAATCGACCGGTTTCGTGCATTTCTGGTCGCGCTCCCGCCAGGAGCTCTGGAAGAAGGGCGAGACGAGCGGAAACACCCTCGGGTTCGTGTCGCTGGCTGTCGACTGCGATGGCGATGCCGTGCTCGTGCAGGCGGAACCGGCCGGGCCAACCTGCCACACCGGCACAGAGTCGTGCTTCGACGACGCAACGGCACCCCCGCAGGGCTTCGCCGGTCTGGAGTCCCTGTGGCGTGTGATCGCCGCCCGTGCCGCGGAGCGGCCCGAGGGCAGCTACACCACAAGCCTCATCGAGGGCGGTGTCGATGCGGTCGGCAGGAAGGTCACTGAGGAAGCGACAGAGGTACTCCTGGCGGCGAAGGACCATGCATCAGGCGCTGCGGCTGATAGCCGCGTGACCGAGGAAGCGGCCGACTTGATCTACCACCTCCTCGTGCTGCTGGCCGAGCGAGGCGTGGCGCCCACTGCCGTGATGGGAGAGCTACGCGCCCGAGTGAGGTGACGCTGGGACATCGTCATGTGGTGTTACGCCTGCCCCGCCATCGGCCCCAATCCGCGACTCAACGCTGGGTGTGCTCCGCCACAAACCCGACAACCGATTCGATCAGCTCGTCGCCGGCGAGGAGCTCGAAATCGTTGTGGTCTGCCCCGGCGATGATCACGAGCTCCTTCGGTTCCGCTGCCGCCGCGTGAATGCGGCGGCTCTGCTCGGTCGGCACGATCGAATCGTCGGATCCGGCGACGACCAGTACCGGCACATGGAGCGAGCCGATCCGATCGATGGACGGGTACTCGTCCCACAACAACAGTCGCACCGGGAGGAACGGGTAGTGGACGCGGGCCGCATCGGCGAGCGACGTGAAGGGGGAGCGCACGATGAGGGCATCGGGTTGCTGCTCGCTGGCCAGTGCGATCGCTACCGCCGCCCCCAACGACTCGCCGTAGTAGACGACCGGATGGTCCGCAGCCCGACGCGCCACGAACTTCGCAACGGCCCGGGCGTCGAGCGTGAGGCCGGTCTCTGTGGGGGCTCCGCCACTGTCCCCGTAGCCGCGGTAGTCGAACAGCAAGACTCCGAGACCGGCGTCTGCCAGCCGCGATCCCAGAGCAAGCCGTCCCTCCCGGTTACCGGCGTTGCCGTTGAAGACGATCACGACGGGAGCGCCCGGATCGGGACGTCGGTACCAGGCGCCGAGGGAGACGCCGTCGTTCGTTTCGACGGCGATGTCCTCCCAGCCCGGAAGTGTGTCGGCGACGCTCGGCACACCTCGTGCGGGTAGGTAGATGAGCTGCCGCTGGAACAGCCACAGGCCACCCAGGATGACCGCGGTTGCCGCCAGGATGCCGATCAGCATGCGCTGCCACCTCACCATCTACTCCGCATCGCTACTCCCAGCGTACGAGGCTCGCTGACTGTGCGATCACGCGGCGACGCCATGGACGGCAGATTGGGCAGACCCGGCTCCGCACGCTTGGATTGGCGGGTGGCAGCAGGACCTGCACACGCCGAAGCGACGCAGGAAAGAACCCTGCGGATGCGCATCGCATTGATCACGATCGCCGCCGTCGTCGGCTATCTGCTGATGCAGCTCGCTCCTGGTGATTGGCCCGCAGGAATCGGGACCGTCGAGGTCGACTTCCGCGGGGTCCGCATGGTCACAGCCACGGTCGACATCGGGGCTCGCGAAGAGATCACGGTCGAGGGTGCAGTCGGGGACGCTTCTGTCGAGGTCACCTTTCCCGACGGGATCCCGGTCGACGCCGAAGTGGCGGCGACGATCGGGCTCGTGCAACGAGGCGTCGCCATCGAGCCCATGCTCGACGAGGTGACGCTGACGCTGGAGCTCGCGGACGGTCGTATGGAGCTCGTACCCGTCATCCTCTGGAACGCCAGCACGCAGCAGCTCGAGGCCTTGCGGCGGCCGACCCAACAGGCGGCGGTGGTGTTGGGCCTCCTCGGGTTCGTGGTAGTGCTGTGGGTGACCGAGGCGTTCCCCTTGTTCGTCACGTCGCTCCTCATCCCAGTTGTGCTCGTGATGTCCGAAGTCGCCGGAGCCAGCGCAGCGACGGCTCCCTTCTTCAATCCGATCATCGTCCTCTTCTTCGCCGGGTTTCTGATGGCAGAAGCGATGCACCGCACCGGTCTCGACCACTACGTCGCCGTCACGATCACTGCCGGCGCAGGACGCACTGCAACGACACTCTTCGGCGCGATGCTCGCGCTGACTGCGTTTCTGTCGATGTGGATGTCGAACACTGCCGCTACAGCAGTGCTCGTGCCCATCGCAGTGGCGATCACGGACCCTCTCGGGGAGGCTCGATTCCAACGCGCGCTGGTGCTCGGCATCGCCTATGCGGCCACGATCGGTGGCGTCGGGAGCGCGATCGGCACGCCGGCCAATCAGCTCGCGATCGAGTTCCTCGGCGAATACGGCGACCGGACGATCTCATTCGTCGAGTGGTTTGCATACGGCCTGCCCATGGTCGTGCTGTTCCTGCCGATCATGGGTGTGTTCCTGTGGCGGCGAAGCCACATGCAGTTCGATCCGGCCACCTTTCGTGAGGCGCGCCGCGCCGCCGAAGCGGAGCGGCACAAGCTCGGTGGTTTCGACCGCGATCAGCTGGTTGTCCTCGTCGTGTTCGCAGCCGTCGCCGCCGGCTGGGTGACCCAGACGTTCCACGGCGTCCACCCGGGCATCGTGGCGCTCGCAGGAGCGGTGGCGCTGTTCATGCTGGGCAAGCTGCAGCCCGACGATCTCTCGCGGATCTCATGGTCTGCACTGCTCACCTTCGGCGGCGGTCTCACCCTCGGTGTCTTCCTGGTGGAGACCGGAACGTCCGACTACGTCGCCACCAGGCTCACCGGACTGGCCAACTGGCCCCCGCTACTCGCCACGCTGGCCGTTGCCATGGTCACCTTGCTGCTGACCACCGTGGCATCCAACACGGCATCGGCCGCCATCCTCATCCCTCTCGCCATTCCGCTGGCCGCCGTGCTCGGCGTTCCGGCGACGGCGCTCGTGATCGTGGTGGCGATCGCTTCTTCGATCGATTTCGCCCTGGTGATCGGGACCCCGCCCACCATGATCGCCTACTCGACTCACCTCTACACGGCCGGCCAGATCTTCCGGAAGGGCATCCTGCTCGACCTCGCCGGGGTCGTGCTGCTGGTGGTCGTGGTCACCCAGATCTGGGGGCTGATCGGGATCGTCTGACCTCACTGGCTCCGGTCTCACCGCGATAGGCTCCAGCCATGGGGTCGAAACCGACCGGCGTCGAGGCACGATTCGTCATCGACGACTTCGAGCCCACCTATCTGGCGAGGTGGCGTTCCGGCGAGCTGGCGTCACGAGTGGAGACGGCACGCCGCGAGCTGGAGCGGTGCCGGGCCTGTCCCCGGGATTGCGACATCAATCGCCTGGCCGACGAGCGGGCCCTGTGCCATACCGGTCGGTATGCCCGGGTCGCATCGGCATTCCCCCATTTCGGAGAGGAGGACTGTCTCCGCGGCACGCATGGGTCGGGAACGATCTTCTTCGCCTTCTGCAACCTGCGATGCGTCTTCTGCCAGAACTGGGACATCTCCCAGGCGCCTGCCGGTGACGAGTTCACCGCCGAGATGCTGGCTGCCGTAATGCTCGACCTGCAGCACCGGGGGTGCCACAACATCAACTTCGTCACGCCGGAGCACGTGGCGCCGCAGTTGGTGGAGGCCATCGCTGCCGCCGTGCCGATGGGGCTACGGGTTCCCATCGTCTACAACACCAGCGCATACGATTCGCTCGAATCGCTGCGGCTGATGGAAGGCCTCGTCGACATCTACATGCCGGACTTCAAGTTCTGGCATCCGGAAACGGCGCGACACCTCGCTCGCGCCAAGGACTACCCCGACGTGGCCCGTCGGGCGGTCGCCGAGATGCATCGCCAGGTCGGCGTCCTCCGCTTCGGCCATGACGGTCTCGCCAAGCGGGGGGTGTTGGTACGCCACCTCGTGATGCCGGGGCAACTCGACGAGGCGAGTGAGATCTTCCGCTGGCTGGCGAACGAACTGTCCCCAGACACCTACGTCAACGTCATGGGCCAGTACCGTCCGGAGCACAAAGTGGCCGGCAATGACCGCTACACCGATGTCAACCGCCGGCCCACCGGCAGAGAGATCGGCGCCGCACACCGAGCCGCCCGCAACGCGGGCTTGTGGCGCATCGACTGAGGCGAGCGAGGAGTCCAATGTCGCCCGTGCGCGGTGGCCGAGCGACTGCGGCAGCGCCCCGGTATTGGACACCTTCGGCCCGGGCGAAGGTCCCGTGATGGCTCCGAGTCCGCCACCTGATCCGAGTGTGTTCGTTCGAGATCGACTCACCATCCTCGTGTACACGATGGCCGGCACCTTCGGCTACTCCGTCGGGGCGCTTGGCCCTGCGATGCCCTTGCTCCGCGACGACCTCGGTATCGGCCGGACCGTAGGAGGACTCCACTTCACCGTCGTCGCCTCCGGCGCAGTCGCGTTCGGCTTCTTCCTCGACCGGCTGGCACAGCGGTGGGGACGGCGCAGACTCTTCTGGCGCGCAGCAATCCTCGTCGCGTCCGGGGCCCTCTTGATCGGGGTCGGGCCGCACCCTGCGGTGACGCTGCTCGGCGCCGCATTGATCGGCGGTCCCGGCGCTGCGGTGCTGTCGACGGTGCAGTCCACCCTCTCGGACCGCCACCACCGGCACCGGGCAGTGGCGTTGACGGAGGGCAACACGGCCAGCAGCGCCGGGTCGGTGGTGGCGGCCCTGGTGATGGGGGCGTTCGTGGCGATCGGCATCGGCTGGCGCTGGGCTTTCGTCGTCCCGGCTCTGCTCGTCGCTGCCACGGCCGCATTCAGATCGGACGAGCCATTCCCTCCGGCCGATCGGGCGATTGCTCACCGACAAGGGCGTCGCCTACCCGCCGCCTACTGGCTGTTCTGGGCAGCGTTGTTCCCCGCCGTAGCCGCCGAGTGGTCTCTCGGTGCCTGGGGTGCCGGCTATCTGGTCGACATCGGCGGAACGTCCGAGGCCGCCGCGGCGGTGCTCATGACACTGTTCTTCGGTGCGATGGTGCTGGGCCGGCTCGTCGCCAGCCGGCTCGCCCGCCGTCTCGACCCGCTGGCCATCCTGATGGGCTCAGCGGTCTTGGGTCTCATCGGAATCCTGGTGTTTTGGCGAGCCGATCCGACCGGCCTCATCGTTGCGGGCCTCGTCACGGCCGGCCTCGGCATCTCGACACTCTTCCCGATGCTGCTTTCCATGGCGGTCGAAGTGGCTTCCGATCGAGCCGACGTGGCCACGGCCAGGGTGTCCATCAGCGCGGGCGCGGCGGTGATCGTGGCGCCCATCACGTTGGGCTGGCTGGCCGACCGCAACGGCATTCAGCAGGCATTCGGGATCGTGCCCGGGTTGTTCGTACTGGTCGTGGTCATCGCAATTGCCGGGCGGGCCGCCGCGCGGCCCGCGCCCCACGCGTCGATTGACTCATGACGTGCGAGGAGTCGATCCGGACGACCGGGTGGTCCTGGATGTGGGAAAGCGGATCACCCAGGGACGTTCCGCCGCTGCGGGACACACGGCCCACTGAAGTCGCCATCGGCTGTGGGAACGTTCGTCAAGCTGACGTCGAGGGTGCTGTGGCGTCGGCCGATTCCTGACCTCCTCGAAGATGAGCGGAGCCGATCGTCCGGGACCCGTGCTTGTAGGCTCCGGCAGGACTGCTGCGTCAGGAGGTATCGGGACCGTGGCAACGAATGTCGTACTCAACGACAGCCCAACTGCAATCGATGCGCCGCCGGACATGCCTCTGTTGTGGGCTATTCGAGACCTCGTCGGCCTCACCGGCACGAAGTACGGCTGCGGCATCGGCATCTGCGGCGCATGTACGGTTCACATCGACGGAGCCGCCGCTCGCTCGTGTGTCACTCCCCTCGCAGCCGTGGAGGGCCGCGAGATCACCACGATCGAGGGCCTTTCGTCGAACGGTGACCACCCAGTCCAGCTTGCGTTCACCGAACTGAACGTTGCGCAATGCGGATATTGCCAGCCCGGCCAGCTGATGGCGGCAGCGGATCTGCTCAACCGCACAGCCAATCCCACCCCCGATCAGATTGCAGAGACGATGCGGGACGTGCTGTGTCGATGCGGCACCTATCCCCGGATTCTGCGTGCGATCCAACTGGCCGCCCAGGGTCTCCCATGAATGCCGACCTCGACCGTCGCGCGTTTCTCAGACGGATCACCGTCGGCGGTGGGGGGCTCGTGCTCGGCCTCTGGCTCAGCGCCTGCACCGAGGACGATCCGACTCCAGCGTCGAGCGACGCAACCACCACTACGGCTCCGGTTCCAAGCACCACCACAACGGCTCCCGTCACGACCGAGGCCGCTTTCGGCCAATCCGGGCCGTTCGCGCCACATCTCCTCCTGCGTATCGACGAGGACGAGACCGTGACCATCACGGTTCCGAAGGTGGAGATGGGCCAGGGCGTTCGTACCTCGCTAGCGATGATCGTGGCCGAGGAGCTGGATGCAGACTGGTCGACGGTGCGCGTCGAAACCGCACCCGGCGACCGAGCCTATGGGGATCAGGTCACCGGAGGCAGCCTCAGCATCTCCTCGCGTTTCGATTCCATGCGTCAGGTCGGCGGCGCCGCCCGCCAGATGTTGATCGCTGCCGCAGCCACAATCTGGGGTATCGAGCCAGAGCAGTGCGCAACGGAGCCGGGCGCCGTCGTCGAGCGAGACGGGGATCGACGTGCGAGCTTCGGAGCGCTGACCGGACCCGCCTCCGCGATAGAGCCACCCCCGCCAGGCGGCGTCGCGTTCAAGGACCCGGCCGACTACCGGATCATCGGGACGGCATCCGGATCGGTCGACGCAGCCGACATCGTCACGGGCGCCGCGATCTACGGGTCCGATGTCGCGTTGCCTGGAATGCTCTACGCCGTGCTGGCACGCTCGCCGGTGTTCGGAGGTCGCGTTCTCTCGTTCGACGACGCCGAGACTCGCCGCGTCCCTGGGGTCGTCGAAGTGATCGAGATCTCAAACGGCGTGGCCGTCGTTGCCGACAACACATGGGCGGCGATGCAGGGACGCGATGCGCTGGCGATCGACTGGGACCGCGGCAACAACGCTTCGAGCACAGATGCATCCATCCGGCGCGGACTCGTCGAGCGCCTCGAACCGGTTTCTCTGGGCCCCGGTGACCTGAGTGCCGACTACGCATTCCCGTACTTCGCCCACGCAGCGATGGAACCGCTGGCTTGCGTCGCCGAGGTCGATGGCGACTCGTGCGAGATGTGGGCGGCCACCCAGCGCCCGCAGCTCGCCCGGGCGGTCGCCGCTGCTGAGACGTCGCTCCCCACCGACAGCGTGACGCTGCATGTTCCGCTTGTCGGGGGCGGCTTCGGCCGGCGGCTCGATCAAGATTTCGTTCGCGAGTCGGCCGAGATCGCCGCAGCAGTTCGCAGGCCGGTCAAGCTCATTTGGAGTCGAACCGACGACCTACGTCACGACCGCTATCACCCGTCGGGGGTGTGTCGAGTGGCCGGCAATCCGGCCGATCCCACCAACCTCGATGTGCAAATGATGCTGGCGTGGGACGGTCCGGTGCCGACGGGTGATTGGCGGTCGGTCACCAATGCGCCGGACGCCTTCGCTCGCGAGTCGTTCATCGACGAGCTGGCCTTCGCCGCCGAGCGCGACCCCTACGACTACCGGCGCGGCCTGCTGCAGGGCGCGGCGCTGGCCTCTCTCGACCTCGCAGCTTCGTCGGCTTCGTGGGGTCAACCGCTTCCCGCTGGATGGGGCCGAGGAATTGCGCATCACGCGACGTGGGGCGTGAGCCCGACGACCGCGGTCGCCGAGGTCGAGGTGATCGAAGAGGTCATTCGGGTGCACCGGGTGATCATGGCCATCGACTGCGGCATCGTCGTGAACCCCGATACGGTCGCGGCGCAGATGGACGGTGCCGTGGCGTTCGCGATGTCGGCCGCCCTGCTCGGTGGCGTGAGCATCGTGGACGGCGGAGTCTCCGAATCCAACTTCCACGACGCCCCGATTCTGCGTTTCGATGCGATGCCGCTCGTCGAGACGCACATCGTCGAGAGCACTGGACGGCCATCGGGCGTGGGTGAAGCCGGAGTCCCTCCAGTGGCTCCGGCCATCGCCAACGCCGTCTTTGCTGCCACCGGCCGGCGACTCCGCGAACTACCCCTTCGACTCGCCTGACGCATCTGCCCTGACGGGCGGTCGATGCCAGACGTCCCCGGGTTCCGACAAGGAGTGCGGCCCGATGGGCCCTAGCTCACGATGCAGACGGGGCGGGATCATGTGAGTTCTGGAAACCGCCTACGAGGAGGAGCCGTGAGCACTGACACGATTGCGACACCGTGCGCTGCCGTGAGACGCGAAGATCTCCTGCCGGTGTGCCCGCATTGCGAGGCTGAGCTTCCCGAGATCCACATGCGAAAGCCGCGCGGACCATTTGGGGTTGGGCGGGGATTTGTCTTCTTCTGCCCCCACTGCCGCAAAGTGATGGGATTCGGCACCCAGTGGTATCCATTCCCGGGGTGAGAACATCGAGAATGCGCACATCGGCCCGGTGACGCTGCGGAGTGATCCGTGTCCGGAGAACCGAAGCGAACGCACCCTCCGGACCGCGCCCGGTTGGGCACTTTGGCCCTCACCGATCATTCGGCCTGCCGCGGAGAATGGTCGCCACTGCGGTGCAACGACCACGGCCGATTCACGAGCGGTGCGAGTTGCCCCTCACGCGGAAAGGGGGTGGGACGCGTCGGTGATGGACGTGACCGAGTGGAGGGGAGATCCCAACGAGGCGACGTCTCGTCGCGTTCATCGGCGGAACAGGTCGGTACGACGGCGCCACGGGAACTACACGGCAGACTTCGTCATCGACGGATTGCTGCCAGACGCAGGTGGCGGAGTTGCGCATGCTGCTTTCTACGGCGGGACCAGTGGAGGCTTGAGCTGAGCGTCGATGAGATACGAATTGGTCCCGGAGCCCACCGAATCACCGGGCTCCGGGACCAATCCATTCAGAAGCGGGCAGGCGCTTGCAAGCGAACCGCGGCCGCGACGTCAAAGAGGCGCCAGAGGGCCCCGTGGCTCCCCGTGGCTCCCCTCCGGTGCGCCTACAAGTAGAGCTGGATGTCGGCACGCTCCATGACGGCCATGAACGTGAGGTACTCGACCACCGGTAGGTCGGGGAAGACGAAATCGCCGGGGTCGACCTTGAAGTGACCGAGCGATCCCCCGCACACATAGAACGTCGCTCCCAGGCTGCGCAGTTGCCGTAGCTTGTCCTGGGCCGCGATGTGCCCGGATTTGGCCATGCCCGCAGCGGCAAAGCGACTGAACGGTCGGCCCCAGCCGTGCAGCTTGGGCCGGAACCCGTTGGTCAGCACTCGCACCGCCGGACCCTGGAAGTAGAGATTGACCTCGATGCCTTCGAGCGCCGCTGCCAGGGCAAAGCCGAGCGGCGACAGAAGCTCCTCCAGGCCATCCATCGATATGACCATTGCCAGCGCAGTCGCCTTGGGCGCCGGCAGGCCCTTCTTGATGCGGAACGAGCGACCCCGCTCGACCCGCTCGGACGAGACCAACTCGTGCCCGGCGGCTTTGCACCATGCCGCAATGTCGGCCTCGAACGGTGCGAAGTCGTCGGTGACGACATCGAGGACGTGACCTTCGACCATCGACGCCAGCTCGGTTGCGGCGTCGAAAACCACAAACGTGGTGATCGTCTTGCCCCGTCGATCGAGCACCCGGGGCTTGGTCGCGGTATCC
>DATHZQ010000071.1:0-15278 GCA_035458525.1 Acidimicrobiia bacterium
CCGATCGCAGGCGGCTCATCCCTCCAGATGTGGCCCAAGGTGGCCTCATGGCTGACGGCGAGGACATTGACGGAGATCAAGACTTGCCACGAGATCCCTTGCCGCCGGCGTCGAAGTCGCGATCGCCTCGCGACTTGCGAGCATCATTTGGTGTCGCGGCGAACTCGGAACACGTACACCCAGATCGGCTCGATGGCACATGGCAAGCGGAAGGTCGGCAGTGGCCTTCCCCGGGGCGAAGAGCCCGTGGTAGGGCCGGCTCTTCGCCCCGGGAATGGTGTCGCTTGGCGGCACGCACGACCACGCGAAAGCGTCGCCAAGCGGAATCTTCGTTGGGGTGTCTCGAGCCACCCCAACGTGTCCCCCAGGCCGCACCGTCTCCGGCTCGGAGTGTGCGGTCCCCGTACTGGTGTGACACAGCGGCACTTGGAATATTGCAGGCAACTGGCCACATTGGGCCCTTCGACCCAGGTGATGCGTCGGTTGCCGAGAGACTCGGGAGCGCAGCTCTGGATTGTCGACGGGAATCGTGACCAGAATGCAACGGGCCGTTCCGGCTCGACGAGTCTCAGGCGGCTGGATCGAACCACGGATCAGAAGGATGGGGCCAGTCGCAAGCGACAGGGTCGAGTCTCTCCGGGCGTGCTACTGAAGACGTTGCAGGAGCAATGGCTTCAGGTCGGAAGAGCGGGTGAGAGGCGTCCCTGTTGCTCAGTGGATCGAGGTCATGGCGGGCCAAAGACTCGGTGACGTCGTCGGCACGATTGGTGAAGCGGCGTCGACCCACGGCGACAGTGTCTCCGGGATCGGGGCTGGCAGCGGTTCGTCTGGATCGACGTAGCCAAAGAACCGGGGATCAGCTCGGGCGGCACTCCAGGAATCTTCAACCGGTCCACGATCGGCGGGGCCGAGCGCGTGGAGAGAACTCTCGGGGCTAATCCTCGGGCAATTCGAGCTGGGCGCCGATCACCCACTTCCGGTCGAGCAGCAGACGGCCCTCTTCTTCGGTCACGACGTAGATCGATCCCTGGTGCAGCCGGTAGTCGAACAGCTCCCACTCCTCGACGTCGGCGACGAACCAGGGGCCGTCGCCGGTTACCGCGAGACGGCTCACGCGGGCCAGTTGCGGGTCGAAGTAGCGCACGTCGATCTCTTCGAGGAGCTGGTCGCGCGTGTCGGCATCATCGAGAGGGGCGTAGCCGGGGGTGACGATCCAGTCGAACGTCAGGTCGGCCGAGAAGTCCTCCGTCAGGATCGCGGCCAACCCTTCCGCCTCCCCCGCCTCGGCCGCCGAGATGTAGTCGTCGACGAGGGACTGGATCTCACCCGATGCACCCAACTCGGGCTCGGCGGTGAGCAGCATCCCGAGCCAGATCGCCAGGGCGACGGCGACGATGCCGAGCACGCCGACGATCCAGGGCAGGATCCCCCGATCCGTCCGGGCCTCGATGCGCGTGCCATCGGTCGCGTGCAGCACGTCGCTCATGCGTCACCCCCGCCCCCGGCGCGCCCGAGCTCGGCGCCGACCACCCACTTGCGGCCGATCTGGAGCTCGCCGGCGTCCTCGACGACGAGGTACACGGAGGCCTGGTGAATTCGCCGCCTCTCTTGGGTCCATTCCTCGACGTCGGCCACGAACCAGGGTCCCTCGCCGGTGACGACCAGATCGCTGCGACGGACCAGGTCCATCGTGGTCCGGGTCTGGTCCAGCATGAGGGCGATCCCGTCGAGGTCGATCTCGTCCAAGACCGGCACCCATCCCCTCGTGATGGAGGTGTCGAACTGCTCCACCACCGTGAAGTCGCCGGTGACCACTGCCCGAAGGCCCTCGATGTCATTGGTCTCGAAGGCGGCGACGTAGCCGTTGACGAGCGCCTCGATCTCGGCGTCGGCAGCCAGGGGCGACGTGCCGAGCAGCAACGCTCCCAGCCAGACCGACTCCACCACGACGACGAGCACGAGAAACGCCGCGATGCGGCCGAGACCCCCGGCCGAGCGCCTGCCGTCCGCCGCCGCCTGTTCCTCGATGACCGAAGTCACGGCGCCTCCTCTTCGCTAGCTCAAAGGGCGGGTCCGGAGCCGACAAGCGTTCGTGCTCCCCGACACTCGCTCGGACGGCGGGGCTCGGCCAGAGGCGAACGTCTCCTCTTTCGGCCGGCCTACGTCGCTGATGCCCGGTAGATACGGGCACCCGTGATCACTGAATCCGGCCCGACGAACCCTGCGTCGTCCGCGACGGCACGGTACCGCGAAGTCATCAGAAGTCGGTTGCCGGCGAATTCACGGCGCATCGTGATTCCTCGTGAGCGCCGTCCGGCCGGAGGACCGGGCGCTGACGACTGATGACTGCCGGGTAGCCTCCTGCGGAGATCCTCGACGGCCATCGCCACCGTACGAGTGGCGACGTGCGGGTCGCGACGCCGGTGAAGGGCTACTTGCGGGCTGTGGCTGGGCCCGCTACACCTTCGGTGTCCGTCAGGTTTGTTGGGAGTCACCGTGGCATGCGAACAGGAGACAAGAGGCGTGAACGCGGTCCGGACCGGCGCGGGAAACCGTTCGAGCGGGTCGATCCTGCGGCGCGACCGCCCGGGCGTGGACGACGCAGCTGAGACTCGTCGCCCTGATCCAGGAGGATTTCGAGCTCGCAGCCAACGACTCGGTGTCGGTGGCCAGAACCCGACCCTGGCCGATGGCTGAAGCAGCCTTTTGGGGATTACTCGGCGCGTCGTCGCTCATCATTGGCGCCGAGGTTGCGTTCGGCATTCGGCTCAACCGGCTCGTCGTTGGGCTCATCATGGCGTTTGGCGTCGGAGCTCTGATTTCCTCCGTCTCTTTCGAGTTGGTCGTTCCGGCGCTCGAAGCAGTCGAGTTCTGGGAGGTTGCCGCGGGTCTGATCGCTGGTGCGCTGGCGTTCTTCCTCGGTGACCGGCTGATCAATCAGCTGGGCGGGGCTAATCGCAAGAGCTCGGTCGCCTCCGAGGAAGAGAACTCCGGGATGGGTATTGCGTTGGGAACGTTCCTTGACGGGATACCGGAGTCGGCGGTCCTTGGCATGTCGCTGGTCGGAGGCGAAGGCGTGAGCACAGCTCTGCTGGCCGGTATATGGGTTTCGAATCTTCCTGAATCCCTTGGATCGACGGTCAACCTCGACAACACCGACATGAGCCGTCGTGCGATCCGGCTGTTGTGGCTCGCCATCGTTGCCGTCTCGGCTCTCGCCGCTGCGATCGGCTTTGCGTTTGTCGACGGCAGCTCGTCACGGTCGGGGGCCTTGATCCAGACGTTTGCGGCCGGTGCCCTGTTGACAATGATTGCCGACGAGATGGCTCCGGAGGCCTACGAGCGCAGCAACCTCTACGCAGGGCTTGCGACGGTCGCCGGGTTTGCGCTTGCCGTCTTCTTGACCAGCGTCGAGGGCTGAGAAGGCCAGGCCAAGCGTTGCGGTCAGCGTCCTGGCCGGTACCGGCGACTCCCACCACCGCGTCGATCGCATCAGACAGTGCTTTCGCGGCAGCGGATCGGCGGCACGGCGCGACCGCGCGGTAGATTCGGCAAGGATCCGAGAAGGGGCGGAGATGTCGGTGGTCCACAGCGAAACGCAAGAGGTCGTTGCGCTCAACGCCGACGTTGTCGGTTACAGCCGCCTGATGGCCGACGACTTCGAGTTCACCACCGAGGTCGTGGAGTCGTACCGGCGACTGGTGGAGGAGAACGTGGTCACCAACCGCGGAACCCTGGTCAACTTCGTCGGTGACAGTTTCATGGCGGTGTTCGACGGCGCCGCGGATGCCCTGCACGCAGCGATCGGCATCTCCACGGCGGTCGCCATCGAGAACGCAGATCGCCCTCGCCACCGGCAGGTCGTGTTCAGGATGGGATTGGATCAGGGCGAAGCGCTGGCTACCCCAGACGGTCGGTATTTCGGGGATGCGCTCAACGTGGCCGCAAGGATCCAAGCCATTGCCCTGCCGGGAGGCGTGAGTGTGTCAGGGGCGGTCTACCGGGCCCTCGACGAACCGGCGTTGCGATTCAGGGCGCTCGGAGCAAAGGACCTGAAGAACATTCCGGAGAACGTGGCTGTGTACCAGTTGGTCGATCTTCCCCAGGAGCAAGCCGCGGGCGTGAGCAAGGCGTCGCTCGCGTTGGAACCGCCCACCGTTGCCGTGCTGCCAGTTCACACAGACTCGGTTGACGATTCGCTCAAGGCTGCGGGTCCGGTGCTCGTGTCCGAGATCGTGCACCGACTCGCTCGCATACCAGCGCTGCATGTCGTCGACGCTGCGGACGAGACCAGCCGGCAACGTGCCAACGTCGACTACATGCTGGAGTCCGGCATCCATCAATTCGGTGACCAGTTGCGGATCTACGCCAAGCTCGTAGACCTTGCGACGATCAATGTCGTGGCCTCGCACCGCTGGGAGGGCACCGTTGCGACGTTCTCTTCGCTCGCCGATGAGGTCGCCGAGGAGGTCGCTGGATCTCTCGAGATCGAGCTGATCGTGGGCGAGCCGGCACGTCTCTATGCCGAGGTCAACGATCCCGAGGCGCTCGAGAACATCTACCGCGGCTGGTATCACATCACTGAGGCAACTGAGGAGGGATGGCGCCGGGCCGTGGAGCTCTTCACGCGGGTGGCAGAGGCACGGCCCGGTCATCCCCACGGTCATGCGCTTCTCGCGTTTGCGTACTGGCTCGGAGCGGCCGAAGGCTATGCCGCGGATCGCGCGGCCACGATCGACAAGGCGCGGGAGCATGCCCGAGTCGGCATGGCTGCGGGCGACCCGACGGGCCTGTGCAGCATGGTGGAAGCTGCGATCCTCATGGACGAGGGCCAGCCTGATCTCGCCCTCGAGAAGGCGGAGTCTGCGCATATCACGCGACCAACCTGCGATGTCACCTACGCCCTCGAGGGAAGCGTCCGGCGCTACCTGGGACAGTGGGACCGTGCGCTGGAGTTGCTCGACCGGGCGATGAAGCTCACCCCCGTGACGAAGCCTTGGTACCCGACGGTCCAGGCTTGCACCCTGTATATGGGAGGCCGTTTCGAGGACGCCGCGACCGTTGCCGAGGCCGTCTTGGAACACCATCCCCAGAATCTCGAAGCGCTGCTCGTGCTCACCGCGGCTCAGGAGGCGCTCGGATTGGATCGACGCGCCAAGGCAACGGCTGCGGTGATCCGCAACCGATTCCCCGCAGTGGACGCAGATGCATGGTTGTCGCGGAACCCGTACAGAGATTCTGAGATGGTGGAGCAGTGGCGCCGCGACCTCGCAAAGGCCGGCGTGATCTCCCGCTCCGATTGACAAGCGAGCAGGAGATTCTGCGACCCGCCAGTGCAGACTTCGAACTGAGCGAGTGGGGAGCCGTAGTTCGGGCGACGCCGACCGGGATGTGCTGCTGGATCGGCGGTCATGGCGTGTCTGACTTCGAGGAGCACCTCATCCGCAGAGGTATGGCGGAATGTCGTCATGGTGCAGCACCAAGGCGCCGTCTCGTGGCCGTTCGGGCGTCACGTGGGCCTCGCCGAGATGGTGGAGGTCATGGACGGGGAGATGGTGACGACGTACCTCGACGACGCCGGCGCCTAGACGTAGACCTTCGCCGTACGACAAGTGAACGCCACTGCGCTGACTGCATCAACCATGGAGATGCTCGGCAAGGCGGGCCCATTTGGCCGGTGCAGGAAGTCACGTCGAGTGTGAGGCGGACTTGTTGGTCGAAAGTGTTCGCCATTGCGGTCGGCGGACTGCGACCCGAGATCGCCGGCGAGTTGGGTGTCTCAGCACCCTTCCGGCGGATTGGATGTGAGCCATGCCCGAAGCTCCTCATCGTGTTCGCCCAGCGAGGGCGGCGCCCGCCGGACCTCGGTAGGCGTCGCCGCGAGTCTGATCGGTGATCGCGTGGACCGAAACGGCACATCGTCAGGCGCGTTGGTTTCGACCACGACCTCGCGTCCTAGCTCCTCAGCGAGGGCGAACGCTTCGGCAACGGTGTTCACGGGTCCCGCCGGAACGCCCGCTGCTCGAAAGAGTTCGATCCATGCGTCAGCGCGACGTTCCCGTAGTGCGGTCTCCAGCTCCTCCTGGAGGAGTTCGATGTTGGCGACTCTGTGCTGGTTGGTGGCAAAGTCCGGGTGGTCCACGAGATCGGGTCGTCCAATGATCTCGCACGTTCGACTCCACAGCTGCTGGGAGGCGGCCGCGAGCACGAATTCCCGGTCTGCGGCTCTGTAGGTCTGGTAAGGCGCAATCGACGGGTGGCGGTTGCCGCCTCGCTCCATCCCGGCTCCGGTGAGGAGATAGCCCGAACCGACATTGAGCAGAGCGGCGATGCCGGAGTCGAAGAGCGGTATCTCGAGGAACTGGCCTCGTCCGTTCGTGTTGCGTGCCTGGAGCGCGGCCATGATGCCGCAGGTTGCATAGAGGCCAGCGATCTTGTCGATCAGGGCAACCGCAACCTTGGTGGGCGGTCCGTCCGGCTGGCCCGTGATGCTCATGAGTCCGCTCGTTGCCTGGACGAGGAGGTCGTAGCCGGGCAGTTTCGCTCCCGGACCCTCGGATCCGAATCCCGAGATGGTGCAGTAGACGAGACCCGGGTTGAGGGGGAGTAGATCCTCATAGCCGAGGCCCCAACGGTCCATGGTTCCCGGGCGGAAGTTCTCGATGAGTACGTCAGCTCTCTCTGCGAGGCGACGCGCCAGCTCGACATCGGATGCTGTCGTGAGGTCGAGCGCAAGGCTCCGCTTGTTGCGATTGAGGCCTTGGTAGTAGGTGCTGGTGCCGGAGTCCCAGGGAGGACCCCATCTCCTGGTTTCGTCCCCAGACCCTGCCCGCTCTACCTTGATCACATCCGCGCCGAGGTCCCCGAGGATCATGCCGGCCAGGGGACCTGCAAGCACACGTGAGAAGTCGGCCACGATCAGTCCATCGAGAGCCCGCGGCTGGTCAGCGTGTCGACTCATCGGTGGATCTCCCTCAGTTCCCGTGGCAGCGTTTCGGCGAGCGTACTCAGTCGTTCGCCGAGCCCTCCGGTATGGTCGCCGTCCCCGAGCCTTGGAGACCATGTGACGTTCGACCGTCTCGGCAGAGTCGGCGTGTGGAGTGGCGCGCTCAAGCGGCTGCCGACGCCGCAAGCGATCACTTTGGCTGCGGAATACGAGGACCTGGGTTTTCGCTCGCTCTGGCTGCCCGAATCGCCGGGAGGAAAGGATGTGCTCACGTTCGCGGCGGTCATGCTCGGCGCCACCCGGGACCTCGCGGTCGCGACAGGAATCGCCATCATCTGGGTTCGTGATCCCGTTGCGATGATGAACGCTTCCCGAACCCTCGCTGATGCATTCCCGAAGAGGTTTGTGCTCGGGCTCGGCGTGAGCCACGAGAGCACCGCGCTGATGCGAGGCCACGCCTACCGCCGACCGTTGAGCATGATGCGCTCCTATCTCGAAGGCATGGACGCGGCTCCGTTCGATGGTCATCCACCCGATCACCCGGCTCCTCGTGTCCTCGCCGCTCTCGGTCCCAAGATGACCGCGCTCGCCGGTGAGATGGCAGACGGAATCCATCCCTTTCTCTCGACGCCCGAGCACGTGTCTGCTGCGAGGGAGATCCTCGGCCCCGACAAGTTCATCGGCGCCGAGCAGGCAGTCGTCCTCACGACCGATGCGGAGAGCGCCAGGACCGCTGCACGCAAGAATCTCAGCCGTTTCCTCGCCTGGCCCAACTACATGAATCACCTGAAACGAACGGGATTCGACGAGGAGGAATTGGCCAACGGAGGCAGCGACCGTCTGATCGACCGACTGTATGCCTGGGGCGATGAAGCAAAGATCAGGCAAGGGGTCCGCCGGCACCTCGCTGCCGGGGCCGATCATGTGTGTCTTCAGATCGTTCCCGTCGGCAATCGAGGCGAAGCGGAGACCGTGCGTGCGCTGGCGCCTGCAGTCCTGGACCTCTGAGCTGGACGCCGGTCGCGGGGATCCTGGCGAGGCCGGCGAGGAATGCCACAGGATCAACTCGGATGCTTCCGTCGTCAACGTGGGCGCGAGCACCCACGGGTTCTACGAGCGTCAGCGGATAGGCGCTCACCCTCTCGTGGCGCTTCGCCTTGCGGCTCATCGCTGCGTCTGCCGGGGACCCCAGCCCCGCCCGACCGAGTCCCCGCCCGTCTGCGAGGTCTCTACGGCATCACGCCAACGAAGTTGGCCGCGTCGTCGATGCTCCCAGTCCCGTCGTACCGCGCCACCATCGGGTAAGGGAACACTGGGCGAGTCCGGTCGACTGCGCCGCGGACATCGAAGTGCGACGCAATGATGTGGTCGGGAGCTACGCCGTTCTCGACCCAGTTCTCGAGCGGCGTCAGGAGATCGAACACGTTGGGCCCGGGTCCGCCGCCACAGTGGCCCATCCCCGGCAGCATGAACAGTCTGGCGAAGTCCTGGGTGGCTTCCAAGGTCCCCACCGCGTTCACGACGCTCTCGTAGTAGGCAGTTGTCCCGTACGGCGTGATCAACGGGTCGGCGTAGCCGTGGTACATCAGGAGCTTGCCACCGGTGGCTTCGAAGCCGCCGAGTCGCGGGCTGGTTGCGTTGTAGAGGTTCGCCAGTGGGCGAAGTTTCTCGACGTCGGTGTCGAAGTCGAAGTCGAACAGCGAGAACGACGCGCCGGGGTCCTTCACGTATCCGAGGTAGCGGTGGTACTCCTGGGCGAACGATCCGCCGATCGACAGGGAGTTGCCAAAACCGACACTCAGGAACGGCCAGAGCATCTCGGAACCATGGGGCAGCCCGCCGGGGTAGAGCGCTTGACCGTCACTGCTTCGCGGGCTGTCGTAGATCTTGCTCAGCGCTTCGGTCTCCTCAGGCGTCAAGCAGGTCGGACCGTTCGTGCCGTCCGGACAAGCGAGGGTGTCGAGATCGAAATCACAGTTGCGCGGGTCGTCGATCTGCCCGTCGATGAGTCCGTCGATGCCGTCGCATCCGGCGTAGACGGCATCTGCCAGTATCGGCAGCTTCTCGACTCCCAATACCCTGTTGCCATCCTCGTCGAATTGTGCCAATTCGATCCAAGTCTGCGAGACGCCCGCCAGATATGCCTGGAAATTGGCCGGTGCTCCGGCGATGATACCGTCGAAGTCGTTCGGGTATGACTGCGCCGACATGAGTGCTTCACGACCACCTCCGGAACAACCCGAGAAGTACGAGAAGCTCGGTCCCATGCCATAGAAGCGGTGAATCAGCTGCTTGCTGTTGGTTGCGACCAGATGCACCGCTCGGAACGCCCAGTCGACTTCGGCCGGTCGGTTGTCGAGTCCCCACGATCCATCGAGGGCACTCCCGGTGTGTCCCGTGTCCGTGGCCACAATGGCGTAGCCCCGGCTCAGCGCACCGTTGCAGGCGTCTGCATCGACGTTGCCGCAGAATCCTCCACAGCCCGTCATGTAGAACTTCCCGTTCCACTCCGTCGTCGGCAACCGCATCTCGAAGTTGATGGTTTGCGACACTGTGCCGGTCACCCGGCAGTATTCGGGGAGGTCACCGCCCGCATCCACCACCTCGGTCTCTCCTCCCTGCGTGCGTCCGGCATCGTGCAGTCCGGCACACGCAGCGTGCGGATCCAGTGCGGGCGGGGCGGCTGCGGCCGGGACTACGGTCGACACAACCACGACGGTGACTGTCACGAGTGTGAGCCAGAAGGTTCGAGGAGACTTCGTCATGGTCTTCCTTCCTCAGAGCGATTGGCATGGAGTTCGACGACGAGGTCGTGCCAATGAGCTGACCCTACCGATTCGGCCCCAGTGCTGTTGGACGCGTGATGCCGTCGACCGTGGAGAGCTCAGCTCTTGGTGATGTCGCGTCCAGCTAGGTAGCCGAGGCCGAGGGCGCTCAACAGCCCGTTCCCCGACATGTAGCCGGCAGCTCCGTGCCCAGATATGCCGGCAGCCGCGCCCCCAGCGGCGTAGAGGCCAGGGATCGGTTCGCCGTTGCGAAGCACTGCCGCCCGTGCATTCGTTCTCAGTCCACCCTGCGTGTGAAAGAGCGCGCCCGTCACCTTGACGACTGCGTACGGCGGTTCGAGAGCGTGGGGCCATCGAGTTCGCCCGAACGGATCGGTTGCCTCGCCACGGGCACACGCCGCTGCGTGAGCCAGCGTCGCGGCGACCACCTCGGGTGATGCCCCGACGATGCTCGCCACGTCTGCCGCTGAGTCTGCCCACCGCACCCCATCCATTGTCAGGAGATCCTGATAGTCGGCGAATGGCAGGGCTTGCTCGTGGATCGCCCGGTCGTAGATGACCCAAGCGACGGCGCCTGGCTGCCGAAGCACCGGGACGGCGTATTCGGAGTAGCCCGTCGCTTCGTCGCCAAAACGTCGTCCCTCTGCGTTGACGACGAAGGCTCCATTCATGACGCTGGTCCAGGTGAGGAGCACTCCGTGCGGGGTGGCGACGGAGGCATGGCCCTGATACGAGTCCAGGAAGCCGATGTCTGCGCCGAGTCGCTCGCCCAGCACCAACGCGTCTCCGGTGCTGCCATCTCCGCCGAAGTACAGGCCCGCGGAGATCTCGGGGATGTACTTGGCAACCATCGCGGCGTTCGCCCCAAAACCATTGGTTGCCAGGACAACCGCTCGGGTCCTGATGACCTCACGGCTGCCGTCCGGCCGCTCCGCCGTCACGCAAAGACCCCCATCGATCTCCTCGATGTCGACGACTCGCATGGGAGTGATCAGCGTGATGTTGGGTCGAGCCGCAGCGGCATTGAGCAGATGGCGATGCAGGGTGCGGCCGGCTCGATCCGGCACACAGTGGTGGCGATGGCGGGAGTGGCCGGGGAACAGCACCTCGGCAAGCTCCAGCGGAACTTCACAGTCGTCAGCCAACCACTCGAGCAGTTCAACCGCGACATCGGACAGCGCTCGGGTGACAGCGGGATCGGCTTGGCCCTTGGTCTTTGCCATCGTGTCGTCATAGAGACGGTCCGCAGAGTCCTCGATGCCCTGCTCCGCCTGCCAGCGGCTGCCACCTGCCGGGATCATCGAGGTGCTCATGGCGGTGTTGCTGCCGGCTCGGAAGGTCTCTTTGGCTTCGAGGAGGACGACGGCAACGCCGCCGCCGGCCGCTGACAGGGAAGCGGCCAGGCCCGCCGCACCGGCCCCCGCGACCACCACGTCCGTATCGAAGTCAGCCATCGGCGGCATGCTAGGTGTAGGTTCGGCGCCATGAAGGAGACACGAAGAATCCTCGTGCTGGTGCCTTTTCCGATGACCCCCGAACATCTGCGGCTGAGGGCAGCGCAGGGCGACGCGGCCGATCTGCCGCCGGGTCTGGAACTCGAGTACCGGCCTGTGAAGGCCGCGCCCTCAGGGTATGTGTCGCAGCACGACTACGTCCTCGCTGACATCGGACTGCTGGAAGCAGGGCTGAGCGCGCAGGAAGACGGCTACGACGCCGTCTGCGTCGACACGGTGAGCGACTCCGGTGTTGCCGCGCTTCGGTCCATGCTCGATATCCCGGTGGTGGCGGCCGGCAAGACCATGTACGCAGTGGCGCTGATGCTCGGACGGACCTTCGGTGTGCTGTCCATGTGGAATCGCTGGTTCGGCCTCTACGAGCGCTCGCTGCGCGAGCTCGGTCTCGAATCGAAGTGTGCCGGGATCCGGGCCATCGACGTGCACCCCGACAACCGCAACTTGCTGGGCGGCAAAGAAGACGTGCTGCCACTCCTGAGAGACGCCGCGTTGCAGCTCGTCGATGAAGACGGCGCCGATGTGATCTGTCTGGGATCGACGACGATGCACGAAGCGCATGGCTACCTGCAAGAACGGCTTCCCGTGCCGATCATCAATCCGGGTCCTCTGTCGTATCTCGTCGCCGAGGCAGTCACTGCGCTGGGACTGACGCACAGTCGCAACGCCTATCCACAGCCACTCGCACCGAAGCCCGAGATGATTCGCGTCATGCTCGATGCCGCTGCGGTCGCCCAGAGCGATTCGGCGTCCGTCACATGAAGCGGGTGCTCGTCCTCGTGCCGTTTCCTCTGAATGCGAGGGGTGTGGCCAACCGCCAGGCGCAGACGCGCGAAGTTCTGCTCCGTCCGGACGTCACGTATGAATACCGGGCCGTGAAGGCGGGACCAACGAGCTTCGTCAGTCCCCACGACTGGGGGCTGCTCGACGTTGCCCTCTTCGAAGCCGGTCTCAACGCTGAGAGCGAGGGCTACGACGCCGTCGTGATCGACACGGTGAGCGACTCGGGCTCTGAGGCATTGCGATCGATGCTCGACATCCCCGTCCTCGCCCCGGGTCGCGCCTCGCTTCTGTTCGCCCTGACCCTCGGCCGCCGCTTTGGGATCCTGGCCCAGTGGGAACCCTCCATGGCTCGCTATCGCAAGGTCATTCCCGAGTGGGGGTTCGCCGATCTCTGTGCTGGGGTCGAGCATTTCGACACTCCCCCCGACTTCGCCGACCTCATCGGGGGCAAAGAAGCCGAGGTGTTGCCGAAGATGGAAGCTGCTTGTGAGCGGCTCGTCGTCGAAGGGGCCGACGTGATCGCACTCGGTTCCACCACGATGCACCAAGCCCACGGCTACCTGCAAGAACGGCTTCCCGTTCCGATCATCAATCCTGGGCCGCTGTCGTACAAGCTGATCGAATCGCTACTCGTCTTGGGGCTTTCCCACAGCCGGCGAGCGTATCCACGGCCGCTTGCGCCGAAGCCCGACGTCATCCATGCAATGCTCGAAGCGGCGCGTGGCGCCGATCGGTGATGCAGTCTTGATCCGAAGGTCCTCGAGGCGCTGGTTACGCTCCCGTTCATGAACCAGCAAGACGATCCCGTAGAGACGATCTCCCGCTTTCTCAGGCTCGTCGAGGCCAGGCGGCTCGAGGAAGCCTCCGAGTTCCTCGCGCGGGATGTCCAGATCACGTTTCCGGGCGGCCGCCAATTCGGCAGCCTCGAGGAGCAGGTCGCCTCGGGGGCTGGTCGCTTCCGGCGGGTACGCAAAGTGTTCGAGCGGTTCGATGCCTTGGAGACCGACGACGCGTCGGTCGTCTACGTCTACGGAACGCTCGAGGGACTGGACGCTTCGGGCGTCGCGTTCTCCGGGGTGCGATTCATCGACCGGTTCGAACTGCAAGGCGGCGCGATCGTGGATCAGCGGGTGTGGAACGACATGGCTGAGATGGGCGTCGTGGAGCCGCACGCAGGACAGCACGAATGAGCGACGCAAACAGCCTCGAGTGGGCGGTAGTCGCCGGCGCCGCCGGCGCGATCGGCAGCCGCATCGTGGAGCGACTCGCAGGTCGGGGTCTCGGTGTCGTCCTCGTCGGGCGAACCCCCGGGTCTCTCGAGAGTCTCGCGGAGCATCACCCCCGCACGGTTGTCTGCCCCGCCGATATTCGGGACGATGCGAGCATCCACGCCATCCGTCAAGCGATCGACGGACCCGTCCGAATCGCGGTGAACGCGGCGGCGGCGCCTATGGGTGGCGCCGTGCTCGACGTGACGCCGGAGGCTGTGCTGTCAGCCATCGATGTGAAGGTGAACGGCACGTTGCGCCTCGTCCACGCCGTGCGTGACCAACTCGTCGAGGATTCCCGCATCGTGCTACTCGGCGGCAACCTCGGATACGACCCCATTCCCGAGGCGGCCACCGCTGGTGTCGGGAACGCTGCGCTGGCGAACCTGGTGCGGCAGTTGAGCCGCGCCCTCGGGCCGAACGGCGTCACCTGTCACGTTGTTGCCCCGGGTCCGGTATGGACAGAGCGGCTCCACGCGCTCCTCCGTGAGGCTGCTCAGAGTCGTGGTGTGGCTGAATCGGAGGTCGTGGACGAATTCCGCAGCAGATCGCCAATCAACCACCTCGTTACCGTCGAAGAGGTGGTGTGGGCTGTCGACCTGTTGATTGCGCCCGAGGCAAGGGCCCTCGCCGGCGGGACGCTGCTTCTCGACGCCGGTCAACGCACGAGTGTGCCCTGACCGCCACCTGTTGACGACGGTGAGTCGGACTTCGTAGAGTCGGCTCGTCGTGCTCCGCCGGTCACTGCTGTGTTGATGAACTGCTCGTGCGAAGCGGAGGTGGCGGATCCGCGCAGAGGTCCGACTCGACCCAACCCGGAGGAGAACTGACCATGAGGAAGCCCTGGAGGTTGTTCGCGATACTCACCGTCTTCTTGCTGATTGCCGCGGCTTGCGGTGACGACGATGACGCAGGTACCACGACCGCCGCACCCACGGATGACACGTCGGCCCAAGCCACAACGACGGTAGCGCCGGCTGAGGTGCCGGGCTTGAAGGAGCCGGGGAAGTTGATTTTGGTGACGACGGGGAACTTCCCGCCGTTCACGCTCATCAACGAGGACACCGGTGATAATGAGGGCTATTCGATCGATATCGGTCGTGAGGTGGCGGAGCGCCTGGGGTTGGAGTTGGAGCTGCCGACGGTGGATTTCGTGGCGGAGTTGCAGGGTCTGGCGGATGGTCTGTATGACATTGCCGACTCGGGGATCTGGCCGAATCAGGATCGTCAGGATGCGGGGTTTGTGTTCACTCGTCCTATGACCTCGACGGGGATCGTCGCTCAGGTTCGGGCGGAGGATGCGGGGACGCAGGGTCTGGCCGACATGACCGACAAGAACGTCGGTGGCATCCAGGGTTCCAGCCAAGAGGCGTATGTGGTCAATTGTGTCGAGGAGTTCGGTTGTGCGAGTTACACCGGGTTTGCTGGTGCTGCTGAGGCGTTGACGGCGTTGCGGCAGGGTCGGGTGGACATGTTGAGCCAGGACACGTTGGTGGCCGGTTTTGCGGCGGTGACGTTCGATGATCTGGCGGTGGCGGGTCCGACGGTGTTGGCGCATCCGTTGTCGATGACGTTCCGGGAGGGCAATGAGGCGTTGCGGGATGCGATCGATCCGGTGCTGGATGCGATGATCGCTGATGGGGCGTTGGCGGAGATCCAGAAGAAGTGGTTCGGCACCTGTATCCCGGTGCCCGATGACATCAACTCCCCGGAGCCCTACACCACACTCCCCGCCGGCTGCGAGGACGACGACGCCGGCTCGGCGGCGCCGGCTGAGGTGCCGGGCTTGAAGGAGCCGGGGAAGTTGATTTTGGTGACGACGGGGAACTTCCCGCCGTTCACGCTCATCAACGCCGACACCGGTGATAATGAGGGCTATTCGATCGATATCGGTCGTGAGGTGGCGGAGCGCCTGGGGTTGGAGTTGGAGCTGCCGACGGTGGATTTCGTGGCGGAGTTGCAGGGTCTGGCGGATGGTCTGTAT
>DATHZQ010000072.1:0-6813 GCA_035458525.1 Acidimicrobiia bacterium
GGCCGCCACCGTGCCAAGCGCACAGTTGACCGTCGCATCACACACGGCCCCGTTGTCCGCGGTCGCCGACACAAACGTCAACCCCGCCGGCAGCGGATCCTCCACCACCACGTTCTGGGAATCCGACGGACCGAGGTTCTCCACCGCCACCGTGTACGTCAGCATCTCCCCCGCCGTCACCGGATCCGGGGAATCGCTCTTGGTGACGGCGAGGTCCGCCGACTCCGCCACCACCGTCTCCTCGGTCGCCACATCGTTTGCCGGGGCCGGATCCGGAGTGTCAGCCGCCACCGTCGCCGTGTTCGAGATCGGCGACACATTCCCGTCGGTGAAATAGCTTGCGTCGACGGTTGCCACGACCGTGACCGTGACCACCTGGTTGACCGCAAGATCACCGAGCGCACAACTCACCGTCGCATCACACACGGCCCCGTTGTCCGCCGTCGCCGACACAAACGTGAGACCAGGCGGCAATGGATCGCCGACCCCCACGTTGGCAGCAAATCCGGGCCCGTTGTTCGCCACGGTGAGCGTGTACACGACGTCGTCGCTGGCCAGCACGGGATCGGGAGCATCGGTCTTCGTGATCGACACATCCGCCTCGTCGACCACGACGGTGTCCTCGGTCACCGTGGCGTTGTCCGGGGTCGGATCCAGCATGTCGGAGGTTGCGGTGGCCGTGTTCGAGACCGGAGACACATTCCCGTCGACGAAGTACGACGCGTCGACCGTCGCCACGACCGAGACGGTGACCACATCGCCAACGGCGAGATCGCCCAGCGCGCAGCTCACGGTGGCGTCGCAGATGCCGCCGTTGTCGGCCGTCGCCGACACGAACGTCAAACCTGGAGGAAGGGGATCGTCGAGCACTGCGTTCGGCGCCGGCATCGGCCCGATGTTCTCCACGGTGATCGAATACGTCAGGTCCGACCCCACCGTGATCGGGTCGACGTCGTCGGCCTTCGTGACGACGAGATCGGCCTCTTCCGGCACGAGGTCGTAGGTCACCGTTGCCGACCGCAGGATCGGCGACTGCACCAGCGATGTCCCGCGGGTGAAGAATGCCTTCACCTGAACGAACGGGACCTCGTCGAGCGCCGCCGGAATCGCCTCCCCGGCCGCCACCGCGAAGAACGTCGCCGCGGTCCCGTCCGGTCCGACGAAGTTGAACGGGCCCGTGGCGGCGGGTGCTACCGCAACCTGGAACTCGAGGCTCGAGCCCGCAGGAAGCGCATCGGCAATCCACGAGATCTGGTCGTACAAAGGGACACCGCCGGTGTCGTGAACCGGTGACGTCCACATCCCACTCGGAAGCAGCGGCGCTTCCTCCGGTCCGACCACGTTCGTCGGAGGATTGAGCACGGCCTTGCGACCTTGCACCGGCCCCCACAGATTGGATTCGTCGTCGTTCGACGACCACTCCCACTGCACCATGAACGGGGTTCCGTCGGCGGCCGCGATGAGCGTCCCCTCTGCAACGTTCGTGGCGCGAGCCTTGCCGGGAAATGGAACGCCACCCGTCCCGGCACATACCTGGTTCGCTACCCCGAACGCAATGGTTCCGCCTTGCGTGCCGCACGCCGCAGCTACGTACTGGGCGTTGCCGCCAGCAACGTCGGGAACATAGAACCTCGAATTGAACTCGCGAGCCGGAAGGAGAGCAGTTGATTCAAGTCCGTCGTCGTCCGCTTGCGACAGCACACCGACCGGTTGCGTCGACGTCGCCCGGACCGCCACGCCTGTGGCCTGCCCGGCATAGCCGCCTTGGTCGAGGATGATGCCGCGATTGACCGTATCGGCAGCGCCGGTGGTGCCGGACGAATCCTGTTCAACGAGTTGCGCACCGTCGGCGAGGGACGTAGCGAGCCTGCGGGTCGTCGGCACGCCATACAACGGATCGGGAGTGGCCGGATAGATGACAACGGCGTCGCGATCGGTGCCGTCGTAGAAGACGAGGACCGGGACGTCGGACTCGATGATCGTCCCCGTTGTGCCACCGTTGTCTTGGGTCAGCGTTGCCTGCGTTCCGAACGGGACGGCAACCGTCTGGGCGGGTGCGCCGGCACCGCCGATGAACAGGTCGACGGTCGCATCGGCGAAGGGAGCGAACACAGAGAAGCGCTCGTTGCCGCGATTCGTCGGAACTGCAAATGCGGTGCCGGCGAAGGAGACCGGCACGAGCGCATCCGTCACGTTCTGACGACCGCGCGACGAGAGGGGACCAGTCGCCCAGACGACGTCGGCCGGTCGCATCGCCACGACGCGCAGCCCGCCCTCGGCCATGGTGAACGTTGGATTGCCCGCCGCAGTCATCGTGCCGACCGACACCGTGTTGTTGTCGACATACGACGCCAGCCCGTACGGAGTGTTGCCTCCGGTCTGAACCCTCACGTACAGCGGATGGAGCGTCGAGTACGTGAACGGTGCCGTGTGGTCGGACACCGGCGCCGCCAGCGGGTTGTCGTAATACATGCACATGGTCGACGTTCCCGCCGCCAGGGCGTCGACCTGCACCCAGATGGACGTCTCGGTCGTGTTGATGCCGTACTGGATCCAATACGGCAGTTCCGTGACGCCGTCTGCAGCGATGAACCGAATGTCGTCGCCGCCGGCGCTCATGCGCCCGCCCGAGATCGACACCTCCGTGTCCACCAGCACCTGGACGGGAAACTCGGTCAAGGCGCCGCCAGGGTTGGTGATGTCGATACACCGCCGCTGGCCCCACGTCGCGTCCCACCATTCGATCGCTGGGTCGGGAACGCCAACCCCGTCGAGCGCGAGTTGCACTCCGTCGCCGCCACCGTCGGTGATCCCCACGGTGTCGTCGTAGGCGCCCGCGTTGAACTCGGCGAGAGAGTCCCAGGTCTGCGCCTGCAATTGCGCCTGTGCGATGGGTGCAGGCGTGAGCAGCGTCAACAGCAGCGCAAGCGATGCGGCAACGCCGAGGCGCGCCCGCCGCTGCTTGCCGCCGACCTCCGCCATCGTCTGCTCTCCGCTTCGGGGGGATGGGCGGCCAGTCTGGCAGGACCAACCAGGAATCTCACGTCTTCGAGATTGCATGGTTGCTCGCCGCAACCACCGGCCAGACGCGCTATTCGTCTCGATCGACCACCGGCTCTCCAGCAGACCCAGGTGGTGCGTCTGTGGCAGCCGCTTTCGCCGCGAGGCCCTCCTCCCGCGCCGACTCGATCTTCTCCGTCGTCAGCTTCGGTGCCGCGTAGACGAACAACACCGCGTACGCGGCGGTGGCGACGAACCACGGCATGCGCAGCGCGAGCTCACGGGTTGCGACGTTCTCGGCACCGGAGACGATGAAGCCGCCGATCGCAAGCCCGATGGGCATCATGCCCCAGCCAAAGAAGCGATACACGCTGTTGACCCTTCCCAAGAGCCTGTCGGGAATGATCGTCTGGCGGAGCGACACGGTGATGACGTTCCACAGCACGGCGGTGAACGTGAAGGCCACCATCATCAGCCAGGCCACCGGCCAGAACGAACTGAGCCCGATGACGAGCGACGTGACGCCGCCACCGATCATGGTGATGTAGAGCGACGCGCCGGACCCGAGACGCTCGCTGATCTTGGGGGCGGCGAGGCTGCCGATGATCCCGCCGACGGCGCCGCCCGTCATCAACAACGCAAAGGCGAACGCATCGACGTTCAGCACCTCTTGAGAGAACAGGACGATGGTGGCGAACACGACGCTGGCCAGCCCGTTCATGATCCCCAAGATGATGGCCATGGGGCGGAGTAGGGGGTGATGCCAGAGCCAGCGAAAGCCTTCGGAGATCTCCTTGCGCCACTCGACCTTGCCATTGGCGCCCTCTTTGTTGGCCCGGAAGTCACCCTTGATGAGGAACACGAGTCCCGCAGCCACCGCGAACGTGCCGGCGTCGACGAAGAACGGCAAGGCAAACATGAACGCGATGAGGAAGCTGCCCAACGGTGGACCGGCGAAGCTGTTGGCCACCATCTCGGCCCCCCAGAGCCGACCGTTGGCCCGTTCCAAGCCGTCCGGTTCGACGATGGCGGGCAGGATCGTCTGTGCCGAGTTGTCGCGCAGCACCTCGGCGAAGCCGAACAGCAGCGACGCGACCAACAGCACGAGATAGAGGCCGAGGTCGGTGCCGATGTCGAGGCCACCGGCGATGTCCTCCGGTGCCGGCAGGTCGTCCTGAGCTGCGACGACGGCGAAGGCGACGCCGAGCGTGATGATCGTGCGCACGATGTCCATCGACACCATGATCTTGCGTCGATCGACCCGGTCGGTGATGACGCCGGCGGGGAGCGTGAAGATGAGCCACGGCAAGCGCTGCGCAACGGCGATCATGGCGATGAGTACCGGGTCGCGGGTCACCGCAGATGCCAGCCACGGGTAGGCGATGCCGGCGATGCCGTCACCGAGGTTCGAGATCACCGAAGCGGTCCACAACTTGGCGTAGCTGGCCCCCAGCCTCACCCTCGACTTGACGGTTGGGGTTTCGGTGTCGCCGGTCATCCGCGATCGCCTTCGGGAAAAGTCGGCCGGTCAGTGGGGAAGACACCGGCGATCAAGCCGTACACGACATCACCACTGCGAGGAAGATCGACGAACTCCTCTGACAACGCAGCCAGCCGCTCGGCGAACTCGACCGCACGCTCCTCGGGAATGCGCATGTGACGCAGCGTGAACATCGGCAATGGGTGATCCGGGCTGAGAACCCGCGCCTCCTGCATCGCCTCCGCCAGCACCGGGAACGGCGTGCCGCGGGATTCGTGAGACTTCACGAGGATCGTGCGGGCGACCCGGCCATAGTACTTCTCGGTCATCGCCCGAACCTGCGCGGTGCGAACGACACGGATCAGACCGGCCCCCTCGAGGACTTTGAGGTGGTAGCCGACGGTGCCCTTGGGCTTCTCGAGCGCCGCGGCGATATGGGTCGTCGTGGCCGCCCGATCCAGCAGGAGATCGAGGATGGTCCGCCGCGTGTCGTCGGCGAGCGCCTTGAGTTGTGCCGGCGTCGAAGCTTCGACCGTGGCGTCCATGGCGTAGTCGGCACCGGAGGACGTCACTTCCGATCGATCGGCATTGGTCGGCATAGGTCGAATTGTCGACACTTCCCGACCATATGTCAAGCAAGCGTGCGAGCCGCTGAGACCAAGCTGGCAAGCATTCTGAACTGCGAAGAGGAATCCGAGCGCATCTCGCACGCCTCTCTGACCCGTACGGACGGGCGAGATGAGCGCCACGGCAACGGTCCCAGCCCTACCCCGCAATCGCAACGTCTACGGCTGCCTACTATCGCCCCTTCTCCCGTGCCCAAGGATTCCGATGCCGACACCCACCACCCTCTTCGAGAAGGTCTGGAACGATCACATCGTTCGCCGTGGCGACGGCGAGCCGGACCTGTTGTACATCGACCTTCACCTCGTCCACGAGGTGACCTCGCCCCAAGCGTTCGAGTCGCTGGCGTTGCAGGGTCGCTCGGTGCGGCGCCCCGACCTCACCCTCGCCACGGTGGACCATGGCGTGCCGACCGAGGGCCGCTCCCTCGGAATCCAGGACCCGCTTTCGCGCAAGCAGATCGAGACGCTCGTCGAGAACTGCGCACGCAACGGCATCACGCTGTTCGGTATCGACGACCCACGGCAAGGCATCGTTCACGTCATCGGCCCTGAGCAAGGCATCACTCAACCGGGCATGACCATTGTCTGCGGCGACAGCCACACGTCGACCCATGGTGCGTTCGGAGCGCTGGCCTTCGGCATCGGCACTTCGGAGGTCGAGCATGTGCTTGCGTCCCAGACCCTTCCGCAGACCAGGCCCAAGTCGATGGCGATCACCATCGACGGCGCCCTCGCCCGCGGCGTGACCGCCAAGGACGTCATCCTCGGGATCATCGCAAGGATCGGCGTCGACGGTGGCGTCGGCTACGTCGTCGAGTATCGCGGCTCGGCGATCGAGTCGCTCTCGATGGAGGGTCGCATGACCGTGTGCAACATGTCCATCGAGGCGGGAGCCCGCGCCGGCATGATCGCTCCCGATGAAACGACGTTCGCCTACATCGAGGGCCGCACCCACGCTCCGAAGGGAGCAGCGTGGGAACAGGCGCTGGACTACTGGCGCACGCTGCCCACCGATGATGGCGCTGCGTTCGATGCGTACGTCGACATCGACTCGGATGATCTGGCGCCGTACGTGAGTTGGGGCACCAATCCCGCCCAGACGCTGCCGGTGACGGCGACGCTCCCTTCACCTGACGACTTCGCCGATCCGCTCGATCGCGATACGACCGAGCGTGCGTTGCACTACATGGATCTCGAGGCAGGCACTGCGATCACCGACATCTCCATCGACCGGGTGTTCTTCGGCTCGTGCACCAACGGGCGAATCGAGGACCTCAGGGCGGGAGCCGCCCTCCTCGAGGGCAAGCGAGTTCATCCCGACGTCCGTGCCATGGTCGTGCCCGGCTCCGGTCTGGTGAAGCTCCAGGCAGAGGAAGAGGGCTTGGACCGGATCTTCAAGGCAGCGGGTTTCGAGTGGCGCGACGCCGGGTGCTCGATGTGCCTCGGCATGAACCCGGACATTCTGTCGCCGGGCGAGCGCTGCGCCTCGACCTCGAACCGCAACTTCGAGGGTCGCCAGGGCCGCGGCGGGCGGACCCACCTGGTATCGCCCGAGATGGCCGTCGCCGCCGCGGTGGAGGGACACTTCGTCGACGTGAGGGAGTGGGAGTGATGACCGGGCCGGCCCCCCTACCCCCAGCGCTGAAGGGCTGGCGGTACCTTCCCCCCGCAAGCGAAGGAACTGATCTCATCACCACCGTCGACGCG
>DATHZQ010000073.1:0-33714 GCA_035458525.1 Acidimicrobiia bacterium
GTTGGCCGGCAAGATCTTGGAGCCATCGTCATGACCACGGCAATGGCACCTGCCGACCGGATGGTGGAGCTCGAGAGGAAGATCGACGTGCTCACAGAGCAGGTGGGCCTCCTCGCGGAGGAAGCCACCAGCCGCCGCCGCCAACGAGAGCAGTACGAAGAACTGCTCGCCGACGTCACGCCCCTCGCCGGCGAGGCGATGGCCGTCGCAACCCGCCAGCTCGAGGAGCTTCGCTCCCGCGGCGACTTGGCCAACCTGGTCCACCTCATGACCCGTCTCGTCGAGGTGGCGCCGACCCTCGACCGGATGCTCGTCGTGGTTGACAGCCTCTCGGAGCTGTCGGCTGATGCGATGCCGCTGACGAGCGACGCAATGGCCCTCGCCAGCGATCGCCTCTCCGAGCTCAACCGGCGTGGCTACTTCGAGTTCGCAACCGCCGGATTCGGTGTTGTCGACCGAGTGGTCACGAACTTCTCGAAAGACGATGTCGAACAACTCGGCGACAACGTCGTCACGATGCTCGAGACCGTCAAAGAGCTGACGCAGCCCGAGATGCTGGCGCTGATCCAGCACATGATCGACGGGCTCCAACGCCAGAAGACGGCGATCACCGACGAGTCGGCGGAGCCCCCGAGCATGTGGGCGTTGGCCAGGAAGCTACGGGATCCGGACGTGCGCAAGGGCATCGCAAGAGCGCTCAATACGCTCGCCGCGGTGTCCGCCGAGACCGGCCCCGAAACCATGCAAGAGATCACCACTACATACCAGAAGGAGGCGTAATGCCGACCACAACGATTGCCGACCGCGAAGTCACCGTCGACGAAGAGGGCTTCATGACCGTCTACGACGAGTGGGACGAAGACCTGGGCGCCGCGCTGGCGAGCCAGATCGGCATCGAGATGACCGAGGACCACTGGCGGGCCGTCAAGTTCCTCCGCGAGGACTTCGCCGCAGAGGGCGCCACGCCAACCATCCGCAGGGTGAGCACTGTGGGCGGCATCCCCACCAAGGAGCTGTTCATGCTGTTCCCGAAGAAGCCGGCCAAGAAGATGGCCTACGTGGCGGGTCTGCCGAAGCCGGCCGGTTGCGTGTAGCAGCCCAGCCGGAACGTTACCGCACCGCGAAAGGACCAATCATGACAACGACAGAGGCGGCACCAGCCATCGTCCCGGATTTCGGAGATGAAGCTGAAGACCGCAAGATCTGTTTCATCTGCTCGAAGGGCAACCTCGACATGGCCTACCCGGCGCTCATCATGGCGAACGGGGCGCTCACCGAGGGTGTGGAAGTCGACATCTTCTTCACCTTCTGGGGCATGGACATGATCAACAAGGGCACATGGGACAAGCTGCAGTTCTCGATGCTCGGCAACACGGCGATGCACATGCCCGGCTCGACCAAGCACATTCCTCAAGGCCTCGGCGGCCTCCCGGGAATGACCGGCTACGCGACCAAGATGCTCAAGAAGCAGATTGCCGACCTCGACGTTCCCGAGGTACCGGAGTTCCTGCAGATGCTCCACGACATGGGCGCACGTCTCTGGGCGTGCAAGATGTCCGTGGACATGATGGGACTCACCGAGGACGACATGTTCGAAGGCGTCGAAGCCGTGATCAACGTCAACGAGTTCGTCGAGCTGTCCGACGGGGCACAGGTGATCTTCGTCTAGCCACGGTGCGGCGGAACTCTTCTGCTAGCGACCCCCCGTCGCGACAATGGTGCTCGGTGCGGCCCTTGGTCTGGCACCGAGCACCTTTTCGTTCATAACGCTCAGGCAAGACCCGTTGCGGCTTGCCCCGACTTCTGGAGTCTCATGTCCAACTACACGTTCAGCGTGACCGTCAACGACGACTTCCACACCGTGATCGATCGCGTCACCGGGGCGCTCGCCGAGGAAGGCTTCGGCGTCCTCACCACCATCGATGTCCAGGCGACAATGAAGGACAAGCTGGACCTCGACCGCGAGCCGTACGTGATCCTCGGCGCATGCAACCCCCCACTGGCGAACCAAGCGATCTCGGCAGAGCCTTCGATCGGCACGCTGTTGCCGTGCAACGTCGTTGTCCGTCAGGACGGCGCATCCGTGATCGTCGACTTCATGGACCCACAAGCCGTCCTGAGCCTCGTCGACAACCCGGACGTCCCCGCGCTCGCCACGGAGGTGCGTACGCGTATGGAGCGGGTCGCCGCCGCCGTCGGAAGAAGCTGAGCGCTCGGCGCACCGGCTCTCTACGCACGCAGGCTTTGGTAGCGTCGTAACAAGGGATCCGGGAAGTGGAGTCGACAAGTGACTGACCCAAGCGCGGCTGTCGCGGGCGAACGGGCCGGCGGAACCGCGCCCATCGAGCTTGGCCGCTTCGTTCCCCGAATCGCAGTGGACTGGGACGAAATCTCGCCCGGCCGGCAATGGCGGGAGCTCGACGGCACGCTGTGCTTCGTGGACATCTCCGGATTCACGAATTTGTCCGAGCGGCTGGCGAAACGCGGACGGATTGGGGCCGAGGAGCTGACCGAGATACTCGACCGCTCCTTCTCGGCCATGCTGCAGACCGCATACGCATACGGCGGCAGCCTGATCAAGTTCGGTGGCGATGCCCTGCTGTTGTTGTTCACGGGATCGGACCATGCGCTGCGCGCTGCATCGGGCGTCGTCGCCATGCAGGCAACGCTGCGGACGACATCAGAGGAGACGACGGCGTCGGGCAAGATCCGGCTGCGGATGTCGGTCGGCGTGCACTCGGGGACGATCCACCTGTTCTGTGTCGGTACCTCTCACCGCGAGTTGATGATCACCGGACCTGCAGGGACGGTCACGACGCGGATGGAGCACACCGCAGACGCAGGCGAGATCGTCGTCAGCCCGGCAACGCGAGATCTTCTGCCGAAGGGCGCAGCACCGGTCGCCAAGGGCCCCGGTTGGAGGCTCAAGTGGCGCAAGCCCCCGATCGAACCCCCACATGTGGCTGGCCGCGCCGACTTGGAGACGGCCGATGTGTCGCTCTGGGTACCCGCGGCGTTGCGGACCTTCTTGAGCGCGGCTCAGCCAGAGCCCGAGCACCGCGTCGCCACGATCGGATTCGTCAGGTTCTGCGGTGTCGATGAGCGAATCAAACGCGAGGGTCCCGAGGCCGTTGCGCTCGGCCTGCAACAGATGATCGACGTCATCCAGGATGCCGTGGACATTGAGGGCGTGACGTTCCTCGCCACCGACATCAACGAGGACGGCGGCAAAGTGCTCGTCAGCGCCGGGGCTCCTGCCGTGCAAGAGGACGATGACGGGCGGATGCTCCGTGCGATGCGCCGAATCGCAGATGCAGACACTCGTTTCGATCTTCACATCGGCGTCAACCGGGGTCACGTATTTGCAGGTGAGATCGGAACTGCGTATCGATCGACGTACACCGTGATGGGCGACACGGTCAACGTCGCCGCCCGACTGTGCGCAGCAGCCTGGGCCGGCCGCATCCTCGTTTCCCCCGACGTGCTCGAGCGGTCGCATACTCTCTACACGACGAGCCGGCTCGATCCACTCACGGTCAAGGGCAAGTCCGAGCCGCTCGACGTCTACGAGGTAGGCGAGGAGATCGGATTCCGCGCCGAGACGACGAGAACCGATCTCCCCTTCGCCGGTCGCACCGACGAACTGGCGATCGTGACCGCGGCATTCACACCCGACGGAGGCAAAGGCACACGGGTCGTGACGATCAGTGGCGAGACGGGCGTCGGCAAGAGCCGCCTCGTCGAAGAAGCAGTCCGAACGCACCCCGACACCCGCACTATCGAGCTGAGAGCAGAGCCCTACGGAGTTGCGAGCCCATACCGCCCGTTCCGCGATCCGATCCGGTCGATACTCGGGATCACCCGAGACACTCAGCCAGTGATGGCCGACCAGCTTCGCACGTCGGTAACAGCGCTCGACCCCGCGATCCTGCCCATGCTGCCGCTACTGGGTGACCTGGCCCACGTCGACATCGCCGAGACACCGGAGACGGGGGCCATAGAGCCCCGCTTCCGCCGGAGCCGCCTCGGCGACGTCGTGATCAGTCTGTTGACCCGCGTCCTCGAACCCGGGGTGGTGTTCGTGGTCGAGGACGCCCATTGGATGGACGAGGCGTCCGCCGACTTGCTCGACAGGCTCGCCCGCAGTGCGATCGATCATCACTGGTCGATGTTGGTGACGCGGCGGCCCGAAGGAGATGGGTTCGATCCGGCGCGGGGACGACGCATCGAACTCCAACCCCTCACCATCACGGAGTCAGAAGCACTCGTCTTGGCGGCCACCAGCGCCGCACCGCTCCGACCCCACGAGGTCGATGCCATCGCCAGAAGAGCCGGAGGAAACCCTCTCTTCATCGAGGAATCCATTCGGATGGTGCGAGAAGCCGGCGGGTCTGAGAGCCTCCCTGATTCCTTGAGCGCCGTCGTCGACGCACGCATCGACGCACTGCCTCCATTGGCGAGGCGCATCCTGCGCTACGCAAGCGTGCTCGGGCAGAGCTTCCGCACCGAGGCGCTGCAAGGAGTCCTCGAACCGGAGCACATCCAGCTCGATGCGGCAACACGCGGCGAGCTCGGCGGTTTTCTGGAGCGGGACGGTCGCATGCGACTCCGCTTCAAGCACGGGCTGGCGCGTGACGTCGCGTACGCCGGCCTTGCTTTCCGCCGGCGCAGCGAGCTCCACCTTCGCATTGCCGAGGCTGCAGAGCGGCAAGCGGGCGACCACGTCGAGGAGGTCGCCGATCTCCTCGCTACGCACTACGCATTGGCCGGGTCTCACGAATCCACATGGCGGTACGCCCGCATGGCGGGAGACAGCGCCAAGGAGGCGTATGCAAACGTCGAGGCCGCCGCGAACTACGAGCGTGCGCTCGACGCGGTGAAACGGCTCGACAACGTCACCCCCGCCGATCGTGCGTCGGTCTGGATCTCGTTGGGCGACGTTCGGGAGCCCATCGGACTCTTCGGCAAAGCCCTCGAGGCCTACCGGCGGGCATCCCGCTTGCTCGACGCGGATCCGGTGGCTCGAGCTGCCGTCCAATACAAGCGGGCCACGGTGCGCGACAGAGCGGGCGACTATTCGATGGCGCTCCGAGAAATCACGATCGGCGGCAAGATCCTCGACGGAACGCACACCCGCGACGCGGCAAAGGTCCGGGCCCGGCTCGCCGTCCGCCGCGCCTCTGTGCGGCAAGCCCAGGAGCGACCCGGGGATGCGATCACACTTGCCGGGATCGCGATGCGCCAAGCCGAGGAGGCGGGAGAGCCCCGCGCCGAAGCCGGTGCGTGCATGGTGCTCCACTGGTCACACCTCGTGCTCGGCCGAACGGGCGGCACACAGTACGGAGAGCGTGCACTGCGACTGTTCGAAGAGCTCGGTGAGTTGGAGCAGGTGGCCGGCGTGACGAACAACCTCGGCGCCGAGGCCTACTTCGCGGGAGCATGGGATCGCGCCGTAGAATTCTACCGGCAAGGCCAGGACGCCGCCCAACGCGCCGGCGACCTCCTCTATGCGGCGTTGATCGGCTCGAACATCGGCGAGCTGCTGGTCAACCAAGGGCACCTCGACGAGGCTGAGCCGATCCTCCGTGATGCCGCTCGCATCCAGCGCGCCTCGGATTGGGTCGAGGGGGCTGACGCCGCCGACCACTATCTGGGTCGGCTCCACGCACGCCGCGGGGAGTACGCCGAAGCGACTCGGCTGCTACGCGCCGTGTTCGATGACTACACCGAGCGGAAGCGTCCCGCCATGGCGGCGGAAACGGGACTCCATCTCGCCCGCACGCTCGTCGCCGCAGGGGAGCTGCAATCGGCACGTGAGCTCCTCAGCGAAGTCGAGCCGACGGCTCTCGCCAACGGACAAGACACGCTCCTCGCCCTGGTCCAAACTGAGCTGCTCGCCGCCTCCGGCGAGCCCGCCGAGGCGCTCGCCGTTGCGCGATCGCGGCTGCAATCGGTGAGCGAGGACGAACTCGACTTCGAGCTCTCTCTGCTCGTGACACATGCAGCGACGATCGGCGATGCGGCACGTGATCCCCTGCCGCCCGCTCTCGTGGCCGCCGCTCGTGCGACACTCGGCCGACTCGGAGTCCTGGGCTTCGAGTGAGGTTGCCGCACCCGTCACCAGGTGCGGCACATCCTCGGGTGTCAGTCAGGTCACTTGGGTCGGATGAAGTTCGGATCCGCCTCGCCATAAATTGTCTGCGTCACCTGGATCGAGTCGGTGCCCAGCAGCGTCGACGTCTGGGTGATGAGGCACCAGGACTCACCAGCGGGCAGCACCGGCTTCGGATCACCGGTCGCGGTGTCGGTGCCGCTGAAACCGTCGCACCACAACAAGTCGACACCGTCGACCTTCGTGGCCGGGACCGGCATCGCCGCCGGCTCGGGTGCCCATGTGAAGGTCCCGAACCAGCTCGGCGCCTCCTCCGTCTCGAACTCGAAGGTGACGGTCTGATCCGTCGTCGTTGCCGTCGAATCGAGGTCGTAGCCAATCAGGTCGAGGCATCCACCGCCCTTGACGAAGTCGTCGTCGCCGCGAGTGAACGTGGCCTGGGCGGTGTTGGTGCCGTCACCGACGGTGAACGTGTCGTCCCCGCAGGAAATGATGCCATCGAAGACATCAACGAGGTCGAGCGCCGAGCCGGCGATACCAAGCGAGCCTACGGCGGTCCCGTCGGCTCCGCCCTCGAGGGAGAACCCGCCGGTGGGTGTATTGGTGCTGACCGTCAGGTGGATTTCGTCGAACAGGATGTCTGCTTCGCCATCCACGCCCGGATCGATTTCCCAGCGGTAATTGTCGCCGTCGGCGGAGTCCGGACCCGAGTCCGACGATGTCCCGGTCGCCAGCGAGTCGGTCGCAACCAGAGCACCGTCGTTGTAGAGCGCTGCATCGACTTCGACATTGAACTTGCCCTCGATGTCGAGCTCGGCCCGAGCGATCTCTCGATCTGCAAGGTCTCCCGCCAGCGCCAGCACCAACCCCTCGTCCGGACCGTCGACGCGGCCGCACGGTTGGCCGTTGCCGCCACCGCCGCCGCCCTTGGTCTTGACCCCGATACCGTCATCGAACAGCCCAATGTCGCTGGTTGCCGGCAGCGGGTCGAGCGACACCAACACGGTATCGGAGGCAAGCGAGACCTCGCAGCCTTGCGTGCTGATGCCTTGCGAGGACACTTCCTGCCCACCGGCGTCGTACAGTGCGAATCGATCAGCTGCGCCTCCGAGTTCGAGGACAAGTACGCCCTCGTCGATCACAACCGGTTGCGGTGGATTCTGCCCCGCCGCAATGCCCGTTGGCGCTACAACGAAGCTCATGACGAGCACGGCTGCGAATAGTGCGAGCGCATGCCCCTTGCTGCGTTTGTGGATGCCCAAAAGCGTTCCTCCCTCGTTCCCCTTGCGCCGCACCAACCAGCGGCGCCTCTCTCATCTCACCCTGGCAGCAGCCTACCCCCTCGATGCACCCAGAACCGCGGAGGAGTGTTCAGAGAGATAGGCGCCAACGCAGTTCTTCGGAGCCTTCCCAGGCCCCCAAGAAACATAGAAGACTCAGCCGACGCGCGCGCAGCGCTCACTTGGGCCGGACGAAACCCGGGTCTTCGATGCCGTAGATCGTTTGCGTCACCTTGATGTCGCCATTTGCGAGAAGCCTCGAGGTCTGGCTGATGACACACCACGACTCGCCGGCGGGCATGACCGGAAGCGGATAGCCGGTCGCACCGTCGGTGCCGGAGAATCCGCCGCACCACAGCAGCGGGCCCTCGGCCGTGCCGTCGCCGTCTTCGTCGACCATCGTCGCCGGGATCGGCATGTCGGTAGGCTCGGCAGTCCACGTGAGGTCACCGAAGCACGTGGGGGCTTCCGACGTCTCGAATTCGAACGTGACCGTCTGCTCTGTCTCGCTCGTGTCGGAATCGAGGTTGTAACCGATGACCTCCTCGCAATCCCCACCCTTGACGGGATCGTCGTCGCCCCGAGTGAACGTGATTCGTTGCTGGAGTGCGTAACGGCCGGCACATCGGTAGCGTTGACCGTGCGAGCCCGGGAGGCGGCCGCGGCGTCTCGGCATCGCCGAGCCGTTGAGGAAAGTCCGGACTCCACAGGGCATGGGTGCTGGCTAACGGCCAGGCGGGGCGACCCGACGGATAGTGCAACAGAGAGCAAACCGCCGATGGGACCCCGTCATCACGACGGGGTCAACAGGCAAGGGTGAAACGGTGGTGTAAGAGACCACCAGCGTCCGGGGTGACTCGGGCGGCTCGGTAAACCCCACCCGGAGCAAGGCCAAGCAGGGACAGGGCTGCCCGTCCGCAACGTCCCAGGTGGGCCGCAGAGATAGATGGTCGCCGCCTGTCTCACGACAGGAGACAGAATCCGGCTTATACCCGGACTCGCACCTTGTTGAGGGGCCCTGGATCCGGGGCCCCTCAACATCTTCGCCATCACCGCGATCAGTGGACGCGACGATCCGTCTCGAGTCTTCCGATCACGAGCCGGTACAACCCCCAACCAACGCCGGCTCCAACGAACGGAGCGATCAAATACACCCACACGCTGGTGTAGTCATTGCCGATGACGGCCGGGCCCAACGAACGCGCCGGGTTGACCGAGGTGCCGGTCAAGGGCGCTGAGGCGAGGTGGATGACCACGAGCGTCAGCGAGATTCCCAGGAACGCCATGAGCCCATTCCTGTCGCTCGCCGTCACCTTGAGGATCACGGCGACGAAGATCGCGGTCAGGATCACTTCGAGCAGGATTGCACTTCCGGCGCCGACGCCCGGAGCGGGAATCGTCGCCGTCGACGCAACGGCGGCCTGACTGGATGCCCACAACAACGCCAAACCGGCGAGCAAGGCTCCGGCAATCTGGGCAACGACGTACTGCACGAACGTGGCGACGTCTATGCGTTGATCGAGCAGGATGCCCAGACTCACCGCCGGGTTGAAGTGGCCTCCGGAGATCTCGCCGAACGCAAAGAGACCGGCGAGCAGTGCCAGCCCGAATCCAAAGGCGATGACAACGAGATCGGCGGCATCCCGAGCAGCTACTGCCACGCCGAGGGTCTGCTGCAGTTCGATCGGCTGAACCCGGATTACGCCTGCGGCCAGGATCGCCAACCCGCCCATGAACACCAAGACGAAGGTGCCCAGCAGCTCGGCCAGCAGTCGCCGCACTTGGTCCGTCATCACTTCTCCTTCCGGGAGCCGAACGTCCGATTTCACCGTCGTAGGCGGGGCACACCGCGCACGTTCACCTTGTTGCGTCGCGAAATTGTCAACGGCTCAGGTCAATGGGCAAGTCCTCGATGGCTTCCAGCTCGAGTTCGAGCGCCCGATTGGCAGGCTGGCGGGCAAGCCCCGCCCCGAGCGACTGAACCGCGATCGTGGCGTAGGCGAAGGCTGCAGCGTCGTCGCCATGGCGAACGATCGAGTCGACGAGACGCCGAATCTGCACGGCGAGCGCGGGTCCAACCGTGGCGACCATGTCGACGACCCACCCGGTGTCGGTGCGTCGCACGATGATCTCTGAATCCTGGCCCTGCCGCATCACGAAGACGGCGGCGAAGTCGACGTCGTCGACGCTGAATTCCTCGGTGCCCGACACAACGATCTCGTCGAGCTCGGCACCGAGGAACTCGACGAAGCTGTCACCAAACGAGTTCCAATACGATCGCCGCGTCGCTGCGGGCAAGCCGGTTTCGACAACGGCTTTCATCTGGTCGACGCTGAATGCGTTCTCGGCGCCTGCGGCGAGCGCCACGTTGGCTGGGTCGGTGACAGCATCGAGTTCCGGGAGATCGCCTTCTGCCAGCGCTGCGAACCACTCAGCCACGACTTGTTCGGGCGAGGCGAGATCCGTCGTGACCACCGGCTCCTCGCCGGAGCAAGCGGCAGCGACGAGCGCCGTCGCGAGCAGCAGCACCAAGTGGCGGAACATGAGCCCGGAGCGTAATGCGCGTCGAGCGGTCGGCGCTCACGGTGCGAGTCGGGGCCATCTCTACACTCGGGCGGTGCCGAAAACTGTTGTCGCTCCGCTGATCGGACTGGCCGCCGGCATCGTGAGCGGACTCTTCGGCGTTGGTGGCGGCATCGTCGTCGTCCCCGGGCTCGTGCTGCTGTTGGGTTTTCCGCAACGTCGGGCGTCGGGCACCTCGGTAGCAACCATCGTCGGCGCAGCCATCGCTGCCCTGATCGTCTTCTCGTCCGATGGCGAGGTCGACTGGCCCGCCGCGGCGGCGCTCGGCGTCGGAGCGATCGTCGGAGCCTGGGTCGGCGCAAGGTATCTCGATCGCATTCCGGAGCGCTGGTTGACGATCGCGTTCGTCATCGTGCTGCTTGCCGCGTCGATCCGGCTGGCGTTCTCGTGACGGCACTCCTGCTCATCGTCATCGGGCTCCTCGCCGGCGTGCTGGCGTCGGCCCTCGGTGTTGGCGGCGGCATCATCTTCGTCCCTGCGCTGGTCGTCGTGCTTGGCTTCGGTCAGCATCTCGCCGAAGGCACGTCGCTTGCGGTCATCACCGCAACCGCAGCGATCGGCACCTGGACCCATCACCGCCACGATCGCGTCGATTGGCGGACCGCTGCAAACGTAGCGATCGGGGGCATCGGTGGAGCCATTGTCGGATCGGTGCTCGCCCTCCGCCTCGACCCGGACCTCTTGCGACGCCTGTTTGCGGTCTTTCTGGCCATCGTGGCCGTTCGTCTTATTCGACATCTCGCCCGGTAGCTAGCCGCAGAATCCCGCAGACATTGGGACTTGTTGGCCCTACCACGCCCTGGCCATCGCGGCTTTTGTAGCAGGCAGGGAACAGACGTGACCGAGGCCGCCCGTGCCTCGGCGGGGGCGAGCCTTTGATCGACGGGGGTCTGGGCGTCACCACGACGAGCTTGCGGTGCCCCGCGCCGCAGGAAGGGGAACTCAATGCCTCTATCGCGACGTGAATTCTTCAAACTCACCGGGCTGAGCGCCGGGGTCGGCCTCATCGGACCAGGCAGGCTCCTGCCAGGACTCGCCGGCGTCCGTGCGCCCATCGGAGCGCGCTACGTGCCGGCGGCCGTTGGCTTGAGCGACCCGGCCTTGCAGCCAAAGTTCGTCAACCCGGTGCCCAATGCCGCCAACCCGGCGTTCGCCTACAAGGGCACCAAGAACAAGTACACCGTCGAGATCGGCCCGAGCGTGCAACAAACGGGTCTCGTCGACCCCGTCTCGGGAGCAGCGTTGAACACTGCGGTGTTCGGCTACGGCGAGAAGGGAGCCTATACCTGGCCGGGCAAGACGATCTTTGCGAAGTCGGGCGAGCCCGTCGAGGTCTTCTGGAAGAACAAACTCACCGATCCGCTCACCGGCGCACCGTTGAATCACCTGCTCCCGGTCGACACGTCGCTGCACTGGGCCTACAGCCTGCCCGGATACGAGACGTACACGATCCCCGCCAACGGAATCCCGGTTGTCTCTCACCTACACGGCGGGCACACCGACTTCGAATACGACGGTAACCCCGAGTTCTTCTTCAGCCCCGGCTTCGAGATTCGCGGTCCGCAATGGCTCGAGAAGAAGTACATCTACGAGAACTCCCAGCCGGCGGGAACGCTGTGGTACCACGACCACGCCCTCGGCATCACCCGGCTCAACGTGTACGCCGGGATGGCAGGCTTCTACCTGCTGCGGGACGATTTCGACACCGGACTGCCCGGCAACCCGCTCGATCTGCCCGCATATCCCTATGAGGCGGCGCTCGCTATCCAAGACCGCATGTTCCGTGATAGCGGAGATCTGTTCTATCCGGCGTTTCCCGGCGACCCGTTCTACGACGACTTCATCACCGGAGAGGGTGCAGAGCTTCCGCCCGAAATCTTCCCCGGTGGCGGGCCCACCGCGCTCGCCGAGTTCTTCGGCGATCACATGGTCGTCAACGGACTCATCTGGCCCCAGATGGATGTGGAGCCACGGAACTACCGGCTGCGGCTCCTCAACGGTTGCGACAGCCGCTTTCTGGCGGTCCAGTTCTTCGAGGTGCCTCCTGGCGCCACGGATTTCAGCACGGTCATCGACGGGCCCATCGGCTTCACGGTCGTCGGCAGCGATCAGGGACTGGCATCGAGCCCGACGAACAGGAACACCTTGCTCCTGGAGACGGGGTCACGCTACGACATCGTGTTCGACTTCAAGACCGTCACCGCAGGAAACCGCGTCATCGTGAAGAACATCGGCGGCGACGAGCCCTTCGGCGGCGATATCCCCGGGCCGCAGGTGTTCGGCGAGACCGACCGGATCATGGCGTTCGATGTCGTGCTCCCCCTCGACGCTGCCGTGCCCGACGTGACGCCTGCCGGCATCAACTTCGGCCCCGTTGTCCCCGCACCGACGCGGCTACGCAAGGTGGCCCTGTTCGAGGGCCTCGACGAGTTCGGACGTCTCCAGCCGCTGCTCGGCACCGCCGAGCCGGCGACCGACTACGTCGGAAACCCGATCAACTGGCCGCCTCAGTACGCCGGTGCCGGCCTCGTTGGGCAGATTGAAGGGTCGATCGCCTGGCACAGCCCGACAACGGAGAATCCGGCACTGGGCTCCACCGAAGAGTGGGAGATCTGGAACGCCACCGGCGACGCTCACCCGGTTCACCTGCACCTGGTGAACTTCGAGATCCTCGGCCGCCAGGCGATCGTCTGGGATTCGGCAACGAACGAGGAAGATCGCGTGCTGGATCCCGACGGGGTGACCGCCCCGCCGCCGAACGGCGACGGGACCTACCTCGTGACCCAGCCGGTGGTGCAGCACAACGGATTGCTCGGCAACGGGTTCCGCATCGTCAATCTGACGTCCGGAGCAGCAATACCGCAGCCGCCACAGTACGTCGAGAACGCCCCGAAGGACATGGTCACGGCCTTGCCGGGTCAGATCACAACGATCAAGGCGACGTTCGACAAGCCGGGGCGGTATGTGTGGCATTGCCACATCCTGTCCCACGAGGACCACGAGATGATGCGCGTGCTCCACGTCGGGCCGGGCGCATAGCCCAACCTTCGTTGGATGATGGGGGGCGGCCACACGGCCGCCCCCCATCATGCTTCGCTCGTCCGTTCGATTGGTGCGTCGAGCGTCCCGGTCGTGCGCAGACGCTGCCATGCCGTGCGGCGCGACAACCCCGCACGCCGGCCGAGGACGATCAGATACACAAGACCTAAGGCTTCGAGTGCCCACACCCGCCAATCGCTGACGATGCTCTCGACGTATGCGCCGGCCGTTGCGAAGCCGGTCTGGGAGAACTCCCATCCGAGGAAAGGCCACCACAGCGTCTCCGGGTCATTCCACATCGCGTCGAGCAGCAGATGCATCAGCATGCCGATGGCCAGCGGCATCCATCGCTTGCGGGGACGGCCGCGTCGGGTACTCAGCACGACCCCGATCATCATGGCGGCCGACGCCAGCAGCGTGTGCGTCACCAGCCGAACGCTGCCGAGCGACTCGAACCAGATGAGCCCGACCGGCGAGTCGATCAGGTCGGGGAGAATCGCCCCGAACGCCAAGACGCGCAGATCCATTCGGTCGTCACGGAAGGCATATCGCGTCAGCGCGATCGTGGCGCCAACGTGCCAGAGCATCACTGGTGAGGTGCCCCGCTCCAGTTCACGGGACGAGAATCGCGTTGCAGTGAATGCAGCGAGGCGGATCCCGGCGGGTCGCATCGAGCTGCTCTGCGGGTGTGAGACGCAAATGGCACGCTCCGCACACACCCTCGGCGAGACGCCCGACCGCCACGCCGTCGTCCTTCTGTGACCGCAGGCGCTCATATGCGTCGAGCAAGTCCTCGGGGATGAGGGGAACGATGTCCTGCTTGCGCTCCTCTTTACGCGCCAGCCGCCCGTCGATCTCTCCCCATGCCTCGGTGATCGTCGCTTCATGAGCGCTCTTCAGCTTCTCGGCCTCCACGACTTGTGCGTTCAGCTCCTCGAGCCGCGCCGCGTGCTGCTCGCGCTTCTCCATGAGCTCGAGGACTTCCTCTTCCATGTCGGATTTCTTGCGCTCGAGCATCTCGACTTCGCGTCGGAGGTAGTCGGCGTCGCGGGCACTCATACCCCCGGCGTACAGCCGGTTTTGCTCTGCGGCCAGCTTCGCCTCGGCGAGTTCCAACTCGCCCGAAGTCTTGTCGAGCGCAAGCTCCACCTGTCGCAACGTGGTCGCTTCCTGATCGCGCTCGCCGGTGAGCTGGCTCAAGGACGCGTGCGCCTGGCGATAGGCACTCAGCGCCGGCAAGGTTTCCCGTTCGTGGAGGAGTCGGTCGATGTCTGAGTCAACAGCCTGCAAGTCGAGTAGATCTGCCAGGCTCCTCAACTCTTCCATCTGGCACGTTCCTCCGTCACGCTCGCCATGGGTCGGCTTCGACTGCGGTCAGATCAACCGCAGCATCGACCCTCTCTGCCACCGCAGCGTACAGCCTTGCTACCCCCGGCCGTTCGGTGGCGGCATGCCCCGGGTCGATCACGGCGATTCCACGCTCCAGCGCAGCCTGCGCATCGTGATGACCGATGTCTCCGGTCACGATCACATCTGCGGCCGAGGCATCTCGGAGTGCAGTTCGCCCCGAACCCGGCACGACTGCGACCCGGCTGACGGTCCGGCTGCGATCCCCGGCGATCCGCACCGCCGAATCCAGCGCTGCGCCAACCTCATCGGCGAACGCATCCAACCGCCGCGGGTGCGCCAGCGTCCCCTGCCGCCCGATGAAACCTGCGTTCGCTTCGACGGCGTAGACGTCGTACGCAGGCTCTTCATAGCGGTGCGCGTGGGTGAGCGCCGCAACGACCGCGTGCTTTCGTGCAGCAGGAGCGATCATCTCGAGCCTCACCTCCGGCTCTGCGTTGGACGCGCCGGCGGTGCCGGTGGCCGGATCGGTGCCGGGCCCCGCGACGAACGTGCCAACGCCGGCGGCCCGGAACGAGCACCCCGTGTAGGCGCCGATCCGGCCGGCGCCGGCGCTCGCCATCGCAGCAGCGATGGCATCCGCATCTTCCGCGGGGACAAAGGCAACGATCTTGACCGCGTCGGCGCCCCAGTTCGGACCGAAGGGGGTGAAGTCCTCGAGGCCGAGAGCATCCGCCAGGGCGTCAGCGGCACCTCCGGGCACCACGTCGTAGGCGGTGTGAACCACCGCAAGCGCAACGCCATTGCGAACCAGGGTGTGGGCCCGACCCACGGCGTCCGGTCCGGCCACGATCCGGCGCGTCGGTCGAAACAGGAGCGGATGGTACGACACGAGCAGTTCGACTCCCGCAGCGACGGCGCGCTCGACCACGAGCGGCGTCACCTCGTGACACACCCCCACGATCGCTGCCGGGGCTGCTGCGTCGCCGAGCTGAAGACCAACGGGATCCCAGCCGCCCGCTTTCGCAAACGGAGCGATCCGGTCGAGCCGGGCCAGCACGTCTCCAACGGTCATCATGGTTCGTGATGCTAGGTGGGCGGCTCGGGTGGTCGCTTCAGGCGGCCAGGGTTCCGATCAGCTCGACCCAATCGCCGACGGCACGCGCCGCCGCGGGTGGAGACGGTCGCCGGCCCCACAGTTCGAGGTAGATCTCGGCGGACGGTCCGGACAGCGTCGTGACCGGATGGCTGGCCATGGCCCCTCGATACGTCCAGGTGCGCACGAAGTCATTGGGCGCCACCTGCAACGTGTGCTGCGGCTCCTTGCCGGACCATGCACTGAGCGTCGGGAACAACTCCGCAAGCTCGTCGAAACCGTCCGCAGCCAACTCAGCCGGGATCTCGTGCTCCTGGCCTACCGCATTGGCTGCGTCCCACAGGTGTACGGCGGTCTCGAGGGCGGCGCGCCGCATCCAGAACGAGGCCCGCCCCTCTCCCGTGCCCGCTCCGGTCCACGCCGGTTCTGCCGGGTCGGCCGTACGAAACAGCTCGACCATCGACTGCAGTTCGATCGTGCACCAGGCCAGCATCTCGTCACGATCCTCCGGCACGTCGGGCTGCATCACGTCGCCGGGTTGCTGACCCGGGGCGGCTTCGAGGACCGGGCCCCACAGAGCGGGAGCGCCACCGACGTGCGCCGCGAGATCGGCGAGGGTCCAGCCCGGACAAGACGGCACGAGCTCGTCGCCGTACGTAGCCGTCAGGGCGAAGATCAGGCCAGCTTGTGATTGGTAGGCAACGATCCACGCTTCGGGCGTCACGCCGCACCGTCCACGTGGGCGAACTGGCCGGCGACGCGTCCCTCTCCGGGAGGGCCTGCAAAGGCCTGGGCGATGCTCATCCACTGCTCGGCTGTGTCGCCGACGGAGCGGACATCGACGTCGTCGCGGTGGCGGCGCTGCGTCACCAGCAGCGCAAAGCCGAGCGCGGATCCCGACACTCGCTGCTCGCTGCCCGGCTCGCCCCATTCCCATCGGGAGCCGTCCGGCGCTTCCAGCGATACAAAGACGTCGATCTGCGGAGGGACGAGGCCATTGGCGATGTACGCAAACGACCGGGCGCGGACTCCGATGTGGCACACGTGTCGAAGTCGATCCGTCGGGCTGCGCACGACGGCGAGCGCGTCGGCGACGTCCTGGCCGTGGGCCCATGTCTCCATGATGCGAGCAGTGATCTTGGAGCGAGCCGCCATCGGTGGGCCGTACCAGACGACGCGCTCCTTCGGATCGAGTGTCCGGTAGACGGCCGTCAGGTCGGCGTTCGCTCGGTCCCACCACGCCAGCAGCTCGCGACCCGACATGCTGCGGCCTTGCTCGAGTTGGCGGTCGATGACCTCTGCGGCGCGCCCGTCTGCGAGCTCGGCCAGGAACGCCTCCGGATCGGCATGTGCGAGCAACGCTTTCTCGTCGAAGAAGGCCAGGTGCGACACTTGGTCGCGGATCGTCCACGGCGGCGCCGGGGTCTCGATGTCCCAGCCGCTCTCGTCGAGCGGTGCGACGAGAGCGACGACCGACGCCTTCTCGGCTTCCAGGTCGTCGCAGATCGCAGCCATCAAGTCAGCCATCTCTCGTTGATCGTAGCGGCATGACCGATACCATCATTCAGGGAACACCACGCCACTCCCATGCGTTCCCAGGGCGCATACCCGGAAGCGAGGATTCGCATGTTCTTCACCCGCAAGAAGCTCGAGATGCCCACTGCCGACACCGCGCTCACCGGCCGTAGCGACGGCGTACGCCTCTCAGGTCAGCATTTCGTCAACGGTACGAAGATCCTCCCGCCGTTCCCCGAGGGCCTGGAGACTGCGGTGTTCGGCCTTGGTTGCTTCTGGGGCGCCGAGCGGATCTTCTGGCAGATCGACGGCGTGTTCACGACGGCCGTCGGCTATGCCGGCGGCTTCACCGAGAACCCCTCGTACGAAGAAGTGTGCTCCGGCCGGACCGGCCACACCGAAGCCGTGCTCGTCGTATTCGATCCCGCCAAGGTCACGTACCGGCAGCTCCTCCAGGCGTTCTGGGAGGGTCACGATCCAACCCAAGGGATGCGCCAGGGCAACGATGTCGGCACCCAGTATCGATCGGCCATCTACACCTCGAGCGAGACACAGGCCCAGGCTGCCGAGGAAACGAAGGCGACGTACCAGAATCGCCTCGACGCATCCGGGTACGGCCCGATCACGACAGACATCGAAGCGGCGGGGCCGTTCTACCACGCCGAGGAATACCACCAGCAGTATCTCGCCAAGAACCCCAACGGCTATTGCGGCATTGGCGGCACCGGCGTGTCGTGCCCCATCGGCCTGGAGGCCTGACGTCGCAGCCGCTTGCGCCACGGAGCGGAGCGGTCAACGTCGTGGGGAATGACCCCTAGCCTGTCGAGGCTGTGACGCCTGACGCCCCCGAGAACTTGCGCGCCTCGCTCGCCGCCGGACTTCGCCTCGTGGCGATGTACGTGGGGCGGCATCCCGTCGCCTTCACCCTCGCTGTGGTCGGCGCGGCCGCTTTCGCTGCGGCAATCGTCGCCTCGGCGGTCGTGATCGGGAACGCAACCGACAGCGTCATCGTGCCGGTGCTCGACGGCCGGGAAGAGATCGGGGGGCGGCTCCTGCCCGCCGTGGCCGCAATCGTCGCAGTGGCGGTGTGGAAGGCCGTGGCCATCACGCTACGTCGCACTGCCGCAGGCTATCTGCAATACGCCAACCTGATCGACGTCCGCCGCGAGCTCATCGACCGCATGCTGCGACTCGAGATGCGTTGGTATCGCCGCCAATCGATCGGCGACCTCCTGGCGGTCACCGACGCCGACGCGAGCCAGGCGACCTTCATCCTCGCGCCCGTGCCTTACGGAACGGGTGCCTCGCTCCTGCTGATCGGCTCAGTCGTGATGATCCTCACGATCGATCCGGTGCTGGCCGCCGTCACCTTCATCTCGTTGGCCGGCATCATGTCCATCGACATTCGCGGCTCGTGGACGACTTTTGGCCTCTATCAACGCGTCCAGGACCAGCGCGCCAAGGTGTCCCGAGTCGCCCACGAGAGCTTCGATGGTGCGCTGACCGTCAAGGCGCTGGGCCGCGAGGACCACGAGACACAACGCTTCCGCGGCGCCTCCGATGCGCTCGCCGACACGCTGGCGAACGAAGGGCGGGTGCATGCCAATTACCGCGTCGTCGTCGAGGGTCTGCTGTCGGTCGTCACCGTGCTCATCCTCGTCGTCGGGGCGCTCCGCATCCGGACCGGAGACGTGACCGCCGGCGACGTGATCACCATCGCCTATCTTCTCTCGCTGCTGTACATACCCATCCGCATCATCGGCTTCGTGCTGTGGGACATGTCGCATGCGGTGGCCGGCTGGAATCGGGTGCAGCGGGTGCTCGACGCAGACGAATTGGTGCCCTACGGCGATGTGCAGCCGCGACGCCTCGCATCGGGTGCCGAAGTTCACGGCATGGGAATGACGTTCAGTTACACCCACGGCGAAGTGGTGTTGAGCGACGTCGCGCTGAGCATCCCGGCCGGCCGCATCGTGGCGGTCGTCGGCCCGACGGCTGCGGGCAAGTCCACGCTGGTCACGCTGATGGCGCGGTTGTGGGACCCGACGGCCGGCCGCATCACGCTCGACGGCACCGACCTCCGCGACTTCGCCCGCTCCGCCCTTCCGGGTGAGGTGGCCTTCGTTGCCCAGGAGGCGTTTCTCTTCGACGACACGGTGCGAGGGAACATCGCGTTTGGCACCGATGCCACCGACGAGGAGGTCTGGGAGGCGGCCCGCCTCGCCAACGCCGCCGAGTTCATCGACCGGCTGCCCCAGGGCCTCGATACCGATCTCGGCGAACGTGGCACCACGCTGTCCGGTGGCCAACGCCAGCGAGTGGCGCTGGCCCGGGCCCTGGTCCGCAAGCCGCGACTCCTCATCCTGGACGATGCAACCTCAGCCGTCGATGCGTCGGTCGAGACCCGCATCCTCGAGGGTCTTCGCGATGCCGAATTGCCGTCCACGGTGATCGTCGTCGCGTACCGCCGGTCGTCGATCACGCTGGCCGACGAGGTGGTGTTCGTCGACGAGGGACGCATCGTTGCGCATGGCCCCCACGAGCGGCTGATGGCGACGACGCCGGGATACGCCAGGATCCTCGAAGCGTACGAAGACGACGCTGCGGAACGGAGGGACGAGGGGCGATGAGCCGCACCGAGCTGCCCACGTCGCGGGCGTTGCGCCGCATGCTTCGCGAGGCACCGGCGCTGCGCCGCGGCCTCGGCATCACGGTGCTGCTGGCTTCCTTGGGAACGGCGATACAGCTCGGCGTCCCCGTGGTCGTGCAGCTGATCGTCGACAACGAGATCCTCGACCCGAGCGGCATCGACGTCGGCAACGTGCTCACCCTGGGCGCCTCCGCCGTGGCCGCGATGTTGGTGGCGATGGCGGTTCGCCGAATGGCGCTCGTCCGGCTCGCGGATCGAGCCGCCGAGGGCCTCTCCGACCTGCGGGTCAAGACGTTCGCCCACCTCCATGCGCTGTCCGTGCTACACGTCGAATCCGAGCGCCGCGGAGCGCTGGTCGCTCGGGTCACATCCGACATCGTTGCGATTCAAGACTTCGTGGATTGGGGCGGCGTCGGGTTGATGATCGGCTCGGCGCAGGTGGTACTCGCCATGGCCGCCATGCTGATGTACCAGTGGAAACTGGCACTGCTGGTGCTGGCCGGCGTCATCGTCTATGCACTCCTGCTGCTCTGGTTCCAGCGCATCCTGCAGCGCCTTCACGACCAAGTCCGCAGCCGCGTCGCCAACTCGTTGGCGGCAATGAGCGAGGCGATTTCCGGTCTCACCGTGATCCGCGCCTATGGCGGAGAAGCGCCGACGATGGAGAAGGTCGAGGAAGTGTTCGAGGACGAGTTCCGCACTTCGGTGCGCACGTTCAGTCTCGGCTCGGCGCTGTTCTCGAGCGCCGAGATCTTTGCCGGAGCCATCACCGCCGCAGTGATCGGCGTCGGCGTACTGACCGGCGCCGCGGAAGGCACCTCGGCCGGCACGCTCTTGGCCATGCTGTTCCTCGTGACGCTGCTCGTGGAGCCGGTCCAGACGCTGGTTGAGACCCTCGACCAGGCCCAATCAGCAGCAGCCGGGGTCCGGCGCATCGTCAACGTGTTGGAGACCGAAATCGATGTTGCCGACCCTCGCGACGGCCAAGAACTGCCGGGTGGGCCGCTCGACGTCGACGTGAGCGGCGTCTACTTCCGGTACCCAACCGGAGGCGATGTGCTCGTCGACATCACCACGCATATTCCCGCAGGAGCGCGCATTGCCGTGGTCGGCGAGACCGGCTCCGGCAAGTCGACGTTCACCAAGGTCGTGACCCGGCTCCTGGATCCAACGACTGGAAACGTTCGGATCGGTGGAGTGCCCATCGATCGGATCCGACTCACCAGTTTGCGGGAGCACGTGTCATTCGTGCCCCAGGAAGGTTTCCTGTTCGATGCGACCATCGCCGAGAACGTCCGGTACGGACGGCCCGACGCGAGCGACGCCGACGTTGCGGCAGCGTTCCAGGATCTGAGCCTCGACGACTGGATCGCCTTGCTCAACGATGGGCTGGCGACCCGGGTGGGCGAGCGCGGCACCCAGCTGTCGGCCGGTGAGCGGCAGCTGGTGGCGCTCGCTCGGGCATGGATCGCCGCACCGGGCGTGCTCGTGCTCGACGAAGCTACCTCTGCCGTCGATCCGGCCCTGGAGGTGCGGATCCGTCAGGCAATGGAACGTCTCACCGAGGGGCGGACGTCGATCACCGTCGCTCACCGGCTGTCGACCGCCGAGGCAGCCGACCTGACGCTCGTGTTCCACGAGCACCGCCTCGTCGAAGTCGGTACCCACCACGATCTCGTCGCTGCGGACGGCGTCTACGCCCGGCTCCACTCCGATTGGATGGCGGGCACCAGCGCCTGACGGTTCCGCCAGTGATCGTCGATGGCGCCCACCGACGTCCCGACGATCACATCGGGAGCGACGCCTTGCTCGCACAGCACATGCAGCATCCCGACATGCACTGCACCGAGATTGCCGCCGCCCGTGGGCACGAAAGCGTCCATGCCTCGTCAACACCGCACCCCCGAACGATGCTTCCCCACAGCCCGCTGCGGCGGCGCTAGTTCACTGCGATCTTGACGTAGTCGAGTTCGCCGCCCCCCGTTTCGCTGCGGGTCGCTCGGTCGTCCAGGAGGATGTGGCGCAGCCTTGCATCGTCCTGCACCGCCTCGCCGCTGAAGTCGTCGATGAAATCGACCTGGCTCGGCAGCTGCTCCGGTGTGATCCACGGCGGAGGCACGACTTCCCAAGTCTGGGCCTCTCCATCGAGGTCGGCAGTGACCGTGCCCGTCTCCCCGTCGCGCACGAGCTTGACCGTCATCCACGAGCCGGGCACCACGTCATCGAGCTCACCGCCCAGCGGCTGGCGGGTGTAGCCGCCTGGGCAACCCTGCGCTTCGTTCACCTCACGGTTGCAACCGGCCGTGAACCAGTACATCAGCCGCGGTTGCTCGTACACGTGGAAACCGCCGTCGTCGCCGAGGTCGTGGAAATCGAGGAGCTTGGCGGCGTGATCCGATTCGTCGATGCGAACCCGAAAATCGATCGTGTAGCTCTCACCGAGATCGACGTTCGCCGTCAGCCGATCGCCACGCTCGAAGATGAACCCGTCCCTACCGACGGTACCGCCCGTCGCCACGAGTGCCGGCCGAAACCGCAGGGCCTGCGCTCACCGCTCGAAGTGGCGCTCCAAGCTGTGCCACACGCTCGGGTAATCGTCCTGCAATGCCGGAATCGACCCGGCGTAGGCCGTCGGGATCAGGGGATAGCGGGTCTCGAACATGAACGACATCGTGTCGGCCAGCTTCTCGGGAGCGAGATCCGAAGTTGTCGCTTTGAGCCAGGCGTCGTGATCAGGTCCGTGGGGGAAGTACATGTTGTGCAGACTCATGCCGCCAGGTGCGAACCCTTCCTCCTTGGCGTCGTACACGCCGTAGAGAATGCCCATGAACTCGGACATGATGTTCTTGTGATACCACGGCGGCCGGAAGGTGTGCTCCCCCACCAGCCAGCGGTCGGCGAACACGACGAAGTCGATGTTGGCGACCCCTTCGTCCGGCGACGGTGAGGTCAAGACGGTGAAGATCGACGGATCGGGGTGGTCGAAGCTGATCGAACCCATCACGTTGAACTTGGTGAGGTCGTATTTGTACGGAACGTGATTGCCGTGCCAGCCGACCACGTCGAGCGGCGAGTAGTCGGTCTCGACGGAGAACATGCGGCCGTCGAACTTCACGGAGAGCTCACCTGACGCTTCGACGTCCTCGAACGCCGCGACGGGATAGAGGAAGTCACGAGGGTTGGCGAGGCCGTTCGCCCCGATGGGGCCCCGCTCCGGGATTTCGATGTAGGTGCCGTAGTTCTCGCAGATGTAGCCGCGGGCAGTTGCGTCGATGAGTTCGACCCGGAACACCATGCCGCGGGGCAGCACGACGATCTCGCCAGGGGACGCCACCAGCACGCCGCACTCGGTGATGAAACGCAGCCGCCCGTCCTGGAGCACTACGAGCATCTCGCCGTCCGCGTTGTAGAAGTACGTCTCGGTCATCGACTCCGACGCCATGTAGACGTGGGCCGCCATGCCAACTTGCGTGTGGGCATCGCCGTTGGTCGCCACGGTGCGCATGCCGGTGAGGAAGGTCGTCGCCTCCTCGGGGAACGGCGGTGGGTCCCAGCGCAGCTGGCCGATGGGCGGATCCGCCTCGCGGCTCGGGGCGGTTCGGATCCAATGGGTCCCGGCCTCGGTGAACCGCCAGGCGTGCCGGACCGAAGGCCGGATGCGATACATCCAGGTTCGCCGGTTGCGAGCGTTCGGCACGGTGAACGCCGTACCGGACAACTGCTCCGTATACAGCCCGAGCGGCGGCTTCTGCGGGTTGTTCTGGCCTTCCGGCAGCGCCCCTGGGACCGCTTCGGAAGCAAACTCGTTGCCGAATCCGGACTGATATTGAGGATGTGCGACGTCCGTCATGCCACCGAAGTTAGTGCCGTGCGGAAGCGCTCACATGGCGGCGTGGGGTGGTTTCCACAATGACTTGGCAACCCACGCGGCCAAAACCGCAACGGCGCAATGTGCAACCGTCCAGGTGAGGAACACGAGTGGTGCTCGCTCGGCGAGCGAGTGGTCGCTGTCGACGAACACGAACAGCACGACAAAGGGCGCGAACCACGAGCCCAGGACCAACGTGACCAGCCCGGAAAACCACGAGGTCCAAACGTCGCCTGGCCTCCGGCCGGGGTCCCGCCGGTAGGCCCGGGCGACGACATAGCCGGCCCCGCCGCTGATGGTGCCGAGCACGACCACGGCCAACCCACCGAACCCCATGGTGCTCACCGTGCCGATGCTCCCGGTCTGCGCGGCGTAGAGAATCGCCGCCGTCGGCAGCGCCACGAGCAGGAACGTGATCCCTCCGGCCAGCACTCCTTGCCACATTGCGTTGCGGCTGCTCACGGCACCACCTCGCCCGTTGCGTCGAGCGTGACGCGATCGAAGACGGTTCCGGTGATGTCGATCGCCTCCACAGCGAGCAGACCCTCATCGATCTCGATTCGCATGAACTGCAGCACCTCGGCCGACAGCGCGGTGAAGTCGCTCGTGCCGACATCGCTCAGCTTGGCACCGGCGCCGGTGACGATGTATGTCACGCCGCTCTGGGGATGCGTGCGCTCGTAGATGTGGTCGTGCCCCGTGAGCGCCAACTGCACCCCATGCTGGATGAACAGTGGCTCCACCGCCGCACGCACTTCGAGATTCGAGCCGCGCTTTGCGCTCGACGAGTACGGCGCGTGATGCATCACTGCGATCTTCCAGGTCGCTTCGGATGCCGCAAGCGCCTCCTCCAGCCAGGCGAGCTGTTCACCGGACCGAACCCCGGTCACGAGCGGCGTGCTCGAATCGATGAAGAAGAAGTCGATCGGTCCGTAGGGCACCACTCGATAGGCGTTGTCGTAGCCGAGCTGGTCGAGCCTGGCCTCGATCCACTCGATGGTCTCCTCGGTCTGACCCTCCTGGAGCTCGTGGTTGCCGAGCGCAACCTCGAATTGCACGCCTGCGTCCAACAGGGAGCTGTAGGGGTCGAGCCAGACCTCCTCCCAACGCTCGACGATGCTGCCCCGGTACGAAACGTCGCCCACATGAGCGACAAAGCCGAAGGGATTCTCTTTGTAGGCATCGACCATTGCCTGGGCGATGTCCATCTGATTGCGTCCACCGGTGCCGGTGTCGCCGACGGCCAAGAACACGACCGACTCATCGGTGACGGTCCAGGCGTCCGGCTGCAGCACGTCGCGAGGAGCGCTGCCCGGGAGGAAGTCCTCGGTCCAGCGCACGTAATCCCATGCCGCTGCCCAGAGCACGAGCCCACCGAGCGCCAGGGCGAGGATCCCGGCGACGATGCGGAAGATCTCGCGGCGAGTGAAGGCAGGTGTGGGTTCGCCCTCGTGAGCCGTCACACCGTTATCTCCAGTGCACCGATCTCGGCGCGATCGAGCCTCTGTCCGCCGGTGAACTCCTGCACGCCGCTGCGCATGACCCCTCTATCGATAGGGCGCCCGGCTGCAATGCGTCAGAGGCTTCTGTCATCAACCATCGGCGAGACGGCCTCGACCGGATCGCCGGCGGACGCTCGGATGACATCGAGCGACTTCACCATGCTTGCGAGATCGTGGTGCCCGGCGACCGTTTCGAAGACGGTGTTGATCGCCTCTGTCGCCGGAGCCAATACGACCCGGCCCGCCTCCGTGATCGAGGCCAGGACGATGCGGCTGTCCAACCCATCCACCTCGCGTGCGACCAGGCCGTCGCGCTCCAGACGCTTCACCGCACTCGTCACGCTGGCCGGATGGACCTGGAGGCGCTCACCGATCTTTCCCATGGGGAGTTGCCCACGTCGGGAGAACCCGAGCAGCCGCAGGATCTCGAATCGGGCGAACGAGAGGCCCCACGGCGTAAGGGCGTCAGCAACCCTCGACGTCACGATCTGATTGACTCGAACGATCGTCGTCACGGCAGCCATCCCCTCGGCTGCATCACCCCAGCCGTGCCGGATCCATTGGCGCTTGGCTTCGGCGATCGGGTCCTGCCGGGCTTCCGGCTTGCCGTCCGATGCGGTATCCTTTGACTTCAAAGTATTCTTGACGTTAGCCGTAGAAGGGTCTCCATGCCGGCACCCACCCACCATGTCCGCATCGTCACCGCAACGTCCTTGTTCGACGGGCACGACGCCGCCATCAACATCATGCGCCGCATCCTCCAGGCCACCGGCGTCGAGGTGATCCACCTCGGCCACGACCGCTCCGCTCTCGAGATCGTCGAGGCTGCTGTCCAGGAGGACGCCCAGGCGGTGGCGATCACCTCGTACCAGGGCGGCCACATGGAGTTCTTCCGCTACGTCCGCAGCCTGCTCGACGAAGCCGGGGCCCACGACGTGAAGATCTTCGGCGGTGGCGGCGGAACGATCCTCCCCGAGGAGGCGGCGGCACTGCACGAGGACGGCATCGAACGCATCTACGGACCGGACGACGGCAGGGCGCTGGGTTTGCAGGGAATGATCGACGATCTCGTGGCCCGGGCCGACTTCGCCCGCGGGGTCGACGTCGAGGTGACGGTCGACGCCCTCTCGGTGGCCAACAACCGAGCAGTAGCGCAAGCGATCTCAGCGGCCGAGAACGCTCCGGAACGGCATGGCGAGCTTCTGGCCGCCATCGCCGCGGCCGCAGCGGGCGCCACGACGCCAGTGATTGGTATCACGGGAACCGGCGGCTCAGGAAAGTCATCCCTCGTCGACGAGGTGGTGCTCCGCTTCCTCGCCGACCACCAGGACAAGTCGATCGCCATCATCTCGGTCGATCCATCCCGCCGCCGCTCGGGCGGAGCACTGCTGGGTGACCGCATCCGCATGAACTCGGTCCATCACCCCCGGGTGTTCATGCGGTCGCTCGCAACCCGGCAAGCCAACCTCGCCCTCTCGCCCCACGTGGCCGCTGCCATCAACGTCGTCAGGGCCGCCGGTTACGACCTCGTGGTACTGGAGACGTCAGGCATCGGTCAGTCCGACACCGAGATCGTCGATCACTCCGATCTCTCCGTGTACGTGATGACTCCCGAGTTCGGCGCTCCGTCGCAGCTCGAGAAGATCGACATGCTCGACTACGCCGACGTGGTCGCGATCAACAAGGCAGATCGGCGTGGCGCCGCTGACGCCTTGCGCGATGTGCGCAAGCAGTGGAGACGGAACCGGGTTGCGTTCGACCGCCCGGACGACGAGGTGCCGGTGTACCTGACGTCCGCCTCGCATTTCAACGATCCCGGCACGAACCAGTTCTTCAAGGCCCTCATGGAAGCGGTCGATGCGAAGTCACCCCTCGACTTCTCGGCACATGTGGAGTTGAACGTCGACCAAACCTCCGACCGGACCATCATCCCGAAGGATCGGGTGCGCTACCTGTCCGAGATCGCCGAGACCGTGCGTGCCTACAACCGTCGAACCACGCAGCAGGCGCAGGTGGCGGAGGAGCTGCAAGCGCTGACGATCGTCGCAGAGCGACACGGCATCGACGTGACGGACTGGATCGCCTCCTCTCGGGCCGAGTTGGAGGCCGATGCTGCCGCCATCGTCGACGGCTGGCAGGCCAGTCGCGAGCGGTACGCAGGCGACGAGGTGTCGTATCCCGTGCGCGACCGTACGGTCACCGTGGACGCCACCGTCACGACGTTATCGGGGACACGCGTTCCCAAGGTGGCCTTTCCTCAGCTCAGCGGATGGGCAGATCGGGTTCGCTGGGGAATGCAGGAGAACGTGCCGGGCGCCTTCCCGTTCACGGCCGGGGTGTATCCGTTCCGGCGCACCACCGAGGATCCCACGCGGATGTTCGCCGGGGAGGGTGGGGCGGAGCAGACCAACCGCCGTTTCCACTACCTGTCGCACGGTATGCCGGCAGCGCGCCTGTCGACGGCCTTCGACTCGGTGACGCTCTACGGAGAGAATCCTGCGGAGCGACCCGACATCTATGGCAAGGTCGGCAACAGCGGCGTCTCGGTCGCGTCGCTCGACGACGCCAAACGGCTGTACTCCGGGTTCGACCTGCTCGATCCGTCGACATCCGTTTCGATGACCATCAACGGCCCGGCGCCGATGATCCTTGCGTTCTTCCTCAACGCCGCGATCGATCAGCAGTGCGAGCGATACATCGACGAACACGGACTTTGGGACGACGTCGAGACCAGGCTCGCCGCGCGGTACGAGGACCGGGGCGTGCCGCGGCCGGTGTATCGGGGACCGCTCCCCGAAGGTCACGACGGGTTGGGCACTCGGCTGCTCGGCATCACGGGTGACGAAGTCCTTCCCGCCGTCGTCTATGCCGGCATCCGGGACCGGGTGCTGCGAACCGTGCGGGGCACCGTGCAAGCGGACATCCTCAAAGAGGACCAGGCCCAGAACACGTGCATCTTCTCGACGGAGTTTGCCCTCCGCATGCAGGGCGACATCCAGCAGTTCTTCATCGACAACGGTGTCCGCAACTTCTACTCGGTCTCGATCAGCGGCTATCACATGGCCGAGGCGGGTGCGAACCCGATCACGCAGCTTGCGTTCACGCTGGCGAACGGGTTCACGTTCATCGAGTACTTCCGCGGCCGCGGCATGGAGGTCGATGCGTTCGCCCCGAACCTCTCCTTCTTCTTCTCGAATGGCGTCGACGCCGAATACGCCGTGATCGGCCGGGTGGCGCGACGCATCTGGGCGAAGGCGTTGCGCGACCGCTATGGAGCGGGCGAGCGTTCGCAGATGCTGAAGTACCACATCCAGACCTCCGGACGTTCGCTCCACGCTCAAGAGATCAGCTTCAACGACATCCGGACCACGCTGCAGGCCCTGTACGCGATCTACGACAACGCCAACTCGCTCCACACCAACGCCTACGACGAGGCGATCACGACCCCTACAGAAGAGTCGGTGCGAAGGGCGTTGGCGATCCAGCTCATCATCAACAAGGAGCTCGGCCTGAATCGCAACGAGAACCCGCTCCAAGGGTCGTTCATCATCGAGGAACTGACCGACCTCGTCGAGGAAGCCGTGATGATGGAGTTCGATCGGCTCAACGACCGCGGCGGCGTGCTGGGCGCCATGGAGACGATGTACCAGCGCAGCAAGATCCAAGAAGAATCGATGATCTACGAGCAGCAGAAGTCGAGCGGCGAGCTCCCCATCGTCGGTGTCAACACCTTCTTGTCGAAGGAAGGGTCCCCGTTCGTACGGCCCAAGGAGCTCATCCGTTCGAGCAACGAGGACAAGGACCGACTCGTCGCCGAGATCGAGTCCCTCCACCAGCGCAACGAGAAGCAGGCCGCCGACGTCCTCGACCGGCTGCAACGGATCGCACTTTCCGGCGGCAACACGTTCGAAGCGCTGGTGGAGGCCGCCAAAGTCTGCAGCCTCGGCCAGATGTCCGATGCCCTCTACCGAGTCGGCGGCCAGTACCGCCGCAACATGTAGGCACCGATCTCAGTCGGCCCCGCGGGCCTCTTCCGAGTACCAGCGCTAAAGGATTGGCCTTCGCGAGCTGGAATCCGTCGACGACCTATCTGCGAGCCAACTCATCACCAACGACTGACCTCCATCCTTCGACGATCGCAGGCACAGTGCTTGCGGGAAGGAAGGGAACTCCACTCGATGTTGTCCCCAGCCTTAGGGCGGTCGCACCGTTGCGGAGCGATGCGATGCGTGAGATCATGTCGCTGGGGAGAGGTAGGAAATAGTCGGGCCGGTGGGGGAATCACTGGTTTCGAGGTGCGTTAGGGCCGTGCCTCGCTGTGCGACCGCGCTGCCCGACCTCAATGCTTGGGGGAATGGGCATGCGGGCCTCGAAGGACCTGTCGCTGACGATCGCGGCCATCGCGATCGCAGCATTCGTCATCGTCTTAGTCCTGATCGACTCGCGGACGACGGCAACACCGCCGGCATCTCTGAGCGGGCCGGTCGCTCGACGATCACGCCACTCGAACCGATCGGCTCGGTTGACACGCCGGAGGCGACGACAACCACAGGCACCCGCACGGTTCTCGACATCGCCGTGGCGATCCTCGTGCGCGACCAGTGGCTTGGCATGATCATCGAAAGCCATTGCGATTCCATCGGCTCCCGGGAGCTCAGCGAGCTGCTGAGCGAGGCTCGGGCCGCAGAAGCGATCGCCTGTCCCGAAGCTGCAGGCATCGACCCGTCGCGCCTGTCGAGCGTGGGCGACGGAAAAGATCGCCCGATCGCTTCAAACGAGACCGCAGCCGGCAAAGCATCGAATCGACGGGTCGCCTTCATCTTCGAACAGCGTGTGATGCGGGTGGCTGATCAGAACCTCGACGTTCAACCCTGGAAAGGGGCACGATGACCGACCAAGGAATAGGTGGCCGTACCGAAGCGCATGCCGACCGGGGGCTGCGCGGCGCAGTCGTGGGCTATCACGGCTACCCCCAGCTCACGGTCACCGCGCTCGCCCCGAGCGCCTCGGACGAGCTTGTCGTTTCGATCATCCTCAGCTTCGGCGACTCTGCCACCCCACGAGCACCGTGGCTGGAGATCACCGTGGCCCCCGCCCCCACCGACCCGCCCGCAAGGCACTCTCTGTTGCTGCGGAGCTATCGCAGCCTCCAGATCGATATGACGCCGATGGGGGCAAGCCGGCTCATCGGCGTGTCCGCCGACCAGCTCGAGAGTGACGATCTCGACACGACTGCCGTGCTCGGCTCAGAGCTGTATCGCCTCCTCAGCCGCCTTGCGTCGGCGCCGACGTGGGCGATCCGGTTTGCGGCGGTCGACGACTATCTCATGGAACGGCTCAAGGGCGCCCGCCCCCGTTCGCTCGCGGCTGGAGCGGCGTGGCGGAAGTTCGCCGAGTCGACCGGAATGGTCCTGATTGGTGAGCTCGCACCGTTCACCGAGCCCGACGAGGAACTCCCCTCCCCCGGAGGGCCCTACGACGTCCACACCGCAGCGGCCGACCGAATCCGCCGCAGGTACCACCACACGGGCGCTCCGACCACCGCCGAGGCGCCGGAGCGAACGATCTGAGCGGAGGCTGAGAACCGGACACGAGGTGCCTCGCACCTCGTGTCCGCGAGCCCCGGTTCGGTGTCTGGAGCGGGCAAGAGATGCCCCACCTGATGTGGCGCGAGACATGCGAGATTCATCACACGCGATCGCATGAGTTGGGTCGGAGGGCAGCTTGGAACGCTCTGCGTGACTATCTGTCGGCCAGAGACCGGGATCTCATGAGCCGACCGGGCGGGCGGTGGACGGTCTCGGTGATTGGCGTCCTGATGTTGATCTACCCGCTGCTGCTGGCCCATGCCATGTATGAGATCTAGACACCCCAGGGGTGTAACTGTCAAGCGGCGATGTCGTCGGCGGCGGGTTGGCGGTGTCCCCAAGCGGTGTGTTCGTTGGAGCGGGTGCGGTGGCGGAGGCGGAGGCAGCCGTGGAGGATGCCGACGAGGCGGTTGCCGAACCCTCGTAGCGCCTCGTGGTGGCCGGCGCCGGTGGCGCGTCGTTGGTCGTAGAAGGCCCGTGCTCCGGGACTCCGGGAGAGGGAGCAGAAGGCCCATTGGTCGATGGCGTTGTAGAGACGCCGTTTGCGGGCGTAGCGGGCCAGCACGGTCCGCTTCGTGCCGGAGGCGACGGTGATGGGTGAGGTGCCGGCGTAGTTCCTGCGAGACCTGGCGTCGGCATAGCGTTCGGGGTCGTCCCCGAACTCGCCCGGCACCCGGGCGCCGAGCACATCACCGAGTCCTGGTTGGGAGAAGTAGATGCCGGCGTCCGGGTGTTGCTCAAAATGGGTCGCCAGCTCCGCTTCAAGAACGCATCGACTACTGCGTCGGGTGCGGTGAGCTGGCCGGTGCGCAGCGCCGTGTGGATCTCTGCGGCGCGGGCGTTGGCGGCCGCCTCGTTTCAGCGCCGCCCTACGACCCGGTCCGTAGCTTCGGGATGGCCAGGTCAATCGTCCCCACCCTGGTGTCCCAACGCCGGAGCCGATACCCGTTACGCCGGTTCACCCGCTCCGGCGATATCTCGCCGTACGGGGCGCCACACACCGCATCGGCCTCGGCGCCCATCAACGCCTCCGCAAAGGTACGCACCATCGCGCGCAGCAAGTCGTTCCCGTCGCTGTCGAGCTGCTTGCGCAGCCACACCAACGCGTCCATGCTCATGTCGATCACCGCGTTCCTCCTCACGGTCGCCTGTCAGCTACCAGTGAGGCTGACGCGGTGATCACCTATTTGCGAGCATTACGGCCCGTACACCACGAACGTGGACGCTTCTTTGGGTTGCAGTTTGGGTTGCAGTCGAGGACTGATCTGCGAAACGGTTGATGTCGCACAGGACGATGCGCATCGGCTCCTCGGCTGCGAGGTAACAGCGGGTACCTACGGCACTAGATGCGGAATATCGGGTGCGGAATGCTGATTGGAGATACCTGGTCGTGCGGAGGAGCCGGCGTCGGCAGAGGATTCGGCTCGTAGCTGCGACAATGGAGGAGGTCCAGCATGAGTGGAGACATCACTCGACGGAGGTTCATCCAAGCCACGGGAGCGGCCGCCCTGGGAACGAGCTCTATTCTCACGCGAGGCGCGGGCTTTGGACTTGCTGCTCAACCGCCGGCCGCCAGCACGGTGGTATTCCCGACTGGGGTCGACGTGAGCCACGAATATGCCCTTCGCGGCCCCAATGCGCCACTTGATTGGTTCTTTCCGCCCGACGTCATCGACGTCGTGGGTGCTGCAGTGCCCGTCTACTTCGGCAACATCTTCAGCCCCGATGCTCTCGAGGTGATGGCCGCAATCCACGGCGGCCGCGCCGAGGATTATTGGAGACCGGTGCGGTGGGACTTCGACGCCGCCGTGCACGCATGGCTGCCGACGTTCCTCACCGACCCGTACCCGGGTTCCTACCCGCAGAGCGGCCGTAGCTACCCGGGTGGAGGACACATCCTCTTGAAGGCCACCGACGAGGCCGGGACGCCCACTGCGTTCAATCTCGGGACGACACCGGGCATGTTGTCGTGGTCGCTGGAGATCGGCGGCAACTGCGTTCTCGAAGGTGAGATCCTCGACGATACGTACGATGCCCCGGAAACGCTCGCTGGCAAGCCACGGATGACCGAGCTCGTCAACGGTCTCGCCGGGATCGGCGTGAACTTCTACCGGATCGACACAGGGTCGTACATTGGCGCCGCCACGGAGGTCGAGTTCCGCAACCTCGTGCTGCGGGGCGCCGGCGTATGGCCTATCGCCATCTACGGATCACCTTGGATGAGCGACAAGATCGATGTCCTTGCAGAGAATGTCCACGTCGTCGATCTGTGGAGCCCGACAGGCATCCTGGGGAGCGTTGGTGGGGGGTTCCTCGGCCACAACAACGCCGGCGACTTTCATCTCAGAGACTGCAGTACGCACGTCCGCAACGGCGGTATTGCCGATTTTGCCGTTGGCGCCTTGTACGCAGCCAATCCGTGGGATACCACGGTGGACGTAGAGATCACAGGCTGCGACTTTGCGCTCCCCTCCTTGCCGTTCGGTTCAGCCGGGATCGTATTGGCAGGCGGGCAGGGAAACTTCCATGGAGAAGCACTCTGCCGTGACAACAGCGTCGACGCCGACATCGCCTTCGAGGTTGTCGGCGACTGGGTCGGCACCGTCAACATCGCTCACAATCCCGGACCGAGGGGTGCCGTCACGGGACGGAAGATCGGGTGCCTGGTCGGCACACCCAAAGACGGCGCCAACGTCACGATCGAACACAACCACATTCACGTGGATTCAGCGACGAGTGCGGCCACCGCGCTGCCCGTTTCCGCAGGAGTTCTCGGCTGGGAGTTCAGCTACACGAGCATGATCCTGGCAGGCTTCGATGCGGTCCCAGTCCCCAGTCACGCCGTGGTCCGCAACAACACCTTCACGGGCACAGCCGACGTCGGCGTTGCCGTCGGCGGCGTCAATGCCGTCAACGTGGCAGCGGAGAACGTGTTTGTAGCCAACAACCTGAGCGGACTCGACGCAACGATGGGTTTGACGTACGCCTTCAGCGAAGAGACCGCCGACAACGTGGTGATCGGGAACACAGCGGGCACGTCGAACGTCGTCGAGGGGAACGAGAGCAATGCATTCACCGGCAGCGGCTTCCAAGGACTCGGCGCCGAGGCTGCCGAGCGCCTCACATCGGCCATG
>DATHZQ010000074.1:0-5118 GCA_035458525.1 Acidimicrobiia bacterium
CATGGCCGATGTGAGGCGCTCGGCAGCCTCGGCGCCGAGTCCTTGGAAGCCGCTGCCGGTGAATGCATTGCTCTCGTTCCCCTCGACGACGTTCGACGTGCCCGCTGTGTTCCCGATCACCACGTTGTCGGCGGTCTCTTCAGATGCGCCTGATCGGTCGCATCCGTCAGCCACCCCCTGGTCTTGGACGAATACGACAGCGAACCGACCAGCAGAAACACCTCACAGGTCGGGTCCCACGGGCAGGTGCCGAGCTCGTCCCGGTCCCACTGGATCTCTTCACCGGGCGGATGCTCGCTGTCGACCGTGGTGCGCCCCTTCGCCCCCTCACACGCCTCACAGCGAGGCGGCAGGTTCCGTTCTCGGAGTTTGCGGGTGAACGTCGGATACGACTGCCCGTAATCCAACGCCTGGACTTCGTCGAACATCACCATCGCCCACACCCCGTGGTCATCCGTCAATCGCTGCCGCACATACAGCTCGACCCGATCAAACGGATCCGGCTCGGCCGTCGGTGTACGCACCCCGACCTCACGCTCGCCGGCCAGGTACGCCCGCACCGTCTTCGGATCCCGACCCACATGCCGGGCGATAGCCGAGATCGACCAACCCTGCTTGCGTAGCGCAGGAATCTCCACGTCTTCCTCCTGTGCCAGCATCAGGACCGGCTCCTCTCCACCAGCTGGCTCTGTCGTTGCTGACAGCCAGCCTGGAGACGGGCCCCACCGATGCCCTGTATTTCCACTCAGAGGGCGGGGAACTTCAGTGAGCAGGTCTGGGGAGAATCACGTGAGCGTGGTCAAGGTCCCTCAGACGGAGGCTTCGCACGGGCTCGAAGTCGGATCGGTTCCGTGTAGCCAGACCCAACCCGTGTTCGATGGCAGTTGCCGCAATGATGGCGTCGGGCAGACGGATGCCGCTCTCTCGACGGATTCGGCCAGCGCGTTCCGCCACCGTGCGATCGACCGGGATCTCCCGGAACGGGGCAAGGAGAGTGCTGACCAGATTGGAGGCAGTGTTGCCCGCAAGGAGCTCGGCTCTGGTGATGACCGAGTAACGCAATCGGTGACGGCCGGGAACGAGCCGGCGAGCGCCTCGGAGGTGGTCGATGAAGACGTCGGTGTGGACGAGGATGTCAGCCACGATCCCATTCATCCCGGCTCGGCACCGTGGCGTCCGGAGCTGCGCCGAACGTGGCCGCCAGCGCCAACTCGGGATCGGGTGTCTCGTCCTCGAGGTATGAGTCGAGAGCGCGCCGGATGATCTCGGCCATGGTCACGCCTTCCGCTTCGGCGAGGGCGTCGATGCGTTGGCGCTGCTCCTCGGTCAGGTATACCTGCGTGCGAGTTGCTGACATACAGCACAATGTACAGCACTACCCCCTCGGCCAGGTCAACGGTTCCGGAGCGAGAACGCTCATCCCGCCGTACAGCACGATCAGGCCCGTACGCGCTCGCAGCCGAGCATCGGACCGACTGCGGCGGGTAGTCGCGACTTCCGGGCGGTCGCCGAGCAGATTGACCGTGGGTGCCGACTGACGCCCGAGCCCTGCGGGCGTGAGACCTTTGTCCCGCCGGCTTCGTTGTGCCGTTCTTGCGGGCAAGTCCTCGCACGACCACAAGAGTTCTAAGCCGAAGTCACCGCTCGACGCCTCAGCAATGGAGGCGAGCGCCTGGACGGGGTACGTGCAAGGGCCCGGACCGGTGGCTCGGTCCGGGCCCTCTCAGCGCACTGATGTGCAATCAGGGCAGGCTGAACTCTTGTGTCTGTGGATTGAGCCGGTCGAGCTTGATCGCCCCGCCGGTCAAGTTGTCGCTCACACGGAAGACGTTGAGGCCCCGCGTGATGTCGGACTCGTAGACGAAGTTGTTGTACCAGTAGCTGGACCACGATCCGCCGATCTGGCATTGTCCGCCGCAGAACGGGCCCGGTCCGAGCGACACGGGATCGGACCACGCGACCGAGAACGGATTGGCGGGATCAGTGAAGTCGGTGACCCAGGTCCCGGCCTGGTAGTTGCCGCTCACCACCACATACCGTCCGCTGCGCAGCGGCACGATGTTGTAGTTGTGGACCGTGCAGTTCTCGTCCGCTCCCTGGGCACGCTCGAGCACCCACTCACCCAGCTTGGCTCCGTTGTTCCCGTCGTAGAAGAACATCGTCTTGTCGATATCGGGATCGGTTGCCTCGCACTCGCCTGCGCCACCACCTCCGGGCTCCCATCCGGCCACGAGGACCTCGCCGTCCCAGGTGAAGCCGGCCGAGTGCCACCGGCCGTTCGACGCCGAGTCACCGACGCCGGGCTCGATCACCGTGAACAGTGGTGCCGGGTCCCGCGGGTTGCTGATGTCCCACACGTTGATCGTGTCCGCGCTGGCGCACGCGGCCTTGTTGATCTCGCCGAGAATGACGGCGGCGTCGTGACATCCGGTGCGCACCGCAGGGTCGTTGGGACCGGCAAGCGGCTCACGATGTATCAAGCTGATCGAGCCGGGATCGTCCAGCGGCACCGCGATGACCTCCATGAAGTCACCGAGGGCGTCCTGTCCGGCTCGGTCGAGACCGAAACCACACCCGCCGCTGCTCGAGTTGTTGCTGTAGATGATCAGGTCGCCATCGTCGACCCCGGCAGCCGTTGCGGTGTGCGAACCGCAGGGCAGCTCGAGCGAGCCGACGAGCGCCGGGTCGGCGGGGTTGCTGATGTCCCACACGTGCACTCCCTCGAACCCGGCGGGCACGGTCGTGCCGCCGCAAGCCCGGTCAGTCGCACGTTTCGTGTTCCACGTCCTCACGAGGACGTTGTCCCACACCACGATGTCCCCTTGGTCCCCGTTGCATTCGGGATGGGCGATCAGTTTCGGATTGCCGGGCGCAGAGATGTCAATCACCCTGAACCCGTTGTAGTTACCCTGATACGCCAGGTCCCCCTGAAAGGCGATGTCCGAGCTGATCACTCGCTGCCCGTCGGGCACCGAGAACGTAGCCGGCTGCGGGCTGTGGCCCAACGCATGCATGTTCTGGGTGGACGGCTCGGTCTCGTGTTCCGCCAAGGCCGAACCGGCGGTCGTTGCCACCAAGCCGAGGACCATGGCGACCACCAGGATCGGTAGTCGAAAACGACGCATTCCCTCTCTCCTCTCACTTTGGCCACCGCGCTCGATGACGAGGGTGGCCACCTGCGAACAAACCTACGCGGCGCCAATGGCGATTGCATACCCGCGTCATGCTGATCCAACACCTTTCATGTGCGCCCCCGTAGCCATGGTCTCTGGTCAGGGAGCACACATCTGATCCAGAGGCGAGAAGCTCCTCAGGCCGGAGCCGAATAGCGTCCGAGACGAAGAACGTCGCAATGATCACCTCGTCCAGGCTTGTGATCTGGTCCCCGACACGGCCTCGATGGCGGCCCAGCGCACCAATGGGCGGGCCTTGTTTGGTGATCGACCCGCGATGAATGGTGGTGTCGGACTCCCGATGCTGGGGGGTGAGCCCGGCCCATGAGCACACATGCTTCGCCGAACGGAACCTCGTGACGTCGCCGAGCTCAACTCGCTTCTCGCGCCGACCATCGTTCGCAATCCGGACTCGGTGTGGCTCGGCGGATCCCGTCGGAACCTGGAAGGCGGGCCGAATGGCCCCTGGCGCCCGGTCATGTGTGATGGAACTCTGGGATCGGTGCAGGAAGGACCCATGGAATCGTTGGACCTAGCCGGTCTCCCCGAGTCCGTCATCGGCTTCAGGCCGAAGTGTCCGGGATGTACACCAGCGAAGGTTACGGAGCCCGGTGCGCATCCTTGCAGCTTCTATGACTGTTCGGGATTGCCCGCCGAGCTCGAGGTCACGTGCAATCTGTGCATGTACGACTTCGCCGCTGAAGACGGCCAAGTCAAGTGTGACCACGACCTGTGTGAGACGGCGATCCGGCTTCGCAACAACGCCGCCACCTACCGGCGGTGGGTGCGTCTCATCGAACAGGAGATGGCCAGCCCAGCTCCGCAGACTCGTTGAGCATCGGGCCGCCGCCGGCTCTGGAGGTGGATAGGGCTCGAAGCCATGGAGGCGTTGTCGTTCGCGGACGGGCGACGATCGCGCATATGTCTCCTCCCCTGAGGCTTTCGATCCGTTGCACAGCTACGGCGCTGCCGATCGGCGCTCATTGGCATCCCCCGAAGATGCGCAACCAGAAGACGTGGCAACGATCACCGGACCCACAATGGCCAACCTCCCACGCGTGGCACACCAACCGAACCGGCAGCACGGCCAAGGCTCCCAGCGCGTATGTCCCGTTCTTGCCGTCCCCCCAAGCCGCCTCAGCCGGTGCGGCTGATTGCCAGCAGCTCGACGGAGGATCCGACGCCGCGGAGATCGATCGGGCCGAGGCTCCCCGCCCCGATGAAGTTGATGACCAGCGCCGCCGCGATGGTCAGTTCGCCCAGCGACGTCTGGTTGACGGTCAGGAGCGGCACGCTGATCCCGATGACGATGATGACGAGCCATACGAGACTTCTCGTGGTCAGCACCACCAGGAAGGGGTTTTCTCGCCGACGCCGAGGGGTCAATTCGACGGCCCAACTCACCTCGAACGACACCATTGCGCTGGTCATGAGCAGGCCCATCCAGGCCCCCGCAACGATCGATCTGATGCCGTCGAATTCGAGAACGTTGGGGATGAAACCGAGCTCACGAATCTTCTGCGCCTCAAAGACCTGATCGCAGCAGGGTCGCCAATCCCTCCAGGTGGGGCTCATCCTCGAGCCCTGGAAGGACATGACAGTGTGCCGCGCCGTCCGCCGAGCCGAGAAGACCAACGTCGGCGGGCGGGTCTGCCACCCGCCGCGTCGGACTGCAACCCAACTCCAGGCCACGGGACGTCGCCAGATGGATGCAACGACACCAGAAGACCTGTCGCAAGCGACAGGGTCGAGTCGCTTCGGGCGTGCCAGGTCAGGCGTGGATTCGGTGGGAGTGTCGGGGATCAGGACCGAAGGAGCTCCGTTCACGACGTGTTCGATCGGCGGGTCCCCCGTCGACCGATCGGCTTGACGTAGCCGTCGATCAACTGCCACGGCTCGAAGCCGGCGCTGCGGTACAGGGCGGACGATGCGGCGTTCGACTCGG
>DATHZQ010000075.1:0-102084 GCA_035458525.1 Acidimicrobiia bacterium
GTACCGATTGTCGTGTACCAGCGACTCGAGGGGCTTCCGTCCGCCCCAGTTCGCAGGTCCACCGCCGGCAGTCGGCAGCCCGAGCGCGATGGCGTAACGGCACCTCGTCCCGGACGGCAAGCCCAAAACGGTGGCGGCGTCGTCCTCACGATGCAGCGTCACCGGGCAGCTGACGACGCCGAGGGCGTCAGCAGCGAGCATGATGTTCTGCGCCACCCGGCCCGTGTCGAACTCGTAGCCACCAGGCTCCTGCACGAGCGCCAGCGAGACCGGCGCCTCGCGCATCGGTGTGGTGAAGTCGCCGCACTCGGCAAGGCGATCGCGCTGGCTCGGATCGGTCACCACGACGAACGACCAGTTCTGCAGGTTCTTCGCCGAACCCGTCCATCGGGCGGCCTGGAGGATCTGATCCAGGACCTCGTCCGGAATTGGCTCGTCGCGGTAGGAGCGGATCGCTCGCAAGCGCAGGATGGAGTCGTAGACGTCACTCATGACCGCAAGGCTACCGGCGTTGGCTGTACACTCGCACCCAAGCGACCGACTGAGACTGAGAGGCGGAACCATGTACCCGATCGGAGTCCGTGCCCAGCTCGGAGACGGCCAGCGCAGCCGAGGTCTCGCCGCCACCGGGTTGTTGTTGTTTCTCAAGGCTCTGCTGCTGTTCCCCCACCTCGTCATCGTCGCGGTCCTCAGCTACGCCGCCGGCCTCATCGCATGGATCGGCTACTGGGTCATCGCCATCACGGGCAGCATCCCCGACTTCTTCTTCACGTTCCCGACGCGGACCCTGGAATGGTCGGTACGAGCGACCGGCTGGCTCGTCTCCTTCGACGACGCCTATCCGCCGTTCGAGTGGGAGAACGACTCGTACAGCACCCAGCTCACCGTCAACGAACAACCCGGCCCGCGGAGCCGGCTCCTGGGAGTGCTCGGAATTGTCGGTCTCAAGGGCCTGGCCTTGCTCCCCCACATCCTCGTGCTGATGTTCGTGGGCCTTGCGGCCGGGATCGCGATCTGGGTTGGATACGTGGCGATCCTGTTCACGGGAAAGCTCCCTGAAGGCATCTACAACTTCACGCTCGGTGCCGTGCGCTGGGGTAATCGCTTGACCGCGTGGGCCTATTCCCTCACGGACGAGTACCCGCCTTTCTCGCTCAGCACCTAGCAGGGTGCGGAAAAGCACCAGTGCCGGTTCGGCAAACAACGTCAAATCGTGCGTGGCATTGCCGCGTCCTCGGTCACCAAACCGGCGGACCCCCTTTTTCCGCACCCTGCTAGGGCCTGTTGAGCGATCGGGGTTCTGACTGGTCAGCCCAGCGGCGTCCAGACCAGCGTCCCGGGCTGGAACTGGCTCCACGCAAACCAGAAGGCTTGGTGGCTTGGCAATGCTTCGTCGCCGGCCATGACTGCACGGACGCCGCTCCCATCCGGAACCAGGGAGACTCCGGCCAGCTCGACCGTTCCGCCGTCGTCGAGCTCCGCCCGGGCCACAGACACGGGAAAGGCCAGCGGGGTGCCGTCGGGACCGATGACACCGAGCACCTGAGTCTGAGCCGGCAGCCGGGGATCCACGTTGCCGATCGGGAAGATGGGCCCATCGTCGTCCCTGCCCCCGAGCGGGTCGGAGGCGTAGAACCGGTTGATGCCGCCATCTTGCGCGATGATCGTCGTGTCCGGGTGCGCCTCGCGCCAGTCGCGCCAGGTCGAGGTGACGACCGCAATCTGCTCGAGTTGCACGCCTTCGTCCTGCAGAGGGCCGGAAACGGCGTTGCCCTTGAACGTGTCGAAGACCGAGAAGCTGTTGAGCTCGTACATGACCTTGTTCGAACGGGTCAGCAGACCGGACGTCCGGAAGACGAGGAACTCCTCCTCGTAACCTGGCACGTTGTCGGTGTAGTAGGCCTGGGCCGAGCCACAGAGGGTGCAGTAGGGAATCGCAATACGCCGGCCCCCCAACTCGTCGTTCACCATCTCGTGAACTTCCATGATGTTCTTCGGGTATGCGCGCGCCTCGCCGTCGACAACGACGCCGAACACCACCGAGTCGTCGGGGTACCAGTTACCCCCGGCCGCCGGGGTGACGCCCGGGTCGTCGAGTGCCGGGATGCAGCCCTCGGGGCACCCCAGCTGATCACCGAAGCCGCGATCGTCGATCAACACGCCACCCCAGGACAGGTGGCGCCAGTCGATTGCGGCGTCGTCGTCGCTGAAGAAGGGCTCCCACGCCGGCTCGATGATCTCGAATGGCACCCGCTTGTACGAGACGTAGTCCGGGAGTGCCGGAAGATCCCATGCAACGAGGTGGTTCGTCACGCTCTGCCAAGCAGACCGCTCGCTGAGGTCATCCTCGGAGATGTCCGCACCGGTGAGCGATTCGAACGAAGCGACGGCGGCGTTGGCCGCGGGACCGAACGGAATGAAACGAAGGATGTCACTGAGAAACCACGCTGCACGGGCATCGCCGTAGGTGGCGAGCCGCTCGATGGCAGCCACGTCGGTCTCGGTGGCGAGCGAACTGGCAATGGCCTCGAGATCGGCGGCCAGTTCAGGGGACGTAGGGCCACTCGGCACACTCGGCGCCGGCGGATATGCAAACCCGGTCTGCGACACCGCGGCGTTGTTGCCGCCACCGCCGCCGTCGCCGTCGGCGCCTGCACCTGCGCCTGCGCCTGCGCCTGCGCCTGCGCCTGCGGCGGGGATCGTCGTGGAAGCTGCGGTCGTGTTGCCGCCGTCGTCGCTCGACGTGCCGCCGCAGGCAGCGACAGCGAGCGCAAGCGCCAGGCCGAAGGTGAAGAAACGCATCGAGGCGGACAACGCTCCGAGCCCGGCACTCGTTCCCGATTCCTCCGACGAGATCACACACACATGGCCTGCATCAGCTCCACGGCGCCATGCGCGACCAGGAATCCGCGACCCGGCGGCAGCCCCGCCCCGACGTGCCGAGGCATCGGCGTGCTCCACAGGTCTCCGTCGAGGCCCGGACCCGGCCTGAGCCAGATACCCACCCGCGACCGGCAGAGATCGCGAGCCCAGTGGTTGTAGTGCGTCTTGAGGTCGCGGCGGGCCGCGCCGACGACGTGCAGGTCCGGCCGCCGGCTCGCCACCACCTCACGTAGCAATGGCGTTGCCTCGAGGGCATCGGCATCGTCGATCAAGACGAGCTGCGGACATCGCGATCCCGTACTTCGTTCGAGCGCAGCCTCGATTTCGTCGGCCGAGGCGACCACGGCTGCGCTGCCGAGCTCGCGCAGCGGCGACGGCCGGAGGGCAATCGCAGTGATCTCGACGTCGGGACGCATCTCCGCCACGGTCTCCCCAATGGCCCTGAGCAAGGTGCTGCGTCCGCTCCGCGGCTCTCCCGCAATCAGCGCGTGATCGCCGGGGCCGAGCGGCAGGCCGACGGGGGCGAGATCGGTGTCACCCAGCCCAACCGGCAGCCACCAATCCTCATCGAGGAGGCGCAGTTCCGTTGCGAGCTCGGCGGCCTTGACCGAGCTCGGCAGCTCGTCGATGGGGTGCGGCAACCCAACCGCCGTAGCCGAATGGCCCACGGCGGCGACGGCTGCCGCAAGACCGTCCGGATGAGGAATCGCCACCTGGATGGTCCGGTGCGACGCCACGTGGATCGCCCTTCCCGATGGCAGATCCGGGGGAATTCGGCGCAGGCCAAACGTTGCGGCGGCGAGGGGATCGGCCATCCGGAACACGAGCTTGGCTCCGATGGTCGCCGCAACGGGAAGCGGCACCGCGTTCTGTCGCGTGCCCGTCACGACCGCCACGATGCCCACGGTCGGTCCTTCGGAGATCACCCGGGCAAGCGCCTCTCGCGTCGGCGCATCTTGCGTCGCGTCGAATCCCGCCGTGAAGCCCGCATAGTTGTCCACGATGACAACGATGCGGGGCCTCGTTGGGCCGGCTGGGGCCGGCCCTCGCTTGCGGCGTTCGAGTTCGAGCGAGAGGTGGCGCACCAGCCGCACCTGCCGCTCGCGCTCGGCGGCGGTGACGACAGCCCCAACGTGGGGCAGTTCAGCCAGTGGAGAGAGCGCACCAGCGTCGAAGTCCATCACGTACATGTGGATCTCGTCCGGTGCATGCCGGTGCGCCAAGCCGGTGGCGATCGTCGCGAGCGCCGTGGTGGTGCCTGCGCCCGTGAGCCCGTAGAGCGCAAGCGAACCTTGGTCGGGATCCCACCACATCGTGCGCTGCCGCTGCTGATCGGGCTCGTCGACCAACCCGACCGGTACGGCGGTGCCAGACGGGGGCAGCGTCGCATCGAGCTCCGCCCCTGCGATCAGCTCGGGGAGGGGTTCCGGCCAGGGGTGTCGCGGCTGCCGGTATCCACCAATCCGTGCGGCATTGGTGACCGTGGTCACGATTCGCTCGAGATCGGTCGGCCCGGCGCCGTCGCACTCGGCCTCTTCGAAAGGCGGAGGATCGATGGCAAACGGAACCTCACGGACACCAACGCCGGCGGGACGGCCACCGGCGCCGGCAGCCGTCGAAACGAGCGCGGCCTGAAAAAGTACGAGCTCCCCCGGACCGAGGCGCAGAAGTCCGCGGCCAGGCTGCGAGCGCGCAATCGACGCTGCTCGAACATCCCCGATGACATCGGTCGAGTCGCTCCGGTCTTGCACCCGCAGCGCGATCCGCATGTTGGTGTTGGCGCGCACGTTGTCCCTGATCACTCCGGCCGGCCGCTGCGTTGCGAGGAGCAGGTGGACACCCAGGCTTCTTCCCCGAGCGGCGATATCGACCAGCGCATCCATGAAGTCGGGGAGCTCTTTGGCCAGCGCAGCAAACTCGTCGACCACGATCAACATTCGCGGCATCGGCTCCTGCGGATCCGCTGCGAGATACGAAGCGATGTCTTCTGCGCCCGCCTCCCGCAGGCGTTGCTCGCGGTACCGCAGCTCCGCTTCGAGGCATTGCAATGCGCGGGCCGCCAGCGTGTCGTCGAGGTCGGTGACCACGCCGACGGTGTGGGGCAGATCGGCGCACACGTCGAAGGCGGATCCGCCCTTGTAATCCACCAAGACGAACGTGAGGTGATCCGGATCGACCGCAAGCGCAAGCGACGCCACCAGTGTCCGCAGCAATTCGCTCTTCCCGGCTCCGGTGGTTCCCGCCAGGAGCGCATGAGGCCCGTCACGGACGACGTCGACGACCAGCGAACCCCCTTCGGTGACTCCGATCGGGGCCGCAATCGGCGGGTCGGCGCCTGCCGCTGCCCAACGGCGAGCCAGGTCGTCGGCCGCGGGAAGAGATGCCCCTGCGCAATCGAGCAACCGAACGCGTGCTGGCAGCTCCGCGCCTTCCAGACGACGCTCCGGGTCGGCGAAGCCGGCGAGGTTCCTGGCGATTTGCCTGACAACGCCATCGACCGCGCCCGCAACGGCGACTTCGATGGCGCCACCCGTCTGATCGGTCACGACGCTGCGAAGTCGACCCACCTCGATCACGGTCGTGCAGACGGACGGCAAGGCGTCGCGTCGCCCCTCGACGACGACCCCTGCGACCGGGCCGGCGCCACCTCCCAGCAGGAGGCGCAGGCCGGCCCCATGGCTCTCCGCCAGCGGCGCTCCATCCACGATGAGCAACGTGAGCGGGTGGGTTTCGTCGGGAGTTGCCGCAACGCGCGGTGCGTGATCGGTTGCAGGCGACGCAAGCATTCCGACCAGCCTGCCGTAGTCATCGGGCGATACAACGAGGAGACGTCGCTCACCGCCGCCTGCCATCGTGTGCGGCAGCCACGTTGCCCACTGCCACTGCCCGGGGCGGTCGGTTGCGATCGCCACGTGAACGTCTGCGGGTCCGTGTAGCACCGCCGCCTGGGCGACGAGGCTGCGGACGAGTTCCACCGCATGATTGCGCTCACCCACCACGCCGACTACTCGTCCCCGGCGGAGGTCGATCGAGACGGGACCGCGCGGCAATCGATCCCGGTTCGCCACGAGGGTGCGCACGGCAGCCGACGTGGTGCGGCTTCCTTCCGTTGCGGGCCTCCAGGGCGCCTGACCGTAGCCAACCAGGAGCCGCATGAAGTCGTCGTCGATCGGACGGCGCTCCCACATCCTGGCCCCGCCGTTGCTCCACCTCGCCAGCTCTGCCAGAGCCGGAATGCGGCGATGCCGTTGAACGACCTCCACCGCCGCCGCACGATCCAGTTGATCGGTCACGTCGTGACGGTCTGCGATATCTCGCGCTGCCGAATCTCGACGGAACCTGCTCCGCCTGCGCCGATCCTCGAGGGAGCTGCCGATCATCATCACCGGGCCCAGCAAGGCGAACAGCGCCATTCTCGGGTGAATGAGGACCGCAAGCGTGATCCCGAAGATGATTGGCACGATGAGGGCGACCACGGAGAAGCGCGACGTCGACGACGGCGCCTTGAGTGCCTCGGGAAGACACACGATGGGCAATTCGTGCGGAGGCACGTGACGCGGTGGGCGATTGAACGGCACGATCCCGCCCCGGCCCGGCATCGTCCGCAGCCCTGGTACTGCCTGGTGTACTCGAGCGATGCGCAACAACCCACCACCGACCTCGATGAGCGTCGCCGGTCCGACCCTGCGCGGTGAGCCCCCGCCGACTGCCGTCACGATGGAGGCACCGCTGGCCTCGACGTCGATTGCCATGTGCTCCGGCCGCACCCCGGGGGCCCGGTAGCGGACCGACACCCCCTCTCCGGCGCCGAACACGTGGCGACCAGCCGGCAGCCCGATCGAACTGCCGCCGCCGGGACCGGCCAACACGTCGAGGTGGACCGCCGCCTGTGCCGTGGGCAATGGTGGCGGGCTGAGGCTCAGCCGTGCGCCTGCAGCAATTCCGGACTCCACCACTGGCGTGGCGAGGGGAACCGGCACTTGGCCGATGTACACCGCCGTAGCTCCGCCGAGACCGCCGAACAGCGCAGTGCCGAGTTCACCGACGCACGTGGAGTCGGACATCCGGACATCCACGTCCCGCTCGCCCCACTCGTCAACCACAACGACTCGCACTGCGTCACATCACGTTCGTCGGCACCGGCGGCGCCAGATCCGGCTCGTCCCCAGCTGTGGCGGCGGTGGCCGCAGCGGCTTCCGCAGCCGCGGCGCGCTGGGCTGCGGCTGCCGCATCGAGCGAATCGGCCACGCTCCGCATCGTGGTTGCCGCCGCCCGGAGCGTGGCCTGCTCTCCCCTGACGCCCTCGACGAACGCATCGGCTGCCGGGCAGTCCCATGCGTCCGCCGACAGGCCCGGGATCGCGTCGAGCGCCGTCTCGACCCAATCGGCATAGACCCGGAGTGATGCGGCAGCCAGTTCCTTCTCGGCAGCGGTCGACACGAGCCGGACTCCTCGATCGAGCCCGGCTAGACCGCGCCGTGGAAGACGAGGTCGTACTCGGCCGCTTTGTCGTCCAGCGCCGTCCGCACGGCTTCCATATCTGTTGCGAGCTGCTGGAGCATTGGCTTGTACTGCGCATCGAAGTCCGCCCGGAAGGTGTCGGCGATGCCGCCCGTCCAGATCAGCGAACCGATCGAGCCCTCCACCGCCGCAACGAGGTCGGTGACCGTGCCGGCGCTGTTGGTGAACACGACACCGGTGTCGCGCAGGGTCTGTGAGTCAACTTGCTGAGTACCCGCCATGGCGGCTCTCCCTCTCTCATCGTGCCCCGCCTTCTGCTGGGCCGTAGCTCGGAACCGTATAGCGTTGTTTAACATATTTCAACAATATTTCCCCCTTGACACAGCATGTTGTCCATTTTTACAGTATTTTGCACTATCGACAAGGAGGGGCTACATGGAGTCGGGGATGTCGGAAACGCCCGCATTGGAGCTTCTCGAGGTCAGCGTCGATTCGCCTCAGCCGGTGCCCGATGCCGCACCGGCCCGACAGCATCGACCGCTCGTGCTCACCATCGGCCTCGTGGCCGCGCTCCTCGCCGGCGTCGGGTTCCTCACGCTTCGACCAGACGCCGGCGCCGCTCCGGCGCTGGCGACGCCGCTCCCTTCTCCTCAGGCCCGCGCCGCGGCGCCACCCGCCGGGATCGAGGGTTTCGCCGAGCTGTTCGTGACGTCGTACCTCACCGGTGAAGGCGGCATGCCTCTCCGCCACTTCTACGCCGCAGCCCCCGTGGAGCCCGATTCGACCGCCACGAGGTTTGTGCGCCACATCGCAGCGCTCTCGATCGCTCCGCTCGCCTCGGGCGGCTGGCAGGTTCACCTGGCTGCCGACGTGCTCGCGCACGACGGGGTGGGCTATCAACCGCACGGCGTTCAGCACTTCGCCGTGGGCGTGGTCGCCACTGCAACCGGGCTCGCCGCAACCGGGCTTCCGGTACAGATCCCCGCCCCGGTCCCCGCACCCATTCCGTCGGGTCAAGGCATGGCCCCCATCGAGGATGCAGGCCTCGTAGCCCTCGTCGAAGGCTTTCTCGGGGCGTATCTGGCGGGCGACGGTGACCTCCGTGCGTTCGTCGACACCGCAGCCGGCATCAGCGCCGTGACCCCGGCGCCGTTCCACAGGGTGGCGATCGACGAACTCCACGGCACTGCCTTGGACGAACGCCGGATCTGGCTGCGCTCGCTTGCGACGGCAGAAGACCGCTACGGCTCCATGGTCGTGGAACACCACCTCGTTGTGAGCGGTGTCGACGGCACGTGGTCGATCGAGCGGCTCGAGACCGGACCGCCGCCGCTGCCCTCTGACTGAGCCCCGACACCACGCGCCGGGCCCACGGATAGCCGGAGAACGCAGTTCTGCGGCCACCACTAGGGTGCATCAACCCCATCCCCAGAGGATCGCCACCCCATGGCACCCATCATCGAGGCGGACGGCCTCACCCAGAACTTCGGCGACGTGCAAGCGCTCAGCGGCGTGACGTTCGATGTCGACGCCGGAACCGTGTACGGGCTCCTCGGACCGAACGGCGCAGGCAAGACGACCACGGTCCGCATCCTCACCACGCTGCTGACGCCTTCGGGAGGCTCCGCTCGCGTTGCCGGCTTCGATGTCGCACGACAACCAGAAGAGCTGCGCCGGGCCATCGGCCTGGCGGGCCAGTATGCCGCTGTCGACGAGATCCTCACCGGTGAGGAAAACCTCGAAATGGTCGGCCGCCTCTACGGCCTGTCACCGAGAGTGGCCCGAACCCGGGCCCAGGAGGTGCTCGAGTTGTTCGACCTCACCGAGGCGGCAGGGCGCCAGGTGCGAACATACTCAGGCGGAATGCGGCGCCGCCTCGACCTCGGCGCCAGCCTGGTCGGCGACCCCGAAGTGCTGTTCCTCGATGAGCCGACCACCGGGCTCGACCCACGCAGCCGCCGAGACTTGTGGGAATTCATCGAGCGCCTCGTCGGCGAAGGAACCACGCTGTTGCTGACCACGCAGTATCTCGAAGAGGCCGACCGGCTCGCCGACCGCATCGGAGTGATCGACCACGGCCGTGTCATCGCCGAAGGCACCTCGGAGGAGCTCAAGACCCGTATCGGCGGCGACGTCATCGAGTTCCAGGTCGCCGACCGGAACGAGCTCGAGGCCGCCGTTGCTGCGGTCGCTGAGATCGGAACCCACGCCCCCTCGGTCGACACCAGTGAGGCGATGGTCCAGGTCCCGGTGGCCAGCCCTGTCGGCGTCATCACCGAAGTGGTTCGCAAGCTCGATGCGCACAACATCAAGCTCTGCGACCTGCACATCCGCCGGCCGACACTGGACGACGTCTTTCTGACACTCACGGGGCAACCGGCAGCGGAGGAGAGCGAAGGCGAGACGGTGGCCGGCCAGCCGGCTCCCGGGCGGAGGAGGGGACAATGACGGCCGTCACCGACACCGTCGGAAGTGACAAGGTCGGGAAGGGCCTGGCACGGGCCATCTCAGACACGGCAGTGATGACGAAACGCAACCTGCTCAAGTACCTGCGGATCCCGACACTGCTGCTGTTCTCGACGATCCAGCCCGTGATGTTCGTATTGCTGTTCGTGTTCGTCTTCGGTGGGGCCGTGCAGTTCGGCGGCACGACGAACTATGCAACGTTCCTCCTGCCGGGGATCTTCGCCCAGACGGCCATTTTCGGATCGACCAACACCGGCATCGGGCTGGCCGAGGACATCAACAAGGGCATCATCGAACGGTTCAAGTCCCTGCCGATGGCGCAATCCGCCGTGCTGCTCGGCCGCACGCTGTCGGATGCGGTCCGCAACACGTTCGTCGTGATCCTGATGACGGTCGTTGGCTACATAGTTGGCTTTCGGTTCCAGGGCAGCCTGGGTCAAGCCGTGGCCGCGCTGCTCCTCGCCGTGTTGTTCGGCTTCGCCTTCTCGTGGATCTCTGCATGGATCGGGCTCACGGTTCGCGACGTCGAGACCGCACAAGCCGCCGGCTTCATCTGGGTGTTCCCGCTGACGTTCGCCAGCTCGGCATTCGTACCCACTGAGACGATGCCTTCATGGCTGCAGGGGTTCGCCGACATCAACCCGGTGACGACCGCGGTCAACACGCTGCGTGCTTTGACGTTCGGCGAGTCGCCGACACCCGACCTGTGGTGGATGCTGGCATGGATCGCCGGCATCCTGGGGGTGTTCGTTCCCCTCGCGGTGCGACAGTACAAGAAGGCTGTCTGACCCCCGCGGCACGCCCCACGGCGCTGATCACCGGGGCCGGCCGCGGCTTCGGGGCGGGCCTGGCGGCAGCGCTCGCAGATCAACGCTGGAACGTGTTGGGGCTGGTGCGCGCCACCCCGGAAACATTGCTCCGCATCGAGTATCTCCTCGGCGACGTGACGGATCCCGCCGTGTCGGCCACGATCGCGGCGGCGCTCGAGGGGCACACCCTCGATCTGCTGGTGAACAATGCCGGCGTCGACGGAGGGAGCAATCTTCCCGGCGAGGTCGAGGCGGAGACGGTCATGGAGATGATGGCGGTGCACGCCGCCGGAGCCGCCCGCGTGACCCGTGCCGCCCTCCCCGCCCTGGAGAGGGCGGGCACTGCTGTCGTCGTCAACGTATCCAGCCGGCTGGGATCGCTGACCCATGCGGGCGAGAAGCGCTACCGAAATCTCGAGCAGTCGATCGCCTACCGGATGGCCAAAGCCGCACTGAACATGTACACGTTGGCCTCGGCCGAAGTGCTGTCGGGCACCGGTGTGGCGATGTGCGCCGTGCATCCCGGCCGACTTCGGACGGAGATGGCAGCGCCGGACGCCGATCTCGACGTAGCCGATGCGGTGGGACGCCTGCTCGCATGGCTGCGCTCAGGCGAAGCACTCGCAGGTCGCTTCTACAGCCTCGACACTCGGTCTGACCTTCCTTGGTGAACGACCTCAGTCGCTGAGCGCAGCGTCCGCAAAGGCCACCATCGTCGGGAACCGCCACCTGGGCTCGACGGTCGACTGCGGGGGCGGAGTCGCTCCATACCCGCCTTGGTCGTGCCGCCGATCGATCCAGACAGAAGGGAGCCCGACTGCCGCGGCGGGTTCATGATCGTGATAGAGCGACTGGGCCACATGGAGCAGCTTTCCGCGCTCGACGCCGATGTCGCCGAGCCGGGCGAGCATCGCCGGGAAGCTCGACGGGCTCGGCTTGTACGCCCCGACGTCCTGGGCTGTCACGATCAGGTCGAACTCCACCCCGAGCCGCCGATTGCTGCGGGCGAACGACTCGCGGTCGACGTTGGACAGGATGATCAGCTTGAAGCGTTCGGCGAGGCGGGCGAGCGCATCGGCCGAATCGGCAAACGCGGGCCAGTCTCCAACCGAGGCACCGAAAGCACGTGCGTCCTCGGGAGTCGCCTCCGCTCCGAACCGGGCAGCGATTCGGGGCAGCGCAAGGGCCAGCACCTCCGGGTACAGGGTTGCGGGATGCTCGGATTGCACCTCGGTCTCGACTGCAGCGAACGCAGCGACGAGCTCGTCAGTTGGTGCGGTGACGCCGTGGCCTGCCGCCCACCGCTCGAGCGCTTCGGCGATCCCGGCCTCCCAATCGATGAGCGTGCCGTAGCAGTCGAAGCTGAGAGCGTCGAAACCGGCGAATTCACTCATGGGCGCTCCGTTTCCGCGTGCATTGCACCTCCATCAGGAAGGCGCTGCAGCCTGATCGTTGTCGAAGCGATGCTGCCGTACCCATGTGTGCATCGCAATCCCGGAGGCGACTCCTGCGTTGATCGATCGGGTCGAGCCGAACTGGGTGATACCGACGACGACCCGGCAGGCCGCCTGCACCTCGTCGCTGAGGCCGGGACCCTCCTGGCCGAACACGAGCACGCAGCGCTCCGGCAGAGCTGCGGTCTCGATCGGCACGGATCGCGGCACCAGATCGACCCCGATCAACGGCAAGTCCTCCCGCTCGGCCCAAGCGCAAAGATCGGCGGTCGTCGCGTGATGCGCGATGTGCTGATACCGATCCGTCACCATCGCTCCCCGCCTGTTCCATCTTCGATTGCCGACGATGTGCACGGCCGCGGCGAGAAAGGCGTTGGCGTTGCGCACGACCGACCCGATGTTGAAGTCGTGCTGCCAGTTCTCGATGGCGACGTGGTACGGATGCCGCCGGGTGTCGAGATCGGCGACGATGGCTTCCCGCGTCCAATACCGGTAGCGATCGAGAACATTGCGCCGGTCACCCGCAGCGAGGAGCTCCGGGTCGAGGCGGGGATCGTTTGGCCACGGTCGCGGATGCGGCCCGACACCGATGTCGCGGTCGGTCATAGGGGCCCAGGATACGGGGCGCCGCACCGCCGGCGACCAGTGGCGCCCGTGGGCGGACCCGAGGTCCGGGGCGTGGCGCTCGGGCTAGGGTTCGCTCCGCTGAAAGCGTCTTCATCGACCCGGGAGGAACCGTGAGTCAGGAGGCCACGCCCTGGTGGCACGGTGCGGTGGCGTACGAGGTCTACGCCCGATCCTTCGCCGATGCAAACAACGACGGCACCGGCGATCTCGAGGGCATTCGGCGCCGTCTCCCTCACCTCGTCGATCTCGGCGTCGATGCCGTGTGGATCACGCCGTTCTATCCCAACCCCGGATTCGACCACGGCTACGACGTCAGCGACTACACGGGTGTGGATCCACGACACGGCACGCTGGACGACTTCGACCGTCTCGTCGCCGACGCACACGAACTCGGTCTCCGCGTCATCGTCGACATCGTGCCGAACCACAGCTCGTCCCACCACCCGTGGTTCCAGGCCGCCCTGGAGGGGCCGGAGAGCGACTACCGCGACTTCTACATCTGGCGCGACCCGGCGCAGCACGGCGGACCGCCCAACAACTGGGTGAGCCATTTCGGAGGCCCGGCGTGGACGCTCGATGACGCGTCTGGTCAGTACTACTGCCACCTCTTTCTGCCGGAGCAACCAGATCTCAACTGGTCGAATCCGGACGTGATCGCGGCGTTCGACGACATCCTGCGTTTCTGGTGCGAGCGCGGCGTCGACGGCTTTCGCATCGACGTCGCCCACGGCCTCGCCAAGGATCCGTGGTTCCGCGACAACCCTCAGCTCGCACTGGTCGAAGAGGGCATGGACCCCGGTCTCGTGTTCCGCAGCTTCGAGCACCGCTACGACCTGGATCAGAACCCCAACATCGAGGTGTTCCGACACTGGAACGAAGTGGTGACGCCCTACGGTGCGATGTTGCTCGGCGAAGTCGGCCCGGAGGACCCCGTGCGGCACGCCCGGTATCACGACGACGGTGCGGCGATTCATCGCAACTTCTATCTGACGATCGCATGGATGGACTGGGACCCCATGCGGTTGCGCGACCGCATCCGCGGCATTCACCTGGCCGCCCCGGATTCCACGGCGTGGGTGCTCGATTCCCACGACACGAGCCACGCCACCACGCGCTTCGGCGGCGGCGAGCGGGGGGCGCACCGCGCCTTGTGCGTGAAGACGATGATGCTGTGCCTCGGCGGGATGCCGGTGATCTACCAGGGCGAGGAGCTCGGGATCGAAGACGGCGTCGTGGCTCCCGACGACCTCGCCGACCCCATCTCGACTCGCAACCCCGGGGCGGTCAGCGGCAGAGACGGAGCTCGCACGGTGATGCCCTGGGGCGATGGCCCGACCAACGGCTTCAACGACGGTGCCCGACCGTGGATGCCTTCCCGGCGACGCTCGCTCGAGCACACGGTGGCCGGCCAGACGGGAGATCCGGCGTCGTTTCTGGAGCGATATCGGACGTTGCTGGCGCTGCGCCGGTCGCGACCGGAGCTGTGGGAGGCGCCCGTGCGCTGGCTCGACACCGACGACTCGGTGCTCATGGCGATGCAGCGGGGCAATACCGTCGTAGCCACCAACCTCGACGAACACGATGCGACGCTCCGACTGCCTCCCGGCGGTTGGAAGGTGATCTTCTCGACGCGCCTCGGAGGTGGACCGGTCATCGACGATGGCACAGTCGTCGTGCCTGCGGAGACTTCCCTCCTCTTCGGTGCCTCGTGACCCCACGCCATCGCTCGACCATCGACGACGTCGCCAAGGCAGCCGGCGTCTCAGCGGCGACCGTGAGCCGAGCGCTGCGTGATCTCCCCAACGTTGCTCCGGCCACGCGCCGTCGTATCGCTCGGATCGCCTCCGATCTCGAGTACGCGCCACATCCGCAAGCCTCTCGTCTCGCCTCCGGCAAGACGATGACCGTCGGTCTGGTCGCTCCGTTGTTTGGCCTCTGGTACGCCTCGCAGGTGGTGGCAGGCGCTGAAACGGTGCTGTCCGGGCACGGCTACGACCTCTTGGTGCATGCCGTGGACACGGCAGACAACCGCAGTCGTCTGCTGCGCCACGCCGCATCGCTCCGCGGCCGCATCGACGGATTGATCCTCGTCGACTTCTTTGCGACGCCTGAGCACGCGGACCGGCTTCGGCAGGTCGGAAGGCCGGTCGTCACGATCGGCGAGAAGATCCCCAGCTTCTCTTCGGTCACGATCGACAACGAGCGCGGCGCCGCCATGGCCGCCCGTCATCTGATCGAACTCGGCCACCAATGCATTGGCCTCATCACGGGCCCGCTCGCACACGGCCATCCGTCCCCCGTGCCGGGAGCGCGCGCCGCGGGTTTCGCCGCCGCGCTCGCCGCGGCCGGCGTCGTCCACGACCCCCACCTCACCCGCGATGGTGGATTCACCGTGGCCGGAGGCGCGGCCGCCGTGGAACAACTTCTGGCGATGGCGGTGCGACCCACGGCCGTGTTCTGCCTCAGCGACGAGATGGCATTTGGCGCGATCGGAAGAGCTCAGCAACTGGGATATCGCGTACCCGATGACATCTCGATCGTTGGATTCGACGACCATGACGTTGCTGAGTCATTCGGCTTGAGTACCGTCCACCAACCCGTCAGAGCCATGGGCAGCGCCGCCACCGAGATCCTGCTGCAGGCGATCGCCACACCCGGCGCTCCGCCCGTCCACCGAGCCGTCGAGGTCGCGCTCATGAGACGACGATCGACAGGCCCGCCCGCGCCGTCGCCGGCGTAGACGCAGCGACGCCCCGGACCGGAGCCCGAGGCGTTGCTTGTGCGATCGGTGCTGGCTCAGCGGATCGCCAGGCCGGACTCCGGATCGAAGTAGTGGGCATTGACGACATCCACCGTGACCTCGAACGAATCACCTGCGGCCACGCGGCTCGCCGGCTCGAAGCGAGACGACACTCGAGTGACGTCTTGAGGCAAGACCTCTTCGACATCCTCGTCCAAGTCCAATGCGTCCTCGGAGAACACAGGGACCGCATCCAGGTTGAAGTACACGATGCGCTCGAAGCCGAGGGCCTCTACGTTGTTGGCTTCTGCGCGGAGCCGCTGATCGGCGGGATGATCGGTCTGAAGCGCCGCATCCCCGAAGTCCTCGGGGCGAATACCGACGGTCACGCTGCGCCCAACGTAGTCGCGCAGGCCGGGCCTGCGCTCGAAGGCAGACGCTGGGACGGCCAACGATTGCGAACCGACCTGGATCTTGACCGCTCCGTTGGCCTCGTCGAGACGGGCCTCCATGAGGTTCATCGACGGAGAGCCGATGAAGGCTGCTACGAACAGGTTGTCCGGCCGGTCGTACAGCTTCTGCGGCGAATCGACCTGCTGCAGGATGCCGCGGTTGATCACCGCCACCCGGTCGGCCATCGTCATGGCCTCGACCTGGTCGTGCGTGACGTAAAAGGTGGTCACACCGACCTCGCGCTGCAGCTCCGTGATCTGTGCGCGCATCTGCACTCGCAACTTGGCGTCGAGGTTGGAGAGGGGCTCGTCGAGCAAGAAGACGCGGGGACGACGCACGATGGCGCGACCCATCGCGACACGTTGCCGCTGACCACCGGAGAGCTGCGCCGGCTTGCGGTCGAGGATCTCGGTGAGCTCGAGCATCCTTCCTGCGGCGTCGACACGTTGCTTGATCTCGTCCTTTGGCGTCTTCGCCAACTTGAGAGCGAAGCCGATGTTCTCAGCGACGGTCATGTGCGGGTACAGCGCGTAGTTCTGGAAAACCATCGCAATGTCCCGATCCTTGGGCGGCACGTCGTTGACCACCCTGCCCCCGATGGAGAGCTCGCCTCCGGTGATGTCCTCGAGTCCGGCGATCATCCGGAGTGTCGTCGACTTACCGCAACCCGATGGGCCGACCATGACGAGAAACTCGCCCTCCTCGATCTCGAGGTTCAGGTCGGTGACTGCTTGGAAGCCGTTTGGGTACTGCTTCTCGACGTCCTTGAACTCAACGTCCGCCACGGGGCGCCTCCTCAGTGCTCGATCGCACGACGAGAGTACCCCAACGGTGAGCCGCTGACCAACAGCACTCGCCGCTGGTCGCACCACGTTGAGCAGTCGGCGCCTCGCGCCTCTACGCTCGGGGTATGCCGGCTACAGACGCACTGCAGCTCGTCTACATCGGCGACCCCATGTGCTCATGGTGTTGGGGCTTCGCACCCGTACTCGACCGGCTCGTCTCCGAGCACGACCTCGATCTGCGCATCGTCGTTGGCGGACTACGGCCGGGACGCGCCGCACAGCCCCTGGCCGGCCCGCTGCGGGCGTACCTGCTTCAGGCCTGGGACGCCGTCGCGGCCGCGTCGGGGCAACCGTTCGACCCCACCGCGCTCGACTCACGCCCCGAAACGTGGATGTACGACACAGAGCTACCCGCCGTGGCGGTGACGACGATGCGCCGCATCGACCCTGCTGCCGAGCTGGCGTTCTTCCTCGCGCTGCAGCGTGCGTTCTACGCAGACGGCGTCGACATCACCGACGCAGCGGTCTATCCCGATCTCCTCAGCGGGTTCGACGTCGATGCAGGCGACTTCGCCGACGCAATGGCTGCGCCTGAGGCTCTTCGTGCGGCGTGGGATGACTTCGCCGCAGCGCAGCAGCTGGGCGCCACCGGCTTCCCGACGACGCTGCTGTCGATCGAAGGCCGCTACCGCATGCTCGCCGCCGGCTACCGCCCGTTCACCGAGGTGGATCAGGTGCTTCACGCCGCCCTCGAGCGCTTCGCTCCTGCGATGGCACCAGGGGCCGCCTGCTCACTCGACGGCCGTTGCTGACACCGCATCCCCCGTGAGGAGGACGACGCAATCCCCCTTGGTGCGGATGTCGGTCGACGCTGCGCGCAATACGATGACGTCGATGTCGATACGTGTGCCCCGCGCCTCCCCACTCTTCTTCGACGGCATCCTTGCGGTCGCCCTGATTGCGGTCGGCCTGATCTCGCTGGCCGAAGCAGGCCCGGGACCAACGGCCGAGTTCTCCCGGTCCCCGGATGTATGGAACGTTCTGCTGGTGGTGCTGATGACGGCGCCCGTGGTGATGCGGCGGCGTTATCCGGTCGCCGTGCTGACCCTCGTCAGCCTGGCATGGGTCGTTGAGCGGCTCGCCGAGTACCCAGCGACCCTCGGCATATGGTCCATCCCGCTCGCGCTGCACGCCGTCGGGTCCGAGGTCGAAGCGAAGCGATCCGGACGTGTTGCCGGTGCCGCCATCGCCGGGCTGGTGGCCTTCACTGCGCTGGGCGCCGTCACGGAGAGCGTCCCCTGGTCGACGGTGATCCTCATGGCCGCGTTCACCATCATCCCCTACATCCTCGGTCGGGAAATCCACGAGCGACGGCGGCGAACCGCGGAGCTCGAACAACGGGCAAACGAGGCGGAGCACCGCCGCGAGCAGGAGGCGAGGCGCGCCGTGCGAGCAGAGCGCCAGCGCATCGCCCGCGAGCTCCACGACATCGTTGCCCACGACATGACCGTGATGACCGTCCAAGCGTCCGCAGCCCGGCGGCTGCTTCGACAAGACCCTGAACGAGCCACCACTGCACTCGAGGCGGTCGAAGCCGCCGGTCACGAGGCGCTCCAGGAGATGCGTCGCCTCCTCGACGTCCTGCGCCCGCAAGCCGCCGACACCGCCCGAACGCCCCAGCCGGGGCTCACCCGGCTCGATGACCTCGTGCGCCAGATGCAGGATGCGGGCCTCGAGGTCGAGGTCGCCGTCGAGGGCGAACCGGCGCCGCTTCCCGCCGGCGTCGACCTCAACGTCTACCGCATCATCCAAGAGTCGCTCACCAACGCCTTGAAGCACGGCGGTCCACGGACCAAGGCCAGGGTCGTGCTCCGCTACCACGCCAGCGCCATGGAGGTGGAAGTGACCGACGACGGACGCGGCGCCGCGGTCGGACTTGCCGGCAACGGGAGCAGTGGGCGCGGCATCCTGGGGATGCGCGAGCGTGCCGCCCTCCTCCACGGCGACATCGCCGTCGGCCCGCGGCCGGGGGGCGGCTACCGCGTGAAGACGAGCATCCCGCTCGCCGCCACATGAGCGACACCATCAACGTGCTCGTCGTCGATGATCAGGCGCTCGTCCGCGCCGGATTCGCAATGATTCTGGAAACCGAACCCGGGATCGAGGTCGTGGGCGAGGCCGCGGATGGCGACGAGGCCTTCGCGCTGGCGCAAGAGCTGATGCCCGACGTCGTTCTGATGGACATCCGCATGCCGAAGGTCGATGGGTTGGAGGCCACGCGTCGCATCCGCAACGAGCTCGCAGATCCGCCGCGAGTGCTGATGCTGACCACATTCGACCTGGACGAGTACGTCTACGACGCGCTGCGCAACGGCGCATCCGGATTTCTGCTGAAGGACACGCCACCCGAGGATCTCGTCGCGGCCATTCGGGTCATCGCCCAGGGTGAAGCGCTCCTGGCGCCGTCGGTGACGACGCGGCTGATCAATGAGTTCGCCTCCCGCCCGGCGCGGCCCAGCCCGCACCCTGGGCTGAACGATCTGACGGAACGGGAAACCGAGGTGCTGCGCCACCTCGCCCGCGGCATGTCGAATTCCGAGGTGGCCGACGCGCTCTTCGTCAGCGAGGCCACCGTCAAGAGCCACATCTCGCACATCCTGACGAAGCTCGCGCTACGCGACCGGGTACAAGCCGTCGTCGTCGCCTACGAGTCGGGCCTCGTGACCCCTGGGGGGAGCTGAGGTTCTCGAACGACCCGGTACGATGAACCACCTCGTGGCCGACTATGACGTCGTCGTTATCGGGAGCGGATTCGGGGGCAGTGTCACCGCGCTCCGCCTCACTGAGAAGGGCTACTCGGTGGGCATCCTCGAAGCCGGCCGGCGCTTCGGACCCACCGACTTCCCCAAATCCAACTGGAACTTGCGCCGCTTCCTGTGGTTCCCGCGACTCGGGATGTACGGCATCCAGAGAATCGACCTGTTGCAGGACGTGCTGGTTCTGTCGGGAGCGGGCGTCGGCGGTGGATCGCTCGTGTACGCCAACACGTTGTACGAACCCCACGATGCCTTCTTCACCGACGAGCAGTGGGCCACCATCACTGACTGGCGCAGCGAGCTCGCTCCGTTCTACGCCATCGCCGGCCAGATGCTCGGCGTGACCGAGGCTCCGGCAGATACGCCTGCCGACGACGTGATCAAGCACGTTGCGGCCGAGTTGGGCGGGAGCGACACATTTCGACCGACACCCGTCGGCGTCTTCTTGGGTGAGCCGGGAATCGAGGTCGATGATCCGTATTTCGGCGGAGCCGGTCCTCGCCGGGCCGGGTGCAAGTTTGCCGGCGGATGCATGGTGGGTTGCCGCCACAACGCAAAGAACTCGCTCGACAAGAACTACCTATACCTGGCAGAGGCGAACGGTGCCGGTGTCCATGCCACCACCGAAGCGGTCGATCTGCGCCGGCTCCCGAGCGGGCGATGGGAGGTCACGACTCGGCGGCCAGGACCGCTGCCGGCCAGACGGCGACGCTTCACCGCCGACCACGTCGTGTTCTCGGCAGGTGCCCTCGGCACCACCCGGCTGCTCCTCGAACTCCGCGATCGGGGTCGGTTGCCGGGCATCTCGCCCCGCCTCGGCCACCTCGTGCGCACCAACTCCGAGATCCTGCTCGGAGCCACCGCCCGCAGCGATGCCGTCGACTACTCACAGGGCCTGGCCATCACGTCGTCGATCCATCCCGAACCCCAAACCCACATCGAGCCTGTGCGATATCCGAAAGGCAGCTCGGCAATGGGTCTGCTCGGCACGGTCCTCACCGACGGCGGACCAGGAGTCCCCCGGCCGCTGCGCTACCTGGGGAACGCGCTCCGCAACCCGGTACGGTGGCTGCGGTCACTCTCCGTCCGCAAGTGGGCAGAGCGATCGGTGATCCTGCTCGTCATGCAGAGCTACGACAACAGCCTCGAAGTGTTTCGCAAGCGAGGGTGGCTCCGCACCAAACTCAGCTCCCGCCAGGGACACGGTGCGCCGAACCCGACGTATCTCCCCATCGCCAACGAGGCGGCGCGTGCGGCGGCGGCCGCCATGGACGGAGATCCGATGAGCGCGATCAACGAGGTGCTGCTCAACCGACCGATCACCGCCCACATCCTGGGTGGCGCCGTCATCGCCGCCGACCCAACACAGGGCGTCGTCGACCCGTACCACCGGGTGTTCGGCCACGCCGGCCTGCATGTCATCGACGGAGCAGCCGTGGGTGCCAACCTCGGCGTGAATCCGTCGCTGTCGATCACAGCAATGGCGGAACGGGCGACGGCGATGTGGCCGAACAAGGGAGCACCAGATCGTCGACCGCCCCTCGGTGCGGCGTATGCGACCGTCGCCGCCATTGCCCCGCGCGCACCGGCCGTCGCCCCTGGAGTCCTCACTCGCGCCGAGGACGGACGGGAGCTTCAGGTGCGGGTGGCCGAGGCCCGCCCTGAGGACGACAAGGCGTTCGCGTCGTTTTTCTGGAAGGCATATCGAGAAGCGGGACCGGACGCACTGGGATTCACCGGTGCCAACGACGACGTGATCGCCGAGATCACGCAACCCGCCACCTTTCGGGCACGCATCGGCGGACCCGAACGTCGGATGTTCCTCGCATGGGCAGGCAACGAGGTCGTCGGCTTTGCGGCCACTACGCGGCTCGACGCCACGACCGTGGAGCTTGCGGGCATCATCGTCCGAGAGTCGATGACGGGAAGAGGCGCCGGCGGGGCGCTGGTTCACGCCACCCGGCAGGCCTCGGAAGCCTCGGGGTATCGATGGCTGGTCGTCAAGACCGAACGCCGGAACACGCGCGCCATCGGCTTCTACCGACGGCACCTTTTCAGCGAGGAACGGGACGCCACGGTAGACGTAGGCGACGTCGCGGTGCCGGTGGTCGAACTGCGGTTGCGGCTGGGCTGACTGCGGCCCCGAGTCGCCTGCACCCGCGAATCATCCTTCAGGGTGAGTCGGATTTCAGTCCTCTGGACGAGGACGCGGCTCCCGATCCGGCATAGCGTTCGAGGGGTATGCCCCCACATGCAGGAGAGAGAGGAATGACCACGACTACCCCCCGCACGGGTGTTGCCGCGGCCCGAATCGACGGCGGCCTGAAAGTCTACGGCGAGGGCAACGCCCAAGTCACGGCTCTGCGCGACGTGACCGAGGAGTTCGCCCCCGCCCAGTTCACGGCCATCATGGGGCCCTCGGGTTCCGGCAAGTCAACGCTCTTGCACTGCCTCGCAGGGCTCGACGACCTGACCGAGGGCAGCGTCCACATCGGTGACGTGGAGCTCGGCAGCCTCAAGGACAAGGAGCTCACGCAGCTTCGCCGCGAACGCATTGGCTTCATCTTCCAGGCCTACAACCTGATCCCCACGCTGACGGCCCAAGAGAACATCATGCTTCCGTTGTCGATCGCAGGCACGAAGCCGGACGAGGCGTGGCTGACCCAGGTCGTCGACGTGCTCGGTCTCGGGGACCGGCTCACGCACCGGCCGTCCGAGCTTTCCGGTGGCCAGCAACAGCGGGTCGCTGCAGCGCGGGCGATGATCTCGAAGCCTCACATCATCTTTGCGGACGAGCCGTCCGGAAACCTGGACTCGAAGTCCGGAGCTGAGCTGCTCGACTTCATGCGCCGCGCCGTGAGGGAATTCGGTCAGACGATCGTGATGGTCACCCACGACCCGAACTCGGCGGCGTATGCCGAACGCATCTTGTTCCTGGACGACGGCGCGGTGGTCGACACCATGGCCGACCCCACCGCCGAGCGCGTCCTCGAGCAGATGAAGCACCTCGGGGAGTAGCCATGCTCAAGTCTGCAATCAAGAGCCTGCTGGCTCACAAGACCCGTATGGCGCTGTCCACGCTGGCCATCGTGCTCGGCGTGGCATTCATCGCCGGTACCTACATCTACACCGACACCACCAACGAAGCCTTCGGCGGCATCTTCGACGAGGCCTACGTCGGCATCGACGTCATCGTCACCGGTGACAGCGAGTTCTCGTTCGGCCAGGGCGTCTTCTTCGACGAATCTGTGGCCGAGGACATCGCAGCCGTGCCCGGCGTCGACCGGGTGGAACCGGCCATCGACGGTTTCGGGGTGCAAATCCTCGACCGCAAAGGCGAGGCCATCGGAGGCGGCGGACCGCCACAGTTCTCCGGCTACATCCCGGAATCGATCGAGTTCGCCGGCGGCTTCGAACTGCGCGACGGCCGAGTTGCCACTGCCAGCGGCGAAGTCGTGATCGACGCCAACAGTGCCGAGGATGGCGACTACGCCGTGGGCGACATGGTGGCCATCGTCTCGCAATCGCAAATGGCTCAGGACTTCGAGCTGGTGGGCATCGTCGGCTTCGGCGAACAGGACAATCTGGGCGGGGCGACATTTGCCCTCTTCAATCTGGAGAGTGCGCAGAACATCATCGACCAGCCCGGCATGATCACCGGCGCCTATGTGCTCGCCGACGGCGGCGTCAACGCAACGGCGCTCGCCGGCCAGATCCAGGACGTGCTCCCGGAGCGGGCCAAGGCGCAATCCGCACAGGCGGCGGCAGAGGAGCAAGCACTCGAGTTCGAAGAAGCGTTGGGATTCTTCAACACCTTCCTCCTGGTCTTTGCCTTCATTGCGCTGTTCGTCGGCACGTTCCTGATCTACAACACCTTCCAGTTCGTGGTGGCCCAGCGGCTCAGAGAGCTCGCACTGATGCGAGCCATCGGCGCAACCCGCTCACAGGTGGTTCGCACCGTGCTCCTCGAGTCGATCCTGATCGGCATCATCGGCTCCGTAGTCGGGTTGGTGGTTGGGGCCGGACTCGCATTGGGACTGCGCGCCGGACTCGAAGCATTCGGCATCGAATTGCCATCGACCAGCCTGGTCATCCAGTCGCGCACGATCATCGTCGCATTGGTCGTCGGCATCATCGTGACGGCGATCTCGGCGCTCATTCCGGCGGTGCGCGCCTCGCGGGTTCCTCCCGTGGCAGCAATGCGCGAAGAGGCGGCGCGGCCAAAGCGGCGCTCGCTCACGTTCCGCACGATCGCGGGTTTGGTCCTCCTCGCCATCGGCATTGGCTCGCTGCTCAGCGGCCTGCTCGGCGACTTCGACAACACGACTGCGTCGCTGTCGGCGATCGGCTTCGGTGCGCTCATCGTCATCATCGCCGCCTACGTGCTCAGCGCCATCGTCGCGGAACCGGTCGCTCGCTTCCTCGGCGCTCCGCTCGCCAAGATCCAGGGCGTGCCCGGAACGCTGGCGCAACGCAACGCCGGCCGCAGTCCGCGCCGCACGTCCGCAACGGCAGCGGCGATCATGGTTGGCGTTGCGCTGATCGCAATGGTGTCGATCCTCAACGCTTCCATCTCGGGCACGATCGACGACGTCCTGACCGGCGACATCGATGCGGAGATCATCGCCCAACCGCAGGACACGTTCTCGTTCGTCGGCTTCTCTCCGGAGTTCGCCGATGAAGCCAGCGAGCTCCCAGAGGTTGCCGTGACGTCGGTGATCAAGGTGGGCGCAGTGATCGTCAACGACAGCGAGACGTTCCTCGGAACGCTCGACGAGAACGCCGAGAGGATCTTCACTGTCGACTCACTCCAAGGCTCGCTGGTGCCCGGCGACAACGGCATCACGATCCCCATCGACACGGCCGAGAACAACGAGTGGACGCTCGGAACGGAGGTCGTCATGACCTTCGAGCAGACGGGCGACCAAGCGTTCACGGTCGAGGGCATCGCCGACTCGTCGGCCGTCGATGGAACGATCATCATCAGCGAGAACGCCTACGAGGCGAACTTCGCCGTCAACTCGGATTCGCAGGTGTACTTCCAGCTCACCGAGGGCGTGTCCATCGACGACGGCAAGGCGGCGATCGAGACCGTGGCGGCAACGTCGCCGTCGATTGCCGTCAAGACGCTCGACGAGACGGCTGAGGATCTGAAGGATCAGCTCAACGGGATCCTCAACCTCATCACGGGCCTGCTCGCCCTGACGCTCATCATCTCGCTGGTTGGTGTCGCCAACACGATGCTGCTGTCGATCTACGAACGCACGCGCGAGATCGGCCTGCTCCGGGCTGTCGGCCTCGACCGAACCCAGACCCGTCGCATGGTCCGGTCCGAGGCAACGATCATCTCGATCTTCGGGGCCGGTCTCGGCGTTGCGCTCGGAATCTTCTTCGGCTGGGCGGTCACGCAAGCACTGCGCACGGAGGGGTTCACCGCGTTCGTGATCCCGTGGACGGGCCTGATCTTCTGGATCGTCCTGATCGCCGTGCTCGGAATCCTGTTTGCGATCTACCCGGCATGGAGAGCCTCGAAGCTCAACGTGCTCGAAGCGATCTCCTACGAGTAGACGAACCGAGTCAGAAGGCCCCGGACCGCATCAAGGTCCGGGGCCTCGCTCTGCCCAGATCAGTCGATGCCGGCGTAGTAGTTGGTGAGGACCTCTTCGGTATCGAGGGTCCGCCCGTAGACGGCGACGGCGTGGAACGTGCCGAGCCAGTCGGTGCCGCCGGACGCATCGGCAAGCATCAGCGACGGCACTGTCGCACTGCCCGGTGGCCAGGTTCCACCGAAGTTCCCAGCCGCAACCTCGACGCCGTCGAGGTACATGCGCACCTCTTTCGCGGCCGGGTCAAAGCTGTACACCACCTGCACTCGGCGTAGGGGATCCGAAAGCTCGACCCCCACCGATTGCGACGTCCGCCGCCGCCCGCGGTCGAAGTGCAGCGCCCCGCGCAACCCTTCGCCGTCCTGAGAGATCGAGACGATCGGTCCCCACTCGTCGCCGAGGGCGACGATGCGCGCCACGCTCCTGCGGAAGGTCATGCCACCGCTCGGAGTCACCACGGCCTCGATGGTCCCGCCATCAGCCGCGATCGCATCGAGCACACGCTGCGCCGAGTTGGCCGCGACGAGCGGTGCTGCTCCCGTGAGCTGCAATCCGCCTGCGACCCACGCAACCGGTGATCCCTCGATGATCTCGAGATCGAGTGCCGGGCTCACACCCGCGATGTCTGCAATCGTCGCACCCTCGCCTCCGTCGAACTCGTAGTGCGCCAGCAGACCGTCCACGATCCGCGGCGGTCGCAGGACCTCGACATCCAAGGTGTCCGAGGTTGCCGCGGCGCCGTCGTCGGCCACGATCTCGAGGCGATAGGTGCCCGGCAGCGTGAACCTCGCCTGCGTGCGATCCGCAGTCGAATCCTCGAACAGCACGAGACCAGGTCCGGACGCCTGACTCCAACGCATGGCGACCTCACCAGGATCGTGGGGAAGCCCGTCGTCGCCGACCGTTGCATCCAGCGACACCGCTCGGGGGAGCACGACCTGGAGATCGCCGCCGGCGTCCACGATCGGCGCCTGGTTGATGGTCACGCCGACGTGCGTCGCCGCGCTCAACTTCCCGTTGTCGACCGTGAGCTCGAACACGTAGTCGCCGTTGCGCTCAGCGACGACGGTTGCGACGAGCTGATCGGCCCCCTCGATCGTCGCCGGCACCGGGCCGGAGACCTGGGTCCAGGCCGCCGTCACTTCCGCCGAGGGATCACCCAGCCCGGCGTCTTCGATGGCGCCCTCCAGCGATACGCGGGCGACCCCGCCGTCCAGAGTGACCACCGGAGTCGCCGTCGCATCGAGCGCCGGCACCGCGTAGACCCGTGCCGCAACTTCGGCGGACGCCACGAAGTGCCCGTTGTCGACCTCAACCCGCAGCGTGTGCAGGCCGTGCCCAGCGAACCGCACCGTGGTCGAGGCGGCATCCGGGTCGCCAAACGTGACCCTTGAAGGCGGATCGACCGCCGTCCACCGCATCACGAGCTCGCCCTGCGACGGTTCGCCGAGACCATCGTCGAGCACGTCGACACTCAGGTCGAGCGCTTCGGGAAGCAGCACGGTGACGTGGCTCGGAAGCGCCAGCGCCGGCGTCGTGTTGACCACGAGGGCCACCTCGTCGCTGGTCATCGCCCCGCCGGCTTCCACCGACAGGCGCATCCGGTAGCGACCTATCGAAGGAAGCGTCACCGCGGGGGCGTGCGCCCTCGCATCGTCGAAGTCGGCATCCGCCGGCCCCGACACCATGACCCACGAGACCTCCTCGTCCTCCGTCGGCCGGTCGTGAACGATGTGCGGCGCCAGTTGGGTCATCGCGGGCAGCGAGGGGGCATCGATGACGCGATCTGAGCCGGCATTGACCACAGGAGGTAGATCGGTGTTGGCGCCGTACCGCCAGTTCTGGTCGACCTCCTCGGCTGTCAGCGCCCGGTCGTACAACGCCACCAGATGGAGCGTTCCCAAGAAGGCCGTGTCGACGCCACCGTCCCGCGACGGTTCGTTCCCGAGCACGAGTTCGGCCAGCTCGTCCCAGGTGCTCAAATCGCCTGGGACGCTGCGCTCGGCCACGAGGCCGCCGTCGACGTACACGCGTGTCGAGCCGTCCGCGCTGCGCGTCGCCGCGAAGTGGTGAAGACCCGCCGTCACAGCCCCTGGCACTGAGAACGCCACATCGCTGGCGTTGACGTTGGTGCGGCTCGTACGGAGGGCCAGGTGCAGGGCGTCCTCGCTCTGCCCGAGGGTCAGGTTGCGGGCCGCCGGCCCGGTTGACAGCGTGACGATTCGCCGCAGGCCTTCCGGTGCGGTTTCGGCTGCTTCCATCCACACCTCGACGGTGACCTCACCGCTGCCGACGAGGCTGCGGTTGATACGGGATGCATGCCCGTTCGATGTGATGAGAGAGGGCTGCCGCAGGCTGAGCGCATCTGCACTGCGTTCGACGGTGGCGGGATCGGCGATTCGGAGATCACACGGCTCCGCCAGTCCGGCAACGTCGCGGACCTGATCACCCTCCGCCTCTTGGAACGTGTAGAGCGCCTGGAGACCGTCTGAGACCCGAGCGGCGACTTCGATGACGACCTGGGTGTCGACGGTGAAGGTCTCATTGTCCACGGTGAAGCGGAGCATGTAGTGCCCGCTGCTGCTGAACGAGGCGAATCGGCCGTCGGGCGAGAACTCCACGATGCCGGCTCCGCTGACCTGGTCCCAACGGGTCGTCACGAGGCCCGCGTCCGGATCGCCGAGACCGTCGTCGACCACGCGCCCGGCGAGGCGGCATACTGCACGATCTGCGTCGGCGGCGAGCTGCGTATCGATCCACGCGGCCGACGGGTCGTCGTCGGGAACGGCGTCTCGCAGGCTGCGGCCGGACGCCGGACGCAATCCCTGCCGCGGACCCGCATCGGCAACCGGTGGTTCGTTGACGACGATGTCCAGCGTGTCGCTCTCGCGGAGCCTGCCGTCGTCTGCCGTGATACGCATCGTGTAGCGACCCCGCTCGTTGAAGTCCACGGTGGTCGCCGCCGAGTGGGCATCGCCGAAACGAACGCCGGTGGGACCTGCAGCCAGCTCCCACGTCACGTAGATGGCTTCTGTCGTGTCGTAGCGGTCGTCGATGATGTTTCCCGCAAGGTCAGCCGCCTCCGAGCTGCCCGACAGGCCGACCACTTGGTCGGGTCCGGCGATCACCACCGGTGGTCGATCGAGAGCTCGTGCCGTGTCGAGCGCTGCGTCGCCCACGTCGGCCACCGCACCGACGCCGAAATACAGCCGCAGATAGCTCTTGATCTCAGGCAAGTGCGGCTTGAGTTCTGGCACATACGTTCCTACCGCCTGATCCACCGCAACGGCGAACTCCTCTTCGCTCCCGAGGTGGTCGACGACAAACGGTTCGAGCAGTCGGATCAGCTCGTAGTTGCTGTCGATCTCGAGCCTGCGCATCGTCTTCTCCAGCGAAGGTGGTGCGTCTGCCGAGAACTCGGGGAGCACGCGACTGACGTAGGTGACACGATGCATGATGCGCCACGCCGGCGGTCGCTTGGCATCCTGCTTCGCCTCGCGCAGCGCTGCGGCCGCCGGGTCGGAGCTCTGCTCCAGCCAGATGGGGTCGACCACCTTGTTGAAGAAGGTGTCGAACGCATCTGCCGTCGGCTCCAGGTAGTAGGACATGAACCGGTAGGCGTCCACCCTTCCGGGTTGCCGTTTGGGCTTCGGGTTACGAGAGTCGCTGAGGTCCATCACCAATTCGCCCCGCGCGTTGCGCAGGTAGGTGTCGCTCTCGACCCCGCCGAGGTCGACCGACAGGCCGAAGGTCTCTTCGGTCTCCTCACTCTTCGTCACCGTCCGGTTCAGGTGGCCGCCGATCATGAGGTCGAGCTCGAACTTGAAGCCCATGCTGAACACGGCGAACGTCAGATCGGTGAACAGCCCGCCCATCCCTTGGAATTCGTAGGAACCGCCCAGCGTCTCGCTGCGCGCCGCCAGCGTCTCCTCGCTCTCGGCAAACAACCCGCCATCCGCGGTCCATACGTAGCGATTGACCAGGCTGCGCTTGTGTTCTGCCGCCGCGGGCGACGTCAGACGCTCCTCGAGACTGCCTCCGGCCCGAGGGGCCTGCCGGCCGATGGACCCGGCGTCGTACTGCAGGTAGCGGGTGCGGCGCGCAGCCGTGTCGGCGTCGATCGCGTTGCGCAACGCATAGGCCTCGATCGGCTTGAAGTAGCTCAGATCCGAGCTGTACGTGAGCGCATTCGGGTAGTTGGGGTCCGGTTCGAACCCCACCTTTCCGTCGAGGGATCCTTGCTTGGTGTAGCGAGGGTTTATCGGGAACGTGATGATGTTCTGGTCAGGAGGGATGTCCGGGTTGGGTCTGATCTGGAACGAAACCAGAGCGCCGTTGTGTGCGAGTCGGAGCGCAAACAGGTCGGCCGTCTCCGACGTGACGAACGCCATCCCCATGTTGTCGGGCACGAAACGTCTTCCCACGGCCGGGTACGCCACGGCGTTCTCGTTCTCCACGCTGCCCCGCAGGGCCATGCTGAGCTCCTGGGTGGTGCTGCGCCCGACGGTCGTCGACGTCTCCGCCAGCCAGCCCCAACTCGTCTCGAAGTTGCCGTGGAATCCGATGACGTTCTCCACGTCGACCGACTCGACGACGAGGAACAGCCCAGCCTCGGCGTGGGCGCCGATGATGCCTCCGAGCTTGAAGTCGACGTTGAGATCCGCACCCGTCTCCTTCTCCGCCGAGTAGCGGCGGTTCACCGAGCTCGCCTGCGTCAGCTCGACGCTGCTGGCGTTCACGTACTCGGCGAACTCGCCTCGCACGTATCCGGTGGCAGTGAGGTTCTCGCTCGGCACCGGCGGGGCGCCTTCGATGTACCCGATGAGCTGCGGAGCGAACTGCACCTGACCGATCCAGTCGGTGGTCAGATCGCCCACCTTGAACCCCGTCACGAGTTGCCATTCGCCCGCCTCGACCGAGGCGTAGCAGCGCTTGAACGTGCCGACCAGGTTGCCGTCGTCGTCATAGGCGACGTCGGCGTACTCGGCGATCCCCGGCGGGCTGTGCACGGTTCCGTGGAAGTCGGTCTTGACCCCGGCGAGAGCGCTCCGGATGTGGGGGGCGTCGACACCGACCGGCGCTGTCGACAGCACGTTCGCACCGTTCGCCAAGCTCAGGTGGTTGCCCCTTGGGCCCTTGTCTGCGATCTGGTCGTCCAGCCGCGCATCGAAGCTGTAGTAGGCAACGAGGTCGAGCTCCTCGCCGGCCAGGTTGGACGCGGCGCTCCCCGAGGCAACGAGCCGCCGGAACAGGTTGTCCTGGATCTGCTCCTCGGACCGCGGGACCTGCCAGATACGCAGCTCGTCCACCTCACCCCGATAGTGCTCGACGTAGCCGCCCGACCGGTGCAGCGCCCCCACCGTCGACTGCCTCACGCCGCTCCCCGCAAGACGAGACGAAGCGGAGAACACGGGCAGTGCCACGCCGTTGCGATAGAGCACGAGGGAGGCACGTCCCGCATCCGGGTCCTTGACCCATGACACGCTGCCGGAGAACTCGGCATCGTTGCTGCCGACCGGATCATGTGCAATCGTGCCGGTGCGTTCCTCGAACTGCCACGCGGCGGCAAGGCCCTCACCAGACGCACCGCTGGCGCCGATCTCGTCCGCATCGAGAGCCCGGCTGGACACGCGAATTTCGCTGAGGATGCCGCCGAAGTCCTGCGACCGACCGCTGCCTCCGACTTCGACGACGCCGGTGGAACGCCAGCGGCCGAGCTCAACCGGCTCATCGTTCCCGCGCAGCTCGAGCGCGGGAAAGTTCGTGGAGCCCCTTGCAGCATCCCGCAGCGCCTTCTCGGCCGCCGCCACAGCCCAGTTGACACCCGGATCGCCCAGCCCATCGAGTGCCAGAAACGCGCGGACGACGTTGGCATGCTCAGTCAGCAGCTGGGTGCCGGCGGCCGCACCGTCGATGAAGAAGTTGATCTCGTCCCACGCCAGCGTATAGAGCGCCTGATCGGCGCCTGTACCAACGCTGACCGACTCGCTGCGGCGACGCCGGCTCACGCCAACGTGATGCGTCCCGGTGGTGACCTTGCCAGCCGAGCGAACAGAGTGAACGTCGCCGGCGGCGTCGACGACCGAGAACAGGACATAGCCGTCCGGATCGATGCCGAGTGCGTACGGCACGGGATCGGAGCCGCCGAGCTCGCCCTTGGCGACCAGACCTTGCGTCGCCCCGAGCCTGCGGGGCCGAATCACCGCCTCGATGGTCAGGTCGCCGGCGAGATCGAGTCCAGGGCTGTGCGGACAGCTGAGATGGGCCCCGCCACCCTCGAGCTCAACGGCGTACGACTGCTTGAACGCCGCTGCCAGGTGCACCCAGTGGCCGGATTCGAAACCGACTCTGCTGCGTCCGTACCGGCCGTTGACCCCGGCAAGCACGTCGTACGTGGCAATCGGCTGCGGATTGCCCACCGTGGCACCGTGACGCCGGCTCGACGTGAGGCTGAGGATCCGGTTCCGATCGACGTCGCCGTACGCCCAGGCGCCGACGAGCGACGCATCGGCCGCATCGAGATCCCCATCCCGGTCCTGCTGGATCGCCCGGTCGGTGCGGACCGTCTCCCAGATACGCAGCGCCGAGATCGCACCGGCGAAATGACCCCTCCCCGGCGAAGCTGCTCCGACGATGAACGATTGGTCGTTCGGTCCGATGAGCCCGAGGACGGCGTTCGGCACGGCCAGCTCGACACCATTGCGGAAGATGCGACAACGGCCGCCGTCGCGCACGAAGGCGACGTGGTACCAGCGTCCCACCGAAACCGGGAACGTCTGCTCCCCCAGCCACCGACCCCCGCCCCACTTGACCTGTACGAAGCCGTTGCGCACGGCCGCGGCGTAGTTGCCCTTGTTGAACAGGAAGTTCTCCCCATCGGTACGATCCGCCCGGAACCAGAGCGAGACCGTCCAGCTCCCCTTGGGGTCGAGACCGCGGCTCTTGTGATCGACGAGGTCCTGGCGGCCATCGAAGCGAAGCGCACGGCGCACGGGCTCGAGTCCGAGGCCGTACTCGGACAGCCCCGACTTGTGGCGAAGGACGCGCATCGGCTCATCGACGTCGGCGGGACGCAGCCAGCCCTCGATGGTGAGATCGTCGCCGACGTCGAGACCCGAGAGGGGACCGCCTGCGGCCGCCCGCGTCGCGGAACCATCGAATGCCAACGTGCTTCCGGGAGCCTCGGCGGTCCACCGGCTGCTGAGGGTCGTGCCACTGATCGCACGCTGATTGACCACGGCACCGGCGAGATCGCCCGCCTGTGCGGTCACCAGCAGCGAGCCGTTGTAGAGATCGGCGGGAATCTTGGTCGTGCTCGCGTGGCGGTCGTAGTCGTAGGGGAGATGGTAGACGGGCAGTGACTCGTCCGGGATGGGGCCTGCCGCATCCGACACTGCGATTCGGGTCGCGCCGCTGTCGCAGACCTCGGTGACGACAACAGGAACGTCCCCGACCACGAGCGTCGCACCGGGCTGACAACCGCTGCGAATGCCGGCGGGCATCACCAAGGCGACGATCTTCCCGCCGATGTGCTCCGCGGTCGCACGGCCCACGAACTCGCGCAAGCTGGCTTCGCCGTTGAGAATCGCGGCGACATCCCGCGGGAGGCGCGGCACATGCGTCCACGTCTCCACGATGTCGGGAGTCGACACGACGACCGTGCAATGGGCGGCGTCGTCGCCGTCGCGGACCTCGACCACGATGCCGTCCATCTCCGGATCGGTCGACCGGGCGGCGCAGACCAGGGCCGGGTTGGTCGCTTCGTCGTTGAGGATGTAGCGGGCACGTTCGGTGAACGTGTTGTAGTAGGCCGAGAAGTACTGGTCGGCCTCACCGCGAAAGTACAGCGCGACGCTGCCCATGGCACTGTCGAAGAGCGTCGGCGTGTCGATCGTCCAGGCAAAACCGAGGATGCCGCCTGAGATCGTCAGTCCCCGTGCATCGGTGGCAAGGTGCTTGCTGTTGACCAGCGCCCCTTGATGAAGCGTGTCCGCTACCGCGCCGAGACGCGACTCGATGGTTGTGAGCTCGGCGCCCACCGTGCGTATGCGGTCGGCGAGGTGACTCAGGCGATCCCGCAGCTCCCGCCGTGCCGCCTCGAGCTCCCGGTACGGTTCCTCAGCCAAGGCCTCCTGAGAACGAGCCGCGGCCTCGAGGGCAGCCAGCCGCTCGAGCAGGGCCGGGTGCACTTCGAGCTGGATCGTCACGATGCGATCGTTGAGGTTCGATCCATCGTTCAGCTTCACGTTGACCAGGTTCGGCTGGTCAGCAGCGAACCGATAGGCAACAGGCGGGTCTCCCTCGATGTCGAGGATGAGACCCTTCGCCAGGCGAAACGAGCTCAACTGCTTCGAGGACGCACCGAGATCGGTATGACGACCGGGCCCCAGAGACAGCATGTGTTGCACGTAGTTCACGTGCAGATAGAAATCTGCACGCAAACCCTCGACATGGTTCTTGGCGGCCTGGTAGTCGGCGATCGCCGGGCCGGCGGCTCGGAGCGCCTCCTGAAAAGCGCGGATCGACTCGTTGAGGTAGCGGTAATCCGGATGGCCGATCTCAACCACGTTCGCCAGGTTGTCGGCGAACACCTGATCGAGGATCGCCACCACCGGTTGCAGCGACGCCACGTCCTCGTTCAACTCGTCCCGCTCGTTGATGAGGTCCCGCCGCTGGCGCTCCAGAGCTGCCAGTTCGTCGAGCTGCTCGTTGATGGTCTTGTTGCCGCCTGCTCCGCTCTCGATGCGGGCGAGTCTCACGACGTCAGGAACCTGGGCGAGCTGACCGGTGGCGGCGACACCCAGGTCGACCGTGGCGATCTCCGTCCTGGTGGAACCGGGGGCGCGAGTACCGAAGGCGAGCATGACGCGGGCGGACTGCTTCAGCTTCTTGCTGGTGCCGTCGTACCCGCTCCGCACGTCGGTCTGCTCGTGATAGAGCACGGCACTGAGCCCCGTCTCGACCGAGTGGACCGCGGTGCCGCCCGACCCGTCATCGCTTCCGATGGAGAAACTGGTCCGTGTCAAGCCGGCGCCAATCGTGACGGGAGCGTCGGACGTGACCCACACAGCTGGTGGCGCCGCCGCACCGTTGCGTGTGACCGAAGCGTCGTGACGGTGGTCGGTCTGGTCGTAGACCCGCGTGCCCGATGCTTCGTCGCACCGCCAGTACGCGGCGAGACCCAGCTCGTTCCCCACGAGCCGCTGCCCGCGCTGTGCTGCCAGCTCACGGCCCCCTCGCGCCCGACTCCAGACGCGTACCTCGTCGAGCCGACCTTCGAAACCCTCGGTCGCGCCGCCGATGGCCGTCAACGCCGCACCGGCGGCATGACCGGCGAGGTCCTCCGTCTGGTCGCGCAAGCGGCCGTCCACGTAGGTTCGGAGTGCTGTCCCGTCGAAACTGATTGCAACGTGGGTCCAGACATCGACCTTCAACACTCGTGGGGTCAGGTGCTCCGCCCATACGCCTGCGGAACCGAATCCGATCCGGAGCCGGTTCATGTCTTCGATCCACACCGAGGGGGGCGTGTCGTTCGTGCGGCGTGCACCGGCCAGCGTCTTGCCCGCACCAATGAGGCGCTGCGGTTGGACGTCACTTGGGCGGGCCGGGCGGATCCACATCTCGAGCGTGAACGGACCTGTCAGATCCACGCCGCCGTCCAGTGCCACGGCCGTGGCGCCGTCGAACTCGAGCGCGGACTCGGCGTAATCCGACGGTTCGACGAAGGGCACGAGATCCTCACCGGTGAACGGGTCCTTGCCGGGACGGGCTTCGAAGACGTCGCCGCGGTGCTCCGGGTCGGGGCTGGTGTAGAACTGCGTGCCGCGCGGGTTGAAGAGGCCGTCCGCGCTGCGCTCCACACTGTAGAGATCGATCCTGCCGGTGGCAGCGTTGTGCGCCATCACATGCCAGCGCTGCAGGCCCGCCACGAGGGTCGGCACGAGCAGCGCCGTGAACCGTCCTGCGTGAAGTTGGTTCACGAAGGCCAGCTCGAGCGTCGGCTCGATGAAGGCCTGGCCGTCGAGATCGCGATCGCCCAGCCCGTCCCGCCGGCTGGCTGGGCGAGTCTTGCTACGACTGCGCTGGAACCGCACTTCGCGCACGTTCACGAGTCGATCGCCCGTGAGGAGGAAGCGGTCGACGAGCAGAGTCGAGTCGACAACCGGAACCGGGTTGCCGGCGGCATCGCGCACAATGTCGCCGAGCGAGGTTGCGGCAGCGTCGCCGACAACGTGTGGGGCGTATCGCTTTGCGATGTTGTTGGCGTTGCCGGCTGCCACCGCCTGCCGGAAGACATAGACGTACTGCCCGTCGCTCAGCGCCTGGAACGGCTGGGCGGCTGTCAAGCGAGCCGTTGTCGAACGAAACTCGTCTCGCTCGGCAACGGGCACGGCAGCGCCGGGCGCCTCGGGCTGTGCGGCACCCTTCTTGAAGACCGGAAGCACCGTCTGATCGGCAAGCCCGAATCCGACCTGGGCGATCTCGTTCGGAAACGACAACAGCACGGGCGTCGCCGTCCAGCCGTCGATGTCACGAGCGGAGGAAGGACCAGCACCCGTGGGCCCGCTCGCTGCCGCGGCGGCCGCATCAAGGACCGAGTAATAGATCTGGGGCCGGGCGGATTCGTCGAGCGCCAGGGCGAGGGAGATGACGCGACCCTGATGACGAATCGCCGTCGCAAAGCCATAGCCGCGTTGTGGATTCTGCGAGGACGCACGATGTGCGTACCGCTTGACGAACGTATCGAGCATCAGACCAACCCCCACGGGTAAGGGCAGGTGTCGCCACCGGCCGATCGGCTTCACCGATCGCCGCCTCCCATCCCCCGCGCGCTCGGCCCCGTCGACTCTATCCATCGGTCCAGCGGCAGGACGGGCACAGTCATATGCGTCATGCGCAACGCACCATGTTGCGAACGTCCTGAGTTGGAGTGTTTCCGAATGCCGGCACGATTGACACTCGGCGTGCTCATGGAGGGAGCAGTTCGGTTTCGATATCGCAACCGGCAGCCTCGAGATGCTCCACGTCGCCGTTCATGATCTCGTGCTCGACGCAGAAGAAGCGGCGCGGCGGGTGCGGTCGATTGGCCTCGAGCCGTAGTCGGCACCGTCGCAGCGGCCTCGGAGCGCGAATGTGCCCTCCCCGCACGGGGAGGGCACGATTGAGCCGAGCCTGGTGTGTTCGGCTACGCGGTTGCTCCGGCCGTCAGCTTCTCCGGATCGCCTGACGACACCGACACCTTGAACGGCTTGGCCTCTTCACGCATCGGGATCAGAACGGTGAGCACGCCGTTGTCGTAGCTGGCGCTGACGTTGGAGGCGTCCAGCCGTTCGCCGAGACGGACCTCCCGTCGATGGATTCCCGCCGGCCGTTCCCGCAGCAGCCACGTGACGGTTTCCGTTTCCTCGACGGGCCGCTCGGCCGTCACGGTGAGCACGTTGTTCTCGACGGTGACGTCGACGTTGTCGGGATTCACGCCAGGGAGGTCGAACCGCAACGTGTACACGCCTTCGTGCTCAAAGGCATCCATCGGCATGATGCCGCCGCGCCACCGGCCTCCGAACGAACTCATCATCCGATCCACCTCTTCAAACGGGTCCATGAATCGCACCATCGCCACGATCACTCCTTTCCTCGGTGACTTGTGCGTTCCACCACCCTTCCGGTTCTTCTCGCCGGATGGGCTAACCAGTAGATAATCTCTATATATAAGACTCAGATTTAGCTGTCAAGACCTCTTTGCCGTTGCGGTGCTGCATGTGGTGACCGTTCCCGGGCACAATTGTCACGGGCCCGGGAGGTCACCGGGTACGAACGGGGCCGAAGAGGCTCAGCGGATAGGCGAGCCGTCTTGGCGAGCCAGGAGCTGATGCCGGGGCCCGAGCGGCCCGCCCGGAGGGCAGGAGCGGGAAGCATCTCTTCGCCCGGCGCGACAACCGCAACTGCCTGTCCGCGCGGCCTCTAAGGTCACCGCATGGTCCAACCCGATGTCCCCCAATTCGACACGATGGCGCTCCATGCGGGCCACTCGCCCGACAGCGACTTCGCCGCCCGTGCCGTGCCGATCTACCAGACCACATCGTATCTGTTTCCGGACGTCGACCATGCCGCCGGTCTGTTCAACCTGGAACGACACGGGCACATCTACAGCCGCATCTCCAACCCCACCGTTGCGGTGCTCGAAGAGCGCATGGCGGCGCTGGAGGGAGGCGCTGGAGCCGTGTGCGCGGCGTCCGGCCAGGCCGCGCTGCACCTCGCCGTAGCCACGCTGTTGAGTGCCGGCGACCACGTCGTGTGCTCCCAGTCGGTGTACGGCGGTACCCGCAACCTCTTCGGGCAGACCCTGCCGCGCTTTGGCATCGCGGCCACGTTCGTCCATCCCCGGGACCACGACGGCATCCGAGCCGCCATCAACGACAGAACCCGGCTCGTCGTCGGCGAGACGCTGGGCAACCCCGGTCTCGAGGTGCTCGATGTCGCGGCGGTAGCCGCGATCGCACACGAGCACGGCGTGCCACTGCTGATCGACAACACGTTCGCCACGCCGTACCTCTTCCGGCCCCTCGACCATGGCGCCGACGTCGTCACGCACTCCCTGACCAAGTTCGTCGGCGGCCACGGGATCGCGATCGGCGGCGTGATGGTCGACGGCGGAACCTTCGACTGGGAGGGATCGGGGAAGTTCCCCACCATGACCGAGCCCTACCCGAGCTATCACGGGCTGCGGTTCGCCGAGGAGTTCGGCACGCAGGCGCTCGCCGCCCGGGCCCGAGTCGAGGGCTTGCGCGACTTCGGGGCCGCGATGGCACCCGCAACGGCGTTCTACCTGCTGCAGGGCGTCGAGACCCTGTCGCTGCGGATGGACCGCCATGTGGCCAACACGCGGCGCATCATCGAGTTCCTCCAGGCATCGGATGCGGTTGCATGGATCGCCTACCCCGAGTTGCCGTCCCACCCCGACCATGAGCTTGCCAAGAAGCTGCTGCCGCGTGGCGCCGGAGCAATCTTCAGCTTCGGCATCAAGGGGGGCCGCGACGCAGGCCAACGGTTCATCGAGCGGCTGTCGGTGTTCTCTCATCTCGCCAACGTGGGCGACGCCAAATCGCTGGTGATCCATCCAGCCAGCACCACCCACGCCACGATGTCACCCGACGAGCTCGAGGCGGCCGGAGTAGGAGAGGACCTCGTGCGTCTCTCCGTCGGACTCGAGGACGCAGCCGACCTCATCGACGACCTCGCCCGCGGCCTGCGTGCGTCCCAGAAGGGCTGACGATGGAACTCACCGTTGCCGGCAAGACGGTCCGGGCTGCCACTGGCGGCCGCCCGCTCGACCAGGGACGACCGCTACTGGTGCTGCTCCACGGCGCCGGCATGGACCACACCGTGTGGGCGCTCGTCATGCGGGCACTGGCCCATGGCGGGTACTCCGTGCTCGCCCCGGACTTGCCGGGGCACGGCAAGAGCGAAGGCCCGATTCCCAAGTCCGTCGAGGACTATGCGATGTGGACCGCCTCTCTGATCGAAGCGACCGGATTCACATCGGCCCACCTCGCCGGCCACAGCCTCGGGTCGGCAATCGCGCTGCAGACCGCTGCTGCTGACTCAGACTTGGCCAGCTCACTGATCCTCATGGGCATGGCCGCCACGACGCCGGTGCATCCCGACCTGCAAGCGGCGGCCGATGCCGGAGAGCATCGCGCCATCGAGCTGATCATGTCGTGGGGCCTCGGCCCCAATGCCCAGATGGGCCGGCATCCCGTGCCGGGCATGGCGATGCGAGCCACAGGTACTCGGCTCATGGAGTCGGTCGATGCGGCCGCGCTGGCCGCCGACCTGCGCTCCAGCGGCAGCTACACCCAGGGCCTCGAGGCCGCGGCCGCCGTCGCGTGCCCGGCGCTGCTGATCCTCGGCAGACGCGATCAGATGACGCCTGCGCGTAACGCCGAACCCTTGATCGAGGCGCTGCGCGACGTCTCCTCGGTCACCATCCCGGACGCGGGGCACATGATGATGGTGGAGGATCCCAATCGAGTGATCGACGAGACCCTTGCCTTTCTCGCCACGGTGGAGGCGTAAGCCGGGGCCCCACATTGTCCGGTTGCTCTGGATGCACCCGCCATCGAGGTCGACGCGGCCAGTGGTGTTCGCTGCTTCGCCTTGGAATCCGTTCCGTTGGCGCGGCCCATCTCGCAACGGGAGCCGGAGAACCTTTGCCGATCGGGTCCTGGGCACGATGATGGCCCCGTGCAAACTCGCATTCTCCAAACCGACGGCGACGGCATCGCCGTGGCGACATCGCAGCTACCGATCCAGGTTCCGGCCGGGGGATGGGTGTGGGTCGACGTCAAGGCGGGGCCCGACGATGTCGCAGCGCTGTCGACGCTCTCCGAGGAGTTGCATCTCGATCCCCTCGCCGTGCGGGACGCCGTGCTCGAGCTCGACCTCTCGAAGGTCGACGACTTCGGCCACCATCTCCTCGTCATTCTGCATGGCCTGTGCCAGGACCGCTTCGAGACGTACGAGATCGATTGCTTTCTGACTGATCGCCACCTCGTGACGGTGCGCCAAGAGGATTCGCCGGCGCTCGATGCCCTCTGGCACTACGAACTGAGCAACTCCACAATATCCAAATCCGGACCAGACGAGCTGCTGGCGCAGATCGGCGACGTGCTGACGCGGCGGCTTCTCTCAGTAGTCGATGCCTTCGAGGTCAGGATCGACGAGCTGATCCTCGCTGCGCTCGACGCTGACCCCAACTTCCTGGAAGAGCTGATGGCAGTCCGCGTCGATCTGGCAACGCTACGCAGGGTCATCCAACCACAGCGAGAAGCGCTCGACGTTCTGCGGGGAATCGAGTCCGGATTGATATCCGACACTGGGCGCCGCCGGCTCTCCGACACGTTCGACGTGGCGCTGAGGGCGTCACACGATCTCGAGGCCGCCCGCAGTGCGCTCTCGGAGACTCTGGACGCCTACCGTGGCGCTGAGGCCCGGGAGGCAACCGACGTGTCGAAGATCCTCACGATGTACGCCGCCATCATGCTGCCGCTGAGCCTCGTCGCCGGGTTCTTCGGGATGAACTTCCCCAACTTGCCGGGGCTCGACAGCGATTCAGGCTGGATCATGGTGACCTTGGTGATGCTGTTCATTGCCCTGCTGTCGGTCGGGGTATTCGTGACGGTCGGATGGATCCGACGCCCATCTGGCAGGGCCGCCGGAGCTGCCCTGGGGCGTGGCCTCATCGAGGCCGCACGTGCACCGGTTCAGGTAGGCGGCGCGTTGTATGAAGTGTCGACCATGCCCCTTCGCACGATCACGTCGCGCCGATCGTCACGTCAGTCCGACCAATCTCCGGAGGCCTAGGCCTCCGGGCGCTCACACCGATCGGGTGATGCCGCCGTCGATGCGGATGTTCTGCCCGGTGATGTAGCTCGACGCATCCGACGCCAGGAAGGCGATCAGGTCGGCGACCTCCTCGGCACGACCGTAGCGGCCCATCGGGATGCGAGATCGCCGTTCCTCCGACTCTGGCAGGCTGTCGATGAATCCGGGGAGGACGTTGTTCATGCGCACCTTGGCAGCGGCGTACTCGTCGGTGAACAGCTTGGTGAACGAGGCGAGCCCCGCGCGGAACACACCCGAGGTCGGGAACGCCGCCTCCGGCTCGAATGCGGCATACGTTGAGATGTTGACGATCGAGCCGCCGCCCCGCTGGACCATATGCGGGGTCACGAGCCGGGCGACCCGCACCACGTTGAGCAGGTAGACCTCCATGCCGTCGTGCCAATCCTGGTCGGTCATCTCGAGGATCGGTCCTTTCGGACCGTGGCCAGCGCTGTTGACGACGGCATGGATGCGACCGAAGCGCGCCACCGTCTCATCGACCAGCCGTACGAGGTCATCGACCGACCGGTTGCTGCCGGTCACCCCGAGCCCACCGAGCTCCTCGGCCAGCGCCTCGCCCTTGCCGGACGAGGAGAGGATGGAAACGTTCCAGCCGTCTGCGGCGAGCCGGCGGGCTGCGGCAGCGCCCATTCCGCTCCCCCCGGCGGTGACGATGGCGACGCGTCCAGACGTTGACATGGGGAGCTCCTCGAGGGTTGGCAGGGAGCATCCTGGCAGACTGTCGGATCTCCTCTCCGCTGCCCGTACTTACGGGTCATCTGGGACAGTGATCTGTATGAAGACCACGATCGAGATCTCCGACGACCTGTTGCGGCGCGCCAAGACCACGGCAGCGGCGGAAGGAACCACCCTCCGTGCACTCGTTGAGTCAGGACCGCGGAATCAGATTCGGTCCAGGCAGCACGACGGATATGTTCTCCCCGACGCCTCCTTCGGCGGCAACGGAGTGCAGCCGGGAATCGACGAGGGTGACTGGTGGACGCTGAGGGGCCTGATCTACGCAGGTCGCGGCACGTGATCGCAGTCGGCACCGACGTTCTCGTCTATGCGCACCGGGCCGACTCGGCATTCCATGCCGCCGCTTCCGCTGCTGTGCGGCGGCTGGCTGAAGGCAGGGCGCCGTGGGCAATCCCATGGCCATGCCTGCACGAGTTCCTCGCCATTGCGACCCATCCGCGCATCTACGACCCGCCGACGCCGATGGAGCAGGCCGTGGCCCAGGCGACCGCGTGGCTCGACTCCCCCTCGCTCGTCTTGCTGGGCGAAATCGGCGGCTACTGGGAGACCCTGGTCGCATCGCTGGATGCGTCGAATGCCACCGGAGGCAGGCTGCACGACGCCCGCATCGCAGCGCTCTGCGAAACAGCCGGCGTGGCCGAGCTGTGGTCAGCGGATCGCGGCTTCAGCCGGTTCCAGGTGAATGCGACGAACCCGCTGGCATGAGGCCGGCGAGCCGCGTAGCCGACTCTGCATAGACGGCTGGTGGTTTCATAGCGAAGCCGCGCTCCGCTGCTGTCGCAAAGACCACAGGATCGAGCCCATCCCGCAGCGTCTTCAGTGGATCGTTGTTCCGCGCATCCCAGTCACGAAGCACCGGCCATGGTCTGGCGCCTCGGTGTTGCTCCCCACATGCCAGGGCGACCACGGCCATCTCGGCGTCGATCGGGATCAGCGCCCGGCCGAGGAGCGGCAAGGCTCCCTTCGACAAGTCCGAGTCGACGAGGGAGCCCACCAGAGCGCACGCCTGCACCAGCTCAGCGACCGCCTCGTCGATGCGTCCGAGGTCCACGAGCACGAGTGCTCGAAAAAAACGCCAATCGGCAGCGAACACCAGCATGCCCAGGTCGTCGAGTGCATCGATCGCAGTGTGCAAGTGGCGCAATGTACGGCCCGGGTCCCCCTGAGCGAACGCGCTCAGCGCAAGCGGCTGTGACATCGTCGCTGCCCGCCGGTGCTCGCCCAGGCTGCGCATGCCATCGGCCGCATGGGCCGACAACCTCTCGGCGAGTTGGTGCTGACCTCGAGACAGGGCAATCCAGGCTCGTACCATGTCTGCAATGACGACATCCCGAACGAACCCCATGGTCTCCGCCAGCTCGGCGTAGCGATCGACAACTGCTTCGGCCGCGTCCAGACAATCAGCTCTCGCCGCCGAGTCGCGGCTGTTGGCAGCATGCGAGGACAGCGCCCACGCATAGTTGTGCAGACTCATCAGTGCTTCGACTGGTTGCCCGGTGTCCATCGAGGCCGCAATCGCGGCCTCGTGGGCAGCAATGAGCTCTCCCCAGGATGCCGCTGCCGGAACAGCGTCGGCCTCGCGTCGCAGAACCCAAGCATCCACCGCGGGGTCGCGGAGGGCGCCCGCAGTGGTCCGCAGTTCGTCGAGCATCGCCCCATACATCCAATCCCTACCCCTCACCAGCGCGATCCGCGGACTGGCCAGGTGCAGCAGCCTCGCCCTCGGCTTCGACGGGGTCGTATCCGCAGCGAGAACCTGTTCGATGAGTGGCAGCACAGCTCGGCTGCTCTCCGCGGCGTCCCAGAACCACATCGCCTCTGCCGCCATTCGCTGCGCGCCTTCGACCTCACCGATCTTCAGCAGGTGACGCATAGCAGCCTCGAGGTTCGCCGCGTCCGAATCCAACACATCGATGCCCTTGCCCGCCTCCACCTCGACCCGACTACCGGCGAAGAGCTCCGCGAAGTATCCGCTGTGGCGGTCGGCTACGACGCCAACCTCGCCCTCTTCCTCGAGGCGGCCCCAGGCGTATTGCCGCACGGGCTCGAGCATGCGAAACCGAGTCGAGGAGCCGCGATCGACCACCACGAGCGAGGCATCGACGAGACGGCGCAGCTCGGTGCGGACGTCGCCAGTTTCGAGAGGGGCGAATCCGGCCACCGGTGCGACGGCGGCGAGAGCGAAGCTCGAGCGGAAGATCGCCATTCGCCGCAAAAGCGCGGCCGACTCCGGTGACAACAGACGCTCGCTCCAACCGATGTTGGCTCGCAGATCACGATGACGCTCTGGCCCGATGCGCTCGGACGACACAAATGCGGTGAGCGGCTCATCCATCGCCGCGATGACCTCTGCCGCCGAGAATGTGCGCAGCTGTGCCGCCGCCAACTCGATCAAGAGCGGAAACCCGGCCGTACCCTCGGCGAGTTTGTCCAGTTCGCCGTCGACGAGGTTGCCGGCGCCGTCACGGCCGACCAGCTGGATCCGATCGGCGAGGAGCCGCTGTGCGTCGCCCCCGTCGTTGACATCGAGCGGTGCTAGGCGATAGACCGACTCGCCGTCGACCCCCAGCACGACCCGGCTGGTGGCGAGGATCCGCAATCCCGGCGCACGCTGCAACAGCTGAACGGCGGCATGCGCCGCTTCAGACCTGACCGGCTCACAATTGTCGAGTATGACCAGCACCCGCCGCTTGCCGAGACGCGCCACGACGGCGTCCGCAGCGTCCTGGCCGTCGAGCACACATCGCAGCTCCGCGGCAAGGGCTCCGAACACATCACCCGTGGCTTCGACCAGGGTGAGGTCGACCAATACGGCATCCTCATATCGCAAGGCGACCCGGCGACCGAACTCCACGGCGAGCGATGTCTTCCCTAGACCGCCTGCGCCTGTGATCGTGACCAGCCGATGGGCCTCTACCAACCGGGAGAGATCGGCGAGCTCTTCATCTCGCCCGACGAACGCAGCTATGGGCTCGGGCATCCCGTTGCGCACCATCGGCACAGCGCCCTCCGTGCTCACGTCGCGATCCAGGAGGATGTGCTCTTCCAGCCGCTGCAACTCTTGGGGCGGCTCGATCCCGAGTTCTTCGCCGAGGGCATTGGCGAGACGCTGGTACGCCTGGAGCGCGTCGGCCTGGCGCCCTCTTCGATAGAGCGCCATCATCAAGCTCGCAGTGAGCTCCGGCCGCAGCGGGAACCGGCTGACCAGCGCCTTGATCTCAGGGATCAGCTCGTCGGTGTCTTTCCATGCCATGTCACATCGAATTCGCAGCTCGATCGCGGCGAGATACGCCTCCTCCAGCCCTTTGATCGCGGGGGCGGCGAAGTCGTCAGCCGCAAACTCCTGCAGCGCATCGCCTTCCCAGAGGGCGAGGGCGTCCGAAAGGACCAAGGAGGCTGCAGTCGGATCCGACTCGTGGAGGCGGCGAGCTTCCGCGAGCATCCCCATGAAGCGCCCGGCGTCGACGTCGCTCTCCGCGATGTCGATTGCATAACCGCCGGCCTCGCGGCGGAGCAGCGGTGTTGCTTCGCCTGGTTCACCCCCGAGCGCCTTGCGGAGACGCGACATGTAGACGTATACGTCGTTGCGGCGGGCTTCGGGAGCATCGGCGCCCCACAGTGCCATGACGATGATGTCGGACGAGACGATTTGGCGGCGGTTGACGAGGAGCAAGGCAAGCAACGCCCTCTGCTTGCGAGAGCCGATATCGAGCTGTGTGCCATCCCTGAGCACCTGCAGGGGCCCAAGCAACTTGAAGTCGAGTCCAACCATCCCCTATCGATCCTAGGTCGGGCGTTTCTGCGGAATCGACGAATACCGCACCACAACGACAATGTCCCGGTCACGGGGACCGAGACATCGTCGTGCTGTGTGGAGGCGCCCTCAGCGTTCAAGGAAGGATGATCTCCCCTCGGAAATCGGCCGTCCCCGCCGCAACGTCATCGCGGAACACGATGAGTCCGCTGGCGCCTGCAAGATCACCGGTGCCACCGATGATCGGATGGGTGCAGCCACCAGACAGCTGGGTTCCGTCCGGCGCAAACGTTGCAATGAACCGGTAGCTCGTCTGCAAGGTGCCGCACTTCTCCCCGTCCGGAGAGTCCCAGCAGCCGGCAATCGTCTCGAAGCCCTCCTCCACATACACACCGTCGGGGCTGAACCTGGCCCTCGTGATCTCGTCGGTGTAGAGACAGCCGGTGAAGCTGCCTTCCATCTCGAGCGTGGCGAGGCTGGTCGCCCCACCGCACTCGTCAACGAAGGTGGCAACGCCCTCGACGTTCTGCTCCATCGCTCCTGCAGCGCCTGCCGGCAAGACGAGCAGTGCGGCGAGCATGCTCAGCACCGCTACGAACCGACTCAGTCTCCGAATCGTCATCGTTCTTCCTCCCTCATTCCCTTTCGAACCGGTCAGCAGTGGGCTGCGTCGACGTCGACCGTCGCCTCGAACACCAACTCGTCTCCGAACACGTCGACGACGAGACGGATCACATGGGTCCCGGGATCCAGGACGCCGATCACGGGATCGCCGGCAGCGATCCACCAGAACCCCTTGTCCGGACCGTTGGCGATGGGCTTCGCCGGAGTCTCGACAACGTCCAGCTCCTCACCGTCCAGCGTGTAGGTCACGACCTCGTAGATGTCGCCGGTTGTGTTGTCCTCGCCGAATCCGTAGAACCAGGTGCCGACGAGCAGGTCGTCGCAGACTGCGGCATCACTGAACGGCGAGAGGCGGCCTTCCGGGTTGAAGCCGGGTGCCGCATGCATCGAGGCCTGGCCGTTGTTGAACAGGATCGCCTCACCGCCCGTGATTCCGGCGTTGAACGACGCCATCAACTCACCAGTGCCGGGTGCGGCACTCGCCGGGGCGACCAGCATGGTGGCGAGCAACATGGCTCCGCTCAGCGCGGTGATCCATCTGCGCATACGCGTCCTCCTGCACTCGGGACGCCCCACCCTTCTCAAGAGCGTCCGGTGGCGGCAGGCTCCCAGGCGGACCTTGCAGGAATCTTGAAGCGGCTAGCTCAGGGACCGTCTCGACGATCTGCACATCTCGTAGGCTCTCTGGATGGCCAAGACGCATCAGGCGATTCCCGACGAACGCAACGCCACTGTCGAGATCTACATCAACGGAGAGTTCTTCCCGCGGCATGAGGCGAAGGTGTCGGTCTTCGACAGCGGCTTCCTCGTGGGCGACGGCGTGTGGGAGGGTATCCGCCTCCACAAAGGGGTGTTCGTCCATCTCGACCGCCACCTCGAGCGGCTGTTCGAGGGGGCTTCGGCAATCGGGCTGGAAATCGGCATGTCGCGGTCACAGGTCGAGGCTGCGCTGCGAGCAACCGTCGATCGCAACCAGATGACCACCGACGTTCACGTTCGGCTGATGATCACGCGCGGGGTGAAGAAGACGCCGGCGCAACATCCCGACCTCGTCGTCGGCGGGCCGACGGTGGTCATCATCGCCGAGCACAAGAAGTCGGATCCGGCGGTGACGTCCGCCGGCATCTCACTCTTCACGTCGACGGTGCGGCGGCCTCCCCCCGACACGCTCGATCAGCGTCTCAACTGCCACAGCAAGCTCCACGAGGTCGTGGCCCTGATCCAGGCCCTCAACGCCGGCGCCGACGAGGCCCTCATGCTCGACACGAACGGGGCCGTGGCAACGTGCAATTCGACCAACTTCTTCATCGTGCGCAGCGGCGAGGTGTGGACGTCGACAGGGCTGTATTGCCTCAACGGCGTCACTCGACGCCTCGTGCTCGAGTTGGCCGCCGCGGAGGGCGTCGCCGCACACGAACGTGACTTCTCTCTCACGGATGTGTACGCCGCCGACGAATCCTTTGTCACCGGTACCTTCGGCGGCCTCACCCCTGTGGTGTCGGTCGATGGGCGGATCATCGGTCAGGGTGGTCCGGGGCCGGTGACGGCCCGCCTCACTGCGGCGTACCGGCAGGCGATCGAAGCTTCGACGCCATGAGCGAGTGCCTGCGAATCTCGATGTGGTCGGGACCACGCAACATCTCTACGGCCACGATGTATGCGTTTCGCCAGCGGCCCGACACGACCGTCGTCGACGAGCCCCTCTACGCCCACTACCTGGCGACGACCGGGCTCCACCATCCTGGATACGAAGACGTGCTCGCCCGGATGGACCCAAACGGGGAACGAGTGGTGGACGAGGTTCTGTACGGCGCCTGCGAACGCCCAGTGCGCTTCTACAAGAACATGGCGCACCACATGGTTGGACTCGATCTCAGCCGCTTCGATGGTCTGCGGAACATCCTGCTGACCCGCAGGCCCGAAGAGATGCTGGTGTCGCTGACCAAAGAGATCCCCGACGCCGATGTCCACGCCACAGGACTGCCAGACCAGGTGCGACTCCTGGACCACCTGATTGCGCACGGCCGGGAGCCGGTGGTCCTGCTGGCACACGAGGTGTTGAAGGACCCGGCCACGGTCCTGAGCGAACTGTGTGACCGAGTCGGCATCCCGTGGGACGAATCCATGCTCTCGTGGCCTGCCGGAGCCAAGCCGGAGGACGGGATCTGGGCGCAGCACTGGTACGGGAACGTGCACCGCTCGACCGGCTTTGCGCCGTACCAACCCCGGCAGCGCACCTTCCCACCGCACCTCGAGCCGCTGCTGGCGGAGTGCTTGCCGCTCTACGAACACCTTGCGGCACGGGCGATTTCGGCCTGACTCCGAGGCGATGCCGGCCGGGGGGTGCGAATGACTTGGCAATCGGCTCGCGAAAGCTAAGGTTATGTGTCTGTCGCGGCTCTGGGCGGAGTGCACGACGGATTAACGGGGCGGCTCTGGTCGCCGAGGGATAATCCGAAAGGTCTCAAAATGAGGCACTCCGCCAGCCTCTTCAGGCGAGCCACATCTGTGGTCCTCTCATTGCTCTTGCTCATGCTGATGATGGTCGTGAACCTCGCGCCCGCTGCGGCGAGCGTCGATTCCGAGGTCGTGACGATCCCGGCTACCGACACCGACTACTCGGAAGTCGTCCAGGTTCCGCAGTTCGATCAGGCGCGCGGTGCGCTTCGCTCCGTCGAAGTCGAGCTCACGGCAACCACCGACGGGGCCTTGCGTATCGAGAACACCTCGATCTCGTCGGGCTCGACGGGGACCGTGACCCTGGGTGCAACCGTGACGGTTGCATCGGTTGATCGTCCTGCGGTCGCGGTGTCGCCGTCATTGCCTGTGGATGACGGCAGCTTCAGCCTCGGTGTCTTCGACGGAACGGTCGACTGGGCTGGAGCGTCGGGCATGTCCTTCCCAGACCTGATGGGCACCGACACGGTATCGGCGACCTTCACCGATCCTGCGGACCTCGCCGTCTTCATTGGCACCGGTACGTCCGCGTTCATGGTCGATGCCGTCGCGACCGGCTCCGCCAACGCCACCGGCGGCAACATCGAGCTCCAGTTCGAAACGACGGCTACGGCGCAGATCAGCGTCACCTACCAGTTCGACGCCCCGAGCATCGACATCTCGAAGAGCCCCGACAACCAGACCGTTCCCCTCAATGGCGACGGGACCTTCACCATCGATGTGACCAACAACGGCGAGGCCGCGCTGTTCAACGTGACCGTCACGGATCCCGTGACCCCATCCTGCGGCAGGGTCATCGGCGACATGGCGGTCGGCGAGACCGTGACCTACGCGTGTACCTTCGAGGGCGCCACGGCCGACTTCGTCAACGTCGCAACCGTCGTGGGTGAGGACAGCATCGGCAACGTCGTAACCGATGAGGACGATGCCGCCGTGAACGTCATCGCCCCCGAGATCGAGATCAGGAAGAGCCCGAACGACCAGACGATCATCTTCCAAGGTGATGCGTCGTTCACCATCGACGTCACCAATACCGGCGACCTCGACCTCTTCAATGTTGAGGTCACTGATCCTGCAACACCCGATTGCGACATGGTGATCGGCGATCTCCCGCTCGGTGTCACGGTCTCGTACTCATGCGAGCAACTCACGGTGCTCGCCGACTACACCAACATCGCCGACGTGGTCGGCGAGGACATCGAAGGCAACGTGGTCCGGGACAGCGACGACGCCCGGGTCAACGTGCTCGCTCCTGAAATCGACATCCAGAAGACGCCCGACGATCAGACGATCGTCGTCGGCAGCGATGCGACATTCACGATCACTGTCACCAACACGGGCGACGTCGACCTCATCAACGTTGTCGTCACCGACCCGCTGGTACCTGCATGCGACACGACGGTGCCGAGCCTGGCGATCGGAGAGTCGTTCAGCTACGACTGCACCGCCCAGAACGTGTTCGAGGACTTCACGAATGTGGCAACTGTCACTGCCGAGGACGCCGAAGGCAATCCGGTCGACGACACCGACGACGCGATTCTCCGCATTCGCGAGCCGGACGAGGGGCAGCTGCCGGTGACCGGGAGCGACAGCTCGGAGCTGACGATCGCAGGGCTGCTGATGGTGCTGTTCGGGGCCGTACTCGTGCGGTTCGAGCGCAACCTCGCTCGCAAGCCGGGCTGACGCCCGACGTCATAGCCGGGGACCGACTTCGGCGAGATTGGTGACGGTCGGCGCATCGCCGAACTCGTCGGTCTCGCGCCCGTTGGTCACCGCAAGGAACGCCACGCCGGCGGCTCGTGCGGCCTCCAGGTCCGTCGCCGAGTCGCCAATCATCGTGGCCGTCTCAGCGCTGGCGCCGAGACGCCGAAGTCCTTCCTCGACTTGATCGGGGAAGGGCTTTGGCTTCAAGTGGGGGAGGCGGGGCACGACCGCATCCACCTCTATCCCGTGACGTTCGATCACGAGGGCGGTCGCCTCAGGGCCGAGCAACGTCACGATTGCCTTGGGAACGTCTCGCACCGCGGTGAGGAACGTACCGAGACCCGGCATTGCTGTCGCGGCGGCGGCGCCCGCCATCTCGTGTCGCGAGACGAGTCCAGCCGCCTCGGGGTACTGATCGGTGCCGGCGAGGCCGACGAGGATGCCGATGACCGCTTTGGTGCAACTTCCCCACCCCGTCGTCGGCGGCGTCACTGCAACGGAAGCGTGCGGAAACGCAGCCTCGAGCTCGTCCAGTGCCCGGCAGTAGTCGACCACCGACTCGACATCGACCAGCGTGCGGTCCAGGTCGAGGAGCAGGGCCCGATCCGTCAGGGCCATGGCAGCCCAAGCCTGACAAACAGCCGGTGCAGGCTGCCGTCGACGTCGGTGTGGTCGAAGTAGAAGCCCTCCATTCCCACGGCTTCTGCGCCGTCGACGTTCTTCTGCATGTCGTCGACGAAGAGGCACCCCACCGGGTCTACGCCCATCGCCTCGGCGGATGCGAGGTACGTGCCCGGGTGCGGTTTGCGGATGCCGAGGGACTTCACGTCGATCACCGAGACGAACTTGTTGCGGTGGGGCCAGGTCAGCCACCACTCGTCGCCCAACCAACGCGACGAGTCGTTCGACAACGTCGCCTGAAGATAGGCGCCCGCGATCCGATCGATCGCCGCCATGACCTCCGGCCGTAGCCCGTCGCTCCAGTCGATCCGATCGAGCAGGTCGGGCGGCGCCCCTCTTCTCTCCGCCTCCTTCATGAAGATGGCGAAGTACTCACCCTCGGTGAGCTCACCCGACGAGATCTTGGCGTAGTCCGCATCGCCGTCGCGGTCGAACGGGCCCCGCGGCAGGGTGCCGACCGCGAGCCCGAACTCGGGCTCGACTTCGTCGAACATCTCGAACGGAGTCTTGTAGAGGATGCCACCCATGTCCCAGATGACGGCCTGCAAGGGTCTCGTCACTCCGCCTCCTTCGCTCGCGCCGCGTTCCACTCCGCGGCATGACGCAACAACAACGCTCGCATGCCGACCGGAGCCGCCGGTTCAGGAACCTCGACGAAGACGTCGTCGCCGTCGAGCATCACGTCGAGTGTTGCCTGCCTGATGTGCGGGGCACCCCGACGCTCACCGGTGGCGAGGTCGAAACGCCACCAGTGCAACGGACATGTCACGGTCCCGTCACGCACCAACCCGTCCACGATGGGGCCGCCGGTGTGGGCACACGCGTTGTCGAGCGCGTACAGCTCACCACCCGCGTTGAACACGGCGATCTCGAGCGAGCCGCTCTCCACGACGCATGCGCTGCCGGGGGGCAGCTCGTCCGCAGCGCACACGCGAAGTCTCATGGACGGCAGAGCGCAAGCCCCGCTCGTCGCGTGCTGCTCAACGGCACGGGGAAGTGGCTTCCCACCTCCGCAAGGAACGCCCCCGACTGCCCATCGCAGACGCGTGGCTGTGGCGAGCCTGCAGACAGGGCGGCGGTGCCGACCTGCCGCATCAGGGAGCGGGGCTGCCCGCCACTCCGCGCCGGCGTGCGGAATCTCACTGCGGGAACTTCATCACGACGGCCTTGGATTCGGTGAAGAACTCGTGCGAGTAGGCGCCGCCCTCGCGGCCCATCCCCGACTCCTTGTAGCCGCCGAACGGGGCACGCAGGTCACGGACGAAGAAGCAATTCACCCACATGGTGCCCGTCTTCACCTCGTGGGCGACCTTGTGCGCGGTGTTGAGGTTCGTCGTCCACACCATTCCGGCCAGCCCATACCGGCTCTCGTTGGCGATGGCGATCGCCTCGTCGACGTCGTCGAACGGCATCACCATCTCCACGGGCCCGAAGATCTCGTCCTGACAGACCCGCATCGAGTTGTCGGCGTCGGCGAAGATCGTCGGTGCAACGTAGTAGCCGTCCGCCAGATCGCCATCCGTCATGCGATTGCCCCCGGTCATCAGCTTGGCCCCCTCGTCCTGTGCCAGCTCGATGTACGACAGCACCTTGTTCATGTGCTCTTCCGACACGAGCGGGCCGACCTGCGCGGCAGGATTCAGCGGGTTGCCGACGGTCCAATCTGCGGCTCCGTCGACGAGTCGGGCCAGGAACTCGTCGTATATCGGTCGCTGCACCAGGACGCGGCTGCCGGCGAGACAGACCTCGCCCTGGTTGGTGAAGATGCCCTTGAGCGTGCCTGTTACCGCGTCGTCCATGTCGGCGTCGGCCATCACGATGTTGGCCGACTTGCCGCCCATCTCGAACGAGAGCTTCTTCAAGCCGCCTGCCGCATTCGCCATGATGGCGCGGCCCGTGTTCGACTCGCCGGTGAACGTGATGGCATCGACGTCCGGGTGCACGGTCAGTGCTTCGCCTGCCGCGTCTGGTCCGAACCCGTGCACGACGTTGAACACCCCCGGCGGCATGCCGGCCTCGGCGCAGATCTCGGCGAGGATCGAAGCCGTGACGGGCGACTGCTCTGCCGGCTTCGCCACCACCGTGCAGCCGAAGGCCAGTGCCGGTGCGACCTTCCAGGTGAGCAACATGAGCGGGAAATTCCAAGGCGAGATCGATCCGACGACACCGAGCGGCTCGCGCAGCTCGTACGTGAGGACGCCGTCCCACGGCTTGTCGTAGGCGGCCGTGCCGGCTTGTTCGGCGTAGTCGGCAAAGAATCGGAAGTTGTGCGCGGAGCGCGGCATGTCCTTCGTGCGAGCCGCCGTGATCGGCTTGCCCATGTCGCGCGTCTCCCATTCGGCGAGCTCCTCGAGCCGGGCTTCGATGCCGTCGGCGACTCGGTTGAGGATCGTCTTGCGTGCGGTGGGGCCCATGCCGGCCCAGCCGTCGAAGGCGTTCCGGGCGGCCGCGACGGCTGTTGCCACGTCGGCTTCGGATCCTTCCGCAACCGAGGCTATCGGCGAACCGTCGATCGGGCTGATCGATTCGAACCGCCCGCCCCGGGCGGCGTCGACGAACTCGCCACCGATGAAGAGCTTGACATCTCTCATGCGTCCTCCTGGGCTTCCTGTCTGCGCCGGCGATCCTCGGCAACGACGGGCCATGCCCTGCCACCGACACCATATTGGTGCGGCTTCAGCTCGTTGATGACGATACGGACGCTTTCGATGGGTGCCTCCAGCGACCGGGCGATCGCCTCTGACACTTCGGCGATCATCCTCTCGAGACGCTCAGGAGGGCGTCCCTCCACCATGTCGATTCTCACCAGCGGCATGTCTTCATTGCTCCTCGCTCAATCACTGCTCACACCACCCGCAGGTGGGCTGCGCCGATCCGGTCGATGGCCACGCTCACCATCATGCCCGGCTCCAGGTCGACGGGTGACGTGAGCCCGCCGGAAATGACGATGTCGCCCCGGCGCAACGGTCTCGCTGAAGCGGCTACGGCTCGCGCCATCCACGCCACCGCTTCGGCCGGATCGTCGAGGGCGGCGGCGCCTGCTGCGGTGAGCGCGACCGCGCCGTTCACGCTCACGGCAACGCCGCACGTCCTGAGGTCGATCTCATCAGGACCGACCGCTGCGTCGCCAAGGACGACTCGCCCGGCCGAGGAGTTGTCGGCGATGTTGTCGGCGGCCAGGAATCGAAACCCGTGGTAGCGGGAATCCACGACCTCGAGACACGGAACGACAGCAGCCGTCGCAGCGACCACGTCCGCTGCGTTCGTTTCGCGGCCGAGGTCGTCTGCAAGCAAGAAGGCGATCTCGGGTTCGACCTTCGGATGAATGAGTTCGCCGATGGGCACGACACGGTCGTGAATCAACATGGCATCGGTCAGCCACCCGTAGTTCGGTGCGTCAACCCCCATCGCCCGCTGCATGGCCAGCGACGTGAAGCCGAGCTTCCCGCCGACGATGGTCTCGCCGGCTGCCACACGGAGCTCGATGCCCGCGGCCTGGACCGCATAGGCATCCTCGGGACCGAAGCCGGGCGTTCGAGACGTGATGGTCGTGACGGTTCGCCGTCTCAGCCGCGCTTCGTGGAGCTCCCCGGCCAGTGATGCTGCGGTCGCCGATGCTCGATCTCTGACGCCTGCAGTCCCCATCAGAGGCACCGCACCGTCACCTCGCCGATGCGGTCGAATTCTGCGTGGACGATGTCGCCGGGTGCCACCGGGATCGCCGCCGTCCACGACCCCGCCAGCACGAGGCTGCCGGCGGGAAGACTTCGTCCCCGCGCATGGAGCTTGCGCACGAACCAGGCCATCGCCGCGGCCGGGTGTTCCATCACGGCGGCCCCGGCCGCCGTCGCCACGACGTCACCGTTCTTGGAGAACACGCAGCCGGTGAGTCGCAGGTCGCCACGGAGCATCACCGGCTCGCCGAGTGCGTACGCCGCCGCAGACGAGTTGTCGGCCGTCACGTCGGCGAGGGTGAACTGGTAGCCGGTGAATCGGGAGTCGAGCACGTCGATCGCCGGTGCCACCCACTCGGTGGCCGAGAGCACTTCGGCGGCGCTGACGCCCGGTCCCGACAGCTCGCGGTCCGTCATGAAGGCGACCTCGGGCTCGACCCGCGGCTGAATGAACTGGGCGACCGTGAGCATGTTGTCGCCCGGCAAGCGCATCGCATCCGTCATCCAGCCGTACAACGGCTCTTCGACGTTCATCTGGCGCTGCTTTGCCGTCGACGTGAGGCCGAGCTTGGCGGCGGCGATGGAGGCTCCAGTGGCGAGGTGCTTGGCGATGACGGCATCTTGGATGTCGTAGGCCGCATCGACGGTGAGTTCGGGCACGTCGTTGGTGAGGGGGGCGATGGCCCTGCGCAGCTCGATCGCTTCCCAGATCCTGTCGGCAAGTGCGACGTTGTCGGTCACGGTGCCTCTCGTTTCACCACGGGTAACGCCTCCGACTTCGCTTCGACATGGAACTGCGACGCTACCGGATGCGTTCCGCCATAGGGGATGACGTTCTCTCATGTGGAACGACGGGGCCGCGCCGCCATGCGCCGACCCGGCCTGCCAACATGCGGCCGAAACACGGAGGCCCCATGACCCTCGCCCACCACGCCACGCCCGGCTTCGGGCTCGACCATCTCCCCTACGGCTCGTTCTCGCACAGCTCGGGCGATCCGAGCCTCGGCGTGCGGGTCGGCGACGTGGTGATCGACCTGCGTGCAGCGGCGAAGGCGGGGCTGGTCCCGGCCGAATGCGACGCCCCCAACCTGAATCGACTGCTTGCGGCTGCGCCCGCGACGTGGTCGCAGACGAGGACGGCGGTGAAGGAGCTGGTGGAGCGTTCGACCGACGCCGCCGGTCTGATCGCGCCGCTCGAAGCGGCGACCCTCCATCTGCCGATCGACGTTGCCGACTACGTCGACTTCTACTCATCGGAGAGCCACGCCACCAACGTCGGGATGATGTTCCGTCCCGATAGCCCTCCGCTGCTGCCGAACTGGAAGCACCTCCCGGTCGGCTATCACGGGAGAGCCGGCACGATCGTGGTGTCCGGCACACCGATCAGCCGACCGCAGGGTCAGCGGCGCGAGCCCGGGGGCGGTGTCGGGTTCGGACCGAGCAACAAGCTGGACGTCGAGCTCGAGATGGCCGTGGTCTTGGGGAATCCGACGCAGCTCGGCGAGGCGGTGCCGATCGAACACGCTGCCGATCACATCTTCGGCATCGGCCTGCTCAACGACTGGTCGGCGCGTGACATTCAAGCTTGGGAGTACGTCCCCCTCGGGCCGTTCCTGGGCAAGTCGTTCGCGACGACGCTGTCGGCCTGGATCACGCCGATGCCTGCGCTCGAAGCGTTCCGAGTTTCCGGACCCGCACAAGATCCCGCTCCGCTGCCGTACCTCGCCGCCGGCGGACCATGGGCGTTCGACTTGGAGCTGGACGTTGCCTTGTCGACGGAGGCGATGCGCAACGCCGGCGTCCCGGCGGCGACCATCGCCACGGCCAATTTCCGAGACATGTACTGGACGATGGCCCAACAGCTCGCGCACATGACCGTCAACGGAGCCACGGTTCGCCCCGGCGATGTCTATGCGTCGGGAACGATCTCCGGTCCGGAGCCCGGGACCTTTGGGAGCCTGCTGGAGCTGACATGGAACGGCCGGGACGCAATCGAGCTGCCGGACGGGACCAGCCGCACCTTCCTCGAAGCCGGCGACGAGGTCGTCCTGTCCGGACGCGGTCGTGCCGCCGGCACGACCCTGGAGTTGGGCCGCGCCGCCGGCACGATCATCGGGTGAGGCTCAGGAGGGAGCGGGCGCAGGCGAATCCGGATCGGCGGGTATGTCTGCGTCGTCCTCACGGGTGCGCCGCCAGCGCAGGAACAGCCACACCAGGAGCGGGATCCACAGCAGCGGGATGACGATCCCCGCCGCGAGGACCAGCAGCCCGCCGAGCTGACGGACGAGCTCCACGCTGGTCGAGAGACCGTCGCCAAACCCGGGCAAGCCACCTGGATCGATCGCTTGCACGAACACGGCGTTCGTGCTCGACACCCGCCGGTTCTCCAATACCTCGCCATCGGCGTTCACCGGTGCTGCGGTGACCCTGGTCTCCGTGCGGATGGTGCGTTCGGGAGCGATCTCGGCCGCCATGATCAGGAACTGGCCGGGCTCGAGGGTGCCCTCCGGGTCACCGAACACGACGAGCAGGTCACCGGTCTCCACCTCCAGCACGGTGTCGCGGATCTCGAAGTCGGTGAGCGGCATGTCGCCGACGTTGGTGATCTCGAAACACACCGTGACCGGGTCACCCTCGTCGACGACGACGCTGCCGTCGCCGGGGCAGGACTCACCGGCATCGCCGTGGCCGGGGTAGGCGGTGATGGCGAGGTCGAGCTGCGGCCGGCTGAGGGCCTCTGTCAATGTCAAGGTGATCGTGGCCAGCGCCACGCGATCCTGCAATGTCCGCAGCTGTCCGCGCATGGACTCGAGCCCGGTCTCTCGGGCCAAGAGCTGACCCTCGAGCGCGGCGATGGCCTCGACGCTGTCTGCATCGCGCAGCAGCTCGCGGAGACGATCGACACTGGTTTCTGCCGTTGCGATGCGGCTCTCGAGATCCACGATCCTGTCGGTGACATCGTCGGCGGACACGTTCTGGTTGCGCACCTCGCCGATCGCGCCAAGACGCTCCAGCGCCTCTTGGAAGCGATCCGGATCGACCTTGAAGACGAGAATGCTCTGCGGCTCGGGCAGCCCGACGCTCTGCTGGCCGAACAGGAAACCACCGAGATCTTCGATGAGGTCGATCGCCTGACTGCCGGAAGTTGCTACGTCGGTGACGGCAACCGTCAGATCCGCCGTGAAGATGATCTGGCGTGTCGCTTGCCGGATCTGCGCCACGACGCTCTCGCCCGTGCCGGCGCCTTCGGGGGCGGCCAGATCCTCACTCGGTGCATCGGCCGCTTCCTCGAACCCGCCGTCTCGAGCGAGCTGCTCGTCGGCCCCCAATGGTGGCTCCGCCACCGGACTGTCGAATGACCGCTCAACTGCGTCGGTTCCCGCATCGTCGCTGCCCCCCGAGCACGCCGCCAACACCAGCAGCATCACCACCGCCAAGCTGACCAGCTTCCACCACCTGCGTGTCGTAGAGAAATCCATGTCCACCCCTCGTTCGACTGTTCCGCCGATGCGATGCTCGAAAACGACCCCAGGGTTCCCGCAACGGATGCCCGTTTGCAGAGAGAGCGTGAAAGTGAGGCTCCTGAGAGGACCGTGCGAGCTCGCGCCAGGTGTGGGTGCTCGAGGCCTTGCTCGGGCGACGTGGCTACCTGCGGTACCCCAACCGCCGCGACGCGAGGGCGGCGGACTCCACAACCGCCGCGGTGATCTTCCCGAGGATTGGATCCATACGCGCCGACGGACCCGCAACGCTCATGGCGGCACTCACGCCACCGTGGACGTCCCGGATGGGAGCGGCTACGGAGAGCACCCCCATCTCGGATTCGTTCAGATTCTGGGCATAACCCCGCCGCCGGATCGTCGCCAGTTCCTTGCGCAACCGCTGGGCGTCGGTGACCGTCTCGGCTGTGAGCTTCGGCAGTGGCCATCCATCGAGGATGCGGTCGAGGTCGTAGTCCGAGGCGTAGGCCAGCAGGCACTTGCCCGTGGCGGTGCAGTGCGCCCAGTTGCGGCGGCCGACATCGAGGAAGAGCCGCAGGGTGTGAGGGCTGTCGAGGCGCTCCACGTATACGACCTCCCGCCCGTCGAGCACGGCCACCTGTACGGTTTCCCCCGTCGCATTGCGCAACCGCTCCATGGGCGGCACGACAGCTTCGTGCAGATCGAGATGCGTGGCAACGGCGGCACCCAGGTCGTAGACGGCCAGACCGAGACGGTATTTCCCATTGTCGGGATTCTGTTCGAGAAGGTGCTCGGCCGTCAGCGTGGAGACGAGCCGGTGCACCGTCGACTTACCGAGTCGCAGGCGGCGCGCCAGCTCTGAGACACCGAACTCACGCTCCCGCGAGCTGAACTGCTTCAGCAACCGCGCTGCGTTGCGCACCGACGAGAGCAACTGGCGATCATCGGCCATCGTCTCGCCTTCGAACGGCTTCCAGCACGGCGCGCCGAACGACGTCGGCGGCGGCGGCGGTTGGCGCTGCGGCGAGCCGCTGCACGGTCTCGTCCCACGGCACGATCTCGCTGGCGAGCAGCACCTGCGCCCGGCCCAGGCCGGCGATGGCGGCGCCCTCCATCTCATCGACGAGTCGTTCTCGCCCTCCGGCATGGGCCCGGATCGCCTCGAAGTCCCGTGCGGCGGCGCCGTGGGCGTTGGCCAGCCCGGCTCCGGCGTGAGTTGCGTGGTGATCGGTCAACTGTCCGCCGGGCTGCACGACGAGGTGATACAGATACGTCGCCAACCCGAGGGCACGTCGCACCCGATCACCCGCCGGGCCTTGGCCCTCGTCGATCAGCCCGAGTGCCGGCAACACCACCGGGTCGTAGAAGCGAACCGACCAGACCAGCGCCCCCAAGCGATCGTCATGCGCCACCTCGGGTCCTCGCGGCGGTGCGAGCGGTTCGGTCGTCGCAACGACGTGCAAGTTCTGCACACCGGCCGCCACGACGGTGAAGTCCCCGGCCGCAAGCAGCGGCATGCGACCGGAGATCCCCGGTGGCAAATGCTCGGCCTGGGAGAGGTAGGCACGATGGACCGCCTTCACGTAGTCAGCCATCGCTTGGCGCATGTCCTCGGGGCGAGTCTGTGCCATCAGCCGAACCCTACCGGCTGCGTTCCGCTATAGGGGACGGTGTTCCGGCATGGCGAACGCCCAGGTTTTTTGCGGTGGCGACCGGAGGAGAGAGTCTCCCGTCGCCACCGCCCCCTGAACTCAGCGGACGTCGGCCGCGGCCTTGGCGAACCGTGACATGCCCCACGCCATGGCCGCCACCGCCACCACGATGGCGCCGGCCATGATGTACGCGACCGCCGGGCTGACCGGTGCGGACGGCGTGACGCCGCTCACCCCGGCGGCCGTGACCTCGGCTGAGGCCGCCACCACCTCGATCGTTCCCACCATCTCGGGATGAATCGTGCAGATGTAGTCGTACACACCGACCTCGTCGAAGACCTGCACGAAGTCGTCGCCGGGATTGACGAAACCGGAATCGAACAGCCCTTCTACGGTCGCCGTGTGGGGTATCAGGCCGTCGTTGCGCCAGCGCACCGCTTGGCCGGCCTGCACAGTGACGTCGCGCGGCTGGAAAGCATTGTCGATCATCTGCACGGTTCGCTCGATGGTCGGTGCAGCGTCTTCGGCGCCGGCGCCAACTGCGCTTTGGCCTGCGTCGCCCTCGGCACCGCCCCCCACATCGACCACCACCGCTCCCTCGCTGTCGTCGATCGGCTCGCTCGCCTCGGTGACGATGAGGGTTCCCGTCATCTCGGGATGCAGTGTGCAGATGTAGCCATAGCTGCCGGGGGTGGTGAGGCGCACGCCGAACGCGGCGCCCGGGGCGAGGATGCCCGAATCGAAGCCGGCGGCCGGGGACGTGACGGTGTGCGGCAGTGCTCCGTTGTTGGCCCAGCTGATCGTCTGGCCTGCTTCAACGGTGAGGGTCGCAGGCCGGAACGCGTTGTCGACGATCGACACGCTCGATGGACCGGCCGCACCCGCTGCGGGCGGCGGCGCCGCCGGATCAGGGAAGTCATCGGGTGGCGGGTCACCGGTTGGCGTACCCGTGACGATGACCGTGCCGGTCATCCCCGGATGGATCGTGCAGATGTAGTCGAACGTGCCGGGAACGGTGAAGGTCCGCCGATACGTGTCGCCGGTGAACATGAAACCCGAGTCGAAACCGCCTGCCGACGACGTGACCGTGTGAGGCACCGCTCCCGTGTTCGTCCACACGAGCGTGGTGCCCGTGGTGATGGACTTCGTACGGGGCGAGTACGCGTTGTCGACGATCGTCACGCCACCGCTCACAGGCGTCGCTGGTGCGGGGCTCGGAGGTGCGCCGGGATCGCCCGGGTCGCCGGGCGGGGGTCCACCGCCAGAGCCCACGACGACCACGGTGCCCGTCATCTCCGGATGCAGCGTGCAGATGTAGTCATAGGTCCCGGCAGCGTTGAACGTTCTGGAATACGTGTCGCCCGTGAACATGAAGCCCGAATCGAAGGTCCCTCCGGAGTCCGTGACCGTGTGGGGCACGGCCCCGGTGTTGCTCCAGGTGACGGAACTGCCGACCCCGACCGTCAACGTGCCCGGCGTGTAGCCGAAGTCGAAGACGTTCACATCACCGCTCACAGGCGCAGGCGGCGCCGGAGGATCGGGTACAGGACCCGGCGGCGGAGGTGCGGGTGGCGGGGGGTCGCCGGAGCCGTCGGTCACGACGACGGTCGCGGTCATCTCGGGATGGAGCGTGCAGAAGTAGTCGTAGGTCCCCGCGGCGGCAAAGCTCCGGGAATACGTGTCGCCGGCAAAGAGGAAGCCGGAATCGAACGTGCCTCCGGTATCGGTGACCGTGTGCGGCGCCGCACCGGTGTTGCTCCAGGTCACCGAGCTGCCGACCCCAACGGTCAGCGTCCCGGGCGTATAGCCGAAGTCGAAGATGTTGACATCACCATCTACGGGCGGAGGCGGTGGCGTCGGATCCGGTTCGGGGTCGGGTGGAGGTGGCGGCGGAGGCGGGTCACCCGCATCGCCCAGGACCGTGATCGTTCCCGTCATGTCGGGATGGATGATGCAGAAGTACGGGTAGGTGCCCGGATCGGCGAAGGACCGGGTGTACGTCGCACCGGGGCCGAAGATGCCGCTGTCCCACGAGCTGTCGGTTGCGGTGACGGTGTGCTCATCGCCGTCGGCGATGGCCCACGTGACCGATCCACCCGCCGACACGGTGAGCGACGACGGCTGGAAGCTTCGATCGACGATGTTGACGTCCCCGGTCGCGGGCGGAGGCGGCGGCGGATCGCCAGGATCCGTTGGCGGGGCGTCGGCGGTGACGGTGATCGTGCCGTGGTACGCCGTGTTGTCCTCGTCCCGATCGTCGATGTACGTGTAGGTGCCCTCGATCGCAAAGTTGAACGTGAACGACTGGCCGGCCTCGATATTGCCGCTGTCGAACTCCTCCGGGCCGGACTGCGAGCGCATGCGGTGCCGCTCGTCGTCGTTGTTCTGCCAGGTGACGTTGCTCCCCACCGCCACCGTGAGGTCCCTGGGAGACAACGTGTCGGTGATGGTCACCGTCTCGTCTGCGGCGATCGCCGTCGCCAACGGGGTCATCACCATCAGCAAGGTGAGCACGGTTCCTAGCCGTGCCATGCGGCGCCGTCCGGAGCGGATCATGAATGCTCTCCTGGGGGTGCGAAGTAGTTCACGATCGCAATGATCAGGAATGCGGCTTTAGGTCGATGTCCGATGAGGATTAACCGGCGATTAAGCGCACCGATCGTCCCTAAAGAGAGGGACCATCGGTCCGGTAGGGTCGGCGGTCATGGCCTCACTTGCCATCGCACCCCACGATCCGATCGCGGCGAGCACCCGGCCGTTCGCCGAGAGCTTGCGCATGTACTGGGAACTCCGGGGGCCGTGGAACAAGGGCCAACCGATTCACGAAACCATGACGCAGCTGAGCTTGCCCCCCGCCATCGCGGCGGAGTCAGGCGAAGCCGCGATGTGGGAGTACGCCCGCGGCGCCATCTGGAACGACGACCCCGAGGGCCTGCTGTTCGACGACCGCCGCTTCAAGTGGTTCGGCGGACCGACAACCACGAACTTCTCGTCCGGCCTCGCATTTGCGTATCGGTTCAAGCGCGGGGAGAGGGCACCGCGCTCGTTTGGAATGAGCGAGCCCAGTCTGATCCGACGAAGCCATTTCGGCGACCTGCAGTTCCTCCACGCCATGGCACCCGACGGGCAGTCCCCGGACCGCACACTGGATGACATCCTGCGCTGGGCCGAGTTCACCGCCGACATCGCAATCGGCGGCACGCCGCCTACCACGACGCTCGGCGACATCCCCCTCCTCGCTCGTCGTTTCATCCCCGAACAACTGGCGGCGACCGTGAACGAGCTCTTCCTCATACGCGGACCCATCGCCTCGTTGCCGTGGGTCGACGTGCGCAAGCGTGCAGCGGGCAGCTTGTTGCACATGGTCCAGGACAGCTACGCCGCCGGGCACACGACTCGCAACGGGGACGACGAGATAGTCGAGTTCCACGCGTACGGGCAACAGGACCACCGACGTCACGCACGAGCCGACCGGTTGCCCGCTGGGCGTGGCTCGACACCACTCTCCACGAGTGTGGCCGAGCACCCGGCCGCCAGGGCGGCCGTCGCGGCCGGGTCGGAGGTGCTCGCTGCGCTGCACACGGGGCAGACGTGGCAAGCCGGCGTCGGCGCCGTCGTGCGACGCATCTTCAGGCTGGCCGGCAACGCAAGGGTCGCCGGACCGGGCGAGGAGTTTGCGGTGCGCCGTTGACTGCTGCAGCCCGTTCCCGCATACGGGACAGCGTGCCACATCGGGGAACGCCGTCGGTAACGTCCTGGGCCATGGGCATTCTGCGTCTCGGTCACGTCGACATCACAGTTCCGGACCTCGACCTCGCGACGGCCTACTACACCGAAGTCATGGGGATGCTCGAGGTCGAGCGCACTGCCGACCAGGCCTTCTTCAAATGTTGGGACGAGGAGGACCACCACTCACTCGCCGTTCGCTACGACCCCCGGGTGGGCATCGACCGTTTCACGTTCAAAGTCGAACGCGAGGACGACCTCGCCGATCTCGAGGAAAGGGTCGAAACTTACGGCTACGCAGTGAACCGCATGAGCGACGGCGACTCCATCGGCCAGGGCGAATCGATCCGGTTCGAGACGCCGTCCGGCCACGAGATGGAGCTCGTGCACGAGGTCGACAAGGTCGGAGGCGTGCTTCCCAAAGTGAACCCCGACCCCATGCCAATGGGCCTGAAGGGCATCGCCCCGCCCCGCATGGATCACCTCCTGGTCACCGCTGAGGAGGTCCCGGAGGCGTCGAAGTTCTACATGGACGTACTGGGCTTCCGCCTGACCGAGCAGCTGCTCGACGGCGACGGCCACCAGATCGGCACCTGGATGGAGCGCTCCCACTCGCCACACGATCTCGCCGTGGTGTCCGGTCCCAACGGCGGACTGCACCACTTTGCGTTCTGGCTCGACGACTGGGACCACGTCCGCCGGGCCGCCGACATCCTGGCCTACAACGCCATCCAGATCGACGTCGGCCCCACCCGCCACGGCATCACCCGCGGCAACACCATCTACTTCTTCGACCCGATGGGGACCCGCAACGAGGTCTTCACCGGCGGCTACCGCCCCGACCCCGACTTCCCCACCATCACCTGGACCGAGGACAACATCGGCAAGGCCATCTTCTACTACGAAGGCGACCTCAACGACCGCTTCATGCGAGTCCACACATGAACGTTTCGATCGAAACAGGCCTCGATCGAACTTCAATGGTGGTCGGCTTCGCCGGCCCGTCCCACGGTGAAGGCACCGCACATGTCGCTGCCTTCCCGTCGAGGGGGCACGCAGAGCGTTTCCCCCTCGAGCACCCCCTTCGCAGCGCTTCGGCCTGCGGCCTCGCTTGCGAGAGCATCGGAAGGCGCTGAATGGGCGTCTTGAGGCTCTCTCATGTTGAGATCCGAGTTCCGGATCTGGAACTCGCTACGGCGTACTACGCCGAGGTGGTTGGGCTGATCGAGACTGCCCGGGAAGCCGACCGTGTCTTTCTCAAATGCTGGGACGAACAGCAACACCACTCGGTGGTGTTGCGGTATGCCGCCACGTATGGCTTGGACCGGATGGGCTTCAAGCTTCAAGATCATGCCGATCTGGACCACTACCAGGAGCGCATCGAAGCAGCCGGCATCGCCGTGAAGCGCTATGTCGCAGGCGAGCTGGGCGCTGGATCGGGGGAGACGCTGCAGTTCGTGGCGCCGAGTGGCCACACCACGGAACTGGTATGGGGCATGGACTACGTCGGCAACCTGCTCCCCCTCACGAATCCTCCGCCGGAGCCCCAGGGCCTCGTCGGGATCCACCCTCCGCGCATCGACCACATCTTCCTCATGTGCGAGGACGTCGACGGAGCCACAGCATTCTTCAGCGACGTCCTCGACTTCCGGCTCACCGAGCAGATCGTCACCGACGACGGACATCAGCTCTGCACGTTTCTCGAACGGACCCACACACCCCACGACCTTGCCTTCATCACCGGCCCGAACGGAGCGCTGCATCACTTCGCCTTCTGGCTCGACGACTGGAACCAGGTGCGCACCGCCGCAGACCTGTGCTCGTATCACGGGGTTCGCATCGACGCCGGCCCCACCCGCCACGGCGCAACCCGCGGCTACGGCCTGTACTTCTTCGACCCGGCGGGCAACCGCAACGAGGTCTACACCGGCGGATACTGGGCCGACCCGGACCGCGAACCGGTGACCTGGACCGAGTCCGACATGGGCCGCGCGATCTTCTACTACGAGGGCGTCGTGAACCAGCGCTTCTTGACGGAGCACTCATGAGCGACGAGCGCCGCCCGCAGCTACCCCGTACCGAGCGCGACGAGGCTCCGCTCTACCTCGCCAAATATCTCGAGCGGCAGCGCCGCGAGGAAGCGGGCGACGAAGGCGCAGAGGTCGACGACACGACGCCGCTTTACCTCCGCAGCTTTCGCGAGCGCCGGTCGCGAGAAACCGTCACCGATGCGCTGCCGCCCCTCTACCAGCGCACCGAACTCGGCATGCAGCGTGCACTCTCCGAGGACAACCGCAACAAGGAGATCTCGGCACCGGCCGCCGCCAAGCCGAACGTCGCAGCAGACATCTACCTCGTCCGCCATGCCGAGACCCAGGGCTACTCCAGCGAATCGGGCATCACCCCACTCGGCACCTGGCAAGCGCACACCTGGGGCCACACACTCGCCAAGCGGGTGAAGAGCGGCGAGACGATCGTCATCCGCTCCGCCGCCACGAATCGCGCAGGCGAGACCGCGGCGCAGATCCACCGAGGTCTGGCAGACGGGCTCATCATGTTCGAGAAGGACGTCAAGGTATTCGAACCGGAGGCGATGCAGGAGTTCAGGAACTTCGCCGTCGCCACCCCGGATGGGCTGCGCGACGTCACGTCGGCTTTCCGGCAGTACTACTCCATCCTCGAGGAGTTCGAGCGTACGGCCCTCGGCGACCGGCCCATGTGGCTCGTCGAGGTCGACCGCTTCTGGAGAACTCAGCAAGGTGGCGCTGACCCGATCCAGCATTGGCTCACGATCCCGATGATGCACTTCGAACCCCCAGCCATGTGCGTCCGCCGATTCTGGATCGGATTGCAGCGCCTTGCCGCGGCCCACCCCGGTGCCCGCCTGATCGTGGCCACCCACTCGGGACCGATCCGCGCGTTCGCCATCTGGGCCCTGGGCTACGACCCGGGCGAGCCGTACAACACGGAGCACGTCAGGGTGAAGGTGATGGATGGCGGCCGTGAAGCCCTCGTGAGCTACCGGAATCGCGTCCAAGAGGTCCACGTCCCGGAAATCGAGTCCCTCCCCACATGGAAACTCGACGAGGAGTGGGTGCCGAGTGTCTAGAGACGCCACCAGTCGAAAGTCCCCGCGCCTGCCGCGGCGGTACCTTCCCCCACCTCGTGCACAAAAACTCACCACAACCCCCTACCCCCACCTGCGGCGGCGGTACCTTCCCCCACTTCGTGGGGGACTAGTCACGAGCGACTTCATTCGGAGCAGCGTATGTGCGAGGCATGTCCGACACTCACACCCGAGCAACGCGCACGGAGGCACCTTCCCGAGCTGCGTACAACGGAGGTCCCCCACGTGAGCAATGACCTCATCGTCTGGTTTCAGGACTACCACCCGTCCGACAAGCCGCGGGTTGGCGGGAAGAACGCTTCGTTGGGCGAGATGATCGCCGCCGGTCTGCCGGTGCCGCCGGGGTTCGCCCTTTCGACGGAGGCCTATCACACCCTGCGCAACCATCCGACGCTGACGAGAGACGTCCACGACTCGATCTCCCGGGTGGATTTCGGCGACCCGGTGAAGCTGCAGGCGATCTCGGCACACATCCGGTCGGTGATCGAGGCGGTGCCGATGCGCAAGGATATCGAATCCGCGGTACGCGTCGCCTACGACGAGCTGTGCGAATACTGCGGCGTCCCGGACCTCCCCGTCGCCGTTCGCTCCTCCGCAACGGCGGAGGACCTGCCCGACGCTTCGTTCGCCGGGCAGCAGGACACGTTCCTCTGGGTGAAAGGCGGCGACGCCGTCGTCGATGCGGTGAAGCGATGCTGGTCGTCGATCTTCACCGACCGCGCAATCGCCTACCGGCACGAGACGGGCCACGACCACGAAGTGATCTCGATGAGCGTCGGAATTCAGAAAATGGTGCATCCGAAGGCTGCAGGCGTTGCGTTCACCCTCAACCCCAGCGACGGGGATCGCTCACAGATCGCCATCGATGCGTCATGGGGATTCGGCGAGGCCGTGGTCGCCGGTGAGGTGACGCCGGACAACTTCCTGGTCGACAAGGTCATCCAAGAGGTCGTTTCACGAACGATCTCACCCAAGACGATGGAGTACCGCCTCAACGGCGAGGGAGTCGTAGAGGCCTGCGAGGTCGAGGAACCCCGGGCCACGGCGCAATGCCTCGACGAGGACGAGATCAGAGCGGTGGCCCAGATGGCACGCCGTGCCGAGAAGCATTACGGCAACCCTCAAGACGTCGAGTGGGCCATCGACCTCGACCTCGAGCCACCGCACAACGTGATCTTGCTGCAGTCCCGCCCCGAGACCGTGTGGTCGCAGAAGAAGCGCCGCTCGGTAGCCAAACCGGGGCAGACGTTCATGGACGGGATCGTGTCCACACTCATTTCGCCCGTGCACACGCGCAGCAAGACGTCGACAGTGGAGGAGGAGCCCCAGGGCTCCTGAGAACGGCGCCACCGCGCCACAACCGAAGTAGACAGGGCGACAGCCCGGGAGGAAGACACAACATGGCGGATCGTTTCCCCAGCCCGTTCGACATCGAGACCCCCGCCGGCGCCGAAGGGTGGGAGGACCTCTACACCTACTCGCTGCCGTTCTCGCAGGATCGACGCGACTACGAAGATGCCGGCTTCTGGTTCCAAGACGGCATCCACTGGCCTGAGGTGCTCACGCCGTGGGACGCCACGTTCTACGAGTACGCCCTGGCCTCGTTGTCGCAATACAACACCCGTCACTACCTGATCCCGCCGGCGCTCGGCGTGGACTTCCGCGTCCTCAACGGATACGCCTATCTGGCGCCCGTGGGGGTCGCCGATCCCGCTGAGATCGAAGCAAGGGTGCCCCAGTTCATGGAGCGGGCCGGCTTCTACTTCATGAACTGGAACGACCTCTATGAGAAGTGGCTCGTGAAGATCAAGGATCTCGCTGCCGAGATGGATGCGATCAGCTTCGATCCCCTCCCAGAGAAGGAAGACCTGGAGGTGGTCACCGACGGCTGGGGCTACGGCTCAGGTCTCACGATTCAGGAGAACTATCGCAAGCTGCTGAACCTCGGCCTGCGCCTCTGGCAGTACCACTTCGAATTCCTCAACCTCGGATATGCGGCCTACCTCGACTTCTTCGGGTTCTGCAAAGAGGCGTTCCCCAACATCCCTGACCTCTCCATCGCCAAGATGGTGGCCGGCGTCGACGTCGACCTCTTCAAGCCCGACGAGTACCTGAAGGAGCTGTCCCAGGCTGCCATCGACCTCGGCGTCGCCGAGGCATTCGACAACGACGATCCGGCCGCGGTGATTGCTGCGCTGGACGCGTTGAGCGGTGGCGACGAGTGGAAAGCGAAGTGGGACGCGGTCAAGGACCCGTGGTTCAACTTCTCCTCCGGCTCGGGGTTCTACCACACCGACCAGATCTGGGTCGAGCACAAAGAGATCCCGTTCGGGTTCATCCGCAACTACATCGGCAAGATCCGCGAAGGCGTCGACCTCGCCCGTCCGACCGACGCCATTCGCGCCGAGCGCGACCGCATCATCGGCGAATACCGGGACCTGCTGGGCTCAGACGAGGACCGAGAAGCGTTCGACGGCAAGCTCGGCCTGGCCGGCGTGGTGTTCCCCTATGTCGAGAACCACAACTTCTACGTCGAGCATTGGAGCCACTCGATCCTGTGGCGCAAGATGCGCGAGCTCGGCTCGGTTTTCGTGAAGGAGGGCTTCTTCGGCAATGTCGACGACGTCTTCTACCTCAAGCGCGACGAGATCAACGAGGCGTTGTGGGACATGTACGGAGCATGGGCGGTGGGCGTGAAACCCCGCGGCCCGGCGTACTGGCCACGCGAGCTCGGGCGTCGCAAGGGCATCCTCAACGTCCTCCGGCAGTGGTCGCCGCCGCCGGCGCTCGGCCAGCCGCCCGAGGTCGTCACCGAGCCTTTCACGATCATGCTGTGGGGCATCACCTCCGACTCGATCGGCATGTGGCTCGGCGGTGCAGACGAGACCGGAGCGCTCAAGGGCTTTGCCGCATCGCCCGGGATGGCGGAGGGCCCGGCACGCGTCATCCAATCAGCCGATCAGATCGGCGAGATCCAGGAAGGCGAGATTCTGGTGGCGCCGCTGACAGCCCCATCGTGGGCGCCGGTGTTCAACAAGATCGGGGCTACCGTCACCGACATCGGTGGAATGATGAGCCATGCGGCGATCGTGTGCCGGGAGTACGGCCTCCCCGCCGTCACCGGCACCGCGTTCGGGACGAAGAACATCACGACCGGACAGATGATTCGCGTCAACGGCAGCGAAGGAACAGTGGAGATCTTGGAATAGGACGAGATGCCATATCGCCGTGCCTCGCACTTCCATGTGTCAGATTCCTGACGACTCCGGCATCTGGAAGTGAGCCCGCAGGCCACAACGATCTGGCATCTGGCATCTCGGAGGTGACCGATGCTGAGTAAGGAACAGAACGAGCAACTCACTCGAGTGGGGCCCGGCACGCCGATGGGCGATTTGCTGCGGCGCTACTGGTACCCGATCGCCTTCGAGCGCGATTTGGCCGAATGGCCGATCAAGAAGGTCCGCCTGCTCGGCGAGGACTTCGCATTGTGGAAGACGCCACAGGGCGGGTACGGGATCATGCAGGAACGGTGCCCGCACCGTCACGCCTCGATGGTCTACGGCGTCGTCGAAGAGGACGGCCTGCGGTGTGGCTATCACGGCTGGCTCTATGACTGTGAAGGGCAGTGCATCGACCAGCCGGCGGAGCCCGAGAAGTCGACGTTCAAGAGCCGCATCAAGGCGTTTGCGGGCAAGGCCCAAGCGATGGGCGGCATGGTGTGGGTGTACATCGGTCCGGACCCGGCACCGCAGCTGCCCCGTTTCGACGTGTTCGTCGATCCGGGGTTCCAGGACGTCGGCCACTCGATGCTCCCCTGCAACTGGCTGCAGATCATGGAGAACTCGGTCGATCCACACCACGTGGAGTGGCTGCACGGCCGATACTTCCAGTTCCTCGGCGAGCAGCAGGGTTTCCTCGCCCCGGTGGCGTTCCAGAAGAAGCACGTGCAGGTCGGCTTCGACCCGATGGAGTGGGGCATCCTCAAGCGTCGAGTACTCGAAGGGCACAGCGAGGCGGACGACGACTGGGCGATCGGCCACCCCCTCGTCTTCCCTTATTTCATGCGCGTCGGTGGTGCCGGCATCGACCAGATGCAGATCCGTGTCCCGATCGACGACACGACCACGTGGGCGCTGTTCTACGCCAACCATCACCCTGAAGGGCTCAAGGAGTATCCGGAGCAGGTGTATCCCACCGACTACGAGTACGAATGGATCGACGAGAACGGCAACTTCATCGTCGACTACATCGAGGGCCAGGACGTGATGGCCTGGGTCACGCAAGGGGACATCACCGACCGTTCGGCAGAGCACATCGGCAAGTCGGACATCGGCGTCATCATGCTGCGCCGGATGTTCAAGGAGCAGATGGCGCTCGTGGCCGAGGGCAAGGACCCGACCGTGGCCTTCACACGGGAACCGCACGAGCGGATCGAGCTGCCGTGCGAGAAGAACAAGTTCGGTGCGGGCGTCGACTTTGCCTTGTCGTGGATCGACATGGGCTCGACTCGCTACTCACCCGACAAGGACACCCTGACGAAGCTGCACATCGACGCCGCATCAGCCCGCGGCGACGCCACCGGGACGGGGTCGTGACCCTGACCGGGCTTCGCCGGTACCCCAACCACGTCGAGCCGCCGGACCCGATCGAGGGGCGGCGGCTCGGCGGCGTCCACTGGTGGGACCCCGACCGCATCCACCACCTCGAAGACCGTCCTCGCCACTGCCCAATGTGCGGAGCGGGTCTCGGGAACGGCATCTCGATCGAGTACTGGCAAGCGGAGCAACGCGTCTATCACACCTGGTGCCACGACTGCGGCTGGACCGGCGACATCATCCGGGTTCGCAGAATGATCGGTTACGAAGCCGAGGCGGATGAAGCCGAATGAGATTCGGTTGGCGATTGGATGTCGAGCGATAGTCCCCCACGAAGCGGATGTCGAGCGATAGTCCCCCACGAAGTGGGGGAAGGTACCGCCGCCGCAGGCGGGGGTAGGGGGTGGCCAGGGTAGGGGTCGAGATGCGAGATGACCCCCTACCTCAGACTCCGCTTCGCTCCGTCTGCGGTACCTTCCCCCGCAAGCGGGGGACTATCGCGCAAACCGCCCCAGACTCCGCTTCGCTCCGTCTGCGGTTTCTTCCCGCGCAAGCGGGGGACTATCCAGAATTCCTTGTCGAATTCGGTCGACGTGTTTCGTCGTGGGTGCAAGAGAAGGGATAGCCATCCCACAACGCACCCCAGGGAGGGAATCATGGCGAACTACGTGCTCCTCTACAGCGGCGGCTCGATGCCCGAGACCGAAGCGGAGCAGGCTCAGGTGATGCAGGCTTGGAGCGACTGGCTGGGATCGGCAAGCGACATGCTCGTCGACGGTGGCGCGCCGATCGGCCAGAAGAAGTCGATCAGCCCCGACGGCGCAGTGTCGGACGGCGGTGGCGACATCAGCGGCTACAGCGTCGTCAAGGCGGACTCGCTCGACGATGCCGTGGCGTTTGCGAAGGCCTGCCCCCACCTGACGGCCGGCGGCACGGTCGAAGTCGGCGAAGCGATGGAGATGTAACAGCACTCGCGAACGACGTGCCCGTCGCGCTGGTCGCGGCGGGCATGCCCGCGTCACTCACCGAGGAAAGATCCGTCGGGTGCCATCACGAAGTCTTCGGTGAGTGGCCGCAACGCCGAGCGGAAATGCCCGTCGTCGATTCCGGCCATGATGCGCACATCCCCCGGCCTGCCGCTGTCCCACACCCCCTGAACCTCGACGCAGTACGCGATCCCAGACGTGCCCACGAGATCCACCACACCTGTCTTCCTGATGTACTGCGCTACCAGCGCGGGATAGGACTCCGTGCGAAGTTGATCCATCACTTCGGCGAGTAGTGCTCTTGCTTCAGCCTCGTCCATGAAGCCCGATTCTGACACGATCGCGTCCGGCGAGCAGCGGTCCGATTGCCTCTATCCGCCGGGGTCGCCCTGGCGTAGTGGTGGCACGAGAGACCCACACGAGGAGAAGCGAGATGCCTGGGCGCATCGGAATCCAGATCGGAGCGACGACGCCACCCGATGAGCTGGCTGCGATCGCCGCTGAGGCGGAGCGCCTGGGCTACTCAGAGATCTGGCTGGCCGAGGACTATTTCGAGCTCGGCGGCATTGCCTCGGCGGCAATCGCGCTTGCCGCAACCGAGGAGATACGTGTGGGACTGGGAGTGGTCGCTGCGGTGGCACGGCATCCGGCAGTCACGGCAATGGAGTTCGCCACCCTCGGCGGGTACGGTCCACACCGGTTCATGGCCGGGATCGGACATGGCGCACCCGGCTGGGTACGCCAGATGGCGCTCAGGCCCGCGTCGCCACTCGGCCTCCTGCGCGAAGCTACGACCGCCATCCACGACCTCCTCGGGGGTGGTGAGCTCACCAAGGACGGTGAGTACTTCGGCTTCGATCACATTCGCCTGACGCATGCTCCCCCCGAGCCCCTCCCCCTCTACTTCGGAGTCCAGGGGCCGGCGTCACTGCGGTTGGCAGGCGAGCTGGTCGACGGCACCTTGCTGGGCTGGTTCAGCTCTGCGGGGTACGTGGGATGGGCGAAGGACCGCATTGAAGAGGGAGGAGCACGTGCCGACCGGACCGACCACCACGAAGTCGTGGCGCTCTGCCTGCTCTCGATCTCCGACGAAGATCCGGTGGGGGCCCGTCGCTCCATGGCGCGGTGGGCAGCACCCATGCTGGCCACGATGTCGGGTTCGCCGCAGCTCGACCCCGAGGTCACGGGCGTCGATCCCTCGCCGCTCCTTGATCCGAGCCAGCCGGCGGGTCTGCTAGACGAGCTCCTCGGAATGTTCCTGGCGGCGGGCGACACCGCGACCTGCGCGGCCACCGTCGCCGGCCTCCTCGAAAGCGGAGCAGATCGGGTGGTTCTGGTCCCCAACCCGCCCGGCTATCGCACGACACGCGAGATGGTCGAGCAGATACGAGCCGCCTCAGCCCTGACTGGCTGACGACATGCCGCCGTCCTCGCTCGTTGGGGAAGGCCCTCCGATGCGCCGCTGCGGGCCCCGCTCCGCCAGACCGTGACGCACTGCGAGGACGGGAGCGTGTGTACGGTCGGCCGTAGCGAACGGTCTTACGAAGCTTCACAGCGGAGGTGGCGCCAAGGCCGCCTCCGCTGCCTGTCTTGGCGCGACGACGTGGTCAAGCCGGCAGCACCTCGAAGCGACGACCGTCGGCACAACGCAGCCCCCTTCAAGCCACCTGGCAATGGACCGTTGTCTTCTGCGTCATGCCATAGGTACCAGCCCTGGCCTGCGGTGCCGGTCAGTCCAGCGCGACGCGGATCGCCGCCACCGAGCCCGCCACGTCCGTCGGGTCGAAGTGAACGTGGGGCTTCCCGACGTTCCTTGCACCGCCGAGGTTCACCGGCTGGTCATCGACGAAGAGGATCTCGGCCGGGGGCAGTCCCAGCGTCTCTGCGGCCACCTCGAATGCACGGGGGTCGGGCTTGAGGTAGTCGGTGTGGGACAGGTCGATGAGGTGGTCGACGTCGTGCAAGATCGCGATGCGGTCGACCCAGGCCTGAGGATGGAAGTGCGTGAGGTCGTTCGTGAGGATCGCCACGGGATGGCCCGCCGCCATCCGCTCGTCGACCAAGGTTCGCATCTCGGGGCGAATGAGCTCGTCCTCGGGTACCTCGAACAGCTGATGCAGCGCCGGGTGATCACCGGAGCCGCCGATCAGCGCCTCGACCTCTTCGTTGCGAATCCTCCAGTACTCTCGCTCCCGCAACGATCCTTGGAGCACCTGGGCGAACAAGGAATCACCCTCGAGATCGAACGGGCCCCGCCACGGAAGCGCTTTCTCCGGCAGCCCCTGGCGCCGCAGGAAGCCGTCGATGAGCTCGAACGGCGTGCGCAGTACGACGCCGCCGAAGTCGAGCAGCAGGGCCGAGGGCATGACGGTCCTCCAGAACGCGGGCGGCGCAGCGTACCGCCGAAAGGCGTTCGGTCCGGTGCGGCTAGATTCTGCACCATCACACCGCGCAGCTACGGGGGCTTCCATCCATGCAACTGGTCCGGTGGCTCGACGAGATCACGATGGCCGACCTCCCCAGCGTCGGGGGGAAGAACGCCTCGCTCGGCGAGATGATCTCCAACCTGTCGGCGGCGGGGATCAACGTTCCCGGCGGATTCGCGACAACGGCCGAAGCGTTCCGGCTGCATCTGGAAGAGACCGGACTCGCCACCAAGATCTCGTCCAGTCTCAGGAGCCTCGACATCGACGATGTCGTTGCGCTGGCATCGGCCGGCCGGGAGATCCGAGGCTGGATCGAGGCCACGCCGCTGCCAGGCGAACTCGACCGTGCGATCCGGGAAGGGTATGCGGCCCTCGCCGCCGAGGGTGATGCCAACCCCGCCGTCGCCGTCCGATCCTCGGCAACGGCGGAGGACCTGCCGGACGCTTCGTTCGCCGGCCAGCAGGAGACGTACCTCAATGTCGTCGGGGCCGACGCCGTCGTTGACGCCACGCGCCGCGTATTCGCCTCCCTCTACAACGACCGCGCCATCGCCTATCGCGTCCACAAGGGCTTCTCGCACTACGACGTCGCCCTCTCGGCTGGCATCCAGCGAATGGCCCGCAGCGACGTGGGGACCGCAGGCGTCGCATTCTCGATCGACACCGAATCGGGATTCGACGACGTCGTCTTCATCACGGCGAGCTACGGCCTCGGCGAGCTACTCGTGCAGGGGGCCATCAACCCCGACGAGTTCTACGTCTCCAAGTCGAGGCTCCGCAGGGGCAAGGATCCGATCCTGCAACGCCGGATCGGATCGAAGCACCAACGGATGGTGTACGGCGACGGCTCAACACCGGTGCGCGTGGAGGACGTGCCGGCGGGGATGCGGCGCACGTTCTCGCTCGATGACCCCGCAGTAGTCGACCTCGCCCGCATGGTCCTGACGATCGAGGAGCACTACGGCCGGCCCATGGACGTCGAATGGGCACTCGATGGCGTGACCGGGAAGCTCATGATCCTGCAGGCTCGACCGGAGACGGTCCAGTCGCAGACGGCCGCACGGGTCATCGAACGCTTCGAGCTCCAACAAACGGGTGACGTTCTCATCGAAGGTCGCAGCGTCGGGCAACGGATCGGCGCAGGCACCGTTCGCATCGTCCGCGATTCCGAAGAGATGGACCGCGTGCAGCCGGGTGATGTCCTTGTCACCGACATGACCGATCCCGATTGGGAACCGGTGATGAAACGTGCGTCGGCGATCGTCACCAACCGGGGTGGCCGCACGTGTCACGCTGCCATCATCGCAAGGGAGCTCGAGATCCCAGCCGTCGTCGGAAGCGGCGATGCCACCGCGGTGCTCGACGATGGCGCCACCGTCACCGTGTCCTGCGCGGAGGGCGACACCGGGTACGTCTATGCCGGTGCGTTGCCCTTCGACGTACGCCGCATCGAACTCGATGCAATGCCCGATCTACCGGTGAAGATCATGATGAATGTCGCCAACCCGGAGCGAGCGTTCTCCTTTGCCCAGATGCCCAACCACGGCGTGGGCCTGGCGCGAGTCGAGTTCGTCATCAACAACGTCGTCGGCGTGCACCCGCGGGCACTGCTCGACTACGCCGAACTTCCCACCGAGCTGCAGGAAGCCATCGACCTGCGCACCGCCGGCTACGCCGATCCGGCGAGCTTCTTCACCCAGAAACTGGCCGAGGGGATTGCCACCATCGCTGCGGCCTTCGATCCGGAACCGGTCATCGTGCGCCTCTCGGACTTCAAGTCGAACGAATACGCCCACCTCCTCGGTGGGGACCGCTACGAACCGCACGAGGAGAATCCCATGATCGGATTCCGCGGCGCCTCCCGCTATCGCGACCCCGCCTTCCGCAACGCCTTCGACCTGGAGTGTCAGGCGTTGCGCTATGTCCGCGAGGACATGGGATTCGACAACGTCGAGATCATGATTCCGTTCGTCCGCACGCTCGACGAGGCGGAACAGGTCCTCGGCATCCTGGCGGAAAACGGGATCGAACGGGGCCGCAACGGCCTCCGTCTGATCATGATGTGCGAGGTCCCTTCGAACGCCATCCTCGCCGAGCAGTTCCTCGTGCACTTCGACGGCTTCTCGATCGGCAGCAACGACCTCACCCAGTTCACCCTCGCGCTCGATCGCGATTCAGGTCTCGTGGCCGACTTGTTCAACGAGCGCGACCCGGCCGTCAAGGCGCTCATCACGCGGGCCATCGAGGCCTGCCGACGGGCCGGCAAGTACATCGGGATCTGCGGGCAAGGACCATCCGACCACCCCGATTTTGCGGCATGGTTGCGCGACGAAGGCATCGCCAGCATCTCGCTGAATCCCGACACGGTCCTCGAGACGTGGCTCATGCTGGCGGGTGTGTCCGCCGATGAGCACGCCGGCTGATGCCGCACCGGCGCCTCGTATTCTGTGTGTCGGATCACACCGGGGTGACTGCGGAGGTCTTCGCCAGAAGCCTCATGTCTCGATTCGACGGGGTCGACGTGCGCTACATCGTCCGCAGCTTCGTCAACGACCCCGGCGATGTGGACGAGGTGGTGGACGAGATCGCCACTGCGCTCGCAGCCGGGCAGGCTCCCGTCGTCTTTTCCACGCTCACCGACGCTGCGATGCGCGCCCGGCTCAGAGAGGGCGGAGCCTTGGTTCTTGGTCTGTTCGACCACTTCGTCGACGAGCTCGAGCAGGAGCTTCAGAGCAGTGCCACGGCGGACATCGGCTCCTATCACGGCATACGTGACCTGGCGAAGTACCAGGCACGGCTGGATGCGGTCGACTTCTCCCTGGCAACCGACGATGGCCTCGGCACCAAGCACTACGGAGAAGCCGACATCATCCTTGTTGGCGTGTCCCGAGCCGGAAAGACACCGACCTCGCTGTACATGGCCATGCATCATGGACTGTCGGCGGCCAACTATCCGCTCACCGCTGAAGACCTGGACAGCGCAGAGCTGCCGCCGGCCTTGCAGCCCCATCGTGAGAAACTGTTTGGACTCACCATCGACCCGGTGCGCCTGCACCAGATCCGGCAGCGGCGCCGGCCGGACAGCCGCTATGCCGACCTGGCGACGTGCACCCTGGAGGTCGGGAAAGCGGAGGTCTTGTTCCGGCAGGAGCGCATCCCCGTCACCAATTCGACGACACAATCGATCGAGGAGATGGCGGCCACGATCATGAACTCCGTGGGGCTGCGGGGACGCCTCCGCTGATCCGCCGCGGCAGCCTGTTTCGTATTCCGGGCATGAATCGATTCGCCGCCGCGGTAGTCGCTTGCGCACTGTTGACGACCGCCTGCGCCACCTCGGCGGCTGAGCCCACCTCGACCACGCCGGCGATGGAACCTGCCCCGGAAACGCGGTCGATCCGCATTCTCACGATTGGCGATTCACTCACCCGCGGGGAGAGCGTTGCGACCACAGACTCGTGGCCGAACCAGCTGGCGGCGGCGCTGGCCGACCACGGATTCGAGGCAGCGGTGGACATCGTCGCCGGGACGGGCTGGACGGCACGGCGCGCTGCCGCCGAGATGGACCGCATCGACACGTCGCCGGAGTACGACCTCGTCTTCATCCAGGTGGGGGTCAACGATCACTTCTACCAGTTCGGGGTCGACAACTACTTGGTGGGGCTCGAAGAGCTCGGCGAGGATGCGGTTGAGCTCACCAACGCGCCCGGTGACGTGAGTGTGCTGTCGATTGTCGACTGGCGGTTGACGCCGTCCGGCAGCGATCTCGCTGCGCTGTACGGCAGCCCGGGTGTGACCGACCACAACGCAGCGCTCGCCTCGTTTGCAGCGGAGAGCGGTTTTGCCTTCATCGACGTGACAACGCCGTCATTTGCGATGAGCGGCGAACCGTCGCTCGTCGCCGCCGACGGCCTCCACGCGTCGGCGGCGCTCTACGCACGGTGGGTGGAGCGGACCATCCTCCCTGCGGCGCTCGCCCGACTCGGCGGCTGAAACGGGGACGCAGCCACCGCTGCGCCCCCGCACTCAGCTGGAGCGAGGGGAACACCCCTGTTGGGCGGCCTCCTCCCCTGGCTCGGCCCGTCAGGGAAGCTCGGTTCCCTTGACGACGTAGACCACGCCTGGCCCCGTACCGGCGAAGGCCTGGCCGACCGCAGTCACCACGAAGTCGGTGAAGCCGTCGCCGTCGGCACCGCCGATTCCCAGCGCATCGACACCGAAGTTGTCGTTGGCGATAGTGCTCGTGATGGCGCGAAACGTGGTGCCGTCGGCGCCGTTGATCACCAGCGCCCGCCCGGCGAACTCCGCCCCGGCGCTGGACGTGTATGACGCCACGATCAGGTCGGCATGGCCATCGCCGTTGACGTCGCCGGTGCCGCGTCCCGGACCGAAGCCGTCACCTGGAGCCTCCGCACGCAAGACGTGAATCGTGCGACCGGTCGCACCGGAGTACACGTAGCGGCACCCGTACCGAAGTTGTCCCCAGGCCCGCCGTCGTAGTCACCGACGAACACATCGGGCACGCCATCGGCATCGACGTCGCCGGCGCCGGAAGCGAGGAACTGTGCGAAGTTGTTGCCCGATCCCGGACGGGGTCGAAGATGGTGTAGCACGCGCATCCGATCGCCCGATAGGGCGTAGGCCGCACCGCCGTTGCCCTGCGCTCCTACGACGACGTCGGACGAGCCATCACCGCCGATGTCGCCGACCTCGCCCACGGCCGACCCGAGGAGATCGCCATCGGTTCGCCCGTCGAACGTCCCCAGCAGAGAGCCGTCGCTACCGGAATAGACGTAGGCACGGCCGGCATCCTCACCGGCGAAATCGGCCCGGGGCGCACCGATGAGCACGTCGTCGTACTCGTCGCGACTCACGTCGCCGGCACCACTCACGGATGCGCCGTAGAAGGATGCCTCGCCCGGATGGAACTCGTGCAACACCGAATGATCTGCACCCGAGTACACGACGACACGTCCTGCTGGAGGTGCGGACGAAGAGAAGCTCGGCGCTCCGACGACGTAGTCCGGCGTTCCGTCACCGTCGACGTCGCCGGCTCCCGCGGTCGAGTATCCGGATAGGTCGAACGGCGCACCGTCGACCACGTTGAGGACTGCGCCGCTCGCCCCCGAGTGGACGTACACCCGCCCGGCGAACGCACCGCCGGCGCCCTCGAGGATCGCCGGTATCGCAAGATCGTCGACACCATCCCACCGATGCGGGCGCTGGACGCCGCCACCGGCTTGATCCCTGCGCTGACCGCCACGAGCGGCGGAGTGGGGCGGCATCTCGATACGGCGCAGCGCAGTGCGTTCAAGGCGCCGTTCGCCGACCGCGACCGGACCAGGCGATTCCATCACCTCATGAGGTCAGCTCTCCACAGCAGCGAGCTGTTCGCCGCGGTGGAGGCAGCCATCGCCGGGCCGTTGGCGACACAACCCATGTTGACGATCTTCGGCGAACGCAACGACCCCTTCGGATTTCAACAGCAGATCGCGGCGCGATTCCGCGATCTCCAGAGCCTCGTGGTGGCCAAGGGCAACCACTCCCCGATGTGCGACGACCCCGCCCTGTTTGCGACGACGCTGGCGAAGTGGCACCACACGAGCGTCGCGAGCCGCACCTGACGTCACGCGTCTGCGCCGGCCGGCGCCTCCTCCGGGCGTGGGGGCTGCCGGCCGGTGCGACGTGTTGCGGTGCGACGCTCAGGGGGTGGGTTGAAGATCATGAGCACCCGCACGGCGGTCAGCCCGATGACAACTGCGGATGCCGCAACGTAGAACCCGAACACCGCCGGGTGCCCGGTGTCCGTGCCGGCGGCGATGCCGTGGGCGGCGGCGCCGAGGAAGACGCCGAACGAAGCGAAGTGCAACAGCCGCCAGTAGCGCTGGCCGATGTTCTTTCGCAGGTAGAAGCTGACGATGACAATCGTCATGCCGTAGAACGCCACGATTCCCCAGGCCACCGCAAGCGGCCGCCACTCCGAAGCGCCCGGCACCAGCAGTGCCCGCAGATCGAACTCGACGAAGTCGTGCGTCGCCAGCGCGACGACATGGACGACCGTGGCAAGCAGCGCTCCCACCGACAGCGACTCATGAGCGAACGTCAATCGCTTCGTCAGGCCCGGCAGCACCCCGAGCGACAGCACCAGTCCCCAGATCGTCGCCAGGGCGAGCAGGCCGAACGCAACGAGACCGGAACCCCGAATCAGCATCCACTCGAGACTCATGCGGCAATCTCCAATCCTGTCGTGGCATACACCGAGCCGTCGTGCCACACGACGAGTCCCCCATCGATCCAACCTCGAGCGGACGCCCAGGCCAGACCATCGGCGCCACGAAGCAGCATCGCCTTCGCCGCAGCTTCGGCGAGCACCGCCGTTCGTGCGACGGCGGTGGCACTGATCACGGGCGAGTTGGCCGGAGACGCGGTGCGCGGGTCGATGAGGTGGTGCGCAGGCTCGCCCCCGACCTTCCACCGCCGGCGCGACGTCGTGCTGGTGGCGAGCGCCCCAACGCCGAGCTGCACCGTGGCGACCGTATCGCCGTCCGGACCCTCGACGAGCACCTCGCACTCGGGATGGCGTGAGGCGATGTCTCCGCCCGCGGAGACGATCTCGGCGAGCCCCCGCTCGATCGCCTGGTCGGCGGCCCATCCCTTTGCCACGCCGCCCAGGTCGAAACGGACGCCGGGCGTGCGCCGCAGCCGCCCCTGGTCCAGGCCCCAACTCCCCTGAAAACGAGCCACCGGAGTGCGGTCGAGGTCTTTGACCTGGGCGAACGTCCGGTCGTAGCCCCAACGGATCACTTCGCCCCCGAGGCCGATGTCGACCAGGCCGTCCGTGAGCAAACGCACCCGGTCCGCCGCATGGAACACCGGAGCGAGCAGCGCCGGCAGCGGCAGCTCGATTCGGGGATCGGCGTTGAGCCGGGTCAGTTCACTGTCCGGGTCGAACCGGCTGCAGACTCGTTCCGCATGCTCGAACCATCGTCGGGTTGCCTCGATGTCGTCGGCACATGCAGCACTGACGGCCACGGTCGTCCCCATGGCTGGAAACGCATCGGCGATCACGAGCCACTGCTCCGTTGCGTCGTCGGAGCGTGCGTGACCGTGGGTGCCGGCGCCTGCTGTGTGACCACGACGCGGCGCACCTCGGGCTCTGGCCGTTCTGCCGGGGTGTAGCGCAGGATGACCAGGCCGTCCTCGGGTGGCTCGGGCACCATCGCCATCGTGGCCGTCGGGGCCACCGATTCCACCGACGGCCCGGGGGGCGGTGCCTCGGCGGTCTCAGGAACGACCGCGGCCGGAGCGCCCACCGTACGGGCAACGAGCGCCGTCGTCCAGGCCAGACCGAACGCGGTCCACGCGGCGATTCGATTCCGCCGAGCCCACGGGAAACGCTTGCGAATCAAGGCAACGCATCCTCGGTCTCAGGAATGCGCAACACGGCATCATGCTCCATGAGCACGCCCACGACATTTGGCGGCAGCGCGTCGAGTAGCGCACCCTGTGGCACCAGATCTGTGTGGCCGTGCTCGGCGAGGACGCCGGCGACGGCGCTCGGGAGATCGGCCACAACCGGCGCCGGCAGCGGAATGGTCACTTCCACAATCTCGTCGGTCGAGGGCGCCGCCCTCGACAGCTCGCCCGCCACTCTCGGTGGAGCCTCCGGCTGCGGTGCCTCGATGGCGGTGGCTGCGAGCACAAATCCGGCGAGGACGATCCCGCTCACGGCGGCGAGGATCTCGATGCGACGCATCAGTCACCGTCCCCGTCGTCGTCGTCTCGCTCGTCATCGTCCTCGTCGTGGTCGTCTCGCTCGTCGCCATCTTCTCCGTGGTCTTCGCGGTCCTCATCGCCACTGGTGGGGCTGGGAGCAGGCTGCACGGGGACCGTCATCACGGTCTCGATGATCACCACGGTTTCGGGTCTTGCGGCGTCGGCCAGCGGCAAGCCCGCCTCGGCGCAGATCGGCCGTAGCGCGTCGAGCGCGGCTTGCTCCAACGGCGTGTTTCCACCAGAGGCTTCGAGGGCCACGAGCTCGTCACCTTCCGCTCCGCATGCCAGTGCGAGGTCGGCATTCAGCTCTGCCGACGCGTCGTCGGCATCGACGATCGGTGGGAGCGTCGTTGGTGCGGGAGCCGAGACAACGTCGCGTGCCGATTGCGCCATCTCGGTGGTCCGCACGGCCTCGACGGTGGTGTCGCCGCTGTCCAGCACGGCCGTCGAAGCGAGGACCAGCGCCGGGACCGCCAACACCCCAAAGACGAGACCGAGCAACGCAGTCCGTTGGCTGATGTTCTTCACAAATCCACCCCTCTGCACGATGTGTGCCGACAGCGTCGGCGACTCCGGGTTAGCCGAGCGATAACCGACCGTCATCGGGCGCCTATGCGATCAAGCTCCTAATCTGGCGGCCGATGGCCAGAGACCCTGCTGCGCTGGTCGCCCAACTCGAGACTCTCAACTCGCTACTGGTCGACCTCCCCCCGGGACCACCGATTGAAGGCACTGCCGACGGACTGCGGGCGCGTCAGCGCCTGGCGGACCAGATCGAGGACTACATCCTCCCCCGGCTGCGCAATCTCGACGCGCCGTTGCTGGTCGGCATCGGCGGTTCGACCGGGGCAGGAAAGTCAACGATCACCAACTCGCTCATCGGTCATAACGTCAGCGCTGCGGGGCTGTTGCGACCGACGACGCGCATGCCCGTGCTCGTGTGCCACCCCGACGACGAGCGCTGGTTCGCTGAAGGGGAAGTTCTCCCCGACGTGATGCGCAGCACCGGCTCCGGCATCGACCCGAATGCGCTGGCCATTCACACATCGCTCCGCATGCACCCGGGTCTGGCGATCCTCGACACGCCCGACATCGACTCTGTGGAGGTGGCCAATCACGAGCTGGCCGCGCAGTTGCTCGGCGCGGCTGATCTCTGGCTGTTCGTGACGACGGCCGCTCGCTATGCCGATGCGGTGCCGTGGGATTACCTGAGGACCGCTCGCGAACGCAGCACCGGCTTGGCGGTCGTCATCAATCGCATGCCCCCGGACGCAGCCGGTCCGGTCGCCGACCACTTTGCTGCGATGTTGAGCGAGCAAGGACTCGCAGACACGCCGCTGTTCACGATCGACGAGGTGGACCTCGCAGACGGCCAGCTCACCGAAGCGCAGCTCGGAGCGCTCCGCTCGTGGATCGACGGGATCGCCGCCGACGCAGAACGGCGCGATGCGTTGGTCCGCTCGACCATCGACGGTGCGATCGCGTCGATCCCGGGCCGTGCCGAACGGATCGCCGTCGCCGTTGACCGACAGGCGGCCACGATCCGGGCGCTGGGCACCATCGCGGACCAACGTTTCGCGGAGGCCCTGCAACGCGTGGAGCGGCGTCTGGAAGGCGGCAACCTCCTCCGTTCGGAGGTCCTGACCAGCTGGCAGGACTTCGTCGGCACCGGGCAGCTCATGCAGTCGCTGCAAGCAGGCGTATCCAGGCTTCGCGACCGCCTGAAAAGCGTGTTCACCGGCGAACCCACCGCAACGATCGAGATGCAGGGTGAGGTGCAGTCGAGTCTGGCGGCCGCCATCACCGAAGCAGCGGATGCGGCTGCGGATGCAACCGTCGAAGCCTGGGATCGAGCTCCGGCCGGACACATGGTGCTCGGTGACGATGCCTGGTCGATGGCGCGGGTGGGGACGGATCTGCCCGCACGGATCGACGCCGAGATCGTGCAGTGGCAAGACTACGTACTCGGGCTCGTACGCCAGCAAGCCGAGGGGAAACGTCTGGCGGCTCGCACCATCTCGCTCGGAATCAACACGATCGGCGTGACGCTGATGGTGGTCATCTTCGCCCAGACGGGCGGCATCACCGGCGGCGAGGTGGCCGTTGCCGGCGGAACAGCCACCCTCAGCCAGGCACTGCTCACGGCGATCTTCGGCGAGAACGCGGTCAGGGACCTAGCCCGGCAGTCGCGTGAAGACCTCGTCGCTCGAGTTGAACGGCTCTTCGCAGAAGAAGCAGGACGGTTCCACGATCGACTTGCCGGCATGCCCAGCATCGAACACGCCGACGCCCTGCGCCAGACGGCCGGCACCGTGGTCGAGGCAGCGCGATGAACCCACCGGCCACGGTCTTGACGGAGCGGGTGGCAGCGCTTCGGAGCGTCATCCACGGGGGTGTGGATCTGCTGTCGCATGTCGCATTGGAGGAGGCCGCCCGCGTCGTGCGCAGGGCCGAGGGAAGGCTGCGGCACGGCACCCACTTCACGGTCGTGGCGCTTGCGGGCGCCACAGGGAGCGGCAAGTCGTCGCTCTTCAACGCCCTCGTCGGTGACGCCGTGTCGCCTGTTGGCGTCACCCGGCCCACCACCGAGACGGTCCGCGCCGCCGTCTTCGGCGCCGAGTCGCCAGACGGGCTGCTGCAATGGCTCGAGGTGCGCCACCGCCACGGGGTCGCCGACAGATCTCTCGATGGCCTCGTGCTGCTCGACCTGCCGGATCACGATTCGGTCGTGACCGATCATCGCTTGGAGGTCGACCGACTCGTCGAGCTGGTCGATGTCCTCGTCTGGGTGCTCGATCCGCAGAAGTACGCCGACGAAGCCCTCCACAGCCGCTACCTGGCCAACCTGTCCGATCACACCGACTCGATGCTCTTCGTTCTGAACCAGGCCGACCGGGTACCCGAGGCGGATCATGAGCGCTGGGCGGGCCATGCCGCACGAGTCCTCGGCGACGACGGCATCGCACAGCCAGACCTCTACCTCACTTCGGCAACCACCGGTGCGGGCCTCGACGCCTTGCGATCCGAGCTGGCCACCCGCATCGCCGGAAGGGAGGCTGCCCTCGCCAGAATCGACGCCGACCTGCGCAGCGTGGCGTCCAGCCTCGGGTCGGTGCCGCAGCCAACCCCGCCTCCCGCTGGGCTGCAACGGCGCCTGCAGCAGGACCTCGCCGGTGCGGCAGGGGCCGAGTTGATCGCCGGTGCGGTTGCGGACGGTTACCGGTTCGACGCAACGCGACGAACCGGGTGGCCCTTCGCTCGCTGGCTCCTGCGCTTCCGCCGTCACCCCTTGCGGGCGCTGCAACCGACGGCACCCGCGGCGGATCCGGGCCGTCCGGAACAGCCGACTGCCGTACCCATCGACGTGCCCAGGCTGGAGATGGCGCTCCGCACGTACGCAGACGCCCAGGTGGGGTACGCAGACCCGCGGTGGGCGCGGCGAGCCAGGTCGGCGGCGAATGCCCGGGTCGACGTCCTGCCTGCGGTGCTCGGACAGGCGGTGCGCTCGATTGCCGGAGGTTCGATCACACCGCCGGCGTGGTGGCGCCGGGTGGGCGCCGTTCAAACGTTCCTCGCAGGTGTGGCCGTGGCGGGCGCCGCCTGGCTGGCTCTCCTCCTCTTGCTGGAGTATCTGAAGGTTCCCACGGATGTCCTGACCCCGAAGGTGGGCAGCTGGCCGGTACCTACCCTGCTGTTGCTCGGCGGCGTTGCCGCCGGCCTGGCGGTGGCGTTCCTCGCGAGACTTGCGGCGTCGGCAGGCGCCAAACGCCGCGCCAAACGGGCGACGGCCGCTTTGGAAGAGGAGCTGGCGACAATCGCCGCCGACTATGTGACGGTACCGCTCGACAAGGAATTCCGGCGCTGGCGCGAGCTCAGCCGCAACGTGCAGCTGGCAGCTGGGGCCTCACGCGAGCCGGCGGCTACACAATGAGCCAGTCGGTCTGGACCGAATGATCGCCGCCGAGGTCGCAACGCAGGCTGACGGGACCGGCGGGCACGTCGTGGAAGGTGAAACGGCCCAGCGTGTCGCTCCGGGTGGTCTGACGTTCTGCGCCGTGACGCAGCTCGATCGTGGCGGCTTGCGGAGGCACGAGCTGGCCGACGATCCGCCGGGCCCCCTCGGCGACGACCGCAACCTCGATCTCTACCCCGGGAGCGCGGAAGGTCACCTGACGGGTGTCTCCTTCGGAGCGAACCCCCACCAGTTCCTCGGTCGCAGAGTCGAAAACGAGCTCGGCGAGCTCGTTTTCCAGATTCCGCCACCCGAATCCGGCCTTGGCGAACTCGGTCACTGCCGCCGGCACAGGGTCGGCGGCATCGAGCACTTGCCCCAGCACCGCCAGCAGCTGCTGATCGTCCATGCTGTGAATGTCCTGTTCGTGGTTGGTCATGTGGCTGGCCCTTTCATGAGCGCTCGCCGGCGCCCAAATGCCGGCGGAGTTTGTCGAGGCATCGGGCGCGCGTTGGGCCAATGCTGCCCTTGGGCCGTCCGACGATGTCAGCGATCGTGTCGTAGTCGAGTGGCGGATCCGTCGTCAGCAAACGCAAGAGCTGCTGACATCCGTCATCCAGATGGGCGAGGGCTCGCAACACGTCGCGCTGCTCCTCGTCTTGGAGCAGCGATGCGTCAACGGCCGGGAGCGCCGTGTCCTCCGTGTCGTACTCGAAATCCGACGGGATCATTCGTTTCTGTGCCTTGGCTACCCGCAGCGACTCATGACGTGCGGTCGTTGCCAGCCATGCGGGCAGGCGTTCGGGATCGCGGATACGGTCGAGATTCTCTACGAGCTCGAGCCACACGGTCTGTGCGACATCACTCGATGTGGCGTTGTCGAGGCGGTAGCCCCGCACCACCGACCACACCAATCGCTCATAGCGATCGACGATCTCATTCCAGGCTGCAGCGTTGCCGGCAAGGGCATCCGCCACCAAGTCGGCGGGCGTCTTGTCCTTCATCCCCGTCAAAGCTAGAGCCTGATCGACCGTTGGGTCCATTGTTGACGACCTCCGGCGTTTCGGCACTCGACAAACAGAGCAGCACCGGGCCTGCGGAATACACGAAATCGAGCATTCTGGAAGAAACATGTATCAGCCGGACCGCCCGCGCATCTCATCATCGAGAGCCCCAGTGGTTCTTCTCACACAGCGGCGCAGGTACTGCGATGGAACACACGGGGGAGACGCAGTGCGAACGGCGAGGGAGCCCGAACTCCCTCGCCAACTGCGCGTTCCTGCCCGACTCAGCCGGCTCCGAAGCACACGAACGAGGCGGCGACAAGTCCGTCGTCGCCCGTTGCAAGCGCCTCAGCTTGTGCACGCGCAAGCGCCTCTGCCGGACGTTGCCCGCGGACCAGTCGGCGGTGGAAATCTTCCATTGTTCGCGCCGTTCTCGTTGAGTCGGGCACCAGCCCGGTCGAAGCGATCACCGAACGACAACCAGCAGACAGCAGCGCGGCCACAAACCCCATCGTCTCGTTGCCGGGACGTTCCGCTTGGAGTCCAGAGTTGCAGGCGGAGAGCACCATGATCGGGGGCATCCGATCGACGCGCTCGAGGTCGTACACCGTCAAACCACCGTCGGCGAATCGAAGCGACGAGAACAGCGGGTTGTCGGGGTGGAAGGTGCCGTGCGCCACGAGATGTGCGAGACGCGACCCCTCGAGCGCCGCCAACATCGACTCAACATTGCTCGTCCGTGCGGTGAAACGTTGTGCGCCCGGATAGGAGCGACGCAACTCGCCTCGTTTCCGCGGAACCTTGCAGGTCGGGACCATTGGCAATGACGACGCCTCTGCGCCGTCGCCGTGCCGGCGCCGATCGCTCCACCCACAAGCGGGCAGAAGGTGCCACGGACACCGGCGTCGCTCGCAGCGACGGCGCAGACGAGATCCCACCTCGTCGGCAAACGAGGTGAACCGTTCTGCGGCACCTGAGCTCATCGCCTACACCCTGTCAGACCGCGAGGCCGGGTGCGCACGCAACATGTTTCCCACTCGGTCCGCAGGGCGGCCCGCCGATCAGGCGAAGGGGACCTCGATCCGCGGGGAGCAAGTCATCCACGCCTCCACGTTGTCGGCGTGACCCAGCCGGTCGAGCAAGGTGCCGAACACGGAGCAGCGTTCGGATTCGTCGGTGATGGGGCGCCCCTCGGCCGCCAGATCCGCCGTGGTGCTGTGCTTGATGTGGAAGACAAAGCGGCGGCGGGCGTGCAGACTGGCATACCGGCTTCGCTTGCCCGGCATCCCGGTGATGTAGATGGGTCCGTCGAGATTGTGGAACCACATCTCGATACGACGCGGCTCACCGGATCTGCGGCCGGTGGTTGTGATGTCGATGACGCGGTCGGTCTCGAGTGCGCGCACGCAGCACGGCGTCGTCCATCGTGGTCCCTTCCCTCGTCTGGGACGGCCAACCGTACCGGCCGTTGCCCCCTTTCCATGGGCAGTACGCACTGACGGCGACCTACTGGTCCTCGATCCGGGCCGTGATCGCCTGCAGCCCTGCGTCCATGCTGCGGTCCGCCTCGATCTCATCGGCACCGAGATGGCGATGGGAGCCGGATCCGCTCACACCTTCGTAGCGCGCGGCGGCCGAGACGATGGTCCAATGAGCGGGTTCGGCAGGGCGGCCGGCGCCAACGAACGTCTCCGCCACGAGTGTTCCCGACCCGTCGGCACACACGTAGGCGTTGCGCAGCCTGCCGGCGACGAGGTCCGACTCCTCGACGACCCCTTTCGAGCAGAACAGGCCGGCTTCGACTGCCGGGCCGCTCGCCCTGAACACGAACGGGTACGGTGGATCGGCCGACCCAACGGCGATTTCGACTTCCAGCACCGTGCCGTAGCTGCACGCCGCCGCCAAGGCGACCATCGGTATCAACCCCCACCAACGCCTGCGGCCCCGAGATCTCACCCGGGGCCGCAGCTGACGCATTCGGACAGGGTGGCTAGAACGCGCCGTCGCTCATCTCCATGAGATGGGCGTCCTCGAGCTGCGCGGAGTGCAGCCGGGCAGCAACCTTCGGAGCGATGTGCCGGATGAAGAACCTCGCCGACTCGATCTTGCCCTCGTAGAACTCCTCGTCCGCCCCGTCGGCGTCGGGCATCGCGCTGTGAGCGATCTCCGCATGCCGCAGCAGGAGCCAGGCGATCACGACCTCGGACAGGCTCTCCAGCAGCGCATTGGTGTGCAGACCGGTCTTGTAGATCTCCTGAGGCTCGTGCATGAAGGCCATGGCGTGACCCACCAGGATCCCGACCATCGCCTGGGCATCCTCCAGTGCCTTGCCGAGGAGTTGCCGCTCCGGCTCGAACGCCTCGGACCCGCCCTTGACCAGCTCGACGATCTCGCCGGCGAGGCGGCTCAGCGTCGCACCTCGGTCCCGGGCGATCTTGCGGAAGAACAGGTCGAGCGACTGGATACCGGTCGTGCCCTCATACAGCGAGTCGATCTTGACGTCCCTGATGTACTGCTCCATCGGATAGTCCCGGAGATACCCAGACCCACCGAAGACCTGTAGTGACTGGCCGAGCAGCTCGTACGCCTTCTCGGAGGAGAAACCTTTGAGCATCGGCAGCAAGAGGTCCGACAAGTGCGCCCAATAGCGCTCGTCCGGATCGACCCGCTCCTGATCGAGCGCCCAAGCCGTGTAGTACATGAGCGCCCGCATGCCTTCGGCGTGGGCCTTCTGCAGCATCAGCATCCGGCGCACGTCGGGATGACGGATGATGGCGACGCGCGGCGCTGCTTTGTCGGTCATCTCGGTCATGTCCGCCGACTGGATTCGCTCCTTGGCGTATTCGAGGGCGTTGAGATAGGCCGTCGAGAGCGTCGACATCGACTTCGTGCCGATGAGCATCCGGGCGTCCTCGATCACGTGGAACATCTGCTTGATGCCGTGATGGTTACCGCCCACGAGGTAGCCGACGGCCGGCTTGTCCGCACCAAAGGTCAGCTCGCAGGTCGTGGAGGACTTGATGCCCATCTTGTCTTCGATCTTGGTGACGGCGACACCGTTGCGTTCGCCGAGCGAGCCGTCTTCGTTCACGAGGTAGTCGGGGACGATGAACATGGACAGACCCTTGGTGCCGGCAACCGCACCAAGGCGGCGGGCCAGGACCAGGTGGACGATGTTCTCGTGGTAGTCGCTGGCGGCCGACGTGATGAAGCGCTTGACGCCCTCGATGTGATAGATGCCGTTGGCTTCGTCGACGGGGATCGCCTTCGTCGTTCCCGAGCCGACATCCGAGCCGGCGTCCGGCTCGGTGAGCACCATCGTGCCGCCCCACCGGCGCTCCATCATTCGCTTCGCCCACAGCTCCTTCTGCTCCTCGGTGCCGACCCGGCCGATGACTATCGCCATCAGCCCGCCGATGATGAAGAAGAACGCCGAAGGGTTGGCGCCGACGAGCATCTCCTGCCCGGCCCAACGCAGCATCGAGGGGGCGCCCATGCCGCCGAGGTCCTTTGGGGCGCCGAGCAATTCCCACCCGCCCTCGTAATAGGCGTCGAGCGATTTCTTGAGGCTCTCCGGGAGCACGACCGTTCCGTCGACGAGCTTCGGCGGGTTCCTGTCCGCATCGGTGAAGCTGGCCGCCATCTCCTCGGTGGCGAGCCGCTCGAGCTCGGTGAGGATGTGCTTGACCGTGTCCATGTCGAACTCGGCGAACTGCTCGTCTTCGAGGAGGCCCTCGAGATCGAGCACCTCGAACAGGTTGAACTCCACGTCCCTGAGGTTGCTCTTGTAGTGACTCATGTCATCTCCCGGTCTGCGCCGTGCCCCTTCACATCTGGTGCAACCGCTCTCCCACCACGGTCGACCTCAAACGCCGGAAACCGACGTTCATTTTTGAGTATACACTCTAATTTGAGCATTCACTCAAGTTCTGCCCGAAACCGCTACGGTGGAGGTAGACGAAGGTACGAAAGGCGGACGATGGCGCGCTACCAAGCGGGGCTGCGCACCGAAGCTCGCATCATCGATGCCACTCGCGAGCTTCTGGGCGAGGTCGGTCTCGAGGGCACCACGCTCAAGGCGATCTGTGATCGCGCCGGCGTGCGTGCCGGCAGCTTCTACAACCTCTTCGACTCGAAGGAAGAGGTGGTGTTGCGCGTCGTGGCGGAGGCGATCAACGCCGTCGACCCCGATCCCGATCGGTCCGGGACGGACACGGTGAAGGACTTGGTCCTCGCCTATGCCGCCTTCATCACCGGCCAACCCAAAGTGGCCCGCATCTACCTGCAAACCGTGGTGAGCGGCGGTCTCACCGGCAACGACCAGAGCAAACGTTTCCTGCGCCACCACGAAGAGCGGGTGTCCCGATTCGCCGATGCGATCCGGCGCGCCGACGCGGGACTCGCCGGCGACGACGCCTACGCCGAGGCCGAGCTGCTGCTCGCGGCGCTCAACGGCCTCGCGTTCCACTGGATGCTGCAGCCGTCGTTCGACTTCGAGGGCCACGTCGCCCGCATGTTCGCCGCCCACGAGTGGTTGCGAGCGCGGACCTGATCCGACACCTGCCGTGACGGCCGCGTAGGTTGTGGCGTAGCCGCCCGAGCTAGGATCTGGGCGCCGAACGTGGAGGTTGACATGGACTTCGTCTCGGTACAGGGTTTCGACGTACACCCGGGGAAGTTGAGCGCACTCCAGGAGTGGCTCGGCAAGCACGATGCGAAGCTGCGAGAGCACGCCCCCGAGGGATGCGAGTACATCGGCACCTATCTGGCCACGCAGACGTCGGAGAAGCACGCCGGCAACGTGTTCTCGCTCTGGCGGCTGGACAGCTACGGGGCCCAAGATGCGATGGCGGCGGCGGGGGCCGAAGACGGCAAGTTCCGCGAGATGATCAACGAGTTCCTCGGCTTCATCGACCTGGACAGCCAGAACTGGAGCAGCATGCTGCTCAAGTCGGTCGTCGACGCCACGATGTACGCCGGGATGTAGCGGAGCGACCCTCGTCAATCGAGGGGGTGTCGGACCCGGAGCCCGGGGAACCGGGCAAACCCACGATCGGCGGTCACCATCGTCGCTCCCAATTCGAGCGCCTGGGCGGCCAGCCACGAATCCGGAATACCGTTGCCGCGGGCTTCCGTCCGACGAACCAAGTCGACGAAGATCGGCCAGGTGCGTTTGCTCCCAACCGTCCGGCCCGTTTCCGCAGCCCGCAGCTTGAGGCGCCGCAGCATCCCCGTCGCCTGCGGTGACGCAGGAACCGATACCTACGCCGTCCTCACGACGGCCGTCGGAGCTGCCCGTTCGACCGAGCCTCTTCGGACCGCACCGGACACGATCGGTTCCGCCGAAGGCTGAGCGCCCGTTCAGCGCCGCGCTTCCAGCCCGAGCTGACGAAGCGCCGCTTGGTAAGCCTCGGGCGTGTCCACATCGACGGGGGCTTCCCGGTCGAACTCCACCCTGGCAACCGGTTGCGGCGGATCCGCGACGAGCAATCGCCACAGGACCTTGGCCCCGCTCCACCGCCGCATCGCTTCGATGGCAGCCGCCGACAGCAGGAACGGATGGTTGGGCATCCGGTCTGCGTAGACCGCCACGGCGGCCCACGGTGATGACCGGCGCCACTCGTCGACCATGGCGTCGATGATCGACCGGTCGACCCCCGGCATGTCGCCGAGGAGGAGCACGACGGCGGCGACGGGCCCTGCAGCAGTCAGGCCGCGTTCCAAAGAAGACACATTTCCTTCGCGGTAATTGGCGTTGCGGACGATCGTCGCCCGGTCGGCGGCGAGGCTCCCCGTCACCGCATCCGCCTCCCGACCGGTCACGACGATCACCCGATCGAGCTGGGACGCCTCCACATGCGCCACGGTCATCGCAGCCATGGTTCGCTTCCCGAATGGCAGCAGCTGCTTGACCTGCCCGCCCATCCGCTCCGACTCGCCCGCAGCGAGCACGATGCCGACGATTTCGTCCTTCATCCGTCGAGCAGGCCGGCGGCCAACCGGTTGTGGCGCTCCACCAGCACCGGCACCTCGAGACCGAGAAGCCTGCCGCCCTCGACGACCTTACGGCCACCGACGACCGACAGCTCGACCCCGACGGGCGCACACAGCACCGCGGCGGCGACCGGGTCGTGGAGCGCTCCTGCGTAGTCGAGGCGGTCGAGCCGGAGAGCCACGAAATCGGCGCACTTGCCCGGCTCGAGCGAGCCGATGTCGCGACGTCCGAGCACTTCGGCGCCACCCCGGGTAGCGAGCTCGAGTGCGATGCGGGCGCTCATCACGTCGCCGCCTTCGAGCGATGGCGCTGCTGCCAAACGGTTGAGCAGCAACGCCTGGCGGGCTTCCCCGAGCAGGTGGCTGCCGTCGTTCGAGGCCGAACCATCGACGCCGAGCCCAACCGGGACACCTGAACTCAGATATCTGCGCACGGGAGCGACGCCGGAGGCGAGACGCATGTTCGATGATGGGCAGTGGGCAACACCCGTCTTGACCTGTCCCATCCGGGCGATCTCAGCGTCGTTGATGAACACGCCGTGGGCGAACCACACGTCGTCGCCGGCCCAGTCGAGGTCTTCAGCGAGCTCGACCGGTCGCCGTCCGTGGGTCTCGAGACAGAAGGCTACCTCGTCCATCGTCTCGGCAAGGTGCGTGTGGAGCCGAACGCCCTTTTCCCGAGCCAGGGCCGCTGCCGCCCGCATGAGGTCGGTCGTGACCGAGAAGGGTGAACACGGTGCGATCACGATCTGGGTCATCGCCCCTGGACCGGGTTCATGGAAAGCATCGACAACTCTGGCGCAGTCCTCCAGGATCGCATCCTCGGTCTCGACCACCGCGTCGGGCGGGAGCCCGCCGGCGCTCTCGCCGAGGCTCATCGAGCCTCGGGACGCAACGAGCCGGATGCCGACGTCACGGGCAGCGACGACCTCGTCGTCGAGCGTCGAGTCGTTGGGAAACAGGTAGAGATGATCGAACGCCGTCGTGCACCCCGACAACGCCAGCTCTGCAAGCGCCACCTGGGTCGACACCCGTATGTGCTCGGCGGACATCCGTGCCCATATCGGGTACAGGGTCCGCAACCACTCGAAGAGCCCGGCGTCCTGCGCACCGGGGACCGCCCGGGTCAGGGTCTGATAGAAGTGATGGTGCGTGTTGACCAGCCCCGGCAACACGATCTGGCCGCTGAGATCGATCACCTCGTCGGCCGAGTCCGGGAGGTCGCTCGTGGCCCCGGCGGCAACGATGAACCCGTCTTCGGCGTAGATGGCACCGTCGGGGATCTCCCGGCGCTCCTCATCCATGGTCACGAGCACGGCAGCATCTCGAGCGAGCAGCGAAGTCATGGGCAGACGGTACCCGGTGATGCGTCGAGCCTGCCAACATCGGTGCGATGGACGAGCGCAACGTCATTCTCACCGGGTTCATGGGCACCGGCAAGACCGCGGTCGGCCAGCTGCTCGCGGCCAGGTTGGGACGACCGTGGGTCGACACCGACGCGCTGATCGAGCATCGCCACGGTCCGATCGCGCGCATCTTCGCCGAGAGAGGCGAGGAGGCGTTTCGAGGCTGCGAAGCCGCAGTGGCCCGCGAGCTGGCTGACCAGAGCGGTCTCGTCATCTCGACCGGCGGCCGGCTGATGCTCGATCCCGAGAACGCACGTGCGCTCGGTCGCGGACGGGTGTTCTGCCTCGTCGCCTCAGCCGACGAGATCCTGCGGCGGCTCGCTTCCGAAGCGAATGCGGAGCGGCCCCTGCTGGCGGGACCCGACCCTGCGGAGCGGATCCGCTCGCTCCTGATCGAGAGGGCCGCGGGCTATGCCGTGTTCGAGCAGGTCGCCACCGATGGTCGTTCGGCGCTCGACGTCGTCGACGACATCGTCATGCGACTCGGGACGGCTCAGCCGAGCAACTGATCCGCGATGTCCCCGAGATCGGCGCCGACCAGGTCGGGGAGCCTATCCGGCATCGCCCACCGAACGGACGGGCGATCGATGTAGGCACCGGGGATGCCGACGCTCCGCGCCCCGACGATGTCCCAATCATGGGCGGCAACCATCAGCATGGCGTCGACGTCGACACCGAGCTGTGCGGCCGCTGTCAGGTACACGTCGGGTGCGGGCTTGAAGCGCTGCACCGCGTCGACGGACATCGCCAGCTCGATGTGAGGAGCGACGCCTGAGTTGGCCAGCTGGCTCGCAACGGCATCCGCCGAGCCGTTGGTGAGCGTGACGAGACGGAATCCGCCGTCCCGCAGCCGCTCCAGGGCAGGGATCACATCGGGATGCGGAGGCAACGTCCGCATCCCCGCCACAACCTCGGCGGCCGATTCCCGGCTGAGCTCGACGCCTCGCTTGTCCGCCAGCGCCACCAACGCATCCGTCCCGATCTCCCCGAACGGCCGGTACGCGCCAACGTGGTTGGCGACCAGAGAGCCGTGCAGCATCCTGGCGAACCACTCCCCCATCGCATCGGCACTGCCCATCGCCGACTCGAAACCGGGCCGGAGCGCTCGCAGGTCGAGCAACGTCTCGTTGACATCGAAGACGATGACGTCGGGGCGCCCCATCTCCGGCTACTTGGGGCCCATGCGGATGCCGCCATCCATGCGGATGCTCTCGCCATTCATGTAGCCGTGGGTGAGCAGCAGGTGTGCCAGCTCGGCATACTCGTCCGGAGTGCCCAAGCGCTTCGGGTGCAGCACCTGCTGACCGAGCGAGTCCCGGGCTTCCTCGGGAAGGCCGGCGAGCAGCGGCGTGTCGATGATGCCCGGGGCGATCGTGTTGACCCGGATCTTGAGCGCCGAGAGATCTCGCGCGACCGGCAGCGTCATGCCGACGATGCCACCCTTCGACGCTGCGTAGGCCGCCTGGCCGATCTGACCGTCGTAGGCAGCGACCGATGCGGTGTTGACGATGGCGCCACGGTCGCCGTCCTCTGCCACGTCGATGTGGGACATCGCCGCCGCCGTGAGGCGTATGCAGTTGAACGTCCCGGTGAGGTTGATCCGGATCACGGTCTCGTAGTGGCCGAGGTCATGGGGGTTTCCGTCTCGATCCACGGTGCGCGCCGGGGGGCCGATGCCGGCACAGTTCACGAGCGCCCGCAGCGGACCCATCTCCATCGCCGCATCGACGGCCGCTTGCACCTGCTCGGCGTCGGTGACGTCGGCGTGGATGTACCCGCCGTTCACCTCGGCCGCCATCGCCTCCCCCAAATCGTCGTTCAGGTCGAGGATCAAGACGTGGGCGCCATCACGCGAGAGACGGCGGGCGGTGGCGGCGCCGAGACCGGAGGCGCCACCGGTGACCATTGCTGAGATTCCTTCGAGTCGCATGCCGTGACCCTACCCGGGGATCAAGTGCCCTCACCCAACAGCATGAACTGGAACATGCCGTGCCCGACCGTCTTCCCCTCGCTGGTGATCGTCGCACGGACCGTTGCCAGCGTGCGACCCTGCGTCACCACGCGGGCTGCGGCGACGACCGGCACGCCGGACTTTGCGGGCCTCGCATAAGTCATGCTCGAACCGATCGTGGCCCCCCTGGCGCCGCGGCTGGCCAGGGCGTACGCAGCCGCGGTGTCCGCCACGGAGAAGAGGAGCGCTCCGTGGGCGACCCCGAGCGAGTTGACCAGGGCAGCGGGTGGGATCGCCTCGAGCACGACGCGCTGCTCGTCCGCGGCTACCACGGTGATTCCGAAGGTATCGAGGAGGGCTGCGTCCGCTGCGATCACCTCTGCGAGGAGCGGCGGCAGCTCACCTCGGCTCATTGCGCCCCATTCTCTGCAAGTAGGCCGCAGCCGCCGCCCTGCCTTCGGGATCCTGCAGCGCAGCCAGCAGACCATCTGCGTCGGCCCAGCTGCGGCTCGCCGACACCATTCCGTCAGCGACGGCGTTCGTGTGCCGCTTGGTGGCGAGGAGCGCTTGCTTTGGTTTGGCGGCGAGCGTCGCCGCGAGCTCCTCGACGGCATCACCAAGCGCCCCGGCCGGCACCACACGGTTCAGGAATCCCAGCTGCATGGCCTCCTCGGCGTCGAAGGTACGGCAACTCATCACGAGCTCCTTGGTTGCCGCCGGCCCGATCTCACGAACCAGCCGCGGAATGCCTCCCCACGCCAGCGGGATGCCGAGGTCCACCTCGGGGATGGAGAAGGCGGTACCGGCCGCGGCGATGCGCAGATCGCAGGCGGCGGCGAGCACGAGGCCACCGCCCACGCAATGTCCATGGATGGCGGCGATCGTCACCGCCCGCATCGCCTCGATCGCATCCGCCATCAGTCGTCCCAGGTCGGCGGCGTGCCGTGGATCCGAGCTACCGATCGAGCCGGTGGCGAACACCGCAACGTCGGCGCCGGCGGAGAACACACGCCCCTCGCCACGAACGGTGACAACCTTGAGATCGTCGTGCTGATCGAACCAGCGTGCTGCATCGATCAGCTCTTCGAGCGTCTCCGCCCCGAGCGGGTTGAGCCGCTTCGGCTGGGCAAGCACGAGCTCGCCGACTGCTCCGGATGCGCTGACGGCGATCGTCGCGAAGGCGGAACTGCTGCTCAAGGCTCCACCACCCCCGTGTGCGCCGGCATCCGGTCGGTCGTGGTCACGAACGCCACCGCGTCCTCCATGCCATCGAGGCTGCGGCTGCTCGTTCGATGGACCCGCACGAGCACCCTCGAGAGAGTCCGCATCATCGCCTGCACCGTCGTCCTTCCTCTCGTGCGACGCCGAGCGTAGAGCGTCAGCTCACCTCCCCGGCACCAGCGACGACTCCCAGGATGTCGTCACCGTACGCATCGAGCTTGGCGGGACCGATGCCGCTGATGGCCAGCAGTGCGCGCTCGCTCTCCGGGCGTTCAACGGCGATGGCGTCGATGGTCTTGTCGTGGAGGACGACGTAGGCGGGGACGCCCAGCCGCCGTGCCGCTTCCCGCCGCCATGCTTTGAGCGCTTCCACCAACACCGGATCACCGGGCTCGGCTGCCGCACGGCGCGCCACTCGCACGACATCGGCCGGCCCCGCCGAGGTCGTGCCTCCCCCGTCGAGGGTCACCTCGATGCGCTCGCTCTCGACGAGAGCGACAACACCCTCGAGCCCTCCCCACAACCGGACCCGGTCACCCGGCGCAGGCATCGAGATGAGGCTACGTCGCGCCGCTTGCGCGGGGTCGGGCGTCACCGGACGCTTCGGGGCGGAGCCGTCGAGCTCGTCGAGAAACGGACTGGGCCGCTCGTCGTCCGCCAGAACCACGGCTTGGCGGCTCGCCCTCGTCAGCGCGACATGAAACACACGCCGCTCCTCCTCCACGTCTTCGGCGAGATCATGGGGCATCGCCCCTCGATCGACTCCGAACACGACGACGAATGGCCACTCCATGCCCTTGACCCGGTGGACCGACGACAGTGTCACGCCGTCTGGGGAAGGGCGGCGGTCCACACGCTTTCGCAGCCACGAGACGAACTCGGCTGGATCGGGTTGGAGCCTCGCGGCGCGCTGCATGGCGACGAGGTCGTCGAGATGGGCGGACCGTGCGGCGTTGCCCCTTCCGGAGTCGAGGGCTTGGGCCGAGCCGCCGAGACCGACCCGATCGACGATGGCACACATCAGGGCCGCCGTGTCGCCTCGCGCTGCGACGCCGGCGACGAGCCGCACGTCGTCGCAGAAGCCGTCCCATCGGTCAGCCTGCTTGCGGCCGAGCTCGCCACCCAACCCATAGAGCGCGTCGAGGTCCATGGTGCGCCGGGGAAGCAGCGTGCGCGCCAGCCGGTTGAGCCCGCGGCTCGGACGGCGAATCGCCTCGAGGAGGTCGTTCCTCGGCATGCGTTCCGGCGCCAGCGCCAAGCGCATCCAGGCGAAGAGCGCGCGCACCGCAGTGCGGTCGAGGGAACCGCCGCCCATCAGGTCGTTCGAATCGATACCCCGTTCCACCAGTGCCGCCTTGACCGGGATGAGCGAGGCGTTGACTCGGGCCAGCACGGCGATGTCGGCGGTGGTCGCTCCGGCGTCGAGCCAGCCGGCGATTTCGTCGGCGCACGCCGCCGCCAGGTCGCCCGAGTCGAGCCGGTGGACCGCCAGAGCCTGCTCTTCCGACCCGGATGGGGCGGGCCGGATCGTCTTGTCGATGCGGCGCCGGTTGTAACCAAGCAGATGGGTTGCTGCGGTGACGATTGCCGGCGGGCACCGGTAGTTCACCTCCAGAGCATGCGACGTAGCGCCCGGGAAGTACTGATCGAAATCGATGAGAAAGCCGGGATCCGCACCGTCGTAGCCATAGATCACCTGGTCGTCGTCGCCGACGCCGAACACCGAGAGCTGCGGGGAGGCCACGAGCCGGATCAGGAGGAGATACGCCGGCGTGAGGTCCTGAAACTCGTCGACGAGCAGGTGGCGGCAACGCCTCTGCCATCGTGCACGCAAGTCCGGGTTGCGGAGCAACGCTTCGATCGCACCGTAGACCTGCTCGCCGTGATCGACCGAGCCCGCCGCATACATCCGCTCGCGTATCGGCTCGAACGCCCCGGCAAACCCGGAGACGTCGTCGCGGCTCGCCTCGACGTCAGCGGGATCGCGGAGGCGGGACCGAACCGTGGACAGTGCCTCCAGATAGGGGCCGAGCGCGTCCGAATCGGGGCGGTGCGGCACCTGGACCAGACCCTCGACGATGCCGCGGACACCGCGCTCGTCGAGCAGTTGGAGGTCGGGGCGGGTCTCACGCAGGATCTCCCAGCCGAAGGAGTGGATCGTCCTGGCAAGGGATCGATCGACGCCGAGCCGCTCGCGGAGCTCAGCTGCGGCGCGCTCGTTGTAGGCGAGGGCCACGGTCTGCCGCGGATCGACCTCCTCGTCGCCAAGCACGTGCTGGAGCCGCGCCGTCAGCGTGCGTGTCTTCCCGGAGCCCGCCGGGGCGATGATGCGGGCCGGGCCCCGGCGGTGCGCCACCGCGGCGTACTGGTCGGGTGCCAGGCCGTTGCGCTCGGGGCGACGCGGCGGTGGGAGCGGCGTCGCCTGACCGAGGTCGACCGAATCGCCATGGATCACCGAATGGCCCATCTCCGGCACGGGGGCACGCGGCCCGCCGTCGATCCAGGCAGGCGATCCGTCGGGAAGCACCACATCTGCCGGACCGCCGGGCACGGCCCCGATCCGCTGCGCTTTCACCGACCACCACCACTTCGGCCCACCGAGGCGTGCGTCGTAGTTGTTGCTGAACGCCAGAAATCGAAGTCGCTCGAGCGGGAACAGCTGCTGGCGGGACCAGCTCCAGACGGGACGTTCGTACGACTCGCCGGCCGCCGCCGCATCCTCGGCAACGAGCCACCACAAGACCACGGGCGTGCGACCGGCCCACGCCACGTGGAGCTCGTCGACGAGCGCCTCGAGCCGCACGGTGTTCTCGAGGGTGTCGGCGTCGAGGGTGAGCTGTGCAACCCCGGCCCAGGCATCGGGCACGACCGCACCCGATCCGACAACGAGGCCGCGCCCCAGCTCTGATGGTCCCGGCCACGTCATGCTCTAGAGGGTAGAACCCGTCTGTGACGGGTTCTACGCGGATCCGGCCCGGCAAACGTGGTGCGGGCAATCGACCGGGATGACGACCGCCGCCGCTTTCGCAGCTGCCTCTACCATCCGCGCATGCGATTCGCGGTCAACATCCCCAACTTCGGGCCCTACGCCGACCCCGCAGCCGTTGCCGGCCTCGCTGGTGAGGCCGAGGCTGCCGGCTGGGACGGCTTCTTCGTCTGGGACCACATCGCCATCGCCCCCGGCATGCCGGTCGGCGACCCGTTCGTGATCCTGGCTGCGATTGCGATGCGCACCGAACGGGTGACGATCGGCACGATGGTGACACCGATTCCACGGCGACGCCCCTGGGTGCTGGCCCGCCAGTGCACCAGCCTCGACCAACTCAGCGGAGGCCGATTCGTGCTCGGCGTCGGGATCGGATTCCCTCCAGGCCCGGAATTCGAGCTGTTCGGCGAGCCGAGCGACGCACCGGAGCGTGCGGCCATGCTCGACGAGGGGCTGGACATCCTCGAGCTGATGTGGTCCGGAGAGCAGGGCAGCTACGCCGGGAATCACTACACGATCGACGACTGGACCTTCGCACCACGGCCCGTGCAGCGGCAGCAGCGCATTCCGATCTGGGTGGCCGGAACGTGGCCCAACCGCGGCCCGTTTCGAAGAGCCGCTCGTTTCGATGGCGTCTTCCCGCTGGGATCGACCGACGGAACCCCCGACCTCATTTCGGATGACGAGCTCCTCCGTTCACTCGAATTCGTCGAGCGGGAGCGCGGCTCCCTCGATGGCTACGCGGTGGCGGCCCTGTTCATCCCGACGGGCGACGCGGCCGCCGATGTTGAGCGGGCCGCAGAGCTCGCCGGCGTCGGGGTGACGTGGGCCCATGTCGGGCCACCGCCGCAAGGTGAGTCGATCGACGAAACGCGGCGTTGGGTCAACTTCGGCCCGCCGCAGTAGACCTGGCGCACGGGTCGGTCAGTCGTCGCGCCCGAAGGTTGCGACGAGGCCTCGGATGAACTCTGTCTGCTCGGCGTCGCTCAACCGGGCGTCGGGGTGCACGAGCAGGTAGTCGAACAGCGGCATCTCGCCTTCCTCGACGGTCTCTGCCGACTCTCCGGCTTCGTCTTGCGGCCGGTCCCACTCGGAGTAGTTGAGCGCCGCACGACCTTCGTCCACGTGCCGTTGAGCGACCCAGGAGATGGGAGCAACGCTCGTGTACCACGGCCATACTGTCTCGTTGCTGTGACAGTCGAAGCACGTGCGCCTGGCGAACTCGCGCGTGGCGGCTGAATCCCAGTCGGGCTCGGCAGTCACCGGCGGATTGCCGTGGTTGCGGCCATAGGGGACGAGCTGAGCCACGACGAGCACAACGGCAGCGGAGGCCAGCACCGCCGCGGCGCCGGTGAGCCTCGTGGACCGGCGCAGGAGTGCCCACAACCCCCACGAACCCCCGATCAAGAGCGCCCCAACCGCGCCCCATATCGCACCGAACACGAGGCCGCCGACAAGCACCGCGGCGATTCCAACGGGCCACCACATCCAACGGCGAAGATTCACGCTGCTCCTCCTCTCGCTCGAACGGCCACCGGCACGGCGACGATCCCTCAGTTGCGCAAGATCGGCCGCCCCTCGTCGAGCGATGTGCGATACGCGGCGACGGCCCGGTCGGCGAGCGCCTCGGGCGTCTCGCCCGTGGCGGCGCTGCGCTCGTTGAGCCACTCGGCGAGGTCTGAAC
>DATHZQ010000076.1:0-2837 GCA_035458525.1 Acidimicrobiia bacterium
GATGGCCGAGCGTGCCGAGAAGGAGCGCGAGGCCGCCGATGTCGGCAAGGACTACTCCGCGGTCATCGACGAGGAAGAGATCGCTGAGGTGCTGGCGCAGTGGACCGGCATCCCCGTCCACCGCCTGACGGAAGAGGAGACCGAGAAGCTCCTCAACATGGAAGACGAGCTGCACAAGCGCATCGTCGGCCAGCACGACGCCATTCAGGCGGTCTCGAAGGCCATTCGGCGCACGCGGGCTGGTCTCAAAGACCCGAAGCGTCCTGCCGGATCGTTCATTTTTCTGGGCCCCTCGGGCGTTGGCAAGACCGAGTCCGCCAAGGCGCTCGCAGACTTCCTGTTCGGCGACGAGGCCGCCCTCATTCAGATCGACATGTCCGAGTACATGGAGAAGCATGCGGTCAGCCGCCTCGTGGGATCGCCCCCGGGCTACGTGGGATACGACGAGGGTGGGCAGCTCACCGAGATGGTGCGGCGGAAGCCGTTCTCGGTCGTGCTGTTCGACGAGATCGAGAAGGCGCACCCCGATGTGTTCAACATCCTGCTGCAGATTCTCGAAGACGGTCGCCTCACCGACTCTCAGGGCCGCATGATCGACTTCAAGAACACGGTCATCATCATGACCTCGAACCTCGGCACCGCCGAGATGCGGAAGAAGTCGCTCGGGTTTGTGCCCGAGAGCGAGGAGCTCAGCTACCAGGCCATCAAGGACAAGGTGATGGATGCCCTCAAGGGTCATTTCCGTCCGGAGTTCTTGAACCGGATCGACGAGGTCATCGTCTTCCACGAGCTGACCCGCGGTGAGGTCAAGCAGATCGTCGATCTCTTGCTCCGCCGGGTGCAGTCGCAGCTCGAGTCGCAGGCACTCGACATGGTGCTCTCGGATCAAGCGAAGGATCTGCTCGCCGAGAGGGGCTACGACCCACAACTGGGAGCTCGCCCGCTGCGGAGAGCGATTCAGCAGTTGCTCGAGGATCCGCTGTCGGAGAAGGTGCTTCACAAGGACTTCACTGCCGGTTCGACGATTCTCATCGATGTGGACCAGGAGGACCCCGATCGCCTTGCCTTCCAAGCGATCGAGGCCCCCGATCAGCCACCGGTGGAGCTCGCGGACCAGGGTTGATGCGCATTCGCCTGGCGGCGAATCCGGCGCAGTTTGCTTTCGCAAACTGCTGGTGACGGCGGAGCCTATTCCCCCTCGAGCTCCCCGTGAGCGCCAGGTGGATTGATGGCCGCGACTTCTTCTCGTCTCTCCCGTTGCAGGGCGGCGGGGAGGGTTTCCAGCGTGCGACGACTGCTGTGGTGGTGCGACGACTGGCCGTGGTAGAGGGCGCTGCGTTATTCCGTCAGGGTGCCGAAGAACCTGACCTCGGCCAGGGCCAACTCGGTGAAACTCGGCTGGTCGCCCACCGGCTCGCCGACGAATGTCGACAAGATCGTGACGGTCACCCGACGGGTTTCGAGCGTGTTCAGAGCGAACCGCTGCGGGTCGTTCGAGTCCGGCATGCTGTACGGGAGCTCAATCGCAAGATCGTCGACCTCGACCTGCAGGTCCTTGATCCGATAGTTACGCCGGAACGGAATGTCCTCGGGGATGTTGATCAGCTCCATCTCGCTGATCGCCACCGGCTGGGCGAACTCGAAGGTCAGCACGGCCCCCACACCCCGCTGGCTCGAGTCGTTCCAGTAGGTCGTGATGTCGCCGTCGATCAGGTTCTCGCCTTCGAAGCCCGAAAGCTCCGAACTGACGATCACCGAGACGGGAGTCAACTCGGTTTGGGTGACGAGTGGCGTCGTGCTCGACGTGACCACCGTGGGATCGGTCGTGGCGACGTCGTCGCCGTCGCCACGGAAGATATTGAGAAACAGGGCAAAGAGCGCGACGATGGCCAGCACGGCGAGGAGGATGCCGAGGGCCCTCCCACCGGGCGTCGATCGCACCATGGGCGGCGGTGCAACCGGCAAGGGGCTCTGCGCAAGCCTGGCTCCGCAATCCTCGCAGTGACGGTTGTGCGCCGGGTTCAGCGAACCGCAGGACGCGCACCGCACGGTGGGTCCTGCGGGCTCTGTGGTGATCGGCGGAGGAGGGGCGACGATCGGCGACTCTGCGAGCGGTTCGCCATCAGCCGGTATGTCTTCGAGCTCGAACGGCTCGAAGAGGTCCTCGTAGGATCCGTTGTCCTTGTCGTTCGCCACGCACAACCCCTGCGTCGTATCCCGATCGGTCACGTGCGGCCGCAGCGCTACCCAGCGTCGCCGTCGCAGATCCGAAGCACCACTCGGATCGAGCTATTGTGCCATGAATGCCGATGATTGCTGGTGTTCGCGAGGCGGAGCCTTGGAATCTGCCGAACATCGTTGGCGGACTCTTCCTCCTCGTCGTGGTAGCGGTGTTCATCGTGTGGCTCATCCGGCGGTATTTGAACTCGTAGTTGCGTCGACGGGGCGGAATCACCCCGCAAATCAGCGGGCATGGCTGGCTGCACCAACCCGATCGCACCACACTCGGCCGGCGCCGTCCAAGGCCCGGCCTCTCGAGCTGTACGCGGCGTAGATCCCAATTGCGGCGGCAAGTGCCGCCCGCGACACGTTCCGGGTTCTCCGGTTGTGTCACACCCGTTGCGTACGTTGGGGGTCGAACACACGAAGAAGGAGTGCCGATCGATGGCGTTCACCTGTAGGTCCTGCGGTTTCAGCACGGGAAAGTGGATGGGATTCTGCCCGCAATGTCGCAGCCAGGGTGCACTGGTGGCCGTGATGGGTGCGACCGGGGCCGCTCCGGTGCCGGTCGCCGAAGCGGCCGCGACGACGGCGGCACCGCGGCGTGTCAGCGGTAT
>DATHZQ010000077.1:0-22032 GCA_035458525.1 Acidimicrobiia bacterium
TGCAAGAAACAGGGCGTTCAACGCGCCTAACAGGAACAGCCACACCCCGCCGACGCTAATGCGAGCGGATCGGTTTCGTGTCCGCGATGCTGGTCTCGAGCTGCTGCCAGGTGAGCCCTAGCGAGCCGCGGCCGGACCCCCGCGTTCGTCAGCTCGGCTTGCGGAGCTTCCACACCTGCTCGGTGGGGTAGTCGTTGGCCCAATCGGCGGTGGCGTAGAAGCGCACCTCTTCGCCGCGGTGGGGGGATTGCAGCTCGTGGTAGGCGACGAACTCGAAACCGACCTCCTGGAACAGGCGGTGCCAGGCCGAGATGGTGAGGTTGAAATCGGTGCCGCGGTCCTCGCCATCGTCCCAGTCGATCCGATGCATGCCGAAATAGGGATGCAGCAGCTCGCGTTTGACCGGCTCATCGACGTCCGTGCGCTGGGTGATCATCACCAGCGGATGGTTGCCCAGGAACACCAGCTCGCCGCCCGGACGCAGCACGCGCCACGCCTCCGGAATCCACTTGTACGGATCGGCCCAGATGGCTACGCCGTACTCGGAGATGGCGAAGTCGAATGACTCGTCGGGGTACGGGACCACCTCGGCGTTGCCGTGGATCAGCGTGAGGTCGACGCCGTGCTCCTCGGCCAAGCGCCGTGCTGTGGCCAGTTGCTTTTCAGAGTTGTCGATGCCGACCACCCTGGCGCCGCGGCGGATCATCCACGCCGACACGTAGCCGGTGCCGCAGCCCAGCTCGATGGCATCCATGCCCGCCATATCGTCGGGGAGCAGTCCGAGCTCGGTCTCGGGAATGCCCCAGATCCCCCAGCTCGGCTCGCCGACCCATCCCCGTTCACCGCCATCGACCCACGCATGGGCCCACTTGTCCCAATGCTCGCGGTTGGTCAGGACGTAGTCCGGCATGTCGGTCACCTGGCGCAGGTTATCGCCCTGAGCATGCCGGCCGGGCCGTCCCCGGATGACCCAGAGTGGCGCTGCATCATCGATGCCGGCATCGGCGCAATCGATCGGAGCCAGACCTCAGGAGGACGATGCCGTTCCGTCGGTGAGTAGCGCAGAGATGTCCGCCCGATAGCGCTCGAAGGCAGCCCGGCCCTCGCGCGTCAGCCGGTACGTGGTGCGCGGCCGCTTGCCCACGAACGCCTTCTGGATTGCAACGTAGCCGGCGGACTCAAGACGGCTCATGTGGGTGGAGATGTTTCCCGCCGTCAAGCCAGTCCGCTGTGAGAGATAGACGAAATCCGCTTCGTCGACGACGTAGAGGTTCGTCACGAGATGGAGTCGCGCCGGCTCGTGGATGAGCCGATCGAGGTCCGTTCGACGTTCGCTCACGGTGCCGTCACCAACGGATGGGTGCGCAGGTACCGGACCAGCATGCCGCTGCCCACGACGGTGATCGCGATTCCGGCGGCCAGCAATGGCCATCCCGGGTTGGTCTCGAACCCGGCCGCGGCGAGTCCGGCCACGACGAGAACGCCGGCGTAGACCATCATCCGCGGCTGAGCCATGGCGATGGCCAGGCCTCCGGCGACCACAGCCATCAGCAAGGCAAGGAGCCCCGGCATGATCCACTCGACGACGGTGAGTTCGCCGCTGTTCTCCAGCATCACGAACGCGGCGATCCCGAGGGCGAACATCAGGATGCCCGCCGCAAGTACGAGGAGCAGGGTGCGCTGTTCCCAGCACCGCCGCGGCGCGCGCCACTTCACGTAGCCGGTGCGGGACTCGACGATGCGTGTGCGCAAGGGCAGGAGCGCGGGCGCCATCACGGCGGGGAACACCCCGGCGACGCCGGCGAGGTCGGTGAGCCAGATCCACGCACTGCCGATCCACACCATCGAGAGACCGACGAAGAGGTCGATGATTCCATCGTCGAACGACGCCCGGTACGCGTCGGATTCGAGGCTCTGGAGATTGGTTGATGACGTCATGACCCCTCCGGCTGCAAACTACTTTGTATCGCAAAGTTAACTGGCGCCTGCGAGGAGGGTCAGGGGTCAAAGGTCCTTTTGCGTCCGCGCGGTCAACGACCCTTGCCGCGGACGTAGTCGCGGACGACGAAGCTGCCCAGATCGTCGTCGGGAACGGCGAAGACGCGGCCACGCACCAACTTGGCGAGCCGGTCGATGAAGTGTTCCAGACGGGGCTCGTCTTCGAGCATGAAGATGTTCATCGTGACGCCGCCCTGAGCCAGCCGCTTCGCCTCCCGCAGGCTGCGCTCGATGGTTTCCCGCACCGGCGGCCAGTTGAAATACACCTGATCGCCGACGAGGTGGGCGGTGGGCTCACCGTCGGTGACGAGGATCACCTGGCGGGCGCCGGAGGACTCCTTGGCGAGCAGCCGCCCGGCGAGCAGGAACGCATGCTCGTAGTTGGTGCCATAGGTCGGCTCCCACTCGACCGCTGCGAGATCCGTCGGCCGAAGGACGCGGGCGTAGTCCGCAAACCCGACGATGTGGAGGCGGTCCTCGGGGAACTGGCTGGTGATGAGGGTGTGCAGCGCAAACGTCATGCGGCGGGCATGCTCCCAATGGCCGCGCATCGGCATCGAGCGGCTCATGTCGAGGAGCAGCGCCGTCGACGTCGAAGTGCGCGCCTCCGCTTCGGCGAGCATGAAATCGTCCGGGGCGAGCTGGAGCCGTCCCGTTGTCGCCCCTTCGCGCAGCACGGCGTTCGTGACCGTGCCCTGCAAGTCGATGCGGAACGGATCGCCGAACCGCCACGGTCTGGTCTGCCCGGTCGGCTCACCGAAACCGCCTGCATCCCCGATCTCGTGGCTGCCTGCCTGATCCAGCTCCAGACGTTCGAACACAGTGATGAGGGCTCGCTCCCCGAGCTTGCGCACGCCACGCGGCGTGAGCTCGATACGGCCGGCGTCGCGGGCGATCATGCCCGCCTCCTGGAGCAATCGCTCGATGTCCTTCAGCGCCTCGATGTCGCGTGCTGCGTCGTCGCCGAGGAGTCGTGCGACGTCGTCGCCGTCGATGTCTTCGAGGGACGCCCCGGCGTAGTCCTGGTACAGGGCGTCTTCGAGCCGCTCCAGCTCCGAGAGTGCCTCGATCTCGGCGAGCGCCTCGCCCATGCCGAGTGATCGGTCGCCTTCGAGACGCACGCGCTCGTCCCAGCCGAGCTGCGGCATCGTCCCGCGCAGATTGGCATTGAGTCGGCTCACCTCGAACGACAGTCCCATGTCGCCCATCAACTCCTCGGCGAGGGCCTGCATCTGGGCCCGCTGCTCAGACGACAGCGACGCCATGAAGCGGCTCATCGCTGCGGCACGTTGCGCCAGGACCTCCAGCAGCTCGTCCAGGTTCTGCGGGTTTTCCGGGAAGAAGCGGCCGTGGCGTGCCATGAACTCGGCAAACTCGTCATCCGAGGGGCCGAGCCCGGCCTGGTGCTGCTCCAACATGCGGTTCAGGTCGGCGATCATGTCGCGCAGTGCAGCCATGTCCTCCTCGCTCATGTTCTGTACGCCCTCGGCAACTTGGCCGAGGTAGGCGTCGAGCATTTGCTGGCGGAGCTGCTCCATCAGATCGGCAAAGGCCGCAGCGGCCGGCTCCGAGGCGAACTCGTAGCCCTGGAGCTCGCGGATCCTTCCGGCCGGGTCACCGGGGAGATTGTCGAGCATGGCTTCCTGGAATCGAGCGTTGGTGCCTTCTCGACCGGCCAGCGTTGCCCGTTCCGTTGCGAGGACCTCATCTAGTTGGTCGCTCACCTCCTCGAGCGCATCGCCCAGCCGGCTCTGCTGCCGGCGGCGCTCCTGGAGGTCCCGAATGCGATCGCGCATCTGCTGCAGACCACCGAACCGTCCCGGCAACCCCTCATCGAGGAGGCGCCGCATCGCACGCTCCGCACTCATCCCGTCGAGCAGACGATCGCTGAAGGCATCGGCGAGCCGGTTGGCGGATTCGAGGTCGGCAAGGGGATCTTGCGTGCCATCCCAAGCGGAGTATCGCCAGCGGGAACCGTGCGGATGGTTCACAGTGAACTGAGATCTGCCGAGTAGCGTCCCCCGCCCCGCCCCTCGCTCGTCTTGTTCAAGCGGCGCGAGAGGTGGAGACCCTCCAGTGCGAACTCGACCGCACTCGCGGTAGTCGCCAGCGACGGCCGCGCGATGCCGAGTCGGTGGAGCAACACGCCGAGATCTGGCGATTCCGCAAACGGGCCGACGATGTCGGCGGCCGGCGTGAGGTCTCCTGCTTCAATGGCGAGACCTTCGGCGTCGAAGCGTTCGACGAGCCAGCGGAACTCGTGTCCCTGGAGCCGGTCGACGAACGACTGGAGCACGGCGTGGCCCATGAGCTGGGTGAGGATGTCGTCCTTGCGGTCCTCTTCGAACGTCTCGAACTCGATTCTCCCGCCGGACGACTGCAAGGTGGCCGGGAGGTCGGCGATGCGCGGCACCGCCTCCTCCTCGCCGCAACGGATGGCCCTGCGGACGGCGGAGGCCACGAGGGTCTCCAGGTTGGCGATGGAGAGCCGCACCGAAACGCCGGCGCGCTGATTGATGTGCGGTGAGCGCCGCGCCAGACGTGAGAACTCTGCCAGGACTTCCTTCATGAACTCCGGAATCGTGACGTCGACGTCGGTGCTCGAGATGTGCGCTTCCTGCTCCATGATGTCGATCTCGTGGGCCGGGTCGATGGGGTAGTGAGTGCGGATCTCGCTGCCGAATCGATCCTTCAGCGGCGTGATGATGCGGCCGCGGTTGGTGTAATCCTCCGGGTTGGCCGTCGCCACGAGGAGGAGGTCGATCGGCATCCGGACCTGAAAGCCGCGGACCTGGACATCGCGCTCCTCGAGCACGTTGAACAGCGCTACCTGGATGCGGGCAGGCAGGTCCGGGAGCTCGTTGATCGAAAAGATGCCGCGGTTGGTGCGGGGGACGAGCCCGTAGTGAATGACGAACTCGTCAGAGAGATAGCGGCCCTCTGCGACCCGGATCGGATCGACGTCGCCGATGAGGTCACCCACCGACGTGTCCGGTGTCGCCAGCTTCTCGCCGTAGCGCCGGTCCCTGGGGATCCAGACGAGGGGCGTGGCGTCGCCGAGCTCGGCAACCTGCTCCACGGCGTGGGCGCTGACGGGGTGGTAGGGCGAGTCGTTGACTTCGCCACCGGCGATGGCGGGGACTTCCGGGTCGAGCAGGTCGACCAAACCTCGAATCAGCCGGGTCTTCGCCTGCCCGCGCTCACCGAGGAGCACGATATCGTGGCCGGCCAGCAACGCCCGCTCGAGCGCCGGCAGCACGGTGTCTTCGAAGCCGAGGATGCCCGGGAAGAGCTCACGACCGTTCCGCAGCCGTTCGATGACATTGTGGCGCAGTTCTTCCTTGACGGTGCGATCTCGCCAACCGGATGCGCGAAGCTCACCGACGGTGGACGGGCGAGCGGTGGTTTTCTCCATGGAGTGAGGGTAGGGATGCGGGGCGAGTAGTCGCGAGTCGGGCGAGTTGGGGTCGCCGATCTTCCCCTGTGTGACCAAGGCCATCTCCGGGTCGTGTCGCCCATCGCTCGGTATTCTGGCGCGAACTGCTGCCCGTTGACCGAGCGCAATGGCCGGTCGACCGAACGCAATGGAGCGCCGCGATGAACCCCGAAGTCGATGCGTATGTCGAGCGGTCGGACAAGTGGCCGGATGAGATGACGGCGCTGCGCCCGACGTTGCTGAGTTGCGGGCTGACCGAAGAGATCAAGTGGGGCAAGCCGTGCTACGGCCACGGCCGCAAGAACATCGCCATCGTCCAGGAGATGAACGGTTTCCTCTCCCTCATGTTCTTCAAGGGTGCGTTGCTGAGCGATCCTGCCGGCATTCTCGAGGAGCAAGGGCCCAACTCGCGATCCGCCCGTCGCATCCGGTTCACGTCTGTCGAAGACGTCGTCCGTTTGGCCGGCACGATCAAGGACTACATCGCCGATGCGATCGAGGTCGAGGAGGCGGGCCTCGAAGTCGGCCCGGCACCCGAGCTCATCTTGGTCGAGGAGCTTCAGCATCGCCTCGACGCCGACTCGACGTTCCGGTCGGCATTCGAGGCTTTGACGCCTGGTCGGCAGCGGGAGTACAACCTGCACTTCTCGGGTGCGAAGCAGGCCAAGACCCGCGAGGCGCGCATCGAGAAGTACGCGGCGCAGATCGCCGACGGCAAGGGTCTGCGCGACCGGTGACGCACAGTCGGTCGGGTATCGACGACGGCAGGTAGCGCGCCGCGCTCGGTACGCTTCGGGTATGGCGAAGAAGAACGCAGATCCTCAACTCCGTGAACGGCTCACCGACCTGCAGTACCACGTGACCCAGGAGGCCGGCACCGAACGGGCCTTCACCGGGGAGTACTGGGACACGAAGGACCCCGGGACGTATCGCTGCGTCGTGTGTGACGAAGCGCTGTTCTCGAGTGACACGAAGTACGACTCGGGCAGCGGTTGGCCCTCATTCTGGGAACCGCTGTCGGACGGTGCCGTCGGCACGAGTAAGGACTTCAAGCTGATCATGCCCCGCACCGAGGTCACCTGCGCCAACTGTGGCGCCCATCTGGGCCACGTGTTCCCCGACGGCCCGCGACCGACCGGGCAGCGGTACTGCATGAACTCGGCGTCGCTCCGACTGGACCGCAGCGAACCTTAGGTTCGGCTAGCCCCGACGGGTACGAAGGGGCCGAACCCACGATCGCCGTCTGAACGTTCGGCGGTTCTGAACCCGTGCGGTACAGCCGAGCCTCAGAGGCTCAGCGGATAGGCGAGCCGTCTTGGCGAGCCAGGAGCTGAGGCCGGGGCCCGAGCGGCCCGCCCGGAGGGCAGGAGCGGGAAGCATCTCTTCGTCCGGCGCGACAACCGCAACTGCCTGTCCGCGCGGCCTCTTAGGTTCGCAACCCGGGCCGCTATTCGCTCTCCCTCACGGGGACCACCCGGTAGAGCTGGCCCTCGGCTGTCAGCATCAGTGGTTCGCCGTGGCCGTCCTCGCTGAGCGCCGTGATTCTGCCCAACTCCCCAAACTGGCGGCTCCACTCCGTCGGCCGGCCCAAGGTGCCATTCTCGAGCGGAGCGCTTCTGACCCAGCCAACACAGAAGTCGCCGTAGAAGTAGTGCCCGCGCAGCTCGGGGATCGCCCGGCCCTCGTAGACGGGGCCGCCGACGAGCGCACACGTGCGCAGGTGCTCGACGAGCAGGGTCGCTTCCTCGTACGGGGCTGGGTCGCACGACGCTTCGAGGTAGCAGTCGGGGCCTTCGACGACCGGCCAGCCGTAGTTGCCGCCGCCTGCGTCGAGATCGACGACGATGATCTCCTCCCAACGCTCCTGGCCGACCTCAGCGATGACGATCGCGTCGTCGGTGAAGTCGAACATCCACGGGTTGCGGAGGCCATACGCCCAGACCTCGGGAGCGCCGCCACCGCCGACGAACGGATTGTCGCCCGGGATGGCGTACGCGCCGGAGCCGTCGGTGCGATCGACATCGATGCGCAGGACAGCACCGAGCAGCGAGTTGGCGTCCTGCCCGTTGCCGAAGGGGTCGCCGATGCCGCCTCCGTCGCCGATGCCGATCCAGAGGTACCCGTCGGGCCCGAACCTCACCGTTCCGCCGTTGTGGTACTCGTGCGGCTGATCGATTGCCAGTACCCGTCGTCCCGTGCTCGGGTCGAGGCGGTTCGGGTCGTGCCGATCACGCCGGTACTCGAGAATTCGGGTGTCGCCGTCGCGGTTCGTGAACGAGACGAAGGCTCGCCCATTCGTCTCGTACTCCGGGTGGAATGCCAAGCTCAGCAGCCCCTGCTCCAAGCCTTCGTCCTCGATGAATCGCGCTACATCCAAAAACGGCTCATCGAGCACCCGTTCGCCGTCGAACACGCGGATCTTGCCCGTCTGCTCAACGATGAGGATGTGTGCGTCGCCCGGCAGGGCGACGGCCGCCACCGGTGTCGAGAGACCGTCCGCGAGGAGTTCGACGGCAAGGCCCGACAGCTCGCCTTCCGGCGTCGCCGGAACGGAAGCAGGCGCGGTCGTCGCGGGCTGAGCGGTTGAGTCTTCGGCACCACCGCACGCAACCACAACGAGCGCGACCACGAGCAGCAGAGACCTAGTGCGCATCGGACCCACGATGTTAGGTCCGCCCGCGACCTACCCGAATGCCCGGCGGCAAGCCACTAGATTCCGCGAGTCGATTTGGCAGAGGGAGAAGGCTGTGCGTGACATTCTGCTGGTGCTTCACATCCTGGCGGTGGGGACGTGGATCGGCGGCAACGTGACCCAGTTCGTCGTGACGCCGAAGTTACGCGACCGCGGCGGAGCCGCAGCGGCAGCGTGGATGCGGTCCGTGGTCCGAATGGGGACCCGGCTCTATACGCCGGCGGCGATCCTGGTGCTGCTCACCGGCGTCGGGCTGGTGCTCGATTCCGACTTGTACGACTTCGAACACGCCTTCGTCGTCATTGGTGTCGCAATGGTGATCACCGGCGGCGTCCTGGGAGCCCGGGTGTTCGGCCCGAGAGCCGAGGAAGCCGCCGCCGCCTTCGAGGCGGGCGACGGTGCGACGGGTGTCGCCGTCGTCAACCGTTCGATGCGGATCGCAGTGCTCGACTCGGCGCTGCTGGTGGTGACGGTCGCCTCGATGGTGGGGCGCTGGGGGGTCTGACCCGATTGTGTTGGCGCCGCCTTCTAGAGTCGCCGGCATGGATCAGGTGCTCGTGGCGGTCGACGTACCGCTGGTTGGCGACGAACGCCGCAAGAACTGGGCAAAGGTCGTGACCAATGTCGATCCGTCGAAGGCGTCCGGATGGGCGTTCGAGGGAGAGTTCATCGCGGCCGGCGGCATCCAGGACGTTCCGGCGGGTGCCGTGGTCCTCGTCTACGGCGAGCGGGGAAGTCGCACCAATCCCGCCAGTGAGGCGAGGGTCTTCACGGCAAACGCCGACGGCACCTTGTCGCCCGAAGCGCAGGCCTCGGGACGGGCCTGGGCCCGCACCTTGCGCGATCGTGTCGTCGAGTTGCTCGAGCGCGAGGCACCGTTGCCGCAAGCACTCGACTGGTCGCCTGAGCTGATGCGCTACTCGGACGCAGCCGTCGCCGAGGAGATGCGCCGCCGCAACTTGGGCGCCGGGGAAGCGTGATGCCGACGATCGATGTTGCCGGGACGACGCTGCATTTCCTCGATCGCGGCGAAGGTCCCGTGGCGTTGTTCGTCCATGGATTCCCTCTGGACAGCACGATGTGGCTCGATCAGATCGAGCGATTGTCCGATCTGCGGCGCTGCGTTGCCGTCGATCTGCGGGGCTTCGGTCGTTCGAGTGCCGTGACCGATGAGGTGCTGACGATGGAGCGTCACGGTGAGGATCTCGTAGCGCTGCTCGGTGCGCTCGGGATCGAAAGCGCCGACGTCGTGGCGCTCTCCATGGGCGGCTACGTCGCGCTCTACCTTGCGCAGGTGTACCCCGAGCTCATTCGGACCCTGGCCCTCGTCGATACACGCGCCGCAGCCGATACGTCCGAGGGCAGGGCCGGGAGGGATGAGGCCGTGCGCCGCGTCCTGGGGGAGGGGCGACGCTCGTTTGCCGAAGGCATGCTCATGGTCTTGGTCGCACCCAATGCCTCGGTGACGACGCGGGCGCGTATGCGCTCGATGATGGAAGGCACCCGCTACGAGACGATGGTGGCGGCTCTGCGCGGGATGCGGGACCGGCCCGACCGTACCGCGATCCTCGCCCGGATCGGTGTCCCCACCTCGGTGGTTGTTGGCGAACTTGATGCCGTCACGCCGCCCGCCGACGCTTGCACCATGGCCGATGTGCTGCCGGATGCGACGGTGACGGTCATCGAGGGTGCCGGCCACATGACGCCGCTCGAGGCGCCGGATCGGGTCGCAACCGCGCTGCGCCGACTGTGGGCGAGATCAGAGCCGGCTGGCATCCCAGTGTCGACCGATGCGTGAAACGAACGCATCTGGCGTCTCGTCGTAGAGCCGCGCCCCAATTCGCAACGCTTGCGCCTGAAGCTCCATCCGATGGGCGACGAGCGAGGTCAGGTAGCGGAATCGCTGCTGCGGGTTCGGGACGAACGAAGGCTCTCCTGCGATGAGCTCACCGAGTTCCGCGTAGTCGTGCTCCTCGCCCAATACGTCTCCGAGCGCCGAGAGATCCTGGGTTGCGGGGCCGATCACGTCTGGCTGGCAATTGACGAGCACGTTCATCTGGTAGCGGAGGTATTTCACCCGCTTGCGCCACATGTGCATGTTGTGCATCGATCGATCACCGGCGGCGACGCTCAGCGCCGCACGGCCGCGGCGGTACGTGCGGTGCAGGCCGGGCCCGATGGCCGCATACGAGTCCCGGAAGGCGCGGATGTCGGGATGTGCCGTCACCCTTGCGGCGCTGGCGACCGGCCACCCTCGATAGCGCGAGCGCGTTGTCAGCAACGTCACGATCACATCCGTCATGAGCTGCGGGTGCTCGAGCACAGAATTCGCCAGGGTCTCGTGGCGCGCCAGCAACGACCGCCGCAGGTCGCTGCGCGCGTCGGCGGACAGCGGGTCGCGTTCCGAAGCCGCGAAAGCGTCGACCGACTCGATGAAGACGGCGCTCGTACGCACTGGGCTGAGTCGGCGAGCAACGTCTCGCAACACGACGTTCTCCTGGCGGTACCGGAAGTAGCCGAGCTCGTCGCGGACGAGCCTGAGGACGCTGCGAAGCCGCTTGGCCGATTTGCGGGCCTGGTGGACCCCGCGGTCGCGGTTCGGCTGCTCGCGGAGTTGAAACAGCATCCACTCCAGCTGGTCGATGGCAATCCGCGGGATGCCGTACGCCGGCACCTCGCCGGGGTAGAGAGCGATTGACGGGGACTTGCGCTGTGCCAGCGCAAGTTGCATCACCGCATTGGGCTGCTCACTCGTCGGAAAGACCACTCAGCCTCCTCGCCGGGGGGTAACGGCAATGTACCGCGTTCACGCCTTCCGACCATGTCAATTCGCGGAAAAAGTCTCTAAATCCCATTGCCCGCGTCTCGACGGGGCGTGGGTACGATCCCGGCAGCAACTTCGAGGAGCCAGGTGCCGGCCAAGAACGACCCGCGAACGATCTTCGGCTGGGCGATGTATGACTGGGCGAACTCCGCATACATCACCATCTTCGGCGCCGTGATCGGAGCCTTCTTCACGGGGACGATCATGCCGGGCGACAGGTATTGGGGTCTGTCCGGCGAGGCGTTGTTCTCGATTCTCGTTGGAATCGGGTCGATCCTCTTGATGCTGGCGATGCCGGTGTTGGGGGCCATGGCCGACTGCGCCGGCTCGAAGAAGCGGTTCCTTCGCAACTTCGCTCTTCTCGGAGCCGTCTTCACGCTCGTCGTTCCGTTCGTGCCGGACGGCCAGGTGCCCCTGTTCCTGCTCGTCGTCATCGTCACCCAGTTCGGGTTTGTGGCTGCCAACGTGTTCTACGACGGGTTCCTCCCCGAGATCGCAACCGACGAGACGGTCGACCAGGTGTCCTCCAAGGGGTTTGCCCTCGGTTACCTCGGTGGCGGCCTCTACCTCCTGCTGGCGCTCGTCCTGATCTTCCTGTCGAGCGACGAACCGGACGCGACGCTCACGGAGTCGCTGGCGGCGCGAATCGCCATATTCGGCTCCGCGCTGTGGTGGATCGGCTTCTCCATCTTTTCGCTCAATCGGTTGCCCGAGGACGCCCCAACCTCGGATGCTCGCAGCCTTCGTGAATACGCCTCGATCGGTTTCGACCGAACCGTGGCCACCACGCGAAAGCTGCGGCAATTCCCCCAGCTCTTGCTGTTCGTGATCGCATTCATCATCTACAACAGCGGCACCGGCACCGTGATCGCGGTGTCAGGCCCCTACGCCGAGGAAACGCTGAGTCTGGAGCTCGCCACGATCGGGCTGGCGTTTCTGCTGGTGCAGTTCATCGCCTTTGCTGGGGCGCTGATATTCGGCCGGCTCGCCAACCGCATCGGGCCCAAGCAGGCGGTCATCGTCTCGCTGTTCGTGTGGGTCGGCCTGGCAGTGATGGCGTTCTTCCTGCCGGAGGGCTCGAGCGCAGGGTTCTTGGCGCTCGCTGCCATCGTCGGCTTCGTGCTCGGCGGCGTGCAGGCGTTGTCGAGGAGCCTCTACGCGTCGATGATCCCGGAGGAGGCGTCCGCCGAGTTCTTCGGGTTCTTCTCCGTGTTCTCCAAGCTCTCCGGAATCGGTCCGCTCGTGTTCGGGGCTGTGAGCGCCGCCACCGGATCAGGGCGGACGGCCATCCTCTCGGTCGCTGCGTTCTTCATCGTCGGACTTGTGCTGCTGGGCCGGGTGGACGTCGCCGAAGCCCGCGCTTCGCGGGAGCGTTGGAGCTTCGAGGAGACCGAAGTGCAGGTCGAAGAGGCCAATTGAGTTTGAGGTCGGCCGTAACCATGTAACCTGGTGGCCTGCCACAGATCCGGCAGCTGCCCACTCCCTGCTACGTCCCCATTGAGTCGGCTGCGTCTTGTCTTGTTTCGTGGGACGGTTGAAGAAAGGCATCGCGCCGCATGAACATCTATGTCGGCAATCTCCCATTCAGCTCCACTTCTGACGATCTGGAGCGACTCTTCTCGGAGCACGGTCAGGTCGATTCGGCCTCCGTGATCACGGATCGTGACACGGGGCGCTCCCGTGGCTTCGGCTTCGTCGAGATGGCTAACAACGACGAGGCCCGCAAGGCCATCCAAGAACTCGACGGACACGATTTCGACGGTCGCCGTCTGCGGGTCAACGAAGCGCAACCGCGCCGGCGCTGAGATATGGCTACGGGGGATGACACATTCAGGGCCCAAGGCACCGTCGTGAAGACGCTGCCCAACGCCACGTTCCGCGTCCGGCTCGATTCCGGGCACGAGGTCGTTGCTCGCGCCTCGGGGAAGATGCGGAAGGGGCGCCTGATTCGGATCATCCCGGGGGACCGCGTCGACATCGAGGTATCGGCATACGACCCGGAGCGTGGTCGGATCGTGTGGCGGTACCGGTAGCGAGAGGTCCTTCGTCGGGCCTGGGCTAGCCGCCGGACGTCATTAGCTTGATGCTGATGCGGCGATCAATGCTTGTGTTCCTCGTGGCGTGTGCCGTCGTGACGACGGCATGCGCTGCGGGCGACCCCGCCCAGACATTGCCCGAGCCGACGATCGCTGCTGCTGCCTCGTCGACGACCTCGGCAGGCCCAGGGACGGCGGCGGTGCCGTCGTCGGAGGCGACGACTTCGATTGCTGACGAGCCTGCGCCGACCACCACATCGTCGACGACCACGACGACGCTTGTCCCGCTCGAACAGTTCGAGCTCACGCTGGAGGAAGTAGCCAGCGGTTTCAGCGCACCCGTGTTCGTCACATCACCGCCGGACGACGTACGGCTCTTCGTGGTCGATCAGCCCGGCATCATCTGGGTCATCGACGGCGGCGATCCCGAGGTGTTCCTCGACATTCGTGAGCCGGTGATCTCCGGGGGCGAGCGCGGCCTGCTCGGCCTTGCGTTCGATCCGGCGTTTGCTGCGTCGGGGAAGTTCTACGTCAACTACACCGGGAGTGGGAACGCCACCCGCGTGTCCGAATTCACGGTCGAAGGCGGTGTGGCCGATCCGGACAGCGAACGTGTCCTCTTGCGGATCGATCAGCCGGCCAGCAATCACAACGGCGGCATGATCGCGTTTGGTCCCGACGAGCAACTGTGGATCGGCATGGGTGACGGTGGCGGGAGCAACGACCGCTACGGCCACGGGCAGCGTCCCACCACCCTGCTCGGTTCGATGCTGCGGATCGATCCGGACAGGGGCGAGCTCGACGACCCCGAGGGCTTCCAATACGCAGTACCCGAGGACAACCCGTTCGTGGACGAAGGTGGCGCGGGTCTGCTCGAGGTGTGGGCCTACGGGCTGCGGAACCCGTGGCGGTTCTCGTTTGACGGCATGGACCTCTGGATCGGCGATGTCGGCCAGAACGGTCGTGAGGAGATCAACGTGATCGACATCGCAACGGGCGCCGGAGCCAACTTCGGCTGGCCGCGATTCGAGGGGTCTGCCTGCTATCTCAGCTCCACCTGCAACGACGAGGGACTCGTTGCGCCCATCGTCGAATATCCGCACGACGAGGGTTGCTCGGTCACCGGCGGTTACGTATATCGCGGATCCGAGATTCCGGAGCTGACGGGTCACTATTTCTTCGGTGACTACTGCTCGGGGTGGGTCCGAAGCCTTGCGCCGTCCGGCGAGGTGATCGAGTGGTTTGGCCGCGGCACCGTCGGTGGGCTCTCCTCGTTTGGGGTCGATGCTGCGGGTGAGCTGTACGTGACGGCGCTCGACGGATCGATTTACCGAGTGGCGCGTACCGGATGACGCGATAGTCTGCCGCCGCATGCATGGCCATATCGCAGTCGTCGGCAGCCTGAATCGGGACACAGTTGTCCAAGTGAACGGTCTTCCGGCGCCCGGGGAAACGGTGATTGGGTCCGCCGTCAGCCAGCATCGCGGGGGAAAAGGCGCCAACCAGGCGATCGCGGCAGCCCGACTGGGACGTGAAGTGGCTTTGATCGGCAAGGTCGGCGCCGATAGCGATGGGACCGGGTATTTGCGGGCGCTCGTCCAGGAGGGTGTCGACGTCGATGGCGTCCAAGTCGATATCGATACGCCGACGGGTCAGGCCTTCATCATGGTCGATCGCGACGGGGAGAATTCGATCGCGGTCGTTCCCGGTGCCAACGCCCGGGTCACGGCCGAGGACGTCGCCCGGGCCACCACGATGGAAGGGGCCAGGATCGTGCTGGCCCAGCTCGAAGTGCCGCTCGACGCGGTGAAAGCCGCGGCGCGGCTCTGCACCGGCACGTTCATTCTCAACCCCGCACCCGCCCAGCCCCTCGGACCCGAGTTGCTGGCGCTGGTCGACGTGCTGGTCGTCAACCGCAACGAGCTGGCGCTGCTCTCCGGGTCGACCGAAGCGCGCACCTCGCGCGACGTGATCACCCAGGCCAACGGCCTCGCGCTCGACGGTGCCGTCGTCGTGACGCTCGGGGCCCAGGGTGCCGTTGCGGTGGCCGATGGTGCTGCGAAGGAGGTCGCATCGCCCAAGGTGGCGACCGTGGACACCACTGGGGCCGGCGACGCCTTTTGCGGTGGCCTGGCCGATGCGCTGGCACGCAACGAGCCGCTCGAGGATGCGGTGCGGTGGGCGGTCGGCGTGGGCGCGGTTGCCACGACGAAGGTCGGGGCACAGTCGGCGTTGCCAACATCCACGCGAGTGCAGAGCCTCATCGGAAACGCCTGAATGGCTGCACGCCGCCGCATCGTCGTCGACACCGATCCGGGCCAGGACGACGCGGTTGCGCTGCTCATCGCCCTCGCCTCACCGGAGCTCGACGTCGCCGCCATCACGACGGTTGCGGGCAACGTGCCGCTGGACCTGACCACCCGCAATGCGTTGATGATGGTCGAGCTCGCCGACCGCAGGGACGTCCCCGTGTTCGCCGGGTGCAGCCGTCCGATGGTGCGGCCGCTGCGCACCGCCGAGTACGTGCACGGGCCCACCGGCATCGACGGCGTCGATCGGCCGGAACCGGAGTTGGAGCCTCGGGACAGCCATGCAGTCGACGCCCTCATCGAGCTCCTCGGCGCCGGAGGGGTGACCGTGTGCACCCTCGGGCCGCAGACGAATCTGGCAATGGCGATGGTGAAGGCGCCGGAGATCGTCGCGGGCATCGACGAGATCGTCATGATGGGCGGTGGCTTCTTCGAGGGTGGCAACGTGACGCCCGCCGCCGAGTTCAACATCTACGTCGATCCTCACGCCGCCCACGTGGTCTTCACCAGCGGCGTGCCGATCACGATGATGCCGCTCGACGTGACCCACCAGGCCTTGACGAGCGATGAGCGAGTGCGGCGATTTCGCGAGCTCGGCACGGCGGCGGGGACGGCGGTGGCGGGCATGCTCGACTTCTTCGACCGCTACGACGAGGCCAAGTACGGCACCGACGGAGCCCCGCTCCACGATCCGTGCGTGATCGCCTACCTGTTGCAGCCGGACCTGTTCGCGGGTCGTCGTTGCCACGTGGCGATCGAGAACCACTCCGAGGCGACGATGGGGATGACGCTCGTCGACTGGTGGGGTGTCACGGGTAACGAACCGAACGCGATGGTCATGAACCAGATCGACGACGGTCGTTTCTATGACCTGTTGGTCGAGCGGATCGGACGCCTGTCGTGACGGTGCGGATGCTGCGCGACGACGACATGGTGCGCTGGTGGGAGTTGCGGGCGGAGCTCTTCCCCGCCGAGCCGCCCGAGCAGCTGCGCGCCTACCCCGGCGACTACGAGGGAAACGAGGAGGTGGCGTTCGTCTGGGAGACCGAGGCGGACGGGTTGGGTGGCTTCGTCGAGGCCTCGATCCGCCGCTACGCCGACGGCTGTTCCTCCTCGCCGGTCGGCTTTCTGGAGGCGTGGTACGTGGTGCCGGAGCTACGCCGTCGAAGTGGCGGTCGCGCGCTGCTGGCGGCGGCGGAGGACTGGGTGCGCTCAAAGGGGTGCACTGAGATGGGGTCGGACACGTGGGCGGACGACGAAGCGGCCCGTGCCGCTCATCGTGCGGTGGGCTTCACCGAGGTGGAGGTTGCCGTCCACTTCGCCAAGTCGTTGGGCGAGGCCGAGGCGACCCCGACGATGGCGGCGGAAGCGCCGGTCACGCTGCGGCCGGTCACCGCGGAGAACGTGCGGGCGATCACCGACCTCGACGTCGGTGAACATCAGCAGAGTCTCGTCGCCCCCAACGCCGTCTCGCTGGCGCAGGCCTACGTTGCGGACAAGGTGTGGACGCGGGGGATCTATGCGGGGGAGGAGCCGGTCGGTTTCGTCATGCTGTCGGACGACGACAACGAGCCGCGCTACTACCTGTGGCGCTTCATGATCGACCACCGCTACCAGGGCACGGGCTTCGGGCGGGCGGCGATGGAGCTGGTCGAGGACTACGTGCGCACCCGACCGGGGGGCGATCGGCTGTACCTCAGCCACGTCCCCGTCCCGGGTGGGCCCGGCCCTTTCTACGCGGCCTGCGGCTACGAGGACACCGGTCGTGAGCACGGCGGCGAGCTCGAGATGGTGAAGCTGCTCGGGTAGCTCGCCTCGGACGAGGTCAATGGTCGCTCGTCCGGCTGGAGGCGACGGCGGCGAGCGCCAGCACCAGCGCCGGTCCGGCTCTCAGGTCTCTTGGGTGCGCAGCGTCAAGGGGTGCGTATCGCCGGCGTTGGCGGCACGCAGCTCGGGCAGCTCGTGGACGATGCCGTCCGGCCCGACGGCGACCGGTTGGAGGCCCTCTCTGCCGACGACCGTCCACTGCCCGTCGTGTTCGACCCACGTGGTCACCACTCCCGGTTCGCCGATGACCTTGCGGGCGCGTTCCGTCAGCGCTGGTGCGTCGAGCAGCACCAGCACCGGCGCCTCGGCCTCATTCCCGGACCATGGGCGACGCGCCATGGCATAGGAGGTGCCGGCGTCGTCGAAGTCGGCGGCATACGAACCCCAGCACCAGCTGTCGCCGAATGATTCATTCGGCTCGCACTCCACCTCCGGGCCGAAGTCGCAACGGCGCCAGAAGGGGCTTCCCTCGCCGAGCCACGTCTCGGAATCGGTGTCGTCGAGGATCTCCATCGGGAACAAGGCACCGCAACCGTTGTCTGCCCCGTACTCCGAGGTGCGCACGAGCAGTCCGCCTTCGCTGAACCGGACCCCAGTGGCATTCGACTCGAACGACTCGACGATGCCGAGGCCGATCGCCTCACCGGTCGTGAAGTCGCGGCGGAACAGATGCTCGGTGGCGGACATCCACAGGCACTCTTCGGTGTCGAGAACGCAGTTGTCCGACCCACCACGCCAGGCCCGGTAGATGAGTGTCGGCTCACCGTCGAGTTCGACCACCTGAGCCAGCTGGACGAAGCCGTCCGCGCCGTCGACGAGCAACTCAGGGTCGCCTTCTCCGCTGAAGCGATAGATCGCGGTCGGCACCCAATCCGGATCGCCCTCCAGGAGCGATCGGCCGGCCGCGGCGTCCCACCTCCACCACGCCCATCCCTGTTGGTCCGTGCCGTAGACGACGCTGCCACGGAGGTCGGGGACGGCCATCGACACGGCGGGGCCGGACAGCAGCAGCGTGGCCTCCACTCCGTCGACGAGGCGCACCTCACCGTCGGCCGTGACGAGCAGCGGCGGCAGGTCGTGCGTTGCGAGAGGTTGCGTCGTGGTCGTCGAGGTCTGGGATGGGATCGTCGTGTCGCCGGGATAGGGGACCAGCGAGGTGGTTGACGTACGGATCGTGACCGCTTCGGGCCGCGTTGTGGCTCCGACGCCACCAGAGCCGTCGCTACCGCAGGCCGCCAGAGTCCCTGCCAGGACGAGCACAGCCGCGCAAGCGCACCGCACATGTCGGCCGATCGACAGCCTGGGCCGCCACCGAGCCGGGAGCGAGATCAACCGAGGCGGGGGCGAGAAACGCAACAACCGCTGCCGGGTCGGCGCACGGACCAGGGACATGGGCACCTCCTGTGTGCCCGATGAGCCTGCGGCCAAGCCGCGACCAGCTTCGGTGTGCGTCGGCGCACGGGTTGCGACGAGAGGACAAGGTCACCACTCAGCGTCGCCGAACGGCGCGGCTCGTCCGGACACGAAGGGAGTCCCCGTTCTTGTCACACCCCCTCGGTACCATCCGCCGCATGGCGAAGTTGTACGTGGAAGGGTGGTCACCCGAGTACGGGAGTCCTTTCGATCCCGATGACGGGCTCGCCGAGCCCGGCAAGGTCGACGAGGCTGTCGAGGTCGACGGTCGCTGGTCGCCCATTGCCGGTGTCGACGACGGCGTGGCGCGTATTGCGTTCGTCGACGGCGTGCGCAGGATCGATGCCCGGCTCACCCTCGACGACGTCGCCGGTCCGATCGCCGGTATCTGCGGCACGTTCGCCGTCGGCGCCGTGTGTTGGGACCGCACGGTCCCGCGCTCCGAGGTCGAGCACGAACGGATCGAACGGCTTGCGGTGTTCGGTCACGGCCGGGCGGTGCCCGTGCCGGTCGCCGGTCCGCAGCTTGCGTACCGCTCGGAGGCCGTGCCGGACGTCGACCCGCAAGCGCTGATACAACGGTTCCATGGAGCGATGCGCAAGGCGGAGGCCGTGATGTCGGAGACGCTCGCCCAGCGAGGGGCGTTCGTGATCGCCGACGGCCCCATCAACGACCTGTCCGCCACCGAGAAGGTCGGTTACATCAAGACCCATCGTGCCCCGTACCTGTCGCCGGAGCGCAGCGGCATCATCGGCCGTTTGAGCCCGGGCGCGCGGACACCGCTGTTCCTGATCGGCAAAGGCGGAGCGTTTCCGAGGTACTCGTGGTACCTGAAGCTCGCCGCGTTGGCCGGCGGTCACACGTGGACCGGAGTGGTCCGGGCCGAGGTGTCGAGTCACCTGCCCGTCGACCTCGCCGTCAAGGTCGCCAACCGCACCACCGCCGTGCTGCCGCTCGTCGCTTCGCAGCCGCATGTCGATCCGAGAGCACCGCAGAACCTCGTCCCGATCGCAGCATTGGAACGGCTGTTGCGAAACAGAATGGGTGACCCGGCTTTCATCCACCGTGCGCTACGGTCTGCGGTGATGGCCCAGGACCGCGAGCTCGGAGCCGCATCGTGACCGACCATCCATCCACCGCAGACCACGGTGTCGGACGCGTGCTGGGGACCCAGCATGCAACGACCCGTGCGTTCCGCGTCGTCCTCAACGAAGACGACTACCTCCAGCTGGACGACCTGGTCGTCGTCCGCACCGAGGTTCCCAAGCGGGGTGAGGTTCGGACGTACGGTGTCGTCACCGAGGCGGAGTCGGTCTACGAAGGCGCCCAATTCGAATCCGACACCCACCGCATCGCTGCCGAGGGCACACTGCCGGCGGCAAAGGTGCGTTCGGCACAGGTCGCGGTGACGCGGGTCGATCCCGAGGTGTGGGTGTCGCCCGACCCGGGCGAGGTGGTGGAACGCGCCACCGGTGAGGCGAGGCGCAAGGCGCTCTATGTCGACGAGATGGATCGGCCGCTGCCGGTCGGCATGGGCCGCGACGGTGAACCGGTCTTCGTCGACCTCGATTTCTTCGACGGGCGCAAGGGCGGCCACATGTCGATCTCTGGCATCTCGGGCGTTGCAACCAAGACGTCCTTCGCCCTCTTCTTCCTACGACTGTTGAGTGGCAGGCCGGACGTCCTGGGTGCGGGCGCCGCCAACCTCCGGATCCTGGTCTTCAACGTCAAGGGCGAAGATCTCCTGTGGCTGGACAAGCGCAATCGCTTCTTCGACGATGATGCCACCGCGACGTGGCAGCGGCTCGGCGTCGATCCGGGGCCCTTTCCCTCGGTTGGGTTCTGGGCGCCGCCCCGGGCCGGCACTGGCGACGTCGTCATCCCCGACACCGGCGGACGCCAGGAGGGCGTTGCGGCCTTTGCGTGGACGCCTCGGGAGTTCATCGACGAGGGGCTCCTCCGCTTTCTGTTCACCGACTCGGACGGCACGCGCAACCAGATTCCCTTCATCGAAGAACGGGTGCGTGCCCAATTGCGGCGCTTTGCCGTCGACGTCGACGGGGTGCCGGGAGCGGTCGTGCTACGCGATCCGGTCGAGGGCATCCGTCCGGGGGAGCGAGTCGTCCCGCACCGTGGCGAGCGCGTGATCGATGACCTCCGTACGCTCGTCGATGCGATTGCCGAGTTCGTCGACCCAGAAGACGGCGAGCCGGATCAGAAATGGACGGGTCGGGTCCAGGTCGGCACCGTATCGGCTTTCATGCGCCGGCTCCACTCGGCGGTCCACCGATTGGGACACCTGGTCCAGGCCGGAACGAGCCGCCGCATCGATCGGACAGCAGCCCAGGTCACGGTCGTCGGTATTCAGTCGCTCCACGATCTGGGGCAGCGTTTCGTGGTCGGGGCACTGCTCGCCGAGACGTTCGCCGAGAAGGAGCAGACCGGCCAGCGGCTTCCCCTGTCGGTCATCGTGCTCGACGAGCTCAACAAATACGCACCACGCGACGGCACCAGCGCCTTGAAGGACATGCTCATCGACATCGCCCAGCGCGGGCGCTCGCTCGGAGTCCTGCTCGTCGGTGCACAGCAAACGGCATCGCGCGTCGCACCGGAGGTGATGGAGAACGCCGCGATCAAGGTGGCCGGACGCCTCGACGCCGCCGAGGCGGAACGGGCTGAGTACGGCTGGATGCTGCCGTCGACGCGGGCGAGGGCTCGCCTGCTCAAGCCCGGCACCATGGTGCTGTCCCAGCCGGCGATTCCGGTCCCGCTCGTCCTCGAGTTCCCTTTCCCGCCGTGGGCGACCCGCAAGGAAGAAGTCGATGACAGCGGCACCGATCCGTTCGCCGGGCTGTGAGGGTTCTCCACACCTCGGATTGGCACGTCGGGAAACGACTCGGCAGATACGACCGATCGGACGAGTACCGCGAAGTCATCGACGAGGTTGCTGCCATTGCCGACGCCGAAGACGTCGATCTGGTTCTGCACTCCGGTGACCTCTTCGATCGCCCCCTGCCTCCCGTCGAGGCGTTGAACATCGCTCTCGACGGCCTGGTGAAGCTCACGTCGGGTGGTCGCAGGCCGGTCGTGGCGATCGCCGGCAATCACGATTCGCCGGGCTTCTTCGAAGCGCTCGCCCCATTCGTGCGACGTCACGACATTCATCTCGTCGGCGAGATCAAGCGCCCCGCCGAAGGTGGTGTTCTCGACATCGCCACCCCGGCAGGCCGAGCGGTGGTCAGTTGCTTTCCCTTCCTCAGGGAAGGGCGCGCCTTCCACGCCTGGGACGAGATCGACGAGCATTACAAGAAGTATGCCGATCGGCTGCGAACGGTCTCGGAGGCCTACAGCGCCTACGCAGAGCAGCAGGCCGGGGGCGATGCGGTGACTTTCCTGGTCGCCCACTTCCTCGTCGGCGGCGCCAAGGTCCATGGGCACGGCGCGCCTCGCGGTGAGCGAGAGCTGCACATGGGGGCGGCGTATGCGGCAACCTCCGA
>DATHZQ010000078.1:0-49159 GCA_035458525.1 Acidimicrobiia bacterium
CAACTCGATGGCCGCTTCCCTCGACGCCAAGATCCGAGAATTGGATGCGGCCCGACGGCGCGAGGCGCAGTTCGTCGCCGACGTCTCCCACGAGCTGCGCACGCCGCTCACCGCACTCGTCTCCGAGGCTGAGATGCTGAGCGCCCATCTGGATCAGATGCCGCCTCCGGCGCGCCGGGCCGGGGAGTTGCTGTCGCGCGACGTGGCACGTCTGCGTGCGTTGGTGTCCGATCTCCTCGAGATCTCGCGTCTCGATGCCTCGGACGCACCGACCGCGACCGACGAGTTTTCCCTCGCTGCGTTCCTGCAGGCCGAGATCGATGCTCGCCTCCCGGCGGCCGTGCTTGCGGCGGAGGACGTGCTCGTCGCCTGCGACCGTCGCGCCCTCGACCGCATCGTCGGCAACCTGCTCGACAACGCCGCCCTCCATGCGCAGGGAGCGGCCGTGCTCGTGGCGGCATCCGTCAGCGATGGGCGGCTCGAGGTGACCGTCGCCGATCTGGGTCCGGGAGCAACAGAGGAAGCCCTGTCCCACCTCTTCGACCGGTTCTACACCGCCGACCCGTCGCGCACCGGCGGTACCGGACTCGGCTTGGCCATCGCCCAGGCTCACGCACAGCGGCTGGGCGGAGCGCTCGAGGTGAAGGCCAATACGCCGAGTGGCCTCGTCTTCACCCTCGAGATACCTGTAACCGAACTGTTACCGCAGCGTGATGGCGTTGCGATGTTGCCGTCGCATGATCGGGGTGAGACCACCACCCGAGGAGGATCATGATGAAGCGTCTCACCATCCTGTTTGTTGCGCTGGCGCTCCTCTTTGCAGCGTGCGGCGGCGGAGACGACGTTGGCGATGCCGGGCCGGTCACCACGGGCGACGGCGCCAGCGCACCCGTGACCACGACCACCCAGGCTCCGGTCACGACGCTGCCGTCCGACCCCGCCGTCACGACAACCACCGTTCCTGAGGCGACGCAGTTCGTCGATGTGTACTTCCTCCAGGACGGGCAGTACGCCACGGCGGTCGCCACTCGCATTCCCACGACTCCCGATGTTGCGGCCAACGCCATACGAGCGTTGATCGCCGGGCCGACGGCGACGCAGCAAGAGATCGGGCTCTCCAGCTCGGTGCCAACCGACACCCTGCTGCTGGGCATCACCATCGAGAACGGTCTCGCCACGGTCGATCTCAGCCGCGAGTTCGAGGCCGGTGGTGGATCTTTTGCCATGATCACCCGCCTTGCCCAGGTGGTTTACACCATGACGCAGTTCCCGAGCGTGGATGAGGTCGTGTTCTGGCTCGATGGTGCTCCGGTCACAGTCTTCTCGTCCGAGGGCCTCCTTCTCGAGGAGCCCGTGTCGCGGGATGACTATCTCGCTGCCGTGCCGCTCACACCGACCGTGCTCGACGACATTCCACGCTGGGAGCAGGCGGATCTTCCGGCCGTCGCCGGCAACCCCGATGCGCGACGCGTCGTCCTCGTCGCCGAGGACGACGTCCTGAACGTGCGTCTGGCGCCCGGGGTCTCCAACGAGATCATCGGGATGCTGGCGCCGGACGCCGTGGTGATCCCGACCGGGCCGCAAGCCCAGGTGGGGAGCTCGACATGGATCGAGCTGGTGACGCCGGCGGGTGCCGGCTGGGTGAATGGCCACTTCCTCGCCGACGCTGCTCCCTTCGATGCGGCCACGTTCCCTGACGGCGCCGTGCTCGCCGTGATCCAAGAGATGAGCGAGATCATGGCGGCTCGCGGCGACCTGTCGGCCGTGGTGCACAGCCGCGGTTTGTACGTGTCGCACCATGAGGCACCGATCCGCTTCACGGCCGAGGAGCTGACCGACGTCCTCACCGACCCGACGACGTACAAGTGGCCGTCGAACACCCTCAACGTCAACGACCCGGATGAAGCCAAGGAGATCCCCGACCGGACGTTCACGCAGGCGGTGGGGGACCGCTTCGTGAGCACGTGGGACGATCCCGACCGGGTGACCACCGCCAACGAGCCCATCGAAGGTGGCAACGGTCGTATCGCCGAGTACGCCATCCCGTTCGAGCTGAAAGGGTTCAACTACGTGGGCGTGTACGACCCTGGCGACAACCCGGACTACGGCGGACTCGACTGGACCATCTGGTATGTCTCGATCGACTACGAGGACGGGCAGCCCGTGGTGGCGGCACTGACCCTGGACGAGTGGGCTCCGTGATCGACTCCCGCCGACAACGATCGGATGCTGCCGCCTCTCCGCAGGCGGCAGCATCGCGTCGAGAGCCTGCGCCGGGCCATGGCGATAGCCTGTCGTCGTGACGATGACCGACAAGCGCAGAGCAAAACGCCGGCTGATCCTGGAGACGGCGACCGCACTGTTCTCCCAGCGCGGCTACCAGGCCACCAGGATGCAGGACATCGCCTTCCAGCTCGGCATGCAGGCAGGATCGCTGTACTACTACTTCGAGTCGAAGGAGGCGCTGCTGAGCGCCGTGGTCGAGGCAAACGTAGGGCTTGCGGTGAGAGAACTCGACGCGATCGTGTCCGGCCCTGGAACCGCGATCAATCGTATGAGGGCGGCGGTGGCCTCGCACCTGGCTGTCTTCGACCGTCAATCCGATCTCTACAAGATCTTCGTCTCCGAACGGCTCGATGCGATTGCCCCGGAGCTGGCGGAGGCCGTCGACGAGCTGGGACGCGCCTACGAGCAGCGATGGGTCTCGCTGATCGGGGAGGGCATCGCTACCGGAGAGCTTCGTTCGGACCTCGATCCGTGGCTCACCATGAAGGCGGTGGTAGGGCTGTGCAACTCCACGCTGTTCTGGTTCACGAGCGACGGCCGACTGGCAACCGCCGATGTCGCGGACGCGTTCTCGGGTCTCGTCGTCGAGGGTCTTGCGGCGCACCCCGAACTTGCGTAGCCCAGCTCGGCATGCCGCGGCGAGCTACGCAAGAAGCCGAGAACCCGCCAAGATCGCGCTGCGGCACGCCGGGCTCTTCCGCGGTCCTCGAATCGTTGTTAGATTTTCGAACAAAAGTTCGAAAGTGAGGCAGGGCATGGTGAGAAACGATGCGCTGGCGGTGGCGCTCGATGCGGGAGAGAACCCGTATCTGATGGGCCCGTATGCTCCCGTCCACAACGAGATCGATGCCACCGATCTCGAGGTGATCGGCGAGATCCCGGCTGACCTCGAAGGCCTCTACGTCCGCAACGGGCCCAACCCACGCTTCCGGACCGAGGGTCGGTACCACTGGTTTGACGGCGACGGGATGCTGCATGCGATCTACCTCGAGAACGGCGAGGCGACGTACCGCAACCGTTGGGTGCGCACCGCTGGTTTCGAGCAGGACACCAGTGCCGGCCGGGGGCTGTGGCAGGGCATTGCGGAGCCTCGCATCGGCAACCCTGACGACGGTTCGCGACTGCGGCTCAAGGACACGGCAAACACCGACGTCATGTTCCACAACGGCAACCTCGTGGCCCTGTGGTATCTGTCGGGCGCTCCGTACAAGGTCGACCCCTTCACCCTGGAGACCCTCGGAACGCAAGACTGGAACGGCACCCGAACGTCTTGTGTGATGGCGCATGCCAAGGTCGATCCCCGCTCCGGAGAGTTCGTCTTCTTCGACTACGGACCCCAACCGCCCTACATGTCATATGGCGTGGTGAGCAGCGACGGCGTCGTCAAGCACTTCACCGACATCGAGATCCCGGGGGCGCGCATGCCCCACGACATGGCGATCACCGAGAACTACTCCATCCTGATGGACTTGCCCCTCGTCGTGGACGAAGCCTCTGCAAACGCCGGACGCCACCGGCTCAACTTCGTGCACGACACGCCGGCTCGGTTCGGCATCATCCCCCGGCTCGGGGGCAACGAGCAGGTGCGATGGTTCGAGGCGGAGCCTTGTTACATCTATCACTCCATCAACGCCTACGAGGCTGGCGACGAGATCGTGATGGACGTGTGCCGCTTTCGGGTCCCGGGACCGCCGGCGATCGACTTGTCGGGACCGCTGGCGTCGATCCTCAACTACCTCCGCCTCGACGCCTATGTGCACCGCTACCGATTCAACCTGGCCACCGGAGGTACCACCGAGGAGGTCCTTGCAGACCGCAACACCGAGTTCCCGATGATCCACCCCGGCAGGTTCGGAGAGAAGAACCGCTATGCCTGGAATGTCTCGATCAACTCGGACGTCACGATGTACTTCGACGGTCTCGTGCGCTACGACCTGGAAACGGGGGCCGAGGAGCGCTACGCCTTCGGTGCGGGCCGCTACGGATCCGAGGCGCCCTTCGCCCCGAGGCCAGGGGCGACCGCCGAGGACGACGGCTACGTGATGTCGTTCGTTTACGACGCCGCTACTGAGCGCTCCGAGCTCGTGATCCTCGACGCTGCAGATATCACCGGGGGTCCCATCGGCCGCGTGCTGCTGCCGGTTCGGATCCCCAACGGCTTCCACGCCTGCTGGGTGCCTGCCGAGGACCTCGATCGGGCGCGAGCGGCGGCTCGATGAAGTTCGGTCTCGGCTACGCCAACACGATCCCCTTCACCGATCCCGGCCCGGCGCGGGATCTGGTCCAAGCTGCCGAGGAGGTGGGCTTCGAGTCGGTGTGGACGGTCGAACATGTCATCTGGCCGCATTCCTACGACTCCGAGTATCCGTACCACCCGTCGGGAAAGATGCCGGGGAACCCTTCGATCCCGATCCCCGATCCGTTGATATGGCTGACGTGGGTGGCGGCTGCGACGACGACGCTTCGTCTCGGCACCGGCGTGGTCATCCTGCCGCAGCGAAACCCGCTGGTGCTGGCGAAGGAACTCGCAACGCTGGACCATCTCAGCGGCGGCCGCGTCGAATTCGGGATGGGCGTCGGCTGGCTCGTCGAGGAGTTCGAAGCGCTCGGCGTCGAGTTCTCCGGCCGCGGCCGCCGGGCCAACGAGATGATCGAGGCGATGCGGGTGGCGTGGCGCGACGATGAAGCCACCTATCGCGGTGACGTGGTCCAATTCGAGGCCGTTGCGCTCAATCCCAAGCCTGCGAACGGCGCCATTCCCGTCCATGTCGGCGGTCATTCGCGAGCTGCAGCCCGCAGAGCGGCCCGGCTCGGCGATGGTTTCTTTCCAGGTCCGGGTTCGCTCGATGGGCTGGAGCAAGCGCTCACCGCCTTGCGGGAGGAGTGCGCCGCGGCGCGGCGAGATGCGGCCGAGGTCGAGGTGTCGGCCGCTTTTCCGGGCCGATTCATGCGCTCACCCGGCGAGGCCGTCGCCGCTCTCGCCGCCCTCGGTGTCGACCGGGTCATCGTTCCCGTGTACGAAGTGGCGCGTCCGAGCCTCGATGAGGGGATGGCGGCCTTCGCCGACGCTACTCGCTGAACGCAGGTTCAGTCGCTGCGGCCGCTCCACCAGTCACGGATCCTGTCGGCCAGGGCATCCTTCTCCTCTCGCTCCAACCACGACGCCTCGACAGCGGCGAGCGTCAACCGCTGCACGTCGGCCAGTTCCGGTCCGAAATGGTCATGAACGGAGCGCAGCTCGGAGGCGAGGTCGCAATGGAACATCGACGGATCATCAGTGCTGATGGTCACGTTGACACCTGCTTCGAGCAACGTCCCGACCGGATGGCTGCGCCAGTCTGCGGCGACCCCGGTACGGAGATTCGACGTGGGGCAGACCTCGAGCGGGATCTGGGACTCGACGAGGTGGTCGACGAGTGCTGCGTCCTCGACCGAGCGCACCCCGTGCCCGATTCGCTCGACGCCGAGGGAGCGCAGCGCCCCCCACACGCTCTGGGGTCCGGCGGCCTCTCCGGCATGCGCAGTGCGGTGCAATCCCGCCTCTGCCGCCCGTGCGTAGACCGCCGCGAACGGTTCGGGCGGATGCGACTGCTCGGAGCCGCCGATGGTGATGCCGCGCACTCCGGCTTCGTCGGCGATCTCGATCACCGCTTGCAGCGTCTCCGCTGCACGTGCAGGGCCCGGATCGCGCACGAGGTCGCAGTTGAGCGTGATGTGGATCCCCTCGACGCTGTCGACGCCGCGCCGGATCGCCAGACCGAGCTCCTGCGGCGTCAACCCGTGCCGAGTGAAGTCGGTGGGGGAGAACGATGCCTCGGCATACACGATGTTCTGCTCGGCCAGATGCCGGGCCACGGCGGCTGCGGCGTGCGTGAAATCGTCGGTGGTCCGCAGATAGCCCGTCATCCACCACCACGTGTCGATGAAGTGGGGGAAGTCGCGATACGCAAAGCGTTGCCGGAGGCCCTCGATCGATGTGACGTCGAGGTCGCCCCCGTGACCCTGAATGATCTCCCACATCGTCTCCAGAGGAATGGCCCCCTCGAGGTGCAGATGCAGCTCGACCTTCGGCGCAATCTCGAAGACGCCGGCTTCAGTCATAGTCCGTCACGAAGCGGGACGGGGGATCGTCCCCCCCGAAGTGGAACGGGGGATCGTCCCCCACGAAGTGGAACGGGAGGTGGTCGTTCACGAAGTGGGGGAAGGTACCGCCGCCGCAGGCGGGGGTAGGGGGTTGGATCGGCTCACGTCTCGGTGGCGAAGCGGATCAGCAAGTCGGCGAGCTCCTCACCCTTGTCCTCCTGGAGGAAGTGACCGGCAGCTTCGATGGTGACGTGCTTCCGTCCTTGCGCTCCCGGGATCAGCTTCTGGAACGGGCGCTCGCCGCCGCGGGTGATGGGATCGGAGTCCGAGAACGCGGTGAGGAACGGCTTGGTCCATCCCTTCAGCACCTCCCAGGCGGCCCGGTTGCTCGGGACTGCGGGGTCGGAGGTCGAGATCGGTACGAGCGACGGGAAGATCCGGGCGCCGGCGAGGTAAGAGTCGTCGGGGAAGGGGGCCTCGTAGGCGGCGATCACATCGTCGGCGAGCTCGGTGACCGTCGAGTTCTGCAGGATCTTCCCGATCGGGAACACGGGAGCGTTGACGGAGAAGTCCCGCCACGCCATGAACGCCTCCGTTGGCTCGTGCTCGCCGATGGGGAGACCGGTGTTGGCGACCACCACGCGGTCGAACCGGTCCGGGTGCATCGCCACGAGGCGTAGCCCGATGAGGCCACCCCAATCCTGGGCAAACAGGATGATGTCACGGAGGTCGAGGTCGAGCAGCCAGGTCTCCAACCAGTCGACGTGATGTTGGTAGCTGTACCCGGCTTGCTCGGCGAGCTTGTCGGACCGCCCGAACCCGATGAGGTCTGGAGCCAGCACGCGGAATCCGGCGTCCGCGAGCGGCGAGATCATCTTGCGGTAGAGGTAGCTCCACGTCGGCTCGCCGTGGAGGAGCAGCATCACGGGCCCGTCCGCGGCTCCCTCGTCGACGAAATGCATTTGCAGCATCTGGCCCGAGCCGTCTCCGGCGGGCACCAGGTGATAGTGATCGCGGTAGGGGAATCCGGGAAGGTGATCGAATCGTTCGGCTGGCGTGCGGAGTATGTGCATGCAGGCATTCTCGCGGATTGCGATCTGGTAGTGCCGCAGCCGCTGACCAACTCGACCCGTCGACGTTCTTCTGGCGCATGCGTAGATTCTGTGCCACGTTCTGGAGGAGGGCGCCGGTGGTGGATTGGGCGAAGAAGATCCGCAAGGCGGTTGGCGACGATCTCGATGCCGACGAGCAGGTGGAAGCCGGGCTTTTCGTGCAGCCCGCAGGCACGACCAGCGGCATGATGGGCTCACAACTCGGTGGATTGGTCGGTGCGGTGATCGCAGACGAGCTAGGAAGCGCTCGCGGCGACGGCATCGAGCTCTCTCGTGACACCGGTCTGGCCGCCGATGTTCCCAGCGAGCGTCTCGTGCTCGGACTCTCGGGGCGGCGCATGCTCATCTGGGGCCACAGCACGATGAGTGGCAAGCCCAAAGGGCTCAAGACGGCGATTCCGTTGAATCGGGTACAGGGCATCGCCATGGAGAAGGGCAAGCTCACCCATCGAGTCGTCTTTGCGTTCGACGACGGCTCCGGCTTTGCGGTCGAGGCTCCGAAAGTCGGGAAACCCGACGACTTCCTTGCGGCGTTCGACCGCCTGACGGGTCGTCCGACTGTGACCTGAGCGCCCGTCGCTGGCGCCGCTCAGGCGCGCTCGATCCGACCGGAACCGCCGTCCATCGTGATGCGCTGACCCGAGCGTATCCGCCGGGTTGCGTTGGCGGCGCCGACCACGCACGGCACGCCGAGCTCACGCGCCACGATCGCAGCGTGGGACAGCCGTCCGCCGCGCTCGGCAACCAGACCGGCCATCGCCGGAAGCGCAGCAATGATCTCGGGCCGAGGTGCCGTCGTCACGAGCACGCTCCCGTCGGGTACGCGGCGGAAGTCGGACGTGCGCGTCGCAACATGTGCCGGCGCGGTCACGACTCCGGGGGAGGCCCCAATGCCGGAGAGCCACGAACCCGGCTCCGCTGTGTCCGGTGGGTCGTCGCTGAATCGGGCACGTTCCAGCACCTGGCGCAACGCCGCCGACTCGCGGTGCATGTAGGCGCGCTCGACGGGGAAGTCGATGTGCAGCGCACCGACGGCGACATCCAGGGCGATGATGCGGTCGGACACGTCGAGCGATGGGTCGGCGAGGGCGGCGAAGTACGGCTGCTTGGGTGGCGGCACGTATGGGCAGAAGAACGAGAGGTGCGGTGCGACCGTTTCGAGCTGGGTGAGCACGAGACTCTCGTTACGGACGGTCCTGTTCTTCTGGAGGATGCCGATGCGTCGGTAGGTCTCGTGCAGGACTGGTGCCAGTGCTTCGACTTCATCTGCAAAGAGCTTGCGGATGCGGTTCATCGATCGCGGGAGATGCCGGCGAGCTCGTAGGCCTCGTTCTCTTCGAGTGTTTCCTTCTCGAGCAGCGCCGCGGCGAGCGCGTCGAGCTTGTCCCGGTGCTCCTTCAGCAGCTCGAGGGCCAACGTGTAGCACTCGTCGACGATCCGCCGGACCTCGCTGTCGACCAACTCGAGCGTGTCCGGACCGACCTGGGGCCCGGAAAAGGGGTTCCGTTCCTGCTGGTCGGCGGGCAACACGGTGAGCGGGCCGACTTTGTCGGACATGCCCCAGCGGCCCACCATGCTCTTGGCGATGTTGGTGACCATCACGAGGTCGCTCTCGGCTCCCGTCGTCACCGAGCCGAACACCAGCTCCTCGGCAGCGCGTCCGCCGAGTGCGCCGACGATCTTGCCGCGCAGGTACTCCTCCGAGTAGGAGTAGCGGTCCGCTTCGGGGCTCTGCAGGGTGACGCCGAGCGCCCGGCCGCGGGGAATGATCGAGATCTTGCGCACGGGATCGGCACCGCGGATGACCATGCCCAGCAATGCGTGGCCTGACTCGTGGTAGGCCGTCAGCTCGCGGTCCTCCTGCGACATCATGATCTTGCGCTCCGCCCCGAGCACGACCTTCTCCAGCGCATCGGTGAAGTCGTTCATCTGCACTCGCTCGTGCCCGCGACGAGCCGCCATCAGTGCGCCTTCGTTGACGAGGTTGCGCAACTCGGCGCCCACCATGCCGGGGGTGGAGGATGCGATCGATCCAAGGTCGACGCTGCTGTCGAGAGGCACACCCCGAGTGTGCACTTCGAGGATGGCCTTGCGGCCGACCTGATCGGGAGGGCTGACGGCCACGTGCCGGTCGAACCGGCCGGGACGCAGCAATGCGGGGTCGAGGACGTCGGGGCGGTTGGTGGCGGCGATGACGATGACGCCTTCGGCGCCTGTGAAGCCGTCCATCTCGGTGAGGATCTGGTTGAGCGTCTGCTCCCGCTCGTCGTGACCACCGAACGACATCGAGCCGCCGCGAGCGCGGCCGATCGAGTCGATCTCGTCGATGAAGATGATCGCAGGCGCAGCTTCCTTGGCCTGCTTGAACAGGTCCCGCACGCGGCTGGCACCGACACCCACGACCATTTCGATGAACTCGGATGCGGCCATCGAGAAGAAGGGCGCATCGGCTTCGCCCGCCACTGCTCGCGCCAGGAGCGTCTTGCCGGTGCCCGGGGCGCCTGAGAGCAGCACGCCACGCGGGATCGCCGCACCGAGCTTGGTGTACTTGCCGGGGTCCCGCAGGAAGTCGACGACCTCGACCAACTCGTGCTCCGCCTCGTCGATGCCGGCCACGTCGGCGAACGTCGTGCGGTCCTGCGACGCCTCGTACCGCTTGGCGCGGCTGCTGCCGAGGCCGCCGATACCGAGCGACTGGCCGGCTCGGCGGTAGAAGCTGAAGAAGAGCCAGAGCAGCAGCAGGGTCGGACCGAAGCCGAACACGATCTGTTGCCACAGGGGTGCGGGCTGATTGAGTGGCTCGGCATTCACGACGACGTCGTTGTCGATCAGCGCCTGAAGGAGGTCGTCCTCGGCGAACGTCGGCCGCTCCGTCGTGAAGTCGACGGATGTGTTCTCGGCATCATCCGGGTCGACAACGGGTGCCTTGAAGGTCCCCTGGATCGTGGCTCCCGTGGTCACCACGGACTCGACGTTCCCGGCTTCGAGCTCGACGACGAACTCCGTATAGGGCACGCGGATCGGGGGCTCCTCGCCGAGCACGGCGTTCGTGATGAACCAGTTGACGGCCAGCAGCACCAGGAAGATCAACCAGAACCAGCGACCGCCCGGGATTCGCTCTCGCCAGCTGCTCTTCTTGTTCTCCTCCGGCATGCCTTCGACGCGCCACTCCGGGGCCTTGGAATCGGCCTTGTCGTTCGGAGGCGTGCGACTTGTCATGCTGCGAGGCTAACCAGGCCCGTGGTCAAGTGGGACGGTCGCGGAATGCCGCGCCGCTGTCCTAGGTTGGCCGGGACGCACAGGAGGAGACAGCTCGATGGGCACCATTGTCATCGGCGACGGACCCGGCGGTTTGAGCGCTGCGTTGTTCCTCGCCAAGAACGGACACGAAGTCACCGTGTTCGGGCAGAACGAGACCGCGATGCACCATGCGTTGCTGTTCAACTACTTGGGAGTCGAGGAGATCCTCGGTTCCGATCTGCAAGCGGTCGGGCGCCGCCAGGTCGAGTCGTTCGGCGGTCGGATTCGCGACGCAAAGGTGACCTCCGTTGGCGCGACCGGAGCCGGATTCGAGGTCGCCATCGAGGATGGCGAGGTCGTTCGGGCCGACTACCTCGTGATGACGGAGGGCCGAGACCCGGCGCTGGCCCGCAGTCTGGGGGTTGCAGAGTCCGACGGCGGCATCGTTGTCGACCGCCGTGGGCGTTCGTCCGTTGACCGGGTCTACGTGATCGGGCGAAGCGTGCGTCCTGAGCGGAGCCAGGCCATCATCTCCGCCGGAGACGGAGCTGCCGCGGCACTCGACATTCTCTCCCGAGAAGCCGGCAAGGACGTACGGGACTGGGACAGCCCGCCGAAGGAATAGGTGCCTGACCGGCAACGATGCGCTGCGTCGTCGAGGTCCGTAGCAGCCGCACGATCCGGCATCTCTACTAGCCTTTCGCAGCGGCTGCGACGGGGAGGAACATGGAGATCAAGCGGTATGCCGAGGCGGGGACGTTTCCGTTCGGAAACCTGGTCGTCAGGGACGTTACGCCGGACAGCTTTGATCGCCTGTCGCTCGCCGAGATCGAGGTGCCCATTGGCGCAGTGAATCCGCCGTACGCCGCTGCGGGCAACGACAAGATCTACGTAGGCATCACCGGCGACGTGGAGTTCGTGGTTGACGGCACGTCGGCCCGTATCGGGCGGGGTGATGTGCTGGTCGTGCGGTCCGGCGAGCAGTATTCGTATCACAACGGCGGCTACGAGATGGGCCGTCTATTCCTGCTCCAGGTGCCCACTCAAGCGGCGAGCGGCACGACGTAGCGCCACACCGCAGTGAAGTGAACGGCTGTGGCGATCACCACCAGCACGTGGAACACCTCGTGGTACGAGAAGACCCTCGGCCACAGCCGTGGCCGGTTGGTCACGAGCATGACCATGCCAACCGTGTAGAGCACGCCGCCGACGGCGAACCAGACGACGGGTGTGAGCCCCGCCTTCTGTGCAAAAGGCCACATCACGAGAATGGCCAGCCAGCCCAGCGTGGTCATCATGGCGATCCCGAACGTGTTCCTCTCTAGGGGGAACAAGATCTGTTGCCCTGCAACCACCAACGCGATGACCCAGGCGCCGATCAGGCTGATCACGCTCCATGCGCCATCGAGGCCGATGACGGCGATCGGTGTGTAGGTGCCTGCGATGAAGATGGCGATCATCGAGTGGTCGGCCCGTTGCATCCGCCTCTTCCAGATCTCCGACCAGGGGACCGAGTGATAGAGCGAACTCGTGGTGAACAGGGCGACCATCGTCAGGCCGAACGCAAGCACGGCGAAGCGACTCGGCCACGTCGGAGCCTGTAGGACGATGAACACACACCCGGCGACGGCGAGCACTGCCGCCGCTCCATGGAGGAACCCGCGAACGGGGTTCTGCATCCGGCCCAACGTGAGTCTGTCCAGATGGAAATGTGGCTTCTTCACGTTGGCACCAGGGTACCGCGTTTGCGAGACATGCAAATGATGCGATCGGGGCTTGTGTGCGCTCAGACGGAGAGCGGCGATAATCGGATGTGATGGAGCCGATCCGCATCGCCAACTGCTCGGGTTTCTTCGGCGATCGCGCCTCGGCGGCGCGTGAGATGGTCGAGGGCGGGCCGATCGACGTCCTCACCGGTGACTACCTGGCCGAGCTCACGATGGCGATCCTGGCGCGATACCGGTTGCGCGATCCTGCGGCGGGGTACGTCCCGACCCTGCTTTCGCAGCTCGAAGACGTCCTCGCCGCCTGTGTCGACCGGGGCATCAAGGTCGTGGCGAACGCCGGCGGTCTCAACCCGGCCGCTCTCGCTTCGGAAGTCGAAGCGCTGGCAGCCCGCCAAGGAGTTGCGCTGTCGGTGGCGACCGTGACCGGCGACGACGTCCTCGACCGCGTCGGGGAGCTTCGACATCTCGTAGATGGCACCGCCCTCGATACGGAGCGGGGCCAGCCGCTCACCGCCAGCGCCTACCTCGGAGGATGGGGCATCGCCGATGCGTTGACGCGCGGCGCCGACATCGTCCTCACCGGACGCGTCGCCGACGCCTCACTGGTCGTCGGTCCGTCAGCGTGGTGGCATGACTGGGGGCGCGATGACTGGAATGCGTTGGCCGGAGCCGTTGTGGCCGGTCATGTGATCGAATGCGGGGCCCAAGCAACAGGTGGAAATTACTCCTTCTTCGCTGAGGTTCCGGATCTCCTAGCCCCGGGTTTCCCCATCGCCGAGGTGGCGGCCGACGGAAGCAGTGTGATTACAAAACACCCTGGTTCGGGTGGGCTCGTTTCGGCGGGAACTGTGACTGCCCAACTGCTGTACGAGGTTGGTGGACCGGCGTACGTCAACCCCGATGTCGTGGCGCATCTCGACACGGTTCGGCTCGACGATCTCGGCGATGATCGCGTTGCCATCAGCGGCGTTGTCGGAACGCCGCCACCGGCGACGACGAAGGTGTCGACAACACTGTTGTCCGGCTTTCACAACAGCGTGACCTTCGTCCTCCCTGGACTCGATATCGAAGCGAAGGCGGCGCTGGCGGAAGAAGCCCTGTGGCGTCGAGTCGGCGGCAAGGAACAATACGAAACCGTCGATGTTCAGCTCCTCCGCACGGAGCATGACGATCCGGCGAGCCACGAAGCCTCTTTTGCATATCTCAAGGTGTCCGTCGCCGACACGGACGCAGCGAAGGTAGGGCGGGCTTTCTCGAATGCTGCCATCGAGCTCGCCCTCGCCAGCTATCCAGGCTTCCTGGTCACGGCGCCTCCCACCAGCGAGCGCCCGCGGATCGTGTACTGGCCCGGCGTGATCGACCAGCCGGAGGTGCTCGTGACGGTGAACGGCACGAGCGTCGGGGTCCCGCCGACCATGGCTGCGGAGGACCCGCCGGCGGAGTTGGACACTGACCAACGAATCGCAGAGGTTCCGGCCGGTTCGACCGTCGATATCCCCCTGGGGCGAATCGTCGGGGCCCGGTCCGGCGACAAGGGCGGTGACGCAAACGTTGGCGTGTGGGCGCGATCCGACGAATCGTTTGCTTGGCTGGAGAGATTCCTCAGCGTCGAGAGATTGAAGGAGCTGGTGCCGGAGGCACGGCCGCTGCGGGTCGATCGCTATTCGTTGCCCAAGCTACGGGCGCTCAACTTCGTTCTCCACGGCTACCTTGGCGAGGGAGTCTCGTCGTCCCCAAAGTGGGACCCCCAAGCCAAGGCGCTTGGTGAATACCTCAGGGCTCGAGTCGTGCCCGTGCCTGAAGTACTGGTGGCATCGTGAGCTCAGGAGCCCCGACCGATGCCGGCTTTTCGCAGCACGGAAGCCGGGACCCCGGCCTCCCGCCACGCTGCATACGTGATGCCTTTGCGCTCCGAGTAGCTCTCGGCGTACTCAATGAAGCCCGCCTCGAGTGCATCGAGATCAGCGGATGCGGACACGCGTTTCTGCGCATCAGCCGCATCCAACCGTTGCTGGACGAGATCGACTCGACGGAGAGGGTCCTTCTCCGTCGCGATCTTGGTGTCCAAGCGCTCGATGCGTTGGCGCAGACTGTCCGGTGTCACCGGACGGCCAGGCCGTCTACTCCCCAGCGCCTCGAGGTAGGACTTGATCGCCCTAGCCTCTCGGCGTCCCTGCGCGAGGGCATCTTTGTGCTCTTGCGTCATCGCCATCTACGCAACCTCCACATTGCGGTCCGACAATGGATCCATCATGGCATGGAATACCCCCTAATTACACATCGACGATTCTTGAGCGATAAAGCCCGGTTAAATGCAGTGACTTGCAAGAAGGTTTCATGAGAATTCGCGACTACATCAAGGCCCCTCTGTATCGGGTTTATGAAAAGCGGATACTCGATCGGCTCGATCGTGACGCGATACCGAAACACATCGGGGTCATTCACGATGGGCATCGTCGGTATGCCCGTTCCGAAGGCCTGCCCGACTACGCGGCGTCGTACCGTGTCGGCATGGCCAAGTTCGTCGAGTTTCTGGGTTGGGCCGAAGAACTCGAGATTCCGGCCGTGACGTGCTGGTTGCTGTCGGTCGAGAATCTGCAGCGTCCGGCCGATGAGCTCGAGCCGTACTACGACGTTCTGATCGAGCTGTTCGACCGCATACCTGATGCGGTGGCGGCCGATCCCGTGAAGGTGCGATTCATCGGTTCCCTCGACCTGCTCCCGCCGCGGCTGGTCAAAGCCACCAAGCAGCTGCAGGACCGATGTCCCAGCGGGCGCCGCAACGTGACGATTGCTCTTGCCTACGCCGGTCGGCAGGAGATCGTCGATGCGACCCGCGACCTGATCTCGGCGCTGCTCGATCAAGGGGTCGCGCCGGAGGATCTCGCTGCGCGTATCGATGCAGATACCCTGGCTCGCCACATGTACGCAGCCGATCTGCCCGACCCTGATCTCGTCATTCGTACGTCCGGCGAAGCCCGCCTCTCTGGCTTCCTGCTGTGGCAATCGGCCTATGCCGAATACTCGTTCGTGGACGTCTATTGGCCGGCGTTCCGGCGAGTTGACTTTCTCCGGGCGTTGCGCGATTTCACGCAACGCGAGCGCCGTTTCGGACGCTGACATGTCCGCTCGGATCCGTGTTCTGGCAGGCATGGTCGCGCTGGTGGTGGCCTCCTGCTCAGCCGGCTTGGCCAGTCCGGTCGCATCCCCGACGACGGCGACCCCTGCTTCGACCTCCGCTCCGGCGACGAGCACGATTCCCCCCGCCACTTCGACCACGACAGCGCCCGACCTGGTGCTCGTCCTCGACGAGACGGAGCGCCTTGCGCTCCGCGGCGGCGTGACGCTCCGGATCGAGTCCGACGGCCAGCCCATGGGTTCCCTCAGCGATGCGGAACCTCGAGTGTCCCTTGCCGGCACCGGCGGCGGCGCTGGTGATCTCGTCTTCACGTACATCGGGGCTGATGGAGCAGCGGGGGACGTTTCGTGGACACAACACGCTGCGCCTGGAGTTGCCGAGCTCGTCGTGGTGCAGCCGTGGCGGGAAGCCGGTGCATCGTCCGGCGATGTCGTCCTGGCCTGGCAGCGCAACCGTTCATCCCTCGCCGAAGCGACCGCCGAGGTGACGGGTCTGCCGCTCACCGCCGTCTCGCCGCTGTGGTGGAACATCAACGACGAGGCGGAGCTCACCGGACGAGCCGACCCCGACTACGTTGCCGCCATGCAGGGGCTGGGGTTGCTCGTGTGGCCGGCCGTTCAGGGACTCCACGCCGATGGGCTGCACGTCTTGTTGAACGACCCCGAGCTGCGGCGCAGCACGATCGCAGAACTGTCAGACGGCACACGCGCTTCCGGCGCAGATGGGTTCAATATCGACCTCGAGGGATTCCGTGACGAGGACGGCGAAGCCTTCTCCGTCTTCGTGGAGGAGCTGGCTGCTGCAGTGCACGAGTGGGGCGGGACGGTCTCGTACGACCTCGTTCCGCGGAGCGACACGTGGGACGTGACGCCGCCCGAGCTTGCGTATTGGTCAACGGCTCCGCAACGGCGGCGCCTGGCGGCCGCCGTCGACTACACCGTGCTCATGACCTATGACCAGCACAACCGCTACCGGCCGGCCGGGCCCGTGGCGGCGCCTGCCTGGGTCGAAGAGATGGTCATCTATCAGCTGCGCTACTCGGACCCCCACGAGATCGTGCTCGGCTTGCCCGCGTACGGGCGGCTGTGGGATCCGGAAGAGCTCGACGCACCCCGGGCCCTCGGCTTCGGTGCGCTGCGCGAGCTCGGTGGCGAGCGATCGCCGGATCCGACGTTTGCGGTGGATCGACTCGATCTCGACGACGGCCGGTTCTACTGGGCCGATCACGAGGTCACCCCGGAACGAGTGGCGCTCGGCGAGGCGTACGGTCTCAGCGGCGTCGCCGTGTGGCGGCTGGGTCTGGACGACTCGGGCTTGTGGGAGGCGCTTCGCTGAGAAGAGGAACGCCGGCGGCCAGGCTACGTGCCGGTGGCTACCGGCTTCGCATCTCCTTCGGGAGGTGCTCCTGGTCGTTGAACGCTCGCAGGCTGAACACGTGCGCTCCCGCCAGCGGGATGGCGCGCACCCGTGCAAGGGAGGCGTGGGCCAGGAGGAAGCGCTCCCACTCCCACGGGGTCGGTTCCACGCCGAGCAGGAAGGTCAGCGCCACCGAGTTCGTGCCGCCGTGGGCAACGATCGCGATGCGCCCCTCGCCGCCGGCGTGGTCCCAGAGGTGGGGGCGGTGGAGCGCATCCGGTTCGACTCCCCGATCGGTCAAGATTCGTTGAATGCTGCGGGTCACTCGGTGGTGGAAGTTGCGGAAGCTCTCGCCGCCACTCAACCCGTCCCACCAGTCCTCAGGTGGGCGACCCCGCGCCTCGGTGAACAGCTTCTGGACGGTTTCCTCCGGCGTGTTCTCCCAATTGGGCATCTGGATCTCGAGGAGGTCGGGCACGGTGACGGGGTCGAGGCCGGTCGCCTCGGCGAGGGGCTGCGCCGTTTGCTGGGATCGCATCGCCGGCGACACCAAGATCTCGGTGATCGGGCGCCGGGCTTCGCCCAAGCGTGTTGCGGCGTGTCGCGCCTGCTCCCAACCGAGCTCGGTGAGGACGGGATCGGGCTGGCTCATCCCGTCGACGCTCCACCGTGGCTGGCCGTGACGGATGAAGACGAGTTCCATGGATGAAGAGGCTAACGGTCACCGTTGCGCTTGTTTTCGAACTCGAAGCAGTCGTTCCGAGCTGCGGTACGCTCATGCGATGCCGGCATCGACCAAGACCTCCCTCGTGGAGCATCTCCGCACCCATGCCGTGCGCACCGATGGCCCCTTCACCTTGCGCTCGGGCGAACGCTCGAGTTGGTACATCGACGCCAGGCAGACGACCTTCGACGGTGTCGGCGCCCGGCTGGTCGGGCAGGCCGTCGCGGCCGTCCTTCCGCGGGGCACGACTGCGGTGGGCGGCTTGACGATGGGGGCCGACCCGATTGCGATCGCCACGGCCATGTCGAGCTCGTCCCCGCTCAAGGCCTTCTCGATCCGCAAGGAGGCCAAGACGCACGGTGCCGGCGGCAGGCTCGTCGGTCCGGTGGCACCGGGGGACCGGGTCGTGGTCGTCGAGGACACCACGACGACCGGGAGTGCGATCATGGAAGCGGTGGAAGTCTTGATCGAGGCGGGCATCGCCATCGGCGGCGTCGTATCGCTCGTCGATCGCAGCGGCGGCGCGGTGGCGGCGCGCTTGGCTCGTCGCGGTCTCGCCTACGAGGTGATCGTTTCCACCGACGAACTCGGGGTCACATGACACACCTGAAGGTCTACCGCTCGGCGGGCCGCGAGATGCTTCTCTTGTGCGCCGGCCTGCTGTTGGTGCTCGCCGCATTCGACGTGATCTGGTTTCACCAGATCGCCGGACCACCGGAGGCCGACGAAACCTCCGGGGCGCTGACCTCCACAGGACGCAGCCAGCGCCGCACCGATCTCATCTGGGGCAGCATGTTCATTGTCGCCGGCGGCGGGATGGCCCTGGTGGCCGCGGGGGGCCTCGTAGTACGACGGCCGGTGGTCGAGGTGACCGAGAACGGCCTCGAGCTGCGTATCGCCGGTCCGCAGCGCTCCATGACCGTGCCATGGTCCAATGTCTCGTGGGTCCACTCCGGTACGGACGGAGAAGGCGAGGCGGTGCCGCCGCGGGTGTTCCTGGTCCACGTCTTCGATCGCAGTGCGTATCCCGACCAGCTGTGGGGCGCCGACTGGGACGGTGCGACGTTGATGGTCGACGCCGACTCCTGGAGCGTGCGTGACGTCGAAGTCGTAGCCCATTCGCAGATGGCGCTCGACGCATGGCGTCGCCGTTCGAACGAGGCGGCCCCGGTCGACGAGGAGCAGGCCTGATGCGGATCGGAGCGCACACTTCGAACGACCGCCCATTGCAGCAGGCCGCCGACCGCGGAGCCGACCTCGTCCAGATCTTCCTGGGTGACCCACAGTCGTGGAAGAAGCCCCCGCCGAGGGATGATGCGGCAGAGCTGCTCGCTGCCGAGCTGCCGATCTACGTGCACGCCCCGTACCTGATGAACCTAGCTTCGCCCAACAATCGCATCCGGATCCCGAGCCGCAAGACGCTCGCGCAAGCGGCGGAGGCCGCCGAGGCCATCGGCGCAGCCGGACTCATCGTGCACGGCGGGCACGTTGGCGACGATGAGGACATCGCTGTGGGATTCGAGCGGTGGCGCAAAGCCCTCGATTCCTTCGAATCCCCCGTGACCGTGCTCGTGGAGAACACTGCCGGCGGCGGCAACGCGGTCGTACGCGAGCTGGAGAACTACGGACCGCTCTGGGAGGAGATCGGCGACCACAACGTCGGCATCTGCCTGGACACCTGCCACGCCTGGGCGGGTGGGGCAGATCTCGCCACCGCAGTCGACACGATCAACGGCGTCGCGGGCCGATTGGATCTTCTCCACTGCAACGACTCGCGAGACCCGCACAACAGCAGGCGCGACCGGCACGCCAACCTCGGTGCGGGTGAGATTCCCGAAGATCTGATCGTGGCGGTGGTGCGCGGAGCTGGGACGCCGGTGGTCGTGGAGACTCCCGGCGACGCCGCGGACCACGCCGCCGACATCACGTGGCTGCGTGAACGGCTCTGAAGATCGTTTCGACGTCGTCATCGTGGGCGGCGCCGTCGTGGGGAGCGCAGCGGCCTATTTCCTGAGCGAAGATCCCGGCTGGCATGGGTCGATCGCCGTTGTCGAACCCGATCCAACGTATGCGCAGTCGTCGACTGCTCTATCGGCCGCAAGCGCGCGACATCAGTTCTCGAATCCGGTCAACATTGCCATCTCCCAGTTCGGCACCGAATTCATCGCCGACTTCCCCGCGCGTGTTGCCGTCGACGGCGACGCACCGGAACTGGGCTTCCGGGACACGGGATACCTCTTCCTGGCCACCGAGTCGGGCATCGACGTCCTGCGGCGCAACCACGAAGTGCAGCGAGCCGCGGGGGTGGAAGTTGTCCTGCTGAGCCCAGACGAGACTCGGCAGCGTTTCCCGTACCTGTCGACAACGGGTCTCGCCGGGGCCAGCCTCGGTCTGTCGGGCGAGGGTTCGCTCGACGCCAACGGTCTCCTGCAGGGTCTCCGCAGGCGTGCCCGGGACAACGGCGTCACGTACGTTCGCGACCGCGTCGTCGGCTTCTCTCAGCTCGGCGCTGGTCGGATCGATCACGTCATTCTCGGCTCCGGACGGCGCCTCGCCTGCGGGTTCGTGGTCAACTGTGCCGGCGCCGCGGCAGCACAGGTCGCGGCTCTTGCCGGGGTGGCCCTGCCCGTCGAGCCTCGCAAGCGATGTGTCTTCGTCTTCGACGCCGCCGAGACGATCGAGGCGCCGTTTCCGCTGATCATCGACCCGAGCGGCGTCTGGGTGAGGGCTGATCCGCCCTACTTCATGGCGGGTGTGGCGCCGCCGGTGGATCCCGCAGTTTCCCTCGCCGACTTCACCGTCGACCGGCGGCTGTTCGAGGAGCGCATCTGGCCGGTGCTCGCTCATCGGATCCCGGCGTTCGAGGCGCTGCTCGTTAAGCACGCTTGGGCCGGCCACTACGCGTACAACACCCTTGATCAGAACGCGGTCGTCGGCCGGGCCGACCGTGTCGCCAACCTCATCCTCGCCAACGGGTTCAGCGGACACGGGCTCCAGCAAGCGCCCGGCGTGGGCAGGGCAGTCAGCGAGCTCATCATCCACGGCGAGTACCGAACGCTCGATCTGAGCGAGTTGGGACACGACCGTGTCGCGGCGGAACGCCCGTTTCGCGAGCTGAACGTCATCTGAAGGAGCCCACCCGATTCGCCGCAGTCGGAGCCAGGTAGATTGAAGGGTGATGACGTTGCCGCGCACGCAGATCTCAGCCTCAGTGGCCGACCTGGGCCCGGACGTCACGCTCGACATCACCGGTATTCCGCCCGATGTGATTGCCAAAGTCGAGGCGGCTCAGCGCAAGCACATCATCTCCGACCGTTATCCCTACCGGATGAAGATGCGCCGCAAGGTCTACGAGTCAGAGAAGGCCCTGCTGCAGACCGAGCTCCTCAAGGTGCAGCAGTGGTTGCGCGAGGCCGGAGAGCGCATCGTCCTGATCTTCGAAGGGCGTGATGCAGCTGGAAAGGGCGGCACCATCAAACGGTTCACTGAGCACCTCAACCCCCGGATCACCCGTGTCGTGGCGCTCGAGAAGCCTTCTGAGCGAGAGCGCGGCGAGTGGTACTTCCAGCGCTACATCGACCACTTGCCCACGCGCGGCGAGATCGTGCTGTTCGACCGCTCGTGGTACAACCGGGCCGGCGTCGAACCCGTCATGGGGTTTTGCACGGCCGACGAATACATGGAGTTCATGCGTCAGGTTCCCGAGCTCGAGCGGATGCTCGTGCGTTCGGGCATCCGGCTGTTCAAGTTCTGGTTCTCCGTCAGCCGTGAGGAGCAACTGAGGCGATTCCTGTCCCGGCAGGATGACCCGTTGAAACACTGGAAGCTGAGTCCGGTTGATTCGGCGTCATTGGCCCGCTGGGACGCCTACACCGACGCCAAACGTGCGTTGTTCTTCTACACCGATACTGCGGATGCGCCTTGGACCGTCATTAGGTCCGACGACAAGAAGCGGGCACGGCTCAATACGATGCGCTTCGTGCTCGATTCCCTGCCATATCCGGGGAGGGATCCAGCCGTTGCTCGCCCCCCGGACCCGCGCATCGTCGGCTCTGCGAAGGAGATCTACGAGGTCGGGGAGATCGAGGCGGAGCCGACCGACATCCTGCAGTTGCTTCACGACTGATCCGGCGGCGCCCCGTCGGTAATTCGCCCGCACCATTGACGAATGGGCCCTTTTTGATCACCCTGGTCTTCGACAGCGGCCATAGTCCTCCTTCGGCTGCCTGCCATGGGCGCCGCTGTCGCCGGTAGGGAACATGGGGGACGTTCGGTAGGGGTCACGTAGGGCCGATGGTTCTGCAGTGCGACGGGTTTCCGTCGCCGAGTGGTGGTTGCCACACGACGGTGTGGTTATTCGCGCTCGTACCCTCAACACGAGCGAGGGTGTCTACCTGCCGGTGTTACCGGGGGAGGTTCGACCTCCCCCGGTAACCTTTTTCGTGCCGGCTCAGTCGAGGAAGTCGGCCAATTGGCCCGCCGTCGTGTCTTGGTTTGCTATGAATGCATCCACATGATCGGCCGCGTCGAGGTCGCGATATTGCACCGGGGGACTCTTCATGAAGTAGCTGGAGGGAGCGAGCAGCGGCCCGCCCACGCCCCGGTCCTTGGCGAGCTTGATGCAGCGCACGGCGTCGATGACGACGCCGGCCGAGTTCGGCGAGTCCCAGACCTCGAGCTTGAGCTCGGCCGTGAGGGGGACGTCGCCAAAGCCGCGACCTTCCACGCGGATGAACGCCCACTTGCGATCGGTGAGCCAGGGAATGTGATCCGACGGTCCGATGTGAACGTTGTCGCTCGTGATGCCGCGATCGATCTGGGAGGTGACCGACTGCGTCTTCGAGATCTTCTTCGACTCCAGCCGCTCGCGCTCCAGCATGTTCTTGAAATCCATGTTGCCGCCGACGTTCAGCTGGTACGTGCGGTCGATTGCCAACCCACGATCTTCGAACAGCCGGGCGAGCGTGCGGTGCACGATCGTGGCGCCCACCTGGGACTTGATGTCGTCGCCGATGATGGGGACTCCGGCATCGACGAACCGTTGCGCCCACGCGGGGTCTGACGCGATGAAGACGGGGATGCAATTGATGAAGCCGACCCCGGCTTCGAGCGCAGCCTCGGCGTAGAAGCGCGTCGCTTCCTCGGATCCCACCGGGAGGTACGACACCAGGACATCGGCCTTGGCGGTGCGAAGTGCTGCGACGACATCGACAGGGGTGGTGGCAGACTCTTGGATCTCGTCGCGGTAGTAGCGGCCCAGTCCGTCGAGCGTCGGCCCCCGTTGCACTTCGACGCCCAGCTCAGCGACATCGGCGAACCGGATCGTGTCGTTGGAGCCTGCCCACATCGCTTTCGCGATGTCGCTTCCCACCTTGGCGGCGTCGACGTCGAATGCGGCAACGATCTCGATGTCGCCGACGTGATAGCCGCCGAGGTCGACGTGCATGAGGCCGGGTACCGCGGTGGCGGTGTCGGCGTCGCGGTAATAGGCGATGCCCTGGATCAGCGAGTTGGCGCAATTGCCGAGTCCGGCGATGGCGACGCGAACGGTCGAGTTGGTCACGTGGTCCTCCGTGATTCGTGGGGTACGTCGGTGCGGGCGAGCGCAATCAGATCGTCGAGCCAGGCGATGTCGGCCTCGAAGCGTGCGACGTTGTGTCTCACCAGTGCTCGGGTGTAGGGATCGGTCTCTGTCGATTCGGCGCGCCTGAGGACTTTGCCGGCCTCCGCACGCACGGGGAGTAGCTGGCTTCGCCTCCGTTTGAGGATGGCGAGCCGGCGGTCCGGTTCGACGTACTCGAAGAACGCCAGTCGCAACTGGAATCGGCGGTCCTCCTCGAGCTGTTCACCATCGTCGGTGAGCAACGCATCGAGTGCGATGCGGCCGTCGTCGGTCAGCTGGTAGGCCTTCCGCCGAGCCGACGGTCGAAGCGCGGCGATGAGTCCGCGCTTCTCGAGCCGCCGCAGCGCCGGATACAGCGCACCGAACGACACGCGAAGAAATCCGAGATCACCCAGTTGCCGCTTCAGGTCGTAGCCGTGGCGCGGCCCCCGTCGCAGCAACCCAAGTACCGCCAGATCGAGCATGGCAGCAACTATATCGTTTCGCTATATCTATAGCGAAACGATATACGCTTCTTGGAGGGGGGGCGCCGAGCCGCAAGCCATCCGCAAGCCGTGGTGCCCAGCCTGCGTGGCGCTTGAACCCCCCCGGAGGGACTCATCTAACGTCCGGGCATGACATTCCCATCACCCCCTGTGCAGAGCGACGAACGGTCGACGCTGAAGGCGTTTCTCGACTACTACCGAGCGTTGATCGTCGACAAAGCCTCCGGGCTGAGTCACGAGCAGGCGAACACGCCGCTGGCCCCGTCAACGCTGACGTTGGCGGGAATCGTGCACCACTTGGCCGTGGTCGAGCAATGGTGGTTTCACGAGTTCTTCCAGGGATCCGAGCCCCTGGAGCCGTGGGCATCTGTCGACTGGGAGGCCGACTGGGATTGGGACTTCCATGTGGCTCCCGATCTGGACTTGCAGGTCATCTTCGATCGGTACGCCGATGCTTGCGCCCGGTCTCGCCTGATCGCCGGCGCTGCGGAATCGCTGGACCAGCTCTCTGAGCGCAGGGATCGCAACGACCAGCAGCGCTCCTTGCGATGGATCCTCGTGCACATGATCGAGGAGGTGGCGCGCCACGCCGGTCACGCCGATCTGATTCGCGAGTCGATCGACGGCGCTACCGGAGACTTCCGGGGCACGGAGCAGCACCCGGCCTGAGCCACGCGCCGTACCCGCCGCACCCCCCTAACATCTCCGCCGTGCATCGGGTCTTGCGGTGGATGCTCAACCTCGTGATTGCGGCCGTCGGTCTTGCCGCTCTCGTTGTCGCGGTCTGGTTGATCGACACGCGGGTGGCCCAAGCCGACACCGTGAGCCGCAACGTCGAGCTCTCCGGCTACTCCGTTGGAGGCTTGGGCTCCAACGATCTGGATGCCCAGCTCGACCTTCTCGAGGCGGACGTGATGGCGATGCCGTTGGTGATCAACACTCCGGAGGTGACGCTGGCCGCGTCCAACGAGGAGTTGGGGGTCGGTCTCGACCGGCAGGCCCTCGCCGACGAGGCGATGGCCGTCGGAAGATCGGGCGACCTCCGCGCCGACTTCGAGTCCTGGCTCCGGTCGTTCGTCGAGACGACGGAGATCGCTCCGCAATACACCTTTGACCCGGAGCCGCTTGCGGCATGGGTGCCGGAGCAGCCAGAGGCCATTCATGAGGAGCCGGTGGAGCCGTCCTTCACGGGGAGCGACGGCAGCCTCTCGGTGACGCCTTCTGTCGACGGGCTTCATCTCACCGCCGAGTCGGCTACCGATGCGGTGGCGGCTGCGGTGGCGGCTGCGGAGGTGCCGGTTGCCGTGGGCGTCGATCTGTCGCCACTCGCGCCCGATGTCGACCCGTCCGAGCTGGAAGCCGCGGTCGCCGAGGCGCGGGCGATGGCCGAGCGGCCGCTGACGGTCCGCGTCGGCGACAGCGTGGCCCGTCTCGGCCAGGAGACGGTGCGGCGTTGGATCGACTCCGAGTTCGTCGACGGAACGCTCGTTCCGGTGTTGAACGAAGAGCGCATCCAGGCGTCCCTGGAGCGCATCCTCAGCCATCTGCAAACGGAAGGTTCGCCACCGGAATTCACGGTCGTGGACGACGAAATCACCGTCGAGGTGGGGCTGCCTCCCTTGCGCTGTTGCGCCCCTTCCGCAGCGGACGTCGTTGCCGAGGCGGTGATCACCGACTTCCGCGGGGCCGTGGCGTTGCCGCTCGTCGAAGCCAAGTCTGCCGAGGCCATCGTCGAGGAGTACGGCGTCGTCGAGCTCGTCGGCGAATTCACCACCAATCATCAGTGCTGCCAGAACCGGGTCGAGAACATCCAGCGGATGGCCGACGTCGTCCGCGGTGCACTCGTCCCCCCCGGGGAGCAGTTTTCGCTGAACGGCTACGTCGGCCAGCGAACCCGAGAGAAGGGCTTCGTTCCTGCGGGCACGATCCTGTCCGGACGGCTGGTCGACACTGTGGGCGGTGGCGTTTCCCAGTTTGCGACGACCGCTTTCAACGCCGCGTTCTTCGCCGGAATGGATTTCGTCGAGTACCAGTCGCATTCGATCTACATCTCGCGATACCCGTACGGCCGAGAGGCCACCGTCAATTGGCCCAACGTCGACCTCGTGTTCGAGAACAACACGCCATATGCCGTCTTGATATGGACCTCGTATACCGACACCTCCATCACCGTGCAGTTGTGGTCGACGAAGCACTACGACGTGGTGCAGACGGGACAGTCCCGGGGCACGGCCGGCCGGGTGTGCACACGAGTGACCACGTTCCGCGAGCGGACCGACCCGGAGGGAAGAGTGCTCGAGGACTCGGTGTTTGCCACGTACCGGCCCGGCGAGGGGATCGACTGCAACGGGAATCCGACCCCGCAACCCAATCTCTGAACGAACCCCTCCTGCCTCTCGACGACAGGATCCACCGTGCACCATCCGATTCGCATCCTCGGCATCTCCGGCAGCCTTCGCACCAAGTCGTACAACACCGCGCTGCTCGGCGCGGTCGCCGAGGCGATGCCGCCCTCGATGTCGGTGCGCATCGTCGACATCGGCGACCTTCCGCTCTACAACCGTGACGTCGAGGTGCAGGGCTTGCCCGGTCCCGTGTCACGCCTGCGGTCGGAGCTCTCCGATGCCGATGCGGTGCTGTTTGCCTGCCCCGAGTACAACTGGTCGGTGACCGGTGCGCTCAAGAATGCGATCGACTGGCTGTCGCGCAACCCGGCATCGCCGCTCGACCACAAACCCGCCGCCATCGTGGGCGGCGGTGGCCGCGGCGGCGGAGCACGGGCCCAGGCCCACCTGCGCGAGGTGCTCGCTCACAACCGGGTCGATGTCTACGAGGAGTCGGAGGTGGTGGTGCCACGGGTGTGGGGTGCGTTCGATGACGATCTTCGTCTCACCGACGACCATGTCCGGGCGGACGTGAGGACCCTCGTCGCCGGGCTCGAAGCCCACGTCCACCGGGACATCGTTCATCGGCCGGCGCTGGTTGCGGTCGGTGCAGATGGAGATGTGCTGGCGGCGCCCTACCGCCGCCTCATCGCCGACTATCGCGTCTCGCTGTCCATCGACGCTGAGAGTCTCAGTCGTCAGCTCGATCGATGGTCGCCGGTTGCGGTGGTGGTCGCCGATGATCGCAAGCTGGACGAGGTGGCCGTGCCGGTGGTCCGCATCGACGATCCCGAGAAGCTCCTCGATCAGGTCGCCGAGGCCATCGAGCGTTGAGCGGCGGCGCTCGGGCGAGGGGAGCGAGCTCCGACCTGACGTCAGTACACGCCCCCGAGCTTGGTGTGATCCCATGAGATCACGTGCTCTGGCTCGACGATGACCGCGGTGTTCTTGTCGGCGTAGCGCCCATACGCGGCCTCGAGTGCGTCACCCGTGAGCTCTTCGATTGCCTCGCCGCCGATGACGTAGCGGGCCGTGATCCTCCCGTAGATTCGCAGCACCGCAGATCGATCGGTGACGAGGCGGGCGCGCCCCTTGATCATCACCCCCTGGAGGTCTGCGTAGGTCTCGCCGCGCTCGACGAGCACGGTCAACCGCGGGTCCCGAGTGAGGTTCACCAGCTTCTGCGATTTGGTGAAGGTGCGGAACACGACCTTCCCTTCCTCGACGATGTACCACATGGGGGCGAGATGAGGGAAGCCGTCTGGTCCGTGTGTCGCCACCTGCAGGGTGCGGCCAGATGCGAGGAAGTCGAGGATCTCGGTCTCGTTCATCGCGATGTTCTTGCGTGCCATGGGGTCAAGGTAGCGATGCTGGCAGGGCCCGTCGTTCCACATGGGGCCAGTGGTCCGTATCGGCGTACTGTGCCGGTAGGCATGATTCGCTGATGCGACCTCGCCGCAGGGACTATCGACGATTTCCGTCAGACCGCCGCTTCGTTCTGGCTGCGATGCGCGCCGGGCGGCGGCAGAGCCCGGTGCACGGGCTCACGCAGGTCGATGTGTCCGCAGTGGCTGCCCGCTTCGGCGGAGGTCGCGGAGAGCTGTCACCAACGGCGTACGTGGTCGCGGCCGTGGGCCGAGCGGTGGCGATCCACCCCGAGGTCGCGGCGTATCGGGATTGGCGCGGCCGGCTGGTCGTCAATCGATATGTCGACGTGGCGACGATGATCGAAGTCGACGGCCTCGACGGGAAGTTCCCGCTTGCCCACGTGGTGCGCAACGCCGACGTGAAGGACGTTGCCTCGATCAGCGAGGAGCTGCGTACGGTGAAGCACCAGCCGGGCAAGAGCCCGAGTGGCCGTCTCCTCAACCGGGCTGCGGCGCTTGCCGGTCGTGTGCCGGGCGTGCTGCGACTGTTCTTCTGGCTGCCGGCCCGGGTGCCCCGCATGCGGGAGCGTGCGGGCACCGTCACCGTCACGTCCGTCGGCATGTTTCTCCGGAGCGGTGGCCACGGCATCGGGGTCCCTACGATCATGACGCTGACGGTTCTCGTCGGCGGTATGTCCGAGCGCCCCGTGGTACGCAACGGCGAGGTCGTCGCCCGTCCGATGCTCGACCTCACCGTGTCGGTCGATCACCGCATCGTCGACGGCGGACCGATCGCCCGCTTCGGCACCGAGTTGCAGCGCATCCTCGAGTCGGGAGAGTTGGTCGGCCGACCTGGTGCCGAAGCGGACCCCGACCCCTAGGATGACGTCGTCTGCGGCACGGGCGACCTCGTGAGGCGGCCGAGGCCAGCAGCAGACGCGATCGAATCGACTCCTGATACGCCCCCAACCCGCCGTGGTGGGGAGGAAGGAACCTCATGGCCGGCAAGCTCACGGCGCCCAAGGTCATTGCCCGCAAGGGCGGCGACAAGCTCCGCATGATCACCGCGTACGACCATCCTTCTGCGCGCATCGCCGACCGCGCCGGAGCCGACATCATCCTGGTGGGTGACTCGGTGGCCAACGTGGTCCTCGGCAGGGACGACACCCTCGGTATGACCGTGGACGAGATGGTGTATCACACGAGGGCCGTGTCGACCGCGGAACCGGCGGCGTTGATCGTCGGTGACATGCCTTGGCTCAGCTATCACACGACGCCGGAGGAGACGGTGCGAAATGCGGGTCGTCTCGTGCGGGAGGGCGGAGCCGAAGCGGTCAAGCTCGAAGGTGGCCGCAAGCGCATCCCGATGATCACGGCCGTCATCGATGCCGAGATCCCGGTGATGGGGCATCTGGGCCTGACGCCACAGTCGGTACACGCCATGGGTGGCTACCGGGTCCAGGGCAAGACGGCGGCGCTTGCCCACGAGATGGTGTCCGATGCGGTGGCCCTCACCGACGCCGGAGTATTCGCCATCGTGCTCGAGGGCGTGCCGGATGTGCTGGCCGACGTGATCACCGAGGAGATCCCGGTGCCCACGATCGGCATCGGCGCCGGACCGGGGACCGACGGCCAGGTGCTGGTGTTCCACGACGTGCTCGGCCTGCACGAGGGGCACATCGCCAAGTTCGTCCGTCAATACGCCCAACTCGCGGACGACGCCGTCGCTGCGGTCGAGTCGTTCTTCGCCGACGTGCAGAGCGGTGCGTTCCCCGCCGTCGAGGAGACCTATCACATGGCCGACGACTCGGCGAAGATCTTGCTCGACATCAATCCACAGGCCGACGACCTCATGGCCGACGAGGCGATGGAGCGCTGAGCGTCACTCTGGATTTGGGCCGCCAGACTCCCGTCGCCCTTCCTATACTCGGAGGCGTTCATAGGAACGGGGGAATGGACGGCCTCGTGGCCGAAAGCGTGTGCCGGAGCACCGGCGGAGCGAGTGCATGGGCTCCTGGTCGTCCCGATTTCGCTTCGGCGATGTGTCCGGCGGAGAAATGGTGTTGTCATGAGCGCGGCTGAGCTGCCCGAGCCAGGTGTGGCAGAGCCCAACCTTGGAGCTGAGGGCGACGAGTCGACGCGTCCCCGCCAGCAGGAGGCCGAGATCGAGCGCCTCCAGCTGAGGCTCAATGAGCTGCGGACCCGGATCCAGGCCGCGCTGCCCGAGGGGTTTGACCTCGACGAGCTGCGGCGCGCCGGCGGAGATCGGCACGAGTCCGAGGAGGTCTTCGAGATCACGAGCGAGATCGAGGTGCTCGAGAATCTGGCAGGGCCGCTGATGGTGCCGGGGGCGACCCCGCAACCGGCCTTCGATGCGATGCCTCCGTTCCGCACCATGGCGGACGACCTCGAGCCACTGCCGTCCGAACGCCGGGCGTCCCGCTGGAAGTGGGTCATCATCGCACTCGTGGTCCTGATCGCCGTGATCGCTGCGATTGCCCTGGTGGCACCCGGTCTCTGACGGTCCACGCGAGCCGGCCGGCTTTGGCCAAAGCGCCGCAAACCTCGTTACACTCTCGTCCGCTCACGCAACCCCTGCTCCCGGAGAGACCGGGGGCCTTTCGCGCCCGCGAATGTCCACAGGAGGTGAGAGCATTGCGTTCCTATGAGCTGATGATCATCCATCGGCCCGAGATGACGGAGACCGACGTCCAGAGCCAAGTGGGCCTGGTCGAGTCGACCATCGCCGAGAGCGGCACCGTCACCGGGACCGACTATTGGGGCAAACGCCGCTTTGCCTACGAGATCAACCATTTGCATGAGGGCTACTACTCGATCGTCGAGTTCTCGGCCGACTTCGAGATCGTCGACCGGCTCGATCGTGCACTCAACCTGTCCGACGCCGTCGTGCGTCACAAGATCGTGCGGCGGGACCGTGGCTGAGGCCGCGTGTCACACCCATCGTTCATCATGAGCACCACGTAGAGCAGAGAGATCGAGATGCCAATCAACAGTGTCACCCTCATCGGAAACCTGGTCGACGACCCGGAACTGCGGTTCACGCCCTCGGGCGCGGCGATGGCGAAGATCCGCTTCGCGGTGAACCGGCGCTACCAGGATCGCAACAACGAGTGGCAGGAGGAGACCTCCTTCTTCGGCGGGACGCTCTGGAGAGACGCCGCTGAGAACGCCGCAGAGTCGCTCACCAAGGGCACCCGCGTCATCGTCACCGGCCAGCTGGAACAGCGGAGCTGGGAGACCCAGGATGGCGACAAGCGGTCCATCGTCGAGGTCCGCATCGACGAGATCGGTCCCTCGCTCCGGTGGGCCACGGCGTCGGTCACCCGCACCCCGCGCGCAGGTGGCGGCGATTGGCAGCAGAACCGCTCGGCTTCGCCGCCCGCAGCCCCCGTCGTCCGTGACGACTACGGCCCTGACGAGGCTCCCTTCTAGCGACTGATTTCGAGGAGTTACATCACATGCCACCGAACAAGCGAAACAACCAACGGCGCCGCCCTCCGTCGGACACGCGCAAGCGGAAGCGGGTCGTCCACAAGTTCGGCGAAGACGAGGTCGTCGATTACAAAGACGTCGCCTTGCTCCGCAAGTTCATGTCCGACCGGGGCAAGATTCGCGCCCGGCGCGTGACCGGGCTGAGCCCGAGTCGCCAACGCGAGGTTGCCAAGGCCATCAAGAACGCCCGCGAGATGGGGTTGCTGCCCTATGTCCAGATCCGCTCATGAGCATGAAGGTCATCCTCATTCAGGACGTTCCCAGCTTGGGCAAGCGCGGCGAGATCGTCGATGTCGCCGATGGCTATGCGCGGAACTACCTCGTGCCGCGCAACAAGGCTGTCAAGGCGACCGACAAGGCGATCGCACAAGCCGATTCCATGCGCCGCGCCGCAGAGGAGTCGGCCCGCCGGCTCAAGGCCGAAGCGGAGCAGGTCGCAACGTCGCTCGTCGGCACCCGTGTCGTGGTTGCGGCCCGATCCGGTGACGAGGGTCGTCTCTTCGGCTCCATTGCCGAGCACGACATCGTCGAGGCGGTCAAGACCTTCACCGGCATCGAGGTGGATCGCAAGATCATCACCATCGACAAGCCCATCAAGGAGATCGGCCTGCACGAAGTGACGATGAAGCCCCACCCCGAGGTGGAGTTCAAGGTCACACTGGACGTCATCCCCGCGTGATTTCGGCCGAGGCAGACCTCGGCCGAGTCTGATTCGACCCCGAGCATTCGCTCGGGGTCGAATCGATGGGCCCTCGGCGGCGCATGCGGCAAGCCCATGAGTCGTGTCGGCCCTCTGGCCGCGCTCCGCTTTCCGCGCAGATCGGAAGTCAGGCATCGGCGGTGACCGTCAGCGTCACGAAATCGGTGAGAAAGAGCACGATGCCTCGCCCTCCGCAGGATCGGCCCGCACGCCTCGAGCTGCCTTCCGAGACCGTCGAGGCGGCCAACGGCCACTTGGCGTACCGCGCAGGTCCATCGCAGCGCCCAATACGCCTTCGTGGGCTGCCATCGATCGGACCACAGCTGGATCGAGGTCCTCGACGGTCGTGCGTTGCGTCATCGGCGAAGTGTGATCCTTGGCGGCATTGGCGACCGTCCAGTCCGCAGCCTCAAGGCGTCGTCTGGTCGTAGCCGGACTGGATCTGAATGAGAACCCCGTCGAGAGGCGCTCCGGCGACGAGGTCGACCATGCCGCTCCAAAAGGTCCCCGTGCCGACGGAGGGGGGCATCAGATCTGCGCCGTCGAAGCGGACGACCTCCGCAGATCGCACCAGCTCGTCGACTCTGCGCTCGAGCTCGCCGTCGTAGCTGGCCCGATCGAACGCCACCTGGGGTGAGTTGTAGCCGCCGCGGGCTGCCCACAGGTCGCCGGAGCGGGGACCTGCCAGGAATGCCATCAAGGCGCGCACCTCTTCCGAGTCGGCGAACGCTGCCGCGATCTCTCCCGAGGCCAGCAACGGGGCGGCGGCTCCCTCCATGGGTGGCAGCACGAAGACGTCGACGTCGCCATCGGGGCCAAAGGTGACGTCCTCCGGTAGCTCTGCCGCCTGAAAGCTCCCTTGGCGTGACAGCAGACATCCGGGAGGTTCGGTGAACATCGGATCGATCGCGTCGAGGGCGGGGACGGAGAGGATGCCTCGCCGTCCGCCGGCCACCTCGCCGGGCTCGAGAGCGACCTCCGAGAACAGTTCGAAAGCAGCGCGGATACGCGGGTCCGTGAATGGAATCTCCCCCGAGGTCCACGCGTCGTAGACATCAGGGCCGTGCAGGCGCAGGACGAGGTCTTCGATCCAGTCGGTGCCCACCCACCCAGTGGCCGCGAACGCCTCCATCCCCAGGCACCAACGCGTGAAACCGTCCTCTTTCATCCGATCCGTGAGCCCCTCCAGTTCGTCCCACGTTGTTGGGACTGCGTAGCCCTGCGCAGCGAACACCTCGGGCGGATACCAGACGAGGCTCTTGAGGCTGAGCCGATACCACACGCCGTAGAGGTCGCCATCGACGGTGCCGCGATCGATCGCCCAGTCCGGGTAACCCGCTTCGACCGAGGCGGCGAGGTCGCCGTCGAGTGGCACCAGGAACCCGGATCGGGCCATCTCAGCCAGGATGGCCGGCTGCGGGAAGAGGGCAACGTCCGGGGGATCGCCGTCTCGGATCCGGTCCTGGATACGAGCGGCGAAAGCCGCCGTCCCGACATAGTCCGTCTCGATCCCCGTCGCTTGACTGAACACCTCGAGCTCGGCGCGGAAGGCGTCCGCATCCGCCCCTCGGTAGTTGCCGAAGACACGGATCACGGTGGCCTCGTCGTCATCCTCCGTGGTATCCCCGGCGCACGCGGCAGTGACGAGCGCCAGGACGACGGACACGACGAGAGCTCTCCACATTGCTCGCATCAGTCCGCCGTCGCCTCGTCGCGCTGTTCCAATCGGTACTCCACGGCGACGTCGACGGGCACGTCACGATCGTGTGCCAGGAGTTCGGCCAGCCGCCACGCCGGGACGGGCGCTCTGCTCGAAGCAACGACGACCTCGACGGAGGCACGCGTATCGCCGACGTCGGCTTCCAATTGGACGATGCGCCCGGCGGGGTCCCACTCCCTGATCGTCGCAATGACGTCGCGGGTGAAGCCTTGGTCGCGCACGACGTCGACCGTGTGCAGGGTCAATGGCACTGCGACGCCGACCGTAGCCGTCAGTGCCATGGCGAATCCGAGGCGCAGCCGCCCCTTCACCATGATGCGCGTGTCGCTCGGCACGAAGCCGGAGGCGAGCATGACCGTCATCGCCGAAAGCACGATCGCCACCAGGTTGGTCGTGAACAGGAGGAGGGCACCACCGGCCGCCGATGTAGCTCCCAACTCGAGTGAGATGCCCACGGTGGCGAGCGGCGGCACGAGGGCCACGGCAATGGCCACACCGGGGAGGGAGGAGCCCGCCCGGGGGTGGGTGAGCACGTACCCCCCGGCGAGGCCGGCCGCGATGGCGACACCCAGATCGAGGAGGCTCGGGGCGGTTCTCGCCAGCAGCTCGGGCGTCAGCTCGCTGGCCGTCAGCGTCCCAGGAGCGATCCTCGAGATCACCCACCCAGTCGCTATCGCACCGAGCGTGCCGCCGAGGAGAACGGCGACTGAGACTCCCAACCTCTTGGCCTGGCCGTGCACCAATGCCGCCGCCACCGCGAGGATCGGCGTCATGAGCGGGGCGACGAGCATCGCTCCGATCACCACGGCCGCGGAATTGGCGATCAATCCGAGTGCAGCGATCGTCGTCGACAAGACGATCAGCGTGCCAAAGCGTTTCAGAAACGGTCGCCATTCGGGCCCTTCGAAGAACAGCTCGTCGGAGACGGCGTTGCGCTCGTCCTCGTGCCACACCCTGGGCTGGAACAGACGCCTGGTCAGCGAACCGGAGGGGCTCAGCGCGGGGCGGCCCTCATGGAGGCCACGCGACGGCGGCGAGGCGCCTTCCGTGTCGGTGGTGTCCATAGTCGATCTGTCCTCGTGTGGGATGCGGAGGTGACGGCGGAAAGGAGATTACGCAGCTGCATCGTGCGACCGGACATTGCGGGACCGCGGCGATTCGTCTCCCCTGCGCCCTCCCACCGGCCGCCACGCCGGCACTCGACACGCGGCCACCCGGCACGGTCGTTCGGGCAGCCCGCGAAAAGAAAGCAGGACCATCTGGGCCGGCAACCCCTATCTCGTTTTCCCGACCCGGGGTGGGGCGCGTAGGGTCGGGGCACTTCCCCGATCGTTGGGGAGTCCCTGAAGAGAAGCGCGAAATCTGTCACAGGGACACAGCAAGCTGACGGGCAGACGATCACAACGGGGAGGACTCGTGACATCGGTGGTGGAACGCGAGAGTGCTCGCGGCATGCGCACGGCGCCGCACAGCGTCGAGGCGGAAGAGTCGGTGCTCGGTGCGGTGCTGATCTCGAGCGAAGCGGCGGATATCGCCCTCGAAACGCTGCACGCTGACGACTTCTACAAGCCCGCACACCAATCGATATTCGAGGCGATCGCTCTGCTGTTCGACGCCAACGAGCCGATCGACGTCGTGACCGTGACGGAGTCGCTGCGACGCACGGGGAACCTCGATCGCGTCGGCGGAATCACCTACGTCACGACGCTTTCGGATGCGGTCCCGACCGCCTCCAATGTCGACCACTACGTGGCCATCGTCGAGGAACACGCCCTTCGGCGCCGGCTGCTTCGGGCCGGCGGTGAGGTGGGCACGCTGGCCACGGCAGTGAACCGACCGGTTGCTGAGGTTCTCGACGAAGCCGAGCAGCGCGTCTACGCCGTTTCCGAGCGCCGAGTCGGTGAGGGGCTGGCGCTCATCGACCCGCTGTTGTTCCCGGCCATCGAGAAGGCAGAGGAGCTGAGCCAGCGGGGTGCCGACGTCACGGGTATCCCAACGGGATTCAGAGACCTCGATCGCAAGCTCGCCGGTTTGCACCCGACCAATCTCGTGATCGTGGCAGCCAGGCCCGGTATGGGAAAGACTGCCTTGTCGATGAACATTGCTCGCAACGTGGCGCTGCACGACCACCCCGTCGCGATTTTCTCTCTCGAGATGAGCCGCGAAGAAGTGGTGACGAGGTTGCTCTGCTCACAGGGAAAAATCGATTCACAGCGGCTCCGCACCGGGCGCCTCAATGAGGCCGACTTCACCCGGCTCTCGAACGCAGCGTCGGTGCTGTACAAGAAGCCGATCTATGTCGACGACTCTCCTGGCCTGACGGTCACCGAGATCAGGGCGAAGTGCCGGCGCCTGAGCCGTCGCCCCGGGCTGGGTCTCGTGATCGTCGACTATCTCCAACTCATGAACGCAACCGCCGGCGAGAACCGGCAGCAGGAGATCGCAACGATCAGCCGCAATCTCAAGAACTTGGCCCGCGAGTTGCATGTCCCCGTCATCGCCGTGTCACAGCTGAATCGTTCGCTGGAATCACGCGAGGACAAACGGCCCCGGCTCGGCGACCTCCGCGAGTCGGGCGCCATCGAGCAGGACGCCGACGTGGTGATGTTCATCTACCGCCACGAGTACTACCACCCCGAAGCAACGGAGACCAAGGGTCTCGCCGAGGTGCAGGTCGCCAAGCACCGGCAAGGAGCGACCGGGAAGGTCGACATGACCTTCCTGCCGGAGTACACCCTCTTCGCCGATCTCGGCAGGGACGCACCCGTTCCGATGTGATGTGGCGGTCGACCATCAACCCAGCCGCCGTCTTCGACAGCGTGCAGTTCGGTTTCTCGCAGGCAGTGGTGACCGAAGGCGGGCGCACCATTCGAATCTCCGGCCAGGTCGGCTGGGATGCCGAACGCCGGCTCGCAGGGGAGGACCTCGAGTCACAGCTCGCTGCCGCGATGGGCAACCTCGACGCCGTGCTCGCCGCTGCCGGCGCCACACTCGCCCATGTTGCATCGCTGCGAATCTATGTCGTCGAGGCGGCCGCAGCGGACCTCGCACCGGTTGGCCGCGTGCTGCGGCGCAGCTTCCCCACCGATCCACCCGCTGCAACGTGGCTCGTCGTTCGTGGGCTCGCCGACCCCGGCTTGCTCGTCGAGGTCGAAGCGGCGGCCGTCGTTCCCTGACCAGCTTCCGTGTGGGATCCCGGCGCCGGGTCTGGCATCATCGGCTATTCCCAATGCGACAGGAGGACCCGTGGAACGGCTCCGCTTCGGGGTATTGAGTACCGCAGACATCGGCATGGAGAAGGTGACGCCGGCGATCGCTGCCGCCGACAACTGCGACGTCATCGCCATAGCCTCTCGCGATGGCGACCGCGCCCAGGAGGCCGCTCGCAAGCTCGGGATCCCCCGCGCCTACGGGAGCTATGCCGGCCTGCTCGACGACCCCGACGTCGACGCCGTATACATTCCGCTGCCCAACCATCTTCACGCGGAATGGACCATCGCAGCCGCCAACGCGGGCAAGCACGTCCTCTGCGAAAAACCGCTGGCCATGAACGCCGCCGAAGCGCGACGGGTCGTGGAGGCCTGCACCGATGCGGGTGTGGTGATGATGGAGGCGTTCATGTACCGGCTCCATCCGACGTGGATCCATGCCAAGCAGCTCGTCGACCGCAGCGTGATCGGAGACCTCGTTGCAGTCCAGAGCTGGTTCTCGTACTTCAACGACGATCCGGACAACATCCGCAACATCGCCGAGTACGGTGGCGGCGCCCTGATGGACATCGGGTGTTACAACATCAACCTGTCCCGCATGCTCTTCGGCGCCGAGCCAACCAGCGTGCAGGCAACGATGAGGCGCGACCCGAAGTCGGGCGTCGACATCGCAACGTCCGGTGTCCTCGGGTTCGGGGAAGGGCAGGCGACGTTCACCTGCACGACTCAGGCAGAGCCCGACCAACGAGTCCACATCGTCGGCACACGGGGACGCATCGATATCGAGATCCCGTTCAACATCCCACCCGACCTCCCGACGAAGGTCATGCTGACGGCCGGCGGCAATCCACCTGTCGACCCCGATACCGAAGTCCTCACGTTCGAGCCTCGTGATGCGTACACCGCCCAGGCGGAGGCGTTCGCCACGGCGATCCTCGACGGAACCCCGGTGCCGGTTTCGAACGAGGATTCGATCGCCAACATGGCCGTCATCGACGCAGTCGTGGCGGCGGCTGGGTGAGCCTCGTCGATCGGCTGTTCCTCAGGGAGGCTCAGCGGGGTGATGCGTCCGGAATCGTCGAGGTCCACGAGGCGGCGTCGCCCGGTTCGGGAGACGCCGCCCTGTACCGGCAGTTGCGTGGCGAGGGCGATCTGCTCCACTCGATCGTGGCCGTCGAGGGCCGGAACGTCCGCGGCCACGCCGCCTTCTCGCGGGCCTTGCTGGCAGGGACGCCCGTCGTCGTCGTGGGTCCTGTGGCCGTCGTCCCGGATCTGCAACGGCGTGGCATCGGCACGGCGATGATGGAGCAAGGAATCTCGTCGTGCCGCGCCGACGACGAGGTCGCCATCTTCCTGCTGGGCGACCCGGCCTTCTACGGCCGGCTCGGCTTCTCTGCGGCGGTAGCGGCTTCCTTCGAGTCGCCATACGCCGGTCCCGGGTTCCAGGCGCTCGTGCTGCGGACTGAGCTGCTGCCTGCGTGCGGAGCGCTGGAATATCCGGCACCGTTCGCCTCGCTGCCCTGAAACGGGTCAGCGAGTCAGCAACGCGAAGGCGACGTCGGGTCCATGGCCCAGGCCATAGGCCAGACGCACCCAGAGCGTCGCCATGTGCTCGAGGTCCCGAGTGGCGATCATGCCCCCGGCATCAATGGCGTCGAATCCGAGTTCGGTGGCGAGCGACAGCGTCGTCTTCTTCGCTGCGGCATCCTCACCGGCGACCAACATCACCGGTGTGCCGCTCGGGTAGGCCGGATCGCCGAGGTTGCCCGAGCCGGTCGTGTTGAAGGCCTTCACGAGCCGTCCCCCGCGCAGCCACGCCCGGATCTGCTCTGTGCCCGACAGCTCGGGATGGCGGATGTGGGCACGGTCCTCGCCAAATGGGTTGGTCACGTCGACGACCACTCGGTCGCCAACATCACCGAGCCCTTCGACCGCATCCCGGGCGGCTCGCCACGGTACTGCCAGGATCACGACGTCCGCTGATGCCACCGCCTCTTCGACGGTCTCTACTTCGAGACCGTCGTACTTGGGATGGTCCGGTTCGCGTACGCCGAACAGCACCTGATGTCCAGCCGCTCCCAAGCGTTGGCCCAACGTGGAGCCGACCCTGCCTGCACCAACGACTGCGATTCGCATGCTCCACCTCCTCAGACCGACGCACAGCTCCAGCGTACGAAGACCGCCCCGTCCCCAGGAGGTGCCGAAGGGCCTGTGACGCTGTGCCTTCGGGCCAAACCGAGCCTGCGTCAGGCCCCGCCGTTGAAGAGCAGTACTTGCCGAGAAGTCTTGCGGAAACCAAGCCGCCCGTACCAGCGGATGAGGCTCTCTCGGCGTGCCGGGTCGTCGGGAGTGACGACGACCTCCAACGTCTCGAAACCCTCCTGCGTGCTCCACATCATTGCCTCCCCGAGCAGGGATGTGGCGATTCCTCGCCCGCGATGTGACGGCACGACATAGAGATCTTCGATCTCTGCGCTGTGCCCCCGCTCGACGCCGAAGGTGCTGGTCACCGTGCTGACGCCGACGACCTCTTCCCCGTCGACGGCCAGGAACGCCGCATTGCCGGGTTGCCCGAGGAACTCCGGTACGCGAGCGGCGATGGTCTCGGGGGGCGTGCTGAATCCTTCTCCGGCGAAGAACTGGGTCAGCAACGTCGTGAGCGTTTCAACGTCGTCTGGCCGGGCGCGGCGCAATTCCATGGCGGGAGAAGCTACTCGCTGTCTGATCGAAGCGCACCCTCGCGGCTGGGTCACACCAGCACGTCGGCGAGAGCAACGGGTCGTCGCTCGTCGATCGAGCGGTGGGCGGCGACGCCCATCGCGACTGCGATCAACCCGTCTTGGAATGTGACTTTGGCCGGCGTGCCGTTACGAATGGCGTCGACGAAGTCGACGTGCTCGAGGTAGCTCGAGCCGTGGTGCAATCCGTCGTAGGCCGCATGCGACGGCACGGTCCGCTCGATCATCGAACCCGGTTCGCGGCTCGCCACACGGACGACGGACTCCGGCACGAACGCCTCGACTTTGCCGGCATCCCCGGTCACGGCGATCTCCTGCTCGTTGCTGCTCCCCTCGGCGAACATGCAGAGGTCGAGGAGGGCTCTCGCTCCCGAGTCGTACTCGATGATCACGTAGGCGTTGTCGATGATGTCGGGGATGCGCCCGTCGTAGCGCTCGTCCAGATGATTCACGCTCTGCGCCCCCGAGGCCATCACCCGCACCGGTGTCGCCAGGGTGATCAGGTTCATCAGGTCGAAGAAGTGGCAGCATTTCTCGACGAGGGTGCCGCCAGTGTTGGCTGAGAACCGATTCCAGTTGTCGACCTTGGCGAGGAACGGGAAGCGGTGCTCGCGGATGGCCACCTGATGAACCATTCCGGCGCGGCCGGCTCGCACCTCCTCGACGAGGGCGGCGATGGGTGCCATGTAGCGGTATTCGAGCGCCATCCACGAGAGGGCCGAGCGGCGCCGAGCCGCCTCGGTGACCCGGGCAGCGTCCTCGACCGTGGTGCACAGCGGCTTCTCGGCGAGCACGTGAAGGTCCGTAGCCAGGACGTCCTCCAGGATGCCGGCGTGCGTGAAGTTGGGGCTCGCCACCACCACGGCGTCGCACAGCCCGGATGCGAGGAGATCCCGGTAGTCGGCGAACACGGCGTCGTCGGGCAGCTCCGCCGCCTTTTGCCCGATGCGGCGTGAGCCCTCGTTGGTGTCGGCGATGGCGGTCACGGAAGCGCCCGGGAGATGCACGACGTTGTAGATGTGCTCGACGCCCATCATCCCCGTGCCGATCACGCCGTACCGCACGAACTCACTCATCGTGCCGGCCCCCTTTGCGGAGCTCACCAATCGACGCCGACGTACTTGGCCTCGACGTACTCCAGCAGCCCGTGGTGCGCTCCCTCCCGGCCGAGCCCGGACTGTTTGACGCCACCGAACGGCGCGGCGGGATCGGAGACCAAGCCGCGATTGACCGCGACCATCCCAGCCTCGAGCGCCTCGGCTACGTGCAAGCCGGTTCCGGCGTCACCGGTGTACACGTAGGAGATCAAGCCGTATTCGGTGTCGTTGGCCATCGTGATCGCGTCCTCGAGGTCGTCGAAGGGAACGATCGGCGCCACCGGGCCAAAGATCTCCTGCGTGAGGATGTGGGCATTGCGAACGACGTTCTTCAACACGGTCGGCTGGTAGAAGAAGCCCTTGCCGTCCGGCGTGCCCCCACCGGTGACGACGGCGGCGTCCTGGTCGACAGCTCCGTCGACCAAATCGGAGACCTTCTGCTGGGTCGCCCGGTTGATGAGAGGGCCGACGTCGCTGGCCTCGTCGATGCCGGGACCCAGTTGCAGCGCATCCATGGCGGCGGCGAAGCGATCGGCGAAGTCGTCCGCGATCGAAGCCGCGACGTAGAACCGGTTGGCCGCAGTGCAGGCCTCACCCGCGTTGCGCATCTTGGCGAGCATCGCCCCTTCGACGGCAGCGTCGAGATCGGCATCGGCCAGTATCAGGAACGGAGCGTTGCCCCCGAGCTCCATCGACGTGTTGAGCACCTGCTTCGACGCCTCGGCGAGGAGAATGCGACCGACCTCGGTCGATCCCGTGAACGAGAGCTTGCGGAGGCGGGGGTGTGCGAGCATGGCGTTGACGACGGCGGACGAGCGGTCGGCGGGCACCACGTTCACCACTCCGGGCGGCACGCCCGCCTCTTCGAGAAGGTCGGCGAGCGCCAGTGCGATCAGCGGCGTATCACTGGCCGGCTTCAGGATGGTGGTGCACCCGGCGGCGAGGGCGGGGCCGATCTTTCTGGTCCCCATGGACAGCGGGAAGTTCCATGGCGTCACGAGGAGCGACGGCCCGACCGGTTGATGGAGCACCACGATGTTCTTGTCGCCCGCCGGAGCGCGGTAGACGTCGCCGACGTTGCGCACGGCCTCTTCGGAGAACCATCGCAGAAACTCCGCGCCGTACCGCACCTCGCCGCGTGAATCGGCGAGGGTCTTGCCGTTCTCCAGCGTGATGAGCTGGGCGTAGTCCTCGGCGCGATCGATCATCATGTCGAAGGCACGCCGTAGGATCTCGGAGCGTTGGCGGGGTGACGTCGCGGCCCACTCGGCAGCGGCATCTGCGGCCGCCGTCACTGCGGCAACGCCGTCTTCGGGACTCGCCGAAGCGCATTCGGCGATCGCTTCCTCGGTTGCCGGGTCGACGACGGTGATCGTGCGCCCGTCGGACGCCGAGCGCCATTCACCCCCGATGTACAGGCCCGTCTTCTCTTCCTTGGTCAAGCGGTCAACGAGGCTCATGGGATCACCTTCTGCGTCGGACGTGCGGCGAAATGGTACGGGATCGGACGGGGTTGCTCGGCGACCGCTTCACAGCGTCACGACGTCGAGATCGAGACGGGCGGCGAGAGCAGTCAAGGCGCCACGCACGTCGCCGTACGCGATGCCATAGTGATGCTCGAGCCCCTCCTCGATCACGGTGTCGAGTACGTCCGCCACCGGGTGGTCGAGGCGAGCCACGCCGGCCGTGCCGGAGAACGGGAGGGGAGCCCGCAGCATCTCCCCGCCGCCGATCACGATGCGATGCCGGCCGCGGGACTGGCTCAGCCGGGCGATGGTGATGCGGCCCGGCTTGAGAGGAAACTCGTAGAGCAGCGGCAGCTTGCGGTTGGAGTGCACCGTTGCTTGCGGTGCGACGTCGGGATCGGCCATGCTCAGCGGGGCCAGCCCGCAGTGCCAGAACACCGCGGTGTTGTCGGCCGGCTCGAGGTGGATCAGGTCGGCGACGAAGCTGGGTGCGTCGACGAGCCATTGCAGCACGAGGCTCGTCACGGCACCGTAGGCATCGGCCTCACAGAGTCCTGGAACCCCCAGCTCCTGGTTGAGTCGTGACTGCGGAGCGCAGGCGGCGCCCCCGAATTCGGTGAAGCACTCGGGCCAGCAGCGGGTGGCGACGGCGTCCCAACCGTTGGAGGCGACCAGGTCGGCGAGGCCGAGATGGATCCGGATGCTCTGGGCGAGCGCCGCCGCATCGACACCATCGAGGCCGGGGAGCTCTGATGCGTAGCCGTGGAGAACCTCTGTGACCGCTTCGGTTTCAGCCTTGGCTGCACGCTCGAAGAGCGCGGGCAGGGGCACCGCCTGTGCCGTGACGCCTGTGGCGGCACGCAGCTCGTCCTCGTCATATCCGCAGGGCTCGAATCCCGTGGGGCGATCACCGACGATGCCGATCTTCGCGTCGCTCAGTCGTGCGGCGACGTCGGAGGCAGCGGACTCGTCGTCCGCCGTGACGGGAAACGAGTGCCGGGCGGGGTCGGGGGCATCGCCGCCACCTCGCAGCGCCTCGCCCAAGCGGGCCGCGATGGCGGGGTCGCTCGGATCGGCGTACAGATGGCGCACCTCCTGGCGACCGCTTCGCAGCAGGTAGGCGGCGAGGTTGATGCCGCACAGGGAGTTGAGGCGTAGCCGGCCCCCGGTACGCTCCTCGGGGAACGCCCACAGCACCACCGGAGCGTCTGTGGCCGTCGCCACCGCGGCGACGAGCGACGAGTCGGCGAAGCTCGCCTGGATCACGAGGAGCACGTCGATGTCAGCGCCGGCCAGGGCCGCAACGGCAGCGGCAAGTCCGGCCTCGTCCAAGGCGACTCGCCGGCTGCCGACGACCTCGATTCCTCCCAGGTCGTCGAGGGCGTCGAAGGCGCGTGCCGCCGTGTGCTCGGCGAACGGGACGTCGAACGTCGGCCGGCCGAGGGCGGCCACGCCGACCTTCATCGCTCACCCCCATCGCTGAACCCCGCGTAGGTCGCACGGAACTCAGCGCCGTCGCCGTCCAATGCGGGTCCCTCGCCGTAGCGGGGGTGCGTGTGCCAAGGAACCGCGGCTTCGTCGGTGAGGCGGTTGATCTCCTCCATGTAGCCCACCCCCTCGCTCCGAAGCTGGCGGCGCATGTCGTCGAGGTCGGGGAACGCTTGGAACGCCTCCCACCAGATTGCGCGGCCCGCCAGATAGCCGCTGGCCCCGGCGCGGTATGCGTACTCGAGGATCCGTCTGAAGTCGGCCTTGCCCGCACCGGCCGAGAGCATGACCCACGGCCGACCCGCCAGCCGACCCAGCTCATCGAACGCCGCCTGCGCCTCGGCTGCGTCGGAACCGCTCGCATCGGGAACCGCTGTCGCCGGGATGGGCGACTCGAGCTTGAAGATGTCGACGCCGTACGCCTCGTCGGCGAACGTCACCACGCTCTCGAGTACATGCTCCGTTCGCTTGCCGACCTGCTCGACATAGTCGGTCGTGTGCCTGGTGTCCCCGGGCAACGGGTACAGCAGCAACTCGAACACGAACGGGATGTCGTAGCGGCGGCACGCATCGCCTATCGACGCCACGAATCGCTTCTGGTTGTCGCAAACGGACGGGTCGGCGTCGGGGCGGTACCAGGCCAGCACCTTGACTGCGTCGCCCCCGATTCGCTTGATCTTCTCGACGCTCCAATGGTCGATCGCAGCGGAGCGCCTGCCCTGCGGGGTTTCCTCGAAGACCGAATCCTCCAGCGTGAGGATCAGTCCCTGCGACGGCCGGACATACTGGATGGCCCGGGGATAGGCGTAATGCGGGTCGAGGAGCATCGCCGACGACGTCGCGGCCAGTTCCTCGACGAGCAGCGACTTCACGTTCGCGACGTCGTCGTAGGGGGCCTCCGGCGTCCCGCGGCGCTCGGCGACGAGGTTCTTGATCGGCGGTCGCTGGTCTACGGCCGTCATCTTGAAGCGGCCCGCGGCGTCGGCGATCCGCCGCAGCCCCCACAGCTTTCCTGCACTCAGCTCCATGGTGTGCGTTCCTCCACGAATCGGTCGACCTCGTTGCGTTGCGGTATGCCGGTGCGTCCACCGAAGCGCGTGCACTTGAGTGCGGCGGCGGCGCTCGCCCAGCGCAATGCTGCCGTCTCGGATCTTCCCTCCGCTACCGCAAGGGCGAAGGCGCCGTGGAACACATCGCCGGCACCGAGGGTATCGACCACGTCGACCTCGTCCGCCGGACCGTGACACAGCGCGTCCTCGGCGAGCCAGTAGACACCGTCGCCGCCGGCGGTTGCGGCGACCCAAGCACCAGTGCGGCGGGCGGCGATACGCAAGGCTGCTGCGGCATCCGCGTTTCCGGCATAGCGCTGCAGCGTTGCCAGTGCGAAGACGATGTGGGTTGCTGCTTCGAGGATCCCCGGAGCGTCGGCAGGATCGTGATCGCAGTCGACGATGGCCGGCTTGCCCGCGCCCCGTGCGGCGCGCAGCGCAGGAATCGCCCCGCCCGGCCACCGCATGTCGGCGAGGACCACGTCCGCTTCGGCGACGTCGCTCGCCGTCACGGAGGGCGCCACGGTGAACAGCTCCGGTCCGGCATGGTTGACGATCAGGCGTTCCCCTGCGGCGTCGACGAGCACGGCAGACACGGGAGACGCCTGCCCCGGCACCCGCCGAACTCCGGAGGTGTCGACGCCCCACGCTTCGAGGCCGGCGGTGATGCGGTCCGCTGCGCTGTCGTCGCCGACGGCACCGTGAAATCCGGCCGTGCCCCCGAGCCGCGTCACCGTGGCGGCGGCGTTGGCCGCCACCCCACCTCCGGTCTCCGTGCGTGCGGTGGCGCGGTACTTGCCCGGGGACGACGGAAGCTCGGCCACCTGAAAGACGTGGTCGAGCACGGCGATGCCGACGCATGCGACATGGCTCATGCCGGGCCGCCGGAGAGGCGCTTGCGGACATTGGCGGCCGTCACCGCGCTGACCCGGCGATTCGACTCCTCGGTGATGCCGGCGATGTGGGGTGTGAGGATCAGGGTCGGCACGTCGACGAACGAGGCCCCGGTGCGCGCATCGAGCGGTTCTTCGGCGAACACGTCCAGCGCCGCGCCCCCGAGCGCTCCGGTGCGCAACGCTTCCACGACGGCGCCCTCGTCGACGACACCACCGCGGGCCGTGTTGACGAGGACCGCGCCTTCCGGGAGCAGCTTGAGTGCTGCGGCGTCGATGAGGTTGCGGGTATCAGGCGTGAGCGGCACGTGCAGGCTGACGGCGTCGGCGTCGGCGAGGAGGGCTGCGAGGTCGGGTCGCCGCTCGACCGTGGCCCATGCCGGATCGTCTTCGGGCAGGAACGGATCCATCGCAGTCACCGTCATGCCGAGTGCCGATGCCTTGGCGGCGACGAGCCTGGCGATCCCGCCGAAGCCGACGAGGGCCATGGTGCGGCCGCCGATCTCGCCGCCGGAGAGCTCGGTTCGCGGCCACGATCCTGCCACGACCCGATCGGTCGCACCGAAGACACCGCGCGTCAGGAGGAGTACTGCGGCCATGACGTACTCGGCGACCGCGGCTGCATTGGCGCCCGTCGCCGGATACACGTCGACGTCGGCGGCGTCACACGCCACCAGGTCGATGTTGTCCAAGCCGACGCCGAGCCGCCCCACCGCCACCAGTGCAGGGCCGGCCGCAAGCAGCTCCCCGTCGACTTGGGTGCGGTTGCGCACGATCACGGCTCGAGCGTCGCCGAGCGATGCGAGCAGCCGCCGCCGGTCGTCGACGAGCCCAGGGTCGTACAGCACGTCGAAGTCGGTGCGCAGACCGTCGACCGCCGACGCCTCCATGAACTCGGTGATGACGATGTCCGCCATGCGCCGTGGTCAGGCCCGCGCCAAGGCGTCCCAGTCGATCGGCTCGTGCCGGTCGATGGTGGCGTCGGCCGGCGGCATCGGGTACTTCAGCCCGTTGCCGCAGTTGAACAGCACGACCCTTTCGCTCTTCTCGACGAGGCCTTGCTCCAGCGCCCGCTCGTACGCGGCGTAGGTGGCGGCGCCTTCCGGGCACAGCAACTGTCCCTCGCGAGCCGGCACGCTCACCTGCGCGGCTGCGATCTCGTCGTCGGGGACGGCGATGGCGAAACCGCCGCTCTCCCGTACCGCTTGCAGAATCAGGAAGTCGCCGATGGCGACCGGCACCCTGATCCCGCTGGCGATGGTGTGGGCGTCTTCCCACAGCTCGGCGTGATCGGTGCCGTCTTCGTAGGCCTTGACGATCGGCGCACATCCGCTCGCCTGGACCGCAACCATGCGTGGTCTCTTCGCTCCGAGCCAGCCGATGGCTTCGAGTTCTTGGAACGCCTTCCACATGCCGATGAGACCGGTGCCGCCACCGGTCGGGTAGAAGATGACATCGGGAACGTCCCAGCCGAGCTGCTCGGCGAGCTCGAGGCCCATGGTCTTCTTGCCTTCGATCCGGTACGGCTCCTTGAGGGTCGAAACATCGAACCAGCCCATCGTCGCTTTGCCCTCGCCGACGATCTTGCCGCAGTCATTGATGAGGCCGTTGACCCGCCACACCTTGGCGCCTTGGAGGGCGATCTCCCGCACGTTCACCTCAGGAGTGTCGGCCGGGCAGAACACGTAGGTCTCGAGACCGGCTCGGGAGCCGTACGCAGCCAGCGCAGCTCCTGCATTCCCGTTGGTCGGCATGGCGACACGCTTCACTCCGAGCTCCTTCGCCATGGCTACGGCCATCACGAGGCCGCGCGCTTTGAAGGAGCCGGTGGGGAGCCTGCCTTCGTCCTTGACGAGGACCTCCCCGGTGACCCCGAGTTCCGAGGCGATGCGGGGCAGCGGGACGAGCGGGGTCATTGCTTCGCCGAGCGAGACGATGTTCTCGGTCTTGCGGACGGGGAGGAACTCTCGGTAGCGCCACATGTCGGGAGGCCTGGCCGCCAGCTCGTCCTTGTCGACCGCGGCGCCGAGCGCCTCGAGGTCGTAGCGCACCAACAACGGCTTGCCGGCGTCGGAGAGGCCATAGAGCTGGTCGGGTTCGTAGCGGGTGCCGTCGGCCGAGCATTCGAGGTGTGAGACGAACGTGGGGCGGTCTTCGGTCGTGTTGCGGGAGGAAGGATCGCTCATTGCGCGCAGTGTAGGAATCGGCACCGCACGCTTCGTCGCTCGGTTCCCCGGCCGGCAGGGTGGGTGGCGCCTGCCGCCCGCTTTCGCCGTCAGAGCGGCTGCGAGATGGTGTAAGCGCTTCCAAATGGGGTATCGTGGCCTGTCGAGTCCGCCTGTTGCGGCGAGATTCGTTAGGGAGTCTCTTCCCAAATTGGAGGAAATCACATGAAGAAAGCCAAGTGGCTGCTGCTGCTTGTCGTTTTTGCGATGGTCGTAGCCGCCTGTGGTGGCGACGACGATGACGCAGGCGACGACGGTGGCGACGACGGCGGTGCGACCGAGACCACTGCCGCAGCGGAATCCGGCGGCGATCTCGCGGGTACGACCGTGACGATCTTGACGCCGGAGACCGACACCGAACTCGAGAATTTCAAGGCGACGTTTGCGGACTTCACCGCCGAGACCGGAATTGCGGTTGAGGTCGAAGGTACGCGTGACGCGGCCGACATCATCACGATCCGGACCGAAGCGGGCGATCCGCCCGACATCTTCGTCTTCCCGCAGCCTGGCCGCATCGGCGACTTCGCCGGGGCCGGTGAGCTGGTTCCGCTGTCCGACGACGTGTTGTCGGTCGTGAACGAGAACTTCGACGCAGGCTGGATCGGGCTCGGCACCGTGGACGGCGCCATCTACGGCGTTCCCAACAAGGCCGACCTGAAGAGCCTCGTTTGGTACAGCCCGTCCGCCTTTGCGGACGCCGGTTACGAGATCCCGACGACCTGGGACGAGATGATCGCCATCTCCGACGACGTCGTCGCCAACGGCGGCACCCCGTGGTGCGCCGGTCTCGGCTCGGGCACGGCCACCGGATGGCCGTTCACCGACTGGATGGAAGACGTGATGCTGCGCCTGCACGGCCCCGAGGTCTATGACCAGTGGGTCGCCAACGAGATCCCGTTCAACGACGAGCGGGTCGTCGAGGTTGCGCAGTTCATCATGGACATGTGGAGCACCGATGGCTATCTGCAGGGTGGTCCTGCGGCCACAGCCGGCATTGCATTCGCCGACGCCGGCCTGCCGATTCTCGACGGCAACTGCTTCATGCATCGCCAGGCGAACTTCTTCTCCCAGCAGTGGCCGGACGGCACGACCGTCGGTCCTGAGGGCGACGTCAACGCGTTCTACCTGCCGACGATCAGCGACGAGTTCGGCAACGTGACCCTCACGGCCGGCACGCTGATGGCGGCGTTCGCGGATCGTCCGGAGGTCCAGGAAGTGCTGAAGTTCGTCGCTTCGACGGACTACGCCGAGACCCGTGGTGCGTTCGGTGGACTCTTGTTCCCGAACCTGAACATGGACACGAGCGTGTACCCGACCGAGATCGAGCAGGTCTTCGGTGAGATTCTCGGCGCCGCCGACGTCTCGCGGTTCGACGGCTCCGACCTCATGCCGGGCGCCATCGGCGCCGGTGAGTTCTGGACTGCAGCCGTTGACATCGTCACCGGAAGCGACATCACCGAGCCGAGTCGTTGCTCACCAGCACGTTGCCTGGCTTCAGGTCGCGATGCACGACCCCCTTCTGGTGCGCATGCTGC